>NZ_JBLZNJ010000014.1:0-1350 GCF_051194155.1 Halorubrum zhoui | reverse complement strand
GTCAAAGAGCGTGAGGTGTTCGTTCGATGGTTGGATGCTTCTGCGAGTCTCTGGAACGAGACGAACTACGCTCGCCGCCAAGCCTTCCTCGAAGACGATGAAAGCGTCTGGGATGCTGACACTGGCAGTCTCGAAGGCACATACAAATCCGTCCTCAGCAGTAGTGTTGCCCAGCAAATCATTCGGAAAAACAGTGAAGCGTGGCGGTCGTTCTTCGACCTCAACCAGAAGTACCACGCCGGAACACTTGATGAGAAACCGTCACCTCCGGGGTACTGGGGCAACGACGAAGAGGGACGGGTGCTGCGTACCTACGTTCGCAACGACCAGTACACCATCCGATACGGGAACCGTTCCCGGCTCGAAGTGCCGATTGGCTCCAAACTCAAAGACGAACTCGGGTTAAGTCGGAATCAGCGGCTTCGTGTTGAAATTGCAGGCGACCCGAAGTGGAGCGGCGAACAGAACCGGCTCGAAATTGTGTACGACGAAACCGCCGAAGCGTTCAGGGCTTTTCAACCAGTCACTATCGATGATTCTCGACTGGACTCACCACTGGCTTCAGAAGAAGCCGCTCTGGACGTTGGCGCGAACAACCTCGTCGCCTGCACAGTATCGACCGGGTCTCAATTCATATACGAAGGACGCGACCTGTTCGAGCAGTTCCGTGAACTCACGGAACAAATCGCGCACTATCAGTCCCGTCTCGAAGACCAGCGTGAGTCCAGCAAGCGCATCGACCGCTTGTATCGAAAACGCACGAACCAGCGCAACCACGCCCAAGACAGTCTTGTGCGTGACCTCGTTGAATGCGTGCACGAGGAAGGCGTTTCAACGCTGTACGTTGGCGACATCACGGGTGTCCTCGACACGCACTGGTCGCCTCGTGTGAACGAGAAAACGCACAACTTCTGGGCGTACCGCCGGTTCATCAACCGCCTCGAAGACGTGTGCGAAGAATACGGTATCACGCTCGAGGAAGAATCCGAGGCGTGGACGAGTCAGGAGTGCCCTGAATGTGGCAAGCGTGAAGAGACTGTTCGTCACGGGGATTCGTTGACGTGCATATGCGGGTTTGAAGGACACGCTGACTTGGTGGCGTCGGAATCGTTTTTGAGACAGCAGAACACCACAGTAGGGTCGATGGCACGGCCTGTGTACCTCAAGTGGAACAAACACAGTTGGCGGGAAGATCATAGCCCGCCCTCGGTCGCAGTGGAGACAACGGCCAACGAGGAATGCACAACCCAGAGTACCACAGCGAGTGGGAATGTCGCTCTCGGGGAAGCTCAGACCGACTGAGACTCCCACGAGAGGAATCCCACGACTTCAGTCGTGGGTGGATGTCAA
>NZ_JBLZNJ010000013.1:0-1708 GCF_051194155.1 Halorubrum zhoui | reverse complement strand
TCTGGTCCGGAAGAAGAGATGAGGATTTCGCCCCCTGCGCTCCGGCGTAAGCGGAAATCTGATGTGAGCCTTGGTAGTTCGGTGTCATCCGGAACGCCGGTGACTCCGAACGATCAGACCATGCAATGGTGTGTCGACACCACGTCGACACCCGCCAAACCCCCTCGGTGCCGGGAACCAGGCACCGAGGTTACCACTCCGGTTGATCCTGCCGGAGGCCATTGCTATTGGGATCCGATTTAGCCATGCTAGTCGTACGAGTTCACACTCGTGGCGAATAGCTCAGTAACACGTGGCCAAACTACCCTTCGGACCGCAATACCCTCGGGAAACTGAGGCTAATAGCGGACACCACACGCAGACTGGAATGTCGCGTGTGTCAAACGCTCCGGCGCCGAAGGATGTGGCTGCGGCCGATTAGGTAGACGGTGGGGTAACGGCCCACCGTGCCAATAATCGGTACGGGTCATGAGAGTGAGAACCCGGAGACGGAATCTGAGACAAGATTCCGGGCCCTACGGGGCGCAGCAGGCGCGAAACCTTTACACTGCACGCCAGTGCGATAAGGGGATCCCAAGTGCGTAGGCATAGAGCCTACGCTTTTGTCCACCCTAGGGTGGTGGACGAATAAGGGCTGGGCAAGACCGGTGCCAGCCGCCGCGGTAATACCGGCAGCCCGAGTGATGGCCGATCTTATTGGGCCTAAAGCGTCCGTAGCTGGCCGCACAAGTCCATCGGGAAATCCACCTGCTCAACAGGTGGGCGTCCGGTGGAAACTGTGTGGCTTGGGACCGGAAGGCGCGACGGGTACGTCTGGGGTAGGAGTGAAATCCCGTAATCCTGGACGGACCGCCGATGGCGAAAGCACGTCGCGAAAACGGATCCGACAGTGAGGGACGAAAGCTAGGGTCTCGAACCGGATTAGATACCCGGGTAGTCCTAGCCGTAAACACTGCCTGCTAGGTGTGGCACCCACTACGAGTGGGTGCTGTGCCGTAGGGAAGCCGCTAAGCAGGCCGCCTGGGAAGTACGTCCGCAAGGATGAAACTTAAAGGAATTGGCGGGGGAGCACTACAACCGGAGGAGCCTGCGGTTTAATTGGACTCAACGCCGGACATCTCACCAGCATCGACTGTAATAATGACGACCAGGTTGATGACCTTGTCCGAGTTTCAGAGAGGAGGTGCATGGCCGCCGTCAGCTCGTACCGTGAGGCGTCCTGTTAAGTCAGGCAACGAGCGAGACCCGCATCGATACTTGCCAGCAACGCTGTGAAGCGGTTGGGGACAGTATCGAGACTGCCGTGGCCAACACGGAGGAAGGAACGGGCAACGGTAGGTCAGTATGCCCCGAATGTGCTGGGCAACACGCGGGCTACAATGGTCGGGACAAAGGGTTCCAACTCCGAAAGGAGACGGTAATCTCAGAAACCCGATCGTAGTTCGGATTGTGGGCTGCAACTCGCCCACATGAAGCTGGATTCGGTAGTAATCGCGTGTCACAAGCGCGCGGTGAATACGTCCCTGCTCCTTGCACACACCGCCCGTCAAAGCACCCGAGTGAGGTCCGGATGAGGCGCGTCACACGCGTCGAATCTGGGCTTCGCAAGGGGGCTTAAGTCGTAACAAGGTAGCCGTAGGGGAATCTGCGGCTGGATCACCTCCACTGACCGGGACTCTCCACACGGAGAGCCCACCTTTCGACCGTC
>NZ_JBLZNJ010000012.1:0-1893 GCF_051194155.1 Halorubrum zhoui | reverse complement strand
TTGACATCCTCCACACGGCTGAAGCCGTGGGATTCCTCGCGTTGAGGGTCCGGCATTAGCGCCACCCCCCACGGGGGCAACTTTCTCCTACGCCGACCGTAGGATACTCTGGTCTGTATGCTCCTCGTTGGGACGGTGAGCGCGTGGTGACGCCGACGATGAATGGTCGTCCCACTTGAGGCATACGGGCCGTGCCATCGGCCGTTGTACGTCTGCTTCGTGGCGTCGGAGGAACGTCTCCGACGCCGTGAGGTCCGCGTGGCCCTCGAATCCACAGGTGCACGTGAGCGTGTCTTGGTGCCGAGTCGTGTTCTCCGTCGAACTGCACTGCGGACACGTCCGAGTCGTCCACGCTTCGGGCCGGACTTCGACGGTGATGCCGAACTCCTCGGCGATACACGCAAGTCGATTTACGAACGCCCGGAACGACCAGAAGTTGTGCGTTTTCTGGTTCGCTCGCACCGACCAGTGCGTGTCGAGTACGTCGGTGAGGTCGCCGACGTACACGGTTGCCACGCCCTCCTCGTACAGTCGCTCGAAGAGGTCGCGGGCGAGGGCGTCCATGGCGTGGTCGCGCCGTCTCGTCCGGCGTCGGTACAGGCGTCGAATCCGTTTCGACGTGTACCGCCCCTCTTCGAGTTTGACCTTCGACTGGTGGTCCGCAATCGTCCGAGTCGTTTCTCGGAACCGCTCGAAGAGGTCGCGCCCCTCGTACAGATACTGCTGGCCGGTTGTGGTCGTACAGGCGACGATGTTGTTCGCGCCGATATCCAGAGCGGCAGTTTCGTCCGCCAGTGGTGAATCCTGTCGAGAAGTGTCTACCGTGACAGGCTGAATGGCTCTGAATCGATCTTCCAACTCGTCGTAGTACAGTTCCAACCGACCGGGTTTGCCGTCCCACTTGGGACGACCGCGCACTTCGAGGCGCAGGCGCTCGGTGTGGCCGAGTCCGTACTCGTCCTTGAGGTCTTTGCCGACCGGGATTTCGAGGCGGGACCGTTTGCCGAGTTCCAGCGTGTATTGGTCGCATCGGCCGTACCAACGGAGGTCGCGCCCCTCCTCCTCGTTGCCCCAGTAGCCCGGCGGGCCAGCGGGTTCGCCAGCCTCTTTCGACGCGAAGAACGACCGCCACGCTTCGTCGTTCTTGCGCTTCATCTCCTTCGCGGCCGCCGAGCCGAGAACGCCCTTGTAGGTGTCGTGAACGCGTGGGGCGTCCCAGACACTCCCGTCGAGTTCGCCGAAGAACCGCTGCCGGCGCTCGTAGGTGAGTTCGTTCCACAGGCTGGCAGAGGCGTCCAACACCCGATGTAGCAACTCCTCGTCCGTCGGCAAACGGGGCGCTACGTCGAAGCTGTTGGAGCGTTTCACTGTCCTGTTTGGGCTTCGATGTACGCTTCGACGGTTTCGTCCGATACGTCGCCAGCGGAGGACACGAAGTAGCTCCGCGTCCACAGTGACGGAAGACCGAAGTCGAACTCCTCGCGCATCCGGCGCGAAGAGTAGCCTTTGACCTGTTGCATGATTTTGTTCGGGGCAAGCTTCGGGTTCGCTTCAATGAACAGGTGTACGTGGTCGGGACGGACCGTAAGCGCCAGTACTTCGAGGCCGAGTTCGTCGGCTTTCTCTTGGATGAGTGCTTCGAGTCGGTCCTTTGCCTCGCCAGTGAGTACCGATTTGCGGTACTTCGGGCACCAGATGAAGTGGTAGTGCAAGCGGTGGACCGAGGTCCGCTCTTTGCTATACCCGCGAGGCATTGGCAGTATATAGATGTGCCACACAAATAAGTGTATCACATCCATTGAGACCCCGGTCGGGCCATCGTCGGCGGTTGTGGCCAATTCATCCGCTCAGACCCACCCGTGAACGGGTGGGGTTCCGCTCGATTAAGTCTCA
>NZ_JBLZNJ010000011.1:0-2985 GCF_051194155.1 Halorubrum zhoui | reverse complement strand
TCCAGCACGACCGTGTATCCGTGCGATCCAGCTACCGCCTGAACCCATCCGGAGTGTGGAACTCCAGTGGACGTATGACTGTGGCATGGTCTGTTAGTGCTCGTGGACTCAACGCCTCGTTGCCTCGGCGCGTACATCCCGAGTCTATCTATCTCGTCTTCTACGAGTGACCTGTGGTACGTCTTTTCCATGTGGGTTTCGAGCTTAGATGCGTTCAGCTCTTACCCCGTGTCGCGTGGCTACCCGGCGTCTGCGCTCTCGCACAACCGGTACACCAGTGGCGACCAGTCGTAGTTCCTCTCGTACTATACGACTGTTCACGTCACGTACCTCACACCCCCAATAGATAGCAGCCGACCTGTCTCACGACGGTCTAAACCCAGCTCACGACCTCCTTTAATAGGCGAACAACCTCACCCTTGCCTGCTTCTGCACAGGCAGGATGGAGGGAACCGACATCGAGGTAGCAAGCCACCCGGTCGATATGTGCTCTTGCGGGTGACGACTCTGTTATCCCTAAGGTAGCTTTTCTGTCATCTACGGGTCCCATTCCGGAACCTCGTAGGTTCGCTAGACCACGCTTTCGCGTCAGCGACACTCGTTGGGAATGTCACTGTCAGACCATCTTGTGCTCTTGCGCTCTTCGCCGGGTTTCCGACCCGGCTGAGATGATCTTCGGGCGCGCTCGATATCTTTTCGAGCGCGTACCGCCCCAGTCAAACTGCCCGGCTACCGGTGTACTCCTCCCGGAGTGAGAGTCGCAGTCACCGACGGGTAGTATTTCAATGCTGTCTGGGTGGCGCGCTGGCGCGCGTACCTCTGTAATGACTCCTACCTATGCTGCACATCGGCGACCACGTCTCAGCGACAGCCTGCAGTAAAGCTCTATAGGGTCTTCGCTTCCCCTTGGGGGTCTCCAGACTCCGCACTGGAACGTACAGTTCACCGGGTCCAACGTTGGGACAGTGGCGCTCTCGTTTATCCATTCATGCAAGCCGCTACTGAAGCGGCAAGGTACTACGCTACCTTAAGAGGGTCATAGTTACCCCCGCCGTTGACGGGTCCTTCGTCCTCTTGTACGAGGTGTTCAGATACCCGCACTGGGCAGGATTCAGTGACCGTACGAGTCCTTGCGGATTTGCGGTCACCTGTGTTGGTATTAGACAGTCGGAGCGCCCGAGTCACTGCGACCTGCTCTGTAGAGAGCAGGCATCCCTTCTTCCGAAGGTACGGGACTAACTTGCCGAATTCCCTAACGTCGGTTCTCCCGACAGGCCGTGGCTTTCGCTGCCAGAGCACCTGTTTCGGATCTTGGTACGGACATCGTGCGCGTCGTTTCACGGGCCCTGTGTACGGCTGAGTTGCCCTATCTCACGTTTCGCTCGCTTCCTGCCGTGACGGCGTCCACGAGGTTCCATGATTCGACCGGGCGAAGGCCCGGCTCAGCGGTCCACACGGCGTTGACTATGAGTGCACGATGGCATTGGAATATTAACCAATTTCCCGTTGACGTAGTCGAATTACGGTACGTCTTAGGACCGGCTAACCCTCGGCTGAGTGGCAGTGCCGAGGAACCCTTGCTCATCAGGCCGTCGAGGTTCTCACCCGACTATCGCTGCTACTGTGACCAGGATTGTCGTTACCGCACGGTCCACACGAGCTCTCGCCCGTGCTTCCGTCCGAACGGTACGCCGACCTACGCGGTTGTCCTAATGGACACGGCTGGGTCTCGGTGGTAGATTTGAGCCCCGATCATTTTGGGCGCCTCAAACCTCGGCCGGTAAGCTGTTACGCTTTTCTTAGAGGGTAGCTGCTTCTAAGCTCACCTCCCGGCTGTTTAGGGCTTGAGACCACCTTTCGATTGCACTTAATCTACACTTTGGGACCTTAACCCAGCTCTGGGTTGTTCCCCTCATGGTACACAGGCTTACCCCGCGCACCGGACTCCCATCGTCTGTGACGCGTGCGGGTTCGGAGTTTGACAGGATGGCTGACTCCTCTCGGAGGCAGGTCATCCAATCGGTAGCTCTACCCCGCAGGCTATCTCGGATGAGGTCATGCTTCGACATGTTTCGGTCGGAACCAGCTGTTGCCAGGCTCGATGGGCCTTTCACCCCTATACACGAATCACGAGAGGATATTGTAGGATACCACCTCTAACGGGCCTCCACGTGGCTTTCGCCACGCTTCACCCTGTTCGCGCATAGATCGCCTGGTTTCGGGTCGTACTCACGTGGCTCCCCGCGTTTGGACACGGTGGCCCTGGCAATGCTGCGGCCATATCGGTTTCCCTGTGCCTTCCCCGGTTGACGGGTTAGACTCGCCATGTAAGTACACTCCCTGGGTCGTTTTTCAAAACGCACGACGCGACATCGGCTCGTCTTACGGCCTACTAGAGAATCGCTTCTCGGTCGTTCTGTAAGACGCCTTGTATGCCTCGTCGTTCGATCGCCAGCTGATTTCAGGCCCTATTGCACCGCCCTTTTCGGGGTGCTTTTCAGCGTTCGCTCACGCTACTTGTTCGCTATCGGTCTCGAGGAGTGTTTAGCCTTCTCAGGGGATGCCTGAGTCGTTCATAGAGGATATCCGACCCCTACTACTCTGGTATTGACGCCTTCTGTACTGGCTCATTCTACGGGGTTGTCACCCTGTTTCACGCTCCGTTCCAGGAGACTTCGAATGAGTTGTCGAGAATTGGTTGTCAACCCGAACACCACATTGGTCCGAGGACCTTCGGTTTGGGCTGTGTCGTGTTCACTCGCGGTTACTAACGACATCGCGGTTGCGTTCTGTTCCTCCCCCTACTGAGATGTTTCAATTCGGGGGGTTCCCTATTGCGCGTGGCAATTGTAAACGGATTCCGATTCGGAGATCTCGTGTTCTGTCCCTCCATGCGGGTCCCACGAGCTTTTCGCAGCTTGGCACGTCCGTCGTCGGCTCTCGAGCCGAGCCATTCACCAGCTGGCACAGTAGCCAGTAGTGTGT
>NZ_JBLZNJ010000010.1:0-25254 GCF_051194155.1 Halorubrum zhoui | reverse complement strand
AGCACCCGTCCCTCTTCGTCGTTGCCCCAGTACCCCGGAGGTGACGGTTTCTCATCAAGTGTTCCGGCGTGGTACTTCTGGTTGAGGTCGAAGAACGACCGCCACGCTTCACTGTTTTTCCGAATGATTTGCTGGGCAACACTACTGCTGAGGACGGATTTGTATGTGCCTTCGAGACTGCCAGTGTCAGCATCCCAGACGCTTTCATCGTCTTCGAGGAAGGCTTGGCGGCGAGCGTAGTTCGTCTCGTTCCAGAGACTCGCAGAAGCATCCAACCATCGAACGAACACCTCACGCTCTTTGACGGAGCGAAGGCGAACATCGAACTGGTTGGCTCGCTTCATCGCACAATTCTACGAAATGTCCGTTCCTAAAAGTATGGATTAACGTGGGAGACTCGGAGTGGCTCTCGCTCGTGGTTCGTGTCGTGTGTTGTCGGATTCATCCCACGAGTAAAGCCGTGGGCTTTCTCCTTGGTTCTGTGTAACTGCGGCGACGAGAACGTTCGTGTCGAGGAGCACTCTCATATCCGTTCGCGGACGTCACGAACGGCCTCAACGGAGTCACCCTCGACATCGAGTCCCAGCTCAGAGAGTGCCTGTCCGAGCGGGACTGTCTCGTCATCATCGGGGTCCGAGGAAACGAACTCCTCGAAGTCGTCCGAAGTGAGACTCATACCCAATTCTGCTCACCGATTCTCAACAGACTACTGGTGGTCCCGTCGTCCGTGGTTGAGCAGTGTGACTCGAATTTACGCCGACCCCCCAGGCGGGAGACAACTGAGGTGGGAGCAGTCGCTCAGGGTAAAAAAACGTAAAGGAGCGTCGATGTTCGTTACTCGTTGCCGAACATCTGGCGCATCATGGGGTGCATCTCCATGAGCTGCTCTTCGGCGATCTCCTCGTACAGCTTGTACGTGATAGAGACCGCGAGCAGCAGACCGGTGCCGGAGACCTGCCCGATCGTGCCGAGCAGGTTCGCCATGACGGCGAGGAGTCCGACGAGTGCCCCGCCGATGACGGTGACCTGCGGGATGTACCGCTCCATCACCTTCTCTACGACCTGCGGGTTCCGTCGAAACCCGGGGATCTGCATCCCCGAGTTCTGGATCTGTCGTGCGGTCGCCTCCGGCCCCATTCCCGTCGTCTCCACCCAGAAGATGGCGAAGATCGCCCCGCCGACGACCATGAACGTCAGGTCGATGGCGAGCCGAACGGCGATCATCCACGGCTCGACCGACGCCGGGATCTCTCCGAGGAACCACATCCACTCCGTCCGCCGCTGGATCGGGTTCAGGTAGTAGAACAGCCCGGACAACGGCTGGCCCTGGTCGCTGTAGGTGCCGAGCCACGCCGGCATGTTCGCCCACTGTGACGAGAGGATCTGTCCGAGGAACTGGATGTTCGCCTGCAGTGCGCGAACGAGGATCATCGGCAGGACGGACGCGTAGATCAGCTTCACCGGGAACCGCCCCCGAGCACCTTTCACCCGTGCGTGTGACAACGGGATCTCCACGCGGACCGACTCCGCGTAGACGACGATCCCGAAGATGAACAACGTGGTGAAAAGCGCCAGGATGTTTCCGGGGTCGAAGAGCAGGTTCTGGAGCCCCTCGGCCGTGAACGGCGAGAGCGACACGGGAACGTTCCCGACGGCGATGCCGTACCAGCTCGCGAAGAAGCCGGCACCACCGAGCGCCGAGAAGCTGAAGAAGCCGCCGACGATCTGCTGGCTCACGGCGGCGATGATGAACAGACCGACGCCGGAGCCGACGCCCCACTTGCTCACGATCTCGTCCATGAACAGGATGAGGATGCCGCCGACGAAGATCTGTGCGAAGATCACCAGCTCGACGGCGAACTCACTACCCAACGCCGACACGGCCGCCGGGTCTGGGGGAAGGAACTCGCCGGTGAACACCATCGGTGCCGCCGTGATAGCGGTGACGATGACCACGAGGAGCTTCTGGAGCCCTTGATACAGGATCTGGTCGCGTGGGTCGTCTGTGTCGAGCCCGAGCAGGTTCGCCCCCCCGAGCAGCTGTAAGACGATCGACGCCGTGACGATCGGCCCGATGCCGACCTGTAACAGCGAGCCGGACTCGCCGGCCAGTATCGAGCGGAACTGTCCGAAGAAGTCACTCCCCTGTCCGGCAGCGAGCCCGAACGGGTTGATGTTCGTCAAGAAGAAGTAGACGAGCAGTATCCCAGCCGTCCAGGTGAGCTTCCGCTTGAACGGGACGTGGCCCGCCGGTCGCTCGACGACGGGCATCCGCGAGAGCACCGGTTCGGCGACTTCCTTCCAGCTCATCGTTACGCCTCGTCGGTCTCGTCGTCCGAGGATGATTCGTCGGTCGCCTCGGCGCGGGACGAGAGCGACGCCACCCCGCCGGCACCCTCGATCGCTTCGACTGCACCGGCCGTGAACGCGTCGGCGGTGACCGCGAGCTCGTTTCGAACCTGGCCGCCTCCGAGCACCTTCACCACGTCGGCGTCGTGGCCGCCGTCGACGACGTCACGCGCGTCGAGCACGTACGCGTCGCCGTCTTCTTCGGCGATCCCCTCGGCGACGTACAACGCAGCGTCTTCGTCGAGCGTCCGGGCGTTGACCTCGAGGACCGTCGTCTGTGCGCTCTCCGGGCGCTTGAAGCCGTGTTTGCCCAGCGGTCCGTAGTTGTGGTACTCGTGTTTCGACCGACCGGCGGCACCGCGGCCACCGCGGTGGCCTGCGCCGCGTCGGTTCTTGTGTGTCCCGCCGCCGTGTGTCCGTGAGCCGCGCTGTCGTCGTTTCTTACTCGTCATCGCATCGCCTCCAGGAGCGTGTCGATCTCGGCCGTCGAGTGACGACCGAGCGCACCACCCTCGACGACCGGGTGTTTGATCCCGTCGTGGCCGCCGCGGGGAGCGTGAAGTCGCAGCGTCGGGGAGAGCCCCTGCTCGCGTAGCGTCGTCTCCTCGTCGACGAGCGCCGTCGCGAGTGCCGCGACGTCCGCGTAGTCGGTGTGTGTCTCTACCCACTCGTCGTCGACGTCGGCCGACCCCTCGAGCGGCTCGCCGCGTCGCTCTATCGTGGCCGCAACCGTCTCGACGCTCGGCTCGCCGAAGGCGACCAGGTCGTTCACCTTCGTGATCATGCCGCGGTAGGAGTCCGTCTCCGGGACGAGCGTCGCGTGGTTGACCCGCCCGACGTTCAGCATGTCGAGCGTGTCGAGTACGTCCTGGTTCACGTTGACCTCCCCGCGGAGCTGCACGATCGCCTGCATCACTCGCTCACCCCGTCGTAGTGGACCTGGCGAGCGTGTCGCGGCGTCCGCGACTGGGCGGCGTTCGACAGCGCGTTGAACGTCGCCTTCGCGAGGTTCACGGTCGTGCGCGTGTTGCCGTCCGAGTTCGTCCACGCATCCTCGACGCCGGCGAGCTCCAAGATGTTGCGGACCGTCTCCGCGGCGGCCAGCCCGAGCCCTTGCGGGGCGGGCTTGATCTCGACGGTGACGGAGCCGGCCTTGCCGGTCGCCGTCCGCGTCAGCGAGTTCGTGCCGCCGGGTTGGTCTTCCCACGATCCCGAGCCGCGATCGACCGAGATGATGTTCAGCTTCGCGACGTCGATCGCCTTCTGGATCGCGCCGCCAACCTGGTCGTCACGAGCCTGTGCGTAGCCCAAGTAGCCGTCGCGGTTGCCGACCGCCACGACACAGCGGAACTTCACCCGTCGGCCGGAGTCGGTCATCCGCTGGACCATGTTGATGTCTAACACCTCGTCTTCGAGCCCCGGAAGGAGCTGGTCGACGACCTCGACCTCCTTCATCGGGAGCCCCGAGGTGAGCGCCTGTTCCATCGACGTGATGTCGCCGTCTTGTACCTTGCGGCCGAGCCGCGTTCGCGGCTCCCAGCCGTCGTCGTGTCTACTCATAGTCCTCTTGGATGCTCTCGAGCACCGCGTCGAAGTGCTCGGGTAGCTCGCGTGCGTCGAACTCCCCCGCGTACAGCGGCTCGTCGAGCTGCTCGGCGTACGCGGCGATGTGCTCGCCGCGCGTGCGCGACCAGTCGGCCAGCACGCGTTCGTTGTGGGGAATCTCGAGGCCCGCGTCGATCGCGCCTTCCTGTACTGCGAACGTCTTGTTGCCGGGCGTCGCCGTGTTGAGTCCGATGTCGAGGACGGCCTCGTCGAGGTCGGCCTCGACCGCGCGTGCGCCAGCGAGAGTGCCCGTGAGGTACGCACTCGGGAGGTTCCCCGTAGGAGCCTCCCAGCCGTACGCCGCGAGGTCCTCGCTCGACGCGGCCGCGTGGGTCTCGTCACCGTCCGGACCGGGTGTGACCAGCTGCGCCCTGACGTGGGCGTTGCTCACCCGGGCGACCAGGCGAGGCTTGCCCGATTTCAACAGGCGCAACCGCTGATGGTAATCCGTCCGAACCTCTCGGCGACGCCGCATCGGCACCTTGTATCGTGGTCCTGTCGCCATTACTCTGTCACCTCGTAGCCGAACTGCGTCTGGATGTACGCCTCCAGGCGGGCGACGTCCTCGAACTCGCCACCGCTCGCTTTGTTGTACAGCTCGCGGTACTCCGTGCGGTCGAGGACGTCCTCGTCGTCGCGGAGCTCCTTCAGGCGGGCTCGCTGCGCGCGGATCCGCGCCTTCCAGTCGTCTTTCGTGTTCTGACGCGCACCCGCTTTGCCCTTCCGGCTGCCGGCTCCGCGCCGGTGGCCGTACGAGCGTTTCGCTGCGCGCTCGCGGGCGCGTCCGCGCGAGTTGGTCTTCGCGTCCTTCGCTCGGATCGTGCCCTGGTCGATGAGGTCACGGATGTCCTCGCGGGTGATCGCGTCCGCGATCGCTTCCTGGGCGTCGGGATCGAGCCAGACGCGGCCTTCGCCGACGTCGAGTTCGTCTGCGGCCAGCCGCTTCTGGGCGCTCAGATCACTCATCGGTCACCTCCACCTCGACGTACGTCGGGTTCAACACGCGGATCTCTCGTTCTTCGGCCTCGTCTTCTATCAGTTCACGCTTGCGCGCACCGACGCTCGAGGCTATCCGCACCGCCTGGACGGCGGCGTCGACGCCGTCGAGGTCGTCGGTGTTGTGCACGCGGACCTCCTCGAAGCCGCTCGGGTGGAGGTCACGCGAGGCCGTCGGCGAGCGGAAGCCGGCCTCGACGACCGGTCCCTTCGCTTTCATCCGACGGCGCTGTTTCGACAGGCCGCCACGCGGCGCCCGCCACGAGGTGGGGACGCGCTTTTTCTTGTGGTAGTCCTGTCGGTTGAACTGCGGTTTCCCCTCGCGGTGTTTCTGTGCGAGCGCGCGAGCGGTCTCGTCGTCGAGCGACGGGGTCTTTTCGGCGTGACCGCGCGGGCGAAGCTCCGTCTCGACCGACTCGTCGGCCTCCTCGGTTTCCGCCTCGGCCGTCTCGGTCTCGTCTTCTATCGCCGCGTCGGTCTCCGTTTCGACCTCGAGGCCGCCGACGTCGGCTTTGATTCGGGCGGCGAGGGCGTTTCCGACGCCTTCGACCGCCGAGAGCTCTGACTGTGACGCCGCTTTCACGTCGTCGACCGTCTCGTAGCCGGCCTCCCGCAGGGCGTCTGCCTTCGAGGGGCCGACGCCGCTTATCTCTTCGAGCGTTTCGGCCATCTCAGGCACCTCCGGTCGGCTTCTCGACGATGTACACGCCGTCTTGGAAGACGCGCGTGTCCTTGTCGGTCACCTTGGTCAGCTGTTCGATGTCGGCGGCGGTCTGGCCGACGGCCTCCTTATCGGAGCCCGACAGCCGCACCGTCTCGCCGTCTACCTGTACGTCCGTGTCCCCGCGGATCGGGGCGCGTCGGTCCGCCTTCTCGCCGAGGAAGTTCGTGATGACGACCTCCTCGCCCTCCACGCTGACCTGCATCGGGAAGTGAGCGTAGTACACCTCCATCGTGTACTCCCACCCGTCGGTCACGCCGTGGATCATGTTGGCGACGTGGCTCTCGAAGGTGCCGACCGTGGCGTTCGTCTTCGCGTCCTCGTTCGCCGTGGCGATAACGACCGCGCCGTCTTCGACCGACACGTCGACGTCGGGGTACCAGAGGCGTCGCGTGACGCTCCCGTTCGGTCCCTCGACGGTCAACTCGAGGTGATCGGTCGTAGCGGAGACGTCGTCCGGAATGTCGATTTCGACTCTGTTCATTGTTAGTAGACGTATGCGATGACTTGACCACCGATGCCCGCCTCGCGGGCCTCGTAGTGGCTCATGACGCCGTGGCTCGTCGTGACGATGAGCGTCCCGTAGTCGCGGGCCGGGAGGTATCGTTTCTCCCACTTTTCGAACTCATCTGCACCCGCCGAGTAGCGGGGCTTGATGGCGCCACACTCGTTTATCGCGCCTTTCAGTTCGACCTCGAACGTTCCGGCTTTCCCGTCGTCGACGTACTCGAAGCCGTCGACGTACCCGCGGTCGTATAAGACCTCGAGGACGGAGCCGATGATGTTGGAGGCGGGCTCTACCGTGTACGACAGGTGGCCGACGCTCTCGGCGTTGTCGACGCCGGCGAGTGCGTTGGCGAATGGATCGTTTCCTGTCATGATCAGCTGTACTTCTCGAATCCCATCTCGCGGGCGACCTCGCGGAAGCACTGGCGACAGAGGTTGATGTCGTACTTGCCGACCAACCCCTGCTCGCGGCCACAGCGCCGACACTCGTGTCGGTGGCCGGTGCGCTTTGCGGCGTGCTCGCCCGTCTCGTTGTTCGCTTCGCTCATTCCGTTACCTCAACGTCGAAGTTCGCTTCGAGGAACGCGATCGCGTCCTCGGTCGTCATCTGGTGTGACGACGGAATCGACCGGGTCACCGTGTCGCGAACCGCGACGCGGTAGCCGGGTCTGACGATCGTCGTCGTCACGTCGAGCCCGTAGATACCGATGTTCGGGTCGTACTCTTGGCTCGGGAAGTCGGTGTGGTCGTCGACGCCGAAGCTCAGGTTGCCGGTGTCGTCGAACTGACTCGCCGAGACGTCCACGAGTGGCAGTGCCGTCTCGAGGAACGCGTGTGCGTCGTCGTCGCGGAGCGTCGCCTTGACGCCGATCGGGTCGCCCTTGCGGATCCCGAACTCGCCGACGGTCCGCTTTGCCGTCGTCCGGACCGACTGCTGGCCCGTGATCTCCTCGACGATGTCTTCGGCGTCGGCGAGCGGCTCTCCGCCCTGCCCGACGCCCATGTGGACGACGACCTTCTCGACGTACGGCTCCCGCATCTCGTGGGTGGCCGCGTCGGCGTCACTCATCGGTTACGCCCTCCTCGTCGGCGTCTGTCGCCGCCTCGGCGTCGTCGCCGGTGAAGTTCTCGTCGATGACGACGACGTACTCCTCGACGGTCTCGTAGCTGTCGTCGTCGCCGTCGACGACGACGGTGTTCGACCCGGACCCGAGCGTGACCTCGACCTGCGTGACCGTCCCGATCTGTCCGGCGTGCTGGCCGGCGGTGGCGGTGACGAGTGCGCCTTCCTCGTACTCGAAGTGGGCGACGATCTCCTTCGACTCGTTGTCGATCACGATCGAGTCTTTGGTGTCGTACGGCGTGTCTGTGTCGACGCGGACGTTCGTGCCGTCGTGTAGCGTCAACTGGACGTCGCCGCCGGGGACGACCGTCTTGGTTGTCACCTTCCCGAGTCGGCTCCCCGCGGACGCCTCGTCGATGGGCGTCAGCGCGAGTCGACCCCCCTCGTCCGGGAACACCCGGAAGTACTCCCCACGGACGGGGAACGCGAGGATGTCGAAGATCCCGATCGGTCGCTGTTCGTCCGAGACGGCGTCCCCGTTCACGAGGACGCTGTCCGTGTTCAGTGCGTACCGAGCTTCCTTCGTCGAGTCGACGTAGCCGAGGACGTCCCGCAACAGGACGACGAGCGGCACGCCGGCCTCGCCGTGCGGACCGGCGCCGGCCTTTACCGTGAACGTCTGCGTCTTGCGCTCGACTGGCCAGGAGTTCGGTACCGAGAGTCGCTTCTGGTGTCGTGTCATTCGTTCTCCTCCTGGAGTCGCGCCTCGCGGCGGTCATCAGCGAGGTCGAGGTCCGTCACGCGGACGTTGCTCGCCGGGAGCGGGCGGGGAGCTTCTTCCCCGTCCGCACGCTCGACGACGACCTCTTCGACGGTGATCCGCTCGTCCGTGAGGTCCACCGAGAGCACCTCGCCCTCGGTCCCCGCAGCGTCGCCGCGAAGCACCTCGACGGTGTCGCCGGCGTTGACGCGGACGTTCCGCTGGCCGTACTCCTCGCGGAGCTCGGGCGTGAGCGGTGCGCGGACCTTCCGTTGCCGCTCGTGGAGCGGCGCGGTCTCCGACCGTTTTCGTTGTTTGCGTGGCTGTTTCGTCATAGTTATACGATCATCGTCGCGGTGGACGCGATGCTGCCGTAGCGCTCTGCGACCTCGCGGGCGACCGGGCCCTTGATCTCCGTACCGCGTGGCTCGTCGAGGTCGTCGATGATCACGGCCGCGTTGTCCTCGAATCGGACTCGACGGCCGTCCGGACGACGGATCGGCTTGCGCTGGCGAACGACGACCGCCTCCAGCACCTGCCGACGCATCTCTGGTGTCCCTTTCGTGACCGAGACGGTCACCTTGTCGCCGATGCCCGCCTTCGGCTGGCGGTTCTTCGTGCCGGAGTAGCCGGCGACGGAGATCACCTTGAGCTCACGCGCCCCGGTGTTGTCGGCACACGCGATGAGCGAGCCCTTCGAGAGCCCCGGCGTGACGTCGGCTTTCAGCGCCTCCATCACGCATCACCTGCCAGGTTCTCGACGACGACGTGTGATTTCGTCTTCGAGAGCGGCCGCGTCTCTGCGATTCGTACTTCGTCACCGACCTCGAGCGAGTCGAGCACGCCCGGCACGTGTGCCGGGATGCGCGACCGACGCTTCATGTACCGATCGTACTTCGGTACGAACACGTCGTACTCCCGCTCGACGATGACGGTCTTTTCCATATCCGTCGACACGACCGTCCCCTCTCGGAGCTGGCCGCGGACGGGAAGCTCCCCGTAAAAGGGGCACTTCTCGTAGTCGTAATCCTCCGGGTCGTCTGGCTCCGGAGGCGTGGGTACGTCGATTCCTATCGCCATTGTGTGACACCTCGTTCGGTGCGTTCGGCGGGCCGATCCCGCAGCTGTGTGCCATCCACCGTTACGTAGACCACGTCTTTGCACTCGCCTCGTCGGCTCGCCGCGTCGGCGGTGAGACCACCGGCCGCGGACGGGCCAGACTGACGGGGGCGGACCCCCGTAGTATCCGACCCGAGTTGGGACGCAGACCCCGACGACTGGCCGTCGTCGGCGGCTTCATCTGTGCGTGCGGTCGCCGTCGCGGTGACCGCGAACTCCATGGTCGTGCCCGCTTTGGGCACCCGCTTGTCTCCCGAGTCGGTCCGCACCACGAGGGTGTGAGCCGTCTCGTACAGCACGCGACCGGCGATCCCGACGTGGGCGTCGCTGTCGGCGTCGGCCACCCGCACGGGGAGGCCGACGAGTTCGTGCCGTGTGAGCGTCTCGGGAGTCAACACGGCTTACGCCTCGTCGAAGTCGCCTTCTTCGGTCTGGATCGTCTTGATCCGGGCGATCGTCTTCTTCAGCTCGTTCACGCGGCCCGGACTCTCTGGCATCCCGCCGGCCGCCTGCTGTGCTTTCGTGTTGAGCAGCTCGGTCTCGAGCTCCTCCAACTCGACCGCGCGCTCTGCGGCGGTCATGTCGCGTATCTCGTCGGTGTAGAGGATCGCCATGGGTTACTCCTCCGTCTCCTCGTCTGCGGCTTCCATCTCGGCGACGAGGTCCGCGGCCTCGGCTTCGATGTCCTCGTCGAGCTCGTCGAGCCCGTCGCCCGCCTCGTCGGCCTCGATCGGCTCCTCGTCGGGTTCGTCGGACGGCTCGACGACTTCCTCGACGGCCTCTTCGACTATCTCCTCGTCGAGAACCTCCTCGTCGAGGTCGGCCGGCGTCTCGTCTGGCACGGAGACGTCCTCGTCGGCGCCGACGTCCGGCACCTCCTCGGGCTCGGCTTCGAGCAGCGACTCGACGCCCTCGTCTGTGCCCGCCTCGGCGGCCTGTTCGACGGACGGCGCCTCTGCGTCGTCGCGAACGGCGAAGTCGTCGGGAAGCTTCGCGCCCGGCGGAATGATGCGCACCGTAACACCAATCGTTCCGAGCTTCATCACGGCGACGCCCTGGCCGTGGTCGACGACCTCCTGTGCGGGCTCGCCGTTGTGTTTGATGTAACCGCGGTTGAACTTCTCCACGCGAGAGCGGGCCCCGGTGACCTTCCCCGAGAGCACGATCTCCGCGCCGAGTGCGCCGGCGTCGATGATTCGGTCGATCGTGGTGTGGCCGGCCTTCCGGAAGTACCAGCCGCGCTCCAACGCGTTCGCGAGCCGGTCGGCGACGATCTGTGCGTTGAGATCCGGCTCGTCGACCTCCTGGACGTCGATCTGCGGGTCGTCCATGTCGAAGCGGTCTTCGAGCTCGCTCGTGATCTTCCGGATGTTCTTCCCGCCTTTGCCGATCACCATACCGGGTTTTTCGGCTTTCAACACGATCTGGGTGCCCATCGGCGTCTTGGCGACGTCCATGCCGCCGTAGCCGGCGCGCCCCAGCTCGTCCGCGAAGAACTCGTCTATCTGTGAGCGACGGAGCCCATCCTCGATGAACTGATGTTCGTCTGCCATTATTCTGCTGCCTCCGGCTCCGTGACGATGAGCTCGACGTCTGCGAGCGTGGTGTTCCACTGGGTCGCACCCGCCGCACGCGGGTTCCGTCCCGGTCGCTCACCCACCTTGTGGGGAGCGACGTGTGTGATAACCATCTCGTCGCCGTCGAAGCCCTGTTCGTCGGCGTTGTTTTTGACGTTCTGGAGGAGCTTCAGGAAGTCCGTCGCGGCCTTTTCGGGGTATCGGCCCGCGTCCCAGCCGTCGATGTCCGAGCGGTGGCCCGCCCCGGCGTTGTGCTGGCGCATCGGGACCGACCGCTCCTGTTCGATAACGGCCTCTAAGAAGGCCTCGGCGTCGGCGACCGTCTCGCCTTTGATCTCCCGTGAGATCTCCTTGCTGTCCTTCACGCTGATGGGCCGATCGCGGAGCATCCCCTTGGCGGTGGTGTCCGGGTCGGCCTCGACGCTGTAGTTGATTCCCATGGGTTATTTGAGCGGCACGAACTTCGAGGACCGGGTCGCGCCGATGCCGGCCTGACCGTGTTCGACGGTGCTTCGCGTCTGGTGGAACTCGCCGAGGTAGTGACCGATCATCTCCGGTTCGACCTCGACGCGCTCGAAGCTGTGGCCGTTGTACACGGCGAAGGTGATTCCCACGAACTCCGGGAGCACCGGCATGTCGCGCAGGTGTGTCCGAATGGGATTCGCCGCGGTCTCGTCGGTATCGCGGTCGCGAGCCTTCTCGAGGAGCTTCTGTTTCTCCACGCTCAGTCCGCGGGTGATACTTCGCCGCTGTCGGGCGGGGAGCAGTTCCGCGACGTCGTCGACGTCCATCTCCTGCAACTCGTCGAGTGTGTGACCGCGGTAGGCGAACGCTTCGCCCTCGCGGCCGATGCGGTATTCTGAACTCATCTGTTTTTACCTCGTCCCGTCCGTTTGGATGCGATGTCACCGACCTTCCGGCCCGGCGGGGCGTCCCGCGAGACCGACTTCGGCTGGCCGGGGTGCTGGCGACCGCCGCCACCGAACGGGTGGTCGACGGCGTTCATCGCCACGCCCCGAACGCGCGGGTACTTGGTCCCACGAGCGCGCATCTTGTGGTGCTTCTTGCCCGCCTTCACGAACGGCTTCTCCGTTCGACCGCCGCCCGCGACCACGCCGACGGTGGCGCGACACTGCGGGTCGAGTCGCTTCACCTCGCCGCTCGGGAGCTGTACGACCGCGACGTCGCGATCGTGGGTGAGCAGCGTCGCCGAGACGCCGGAGGCGCGGGCGAACTTTCCACCGTCGCCGCGGTTGCTCTCGACGTTACACACGGGGACCCCCTCTGGGATCTCCGAGAGCGGCAGGGTGTTACCGGGTTTGATCTCGGCCGAGACGCCGACCTGTATGGTCTCGCCCACGCGCACGCCTTCGGGTGCGAGCACGAGCCGGCGGTCGTCGTCGTCGAACGCGACCTCTGCGAGCGGCGCCGAGCGTGCCGGGTCGTGTTCGATGCCGACGATCTCACCAGAGACCAGGTCCGTGTCTTCGGGCGTCTTGTGCGACAGCTCCGCCTTGTAGCGGTGTGAGGGGGCCCGGAACGTCGGGCCACCGCGTCCACGCCGCTGTCCTTGAATGCGTCGTCCCATGTTCAGAACACCCCAATCCGGGAGGCGACGTCGGTCGCGTCGTCGTCGTCCGACAGCGTGACCGTCGCCTTCTTCGTGCCCTTCGGCGTCACCTGCGTGTTCACGTCGACGACACGGACGTCGTACCGGGTCTCGACCTCCTCCGTGATCGCCGGTTTCGTCGCGTCGATGTCGACGACGAACAACAGCTTGTTTTTGAAGTCCATCTCGTTCATCGCCTGCTCCGTCACGAGCGGGTGCTCGATGAGCGAGCTCATCGGTCGGCCACCTCCGCGACCGCGGACTCGGTCCACAGCGTGAGTCGTCCCGGGTGTGCCCCCGGTGCGAGGTCTTCCGCGTTGACCTCGCCGGCGGTCGTCACGTCGACGCCCGCGAGGTTGCGGGCGGCACGCGACGGCTCCTCGCTCGTGACGACGAGCAGCGACTTCGGCTGGCGGTACTTCCGGCCACGAGACGTCCCGCGGCCCGAGCGCACCGAGCGTCCCTCGTCGGCGCGCTCAACGTCGGCGTCGACGCCGAGCGCCTCGAGCACGCCGAGTGCTTCCTGGGTCTTCTCGAGCGACTCGAACTCGTCAGAGACGACGAGCGGGAGGTCGAGGTCCTCGTCGAACGCGTGACCGCGATCGGCGACGAGCGCGACGTCGGTCGTCGCCGCTATCGCCGAGCGAACGGCGAGTCGGCGCTCCTTATCGTTCAGGTCTTTCGTCTGGTCCTTCTCCGCCTTCGGCGGGTGTGCGCGTCGCCCCGACACGGCGTGTGGGACGCGTCGAGCAACGTTCTCGGAGCGCGGGACGTGCGCGAGCCCGCGCCCGGAGCCGAACGACTCCGCGGGAGTCCGCATCCCGGCGAACTCGTCCGCGCCGTAGGCCTGCTTTCGGTTCGCCTGTGCGACGGTGACCGCTCGACCGATGAGGTCCGGTCGGAACGGGGTCTCGAAGACGTCCGGCAGCTCGACGCTGCCCGCGTCCCCGCCGTCCAGGTCGTGTACTGTAGTGTTCATGTGTTATCCCTGGTTGGATGCGGTGGATACGTACCGAACCTCGGGGTCGAGGCGCGGCTGGTCGTTCGGCCGGATGGCCGGGCGGAAGCGCAACAAACGCTGGTTCGGTCCCGGCAGCGAGCCCTTGATCAGGGCGTACTCGCCGTCGACCTCGCCGTGGTTGACGAACCCGCCGTCGACGCTGGCGTCGTCGCCCTCACCGAAGTCGACGAGGCGCTTGTTGAGCTCGGTGCGCTGATGATACCCGGTCTGACCCTGCTGGGGCACGGTCGAGCGGACGCGGGAGGGGTTCCACGGACCGAGGTTGCCGATCCGACGCCGCCATCCCTGACGAGCGTGTTTGCCCTTCCGCTTCTGGACGCCCCAGCGCTTGACGGGGCCCTGGGTGCCCTTCCCTTTCGTGACGCCGGAGACGTCGGTGTACTGGCCGGCGCGGAAGACGTCCCCGAACTCGTGGGCGCCGCCGTCGGCGACGAGTTCGAGCCCGAACTCGACGCGGTCGTCGAGCGAGCCGCCGCCGACGCGCGTCTCCATCACGTCCGGCTTCTTTTTCGGCACGTTCGCGAGCGTGGCGGGCGTCGTGTGCGTGATGGCACGCACGTCGTCGACGACGCCGTCGTCGAGCAGCTCGCGGAGTTCGGCCGCGTCGGCCTCGAACGTGTCTTCTGCCGGGAGGTCGAGGGTGCGGTCGAGTTCGTCGTGGAACTCGGTCGCCCAGACCTCAGCGACCGGCTGTTGTCCGTACGGTGTGTCTTCGTAGGCGCGCAGGGCGACGGCGTGCATCGGCGGCGTCTCCACCACCGTCACGGGGACGGACTCTTCCATCCCCTCTCGCGGCGAGTTCGCCTCGTCGTTGACCATCACGACGTGGGTCATCCCGGCTTTGTAGCCGGCGAACCCCTGCAGGGCTGGTGCCCCGTCGTCGTCTGGCCACGAGCGGATGCGTGGAACCTCGCTGTCCGCGCGGGTGCGCGGACCGTAGCCCAGCGAGCCTTTTCGTGGTCGGCTTGGTTGTGGCATGTGTTTACTCCGTGAGTGTGAGCGAGCCGAGGGTCGCGAACAGCGCCTCTTCCGTTCGGACTACCCCGCTGCCCTGTGACGGGATCGTGTTCAGCCAGAGGTCGAACCCCGGATCGGGTTCGACTCGACGGCCGTTTTCGACGGCCGTGTGAACGTCCTCGGGTTGACACCCGAGCATCTCCGGAAGCCCTCGTTCCGGCGCGCCGAAGGCGACGGTGTAGCCGCCAGCCTCCGACGCGTCGGCGACGAGTTCGCCGAGCCGCGAGACGGAGAGGTTCGCTCCGTGTCGCGACGTCGCGACGGCGAGTCCGCCGTCGACGAGCGCTTCCGACAGGTCCGCACCCACCACCTGGAAGCCAGCAGACGGCTTCCCGGTGATCCGGGCGCGCACCGGTTCTCTCGAAGAGACCCTGATGGTGACGCGCTCTCCCGCTCGCACCTCCATCCCGGAGGGAACGAGCAGGGAGATCGGGTGTTCCCACAGCGGGGAATTGACCCGGACGCGGCCTTCAGGTCCGACCTCGGTCACGAGTCCCTGTGTTGTCGACTCGTCCCCGTCTGGGGGCGAGCCGGTCCGCCACGGCACGCGGAGCGGTGGCAGCACGCCGGCGTACCGGAGTTCGTCGCGCTCACCCCAGAGGTCCTTTCGGAGCTCCGGCGGCGTCGCGGCGTACCCGAGTACGGTGCGGACGTACTCCCCACTCCGTCGGCGTTCGCCGTCTTCGTCGGGGAAGACGACGAGCCGGTCCGCCCGGAACACGGCCGCCGCGCGAGCGACGGTGCCGAGTTTGCGAGTCGCCTCGCGGTCGTCCTCGGCCTCCCGGACGACCGAAGACGGGATACATATCGTGAGCCCGTCTTCGGTGCGCATCGTGGCGAGACTGTATACAAGATCCCAGACCGCTGCCTAAAAGCATAGCGGTCCGTATTTCGGCCTGTGGAGCGTTGACACGCCGCCTCGCGGGTGAACGACACCCAGACGACCGTGTCACCGCGGCGCGTACGAGCCGCCGATGTGACAAACTTAAGTGCGTTACCGAGAGACGACGTAATGTGGAGCACGCACCGGTAGTGTAGTGGTATCACGCAACCTTGCCATGGTTGCAACCCGCGTTCAAATCGCGGCCGGTGCACTCACAGCGTCCGTCGGTCGGCCCACGTTCGGCCCGACCTATGTTCGGTCCGGCCAGCATCGTTCGTGACCGACATCACCGAGAGTGAAGACGCTTACTGCGGTGGCGCGCGCCTCGTGAGGTCGCCGCAGGCGGCCTCGCGAGCGCGTGCGAGGGATGAGCGAGTCGCCCCCGGGCGACTCGCGAATCGGTTGGGGAGGGAGTGGCTGAAAGACGTGTCCGGGTGTCGCGCGGTCGTCTCGGTCGCAGCCTCACGAACGCCGTATGCGAGCGAATCGGTTGGGGAGGGAGTGGCCAATTGGCGTCCGGGTACCGGGAGCCGGGTTGGTCACAGGCTCACCACCGGTGTACGGAATCGGCCGAGGAGGGTGTGGCCAGGACGACGCTGTGACGCTCGGATGCTTCCCGTCCACTCGCTCCCACGTTGATCTCATTGGTCGGAAGACGTGCCCGAATACGACCGCGCGATAGCTGGACACCACGTGGTCACGCTCTCCACGATCAATTCCGTACGCACGCGACAGCGGCCGTGGGACCGAGACGACCTGCGACAGCCGGACACTTCTTCGCCACCCCCTCCCGGGCCGATTCGATACGTCGTTGGCGATCGTGTAACCGAGACGACCCACGGTACCCGGACACCAATCGGCCACACCCTCCCCAGCCGATTCGCTCGGTCGCTTCGCTCCCTCGCTCATCCCTCGCACGCGCTCGCGAGCCCGCCTTCGGCGGCCTCACGAGGCGCGCGCCACCGCGTTTCACACGTCCCTATTCGACCACTACTTGTCGCTCCGCACGAACCGGCATCACCGGCAGGTCCGGAAAGACCACCTCGACGACGAAGGTGAGTGCGTCGGCGTCTGGCGGGCCGAACACCCCGACCGGCACGGTGGTCTCCCCGTCGAGGTACGTCGTCGTCGCGGTCATCTCGACGTCGTTGACAGTCACCCGAATCCCGACTCGTGCGCCACCGCCGACCGCGGTGACGGCCACCTCACACAACTCGTTCTCGCCGACGGCCACCCGCTCGGGGAACGTCCCCCAGTCGACGCGAATCTGTGGGACCGCGCCGGCCGCCTCGACGATCCGTTCGGCCACCCCCTCGCCCATCCCGACGTTCGAGAGGCCGGCGGTCCCCGCCGCACGGATCGCGGCCGGCGAGGTGATCCCGGCGTCCGCGAGTCGGTCGGCCCGGCGGGAGCCGACCCCGTCGACCGCGGTGAGCGCGACGGCCTCCCGGGAGACGCCGTGCTCGACCCGGGCCTCCACGCGACACGCGAGGTTGGCGGCCCGCGGACCCGCGAGCTCGTCGAGGAACTCAGAGAGCGCAGCGAGCAGCCGCAAGGCGTTCTGCCGGATCACCCACGCGTCCGAGCGCAGCTCGCTCGGCACCGTGTCGGCCATCGACGCGAGCAGGATCGCGAACACCTTGCGGTGACCGTCCTCGAGCGCCGTGTCGTGGCCCTCTAGGATCCGGTCGACCGCGTCTGCCTCCGCGGCGCGCGCCGACACCGAGTCGAACGCTGCGGCCCCCGCGACGGCCGCGAGGATGCCGTCGGCGGTAAGCCGCTCGCGACCAGCCAACTCCCGGAAGCGCCGCGCGGTCTCGAGTCGGAGGTAGTACTTCGAGGCGAGTCGACCGAGCGTCGTCGGCTCGACACGTAGGTCGTCGTCGGCCGCGACGAATCCCTCTTCGACGAGCGATTCGAGCGTGTCGCGCACGCGATCGCGAATGCCGTCGAAGCCGTAGGCGTCCGGCTCCGAGCGCGCTCTAACGTAGTAGAACGTCGTCTCGAGCCACGCCATCACGTCGTCGAGCCCGCGAATCGTCCCCATCGCGACCTCGGCGTTGAGGTGGGCGGGTAACTCGGCGGCCAGCCGCGACTCGATCGGCTTGCCCTCTCGAAGCAGCTCGCGGTAGGTGTCTGCGTCCCCCCGATCACACACTACCCAGCCGTAGCCGACGTCGTCGTAGCCCGGCCGGCCGGCCCGCCCGAGCATCTGGAGCACGTCGAGCGGCGAGATGTCGGTCTCGCCTTCCAGCGGGTCGTGGTACTTCGTGTCGCGGATGACGACACACCGCGCCGGGAGGTTCACCCCCCACGCGAGCGTCGACGTCGAGAACAGGATCCCGATCTTGCCGCGTTTGAACCACGCCTCGACGCGGTCGCGGTCGCCCTTCGAGAGGCCGGCGTGGTGGAAGCCGACGCCGTCGAGGACGGACTGTCGGAGCGTGTCGTTGGACAGTTCGGTCGCTTCGGTGTGGAAGTCGTAGTCGCCCCGAGAGGCCATCGGCACGTCGCGGTCGGTGATCTCGTCGCGCGCCTTCTTTGCCGCCTGCACCGTGTCCTGTCGCGAGGAGACGAACACGAGCGCCTGGCCGTCCTCCCGCAGGTGCGGCTCGGCGAGGTCGAGCGCCCGATACAGCCGCCGGTACTTGTCGGCGAAGGCGTTCGAGCCGTGGCTGTACGTCTTCACGCCGGTCTCGAGGTCGACGGGGCGATACTCGTCGCCGAAGGCGTAGGTGGTCTCCGGTGGAGCGTCGAGCCACTCGGCGACGTCGTCGACGTTCGGCATCGTCGCAGAGAGCGCGACGATCCGTGGGTCCTGCAGCCGACGGAGCCGCGAGACGGTGACCTCGAGGACGGCGCCGCGCGTTTCACTGTCGAGGAGGTGCACCTCGTCGATGACGACACAGTCTACGTCAGTCACGAACGCGTACCGCGCAGCGTCGTGTTTCCGCGTCGCGCTGTCGGCCTTTTCGGGGGTCGTGACGAGCACGTCCGCGCGCTCGGCCCGCCGCGGATTGAGGTCGCGCTCGCCGGAGACGACGTACACCGAGTAGCCGAGGTCTTCGAACCGTTCCCACTCCCGTTCTTTCTCGTTAGTGAGCGCTCGTAGTGGGGCGATGAACAGC
The DNA here is from genome assembly GCF_051194155.1 of Halorubrum zhoui. Classification (NCBI taxonomy): domain Archaea; kingdom Methanobacteriati; phylum Methanobacteriota; class Halobacteria; order Halobacteriales; family Haloferacaceae; genus Halorubrum; species Halorubrum zhoui. Next base: position 6,899 of record NZ_JBLZNJ010000010.1, on the reverse strand, counting down.
GCGGTGCCGCCCGCCGCGAGCGTCTTACATATCGCGAGCTCTGCGAGGGCGGTCTTCCCCGAGGCGGTCGGCGCGGCCGCGACGACGTTGTGGTCGGTCTCGAGGACTCCAGGCAGCGCCTCGCGCTGCATCCGATTGAACTCCTCGAAGTCGAACGCGTCGGCGAACGCCGGCACGGCGTCTGTGACCTTCATCTTTCCCCGGCGCGTCGCGACGTCGCTCGACTCGCGCGGCTCGTTCGCATCACTCCGAGACGAGGCCTTCGAGGGCATAGGCGTTTCTTTCGGCGCGGCCACCGATGCCGACGGCTTCGACCCGGAGGTTCATAGGCGGTGACGACGAACGCCCTCCGTAATGGCTCAGGCCGGGAATCAGGACCTCACCGAGCGGTTCATTCAGTTCTACCGGAACTACTACCGTGAGGCGATCGGCACCCTCGCCCAGCGGTACCCCAACGAGCAGCGCTCGCTGTACGTCGAGTACGACGACCTCTACCAGTTCGACCGCGACCTCGCCGAGGACTTCCGCACGAAACCCGACCAGATGCGCGAGTACGCAGAGGAGGCGCTTCGGCTCTACGACCTCCCCGCCGACGTCAGTCTCGGACGTGCCCACGTCAGGCTCCAAAACCTCCCCGACAGCATCGACATTCGGGGGATCCGTGTCCACGACGACCACATCGGGAAGCTCGTCTCGGTACAGGGGATCATCCGCAAGGCGACGGACGTCCGCCCGAAGGTGACAGAGGCGGCCTTCGAGTGTCAGCGCTGTGGGACGATGACGTACATCCCCCAGAGCGACGGCGGCTTCCAGGAGCCCCACGAGTGTCAGGGGTGTGAACGACAGGGGCCCTTCCGCGTCAACTTCGACCAGTCGGAGTTCGTCGACTCCCAGAAGCTCCGGATCCAGGAGTCACCCGAGGGGTTACGCGGCGGGGAGACGCCACAATCACTTGACGTCGACATCGTCGACGACATCACCGGACAGGTGAGCCCGGGCGACCACGTCACCTGTGTCGGCGTCCTCCACATCGAGCAGGTCCAACAGGGCAACGAAAAGTCCGCCATCTTCGACCTCTACATGGACGGCGTCTCCATCGCCATCGAAGACGAGGAGTTCGAAGACATGGACATCACCGACGAGGACCGCCGCGAGATCATCGCGCTCTCTGAACGCGACGACATCTACGAGGCGATGGTCGACTCCATCGCGCCCGCAATCTACGGCTACGAAGAAGAGAAGCTCGCGATGATCCTCCAGCTCTTCTCGGGCGTCACCAAACACCTCCCCGACGGCTCGCGCATCCGGGGGGACCTCCACATGCTTCTTATCGGCGATCCGGGAACTGGAAAAAGTCAAATGATCAGTTATGTAGAGAATATTGCCCCGAGATCAGTTTATACATCTGGAAAAGGATCATCCGCTGCAGGTCTGTGCGTCACCGGAGACACGAAGATACACACCTCGGAGGGGTTCGTACCGATCCGAGAGATCGCGACAGCGTACCATCCGGAACCGGTTGACTCCGAGACGAGTGCCGGCGCGAACCACGATCTCTACACCTTCGATCGAGCGTCTGGACGGATCGACCTCACCGAGAGTTCTCACGTCTGGCGGATGCCCGAGAAGCCGTGTCGGCGGATCAAGACGGCCCACGGAAAGACGCTCGAAGCGTCTATCAACACGCCCGTACTCACCTGTGACACGAATGGGATCGAGTGGACATCGATCTCGGAGGTCGACGCTGGCGACCACGTTGCGGTACCGAAGTACACCGACATCGATCGCTCGTCTCCGCCGGTTCGTGCGTACGTCGAATTCACCGAGGAGAAGATCAAGCTGACCGACGGATCGATCGAGTACCTCCGTACCGGGCTCACCGAGACGTTTGGAACGCTCCGCGACGCCGCAGCCGAACTCGGTCTCTCGGAAGACTTCGTGTACGACACGCTCTCGAATCGCCATATTCCACAGAGTAAATTAGACACGATTCTCACGGCGATCGGAGCGGACATGGACGATGTCGTTATCGACCGTATGATGCTCCGCCACGGCGACAGCGTTAGGATACCCGAGGAGTTCGACGCGGATCTGATGTACTTGATCGGTCTCGTCTTCGGCGACGGTGACGTGATGGTTTCTCGACGAGGCGGAAATCGCGGGCACGTCCGAATCTCGAACGGCGACGAAGCGCTGCTAGAACACGCCGCAGACATCATCGAGACGACGTTCGACACGTCAGTCGATATCGAGTATCAAGACGATCGTGTCCCCTGTATTCGCCTCCACAGTGCAACCGTTGCCCGCTTCTTCAGCAACGTCGGCATCGAGTCGCCAAAAGATGATATTGCTCTCGATTCGAAGCTCACGACTGCTGAACACGCCGACGCCTTCCTCCAGGGCCTCTTCGATGCCGATGGCTCTGTGTGTGGGCGTGATACCGGCGGATCCAGCGTGCAGTTTTCGACCGTCTGTGGCGAACTCGCCGAACAGGTCCAACTGATGTTGGAAACGTACGGCATCCGGTCTCGGACGCGCGAGCGTGACTGTCGAGGAACCTCCGAACGCGCCGACGGCCACGAGATCGAATCGACGTCGGTCCAGACGCACCTGGCGATATACGGGAAAAACCTCGACGCGTTCGCCGACCGAATCGGGTTCCGGTCGACGACGAAATCAGCCGCGCTGGATGAGATCGTCCGAGATGCACCTCGACGCGGCGAACGCCTCCCGATCGGCCGCACCCTCGCTCGTGCCGATGGGGGTGCAGGCAGATACTGGCAGAATCTGGACTGTGGCGACGATCCGAGTCGTGAACGGACCCACTCACTGATCGATGACCTCGATCTCGGCGACGTTGGCTCCGTCGTCGAAGAAGTGGCCAACGCCGATCTCGTCTGGGACGAGGTCCTCGACGCCGAGAACACCGGTAACAAAGAAGTGTTTGACCTAACCGTTCCGGACACGCACAACTTCCTCGGCAACGGACTCGTGACACACAACACCGCCGCTGCGGTACGTGACGACTTCGGCGACGGCCAGCAGTGGTCACTCGAAGCCGGCGCGCTCGTCCTCGCAGACAAAGGGATCGCGGCTGTCGACGAGCTCGATAAGATGGACTGTGTGACCGGCGACACGCTGGTCTCGCTCGCCGACGGACGGGTCGAGCGTATCGACGAACTCACACGAGAGGCCGCCAAAGACGGCGAAATCGAGGAGGTATCGAACGGCCGCCACATTCGCGATATCGACCTCGACGTCTGGACGATGGACGAGGACGGACGGCTGGTCGAGCGTCCCGTTTCTGCGGTACACGAGTACGATGCGCCGTCAGAGCTAACCCGGGTGACGGTAGAGACCGGTGAGTCGCTGACCGCGACGGCTGACCACCCGTTTTTTGTCCTCGACGATGGGGAGCGCGTTGAGCGCGAAGCGGCCGCACTTGACGAGGGTGACTGGGTGTACGTCCCCAGAGAAATTCCAACGAAGGCCGCCGACGGCGGAGCAGTGGCTGCGCTCGGCGGAGCTGGGGCAGCGGCCGAGCCCGTCGGCGACAGGGGCGTCGACGCCGCGATGGCGAGTGTGCTCGGATACCTCTCCGGCGACGGGAACATCTACTACGACCGCGACGAGGGCGTCTACGGCGTCCGGTTCACCAACACCGACGAGGAACTGCTGACGGACTTCGAGCGGGCTGCCCGAGCGGCGTTCGACGCGGAACCGGTCCGTCACCCGAGCGAACAGCGTGATGACGGCGTCGAGACGGTCAGAGTCATCGGAAAAGCGCACGCTGACGCTGTCCTCGACGCAGGGATGAACCTCGGTCGATACGACGAGAAGTGCTTCCCGACTGCCGTTTCGACGGGATGCCGAGCGGCAAAGGCCGCGTTCGTCCGTGCGCTGGCCGACAGCGAGGGGCACGTCGACGAATCGGCCGGCAACGTTCGGATAGCGTCGGCGAGCCGGAGCCTCCTTCGGGGCACGCGGGCACTCCTCTTGCAGTTTGGGGTGTCGAGCCAGCTTCAACACGGTAAACGACCCGGGGGTCGAGACGTGTACTACCTCACGCTGAATAACGCGGACTCGCTGACGGCGTTTCAGCGTGCTATTGGATTCACCGCGACTCGGAAGATGGAGGCGCTTGACCGCGTCGTCAACGCCGCTGACGGCGACCGGACGATCGTCGACGTGATCCCGGAGATCGATGACGTGCTGTCTCGAACTCGTGAGTCACTCCGGCTGTACCAACGCGAGTGTGGACTCAACGCAGTCACGTATCACGACTTCGAGAATAGAGGCGCAAACACGTCGCTCCATCGGGCTGACCGGATACTGACGGCGTTCGAAGACAGAGTGGAGACGGCCGCCGAGGACCGTCGTCGACTCGACGAGACAGCAACGTGGGAGACGCTCGCCGAGCTGCGAAACCGGTACCACGTCTCACAGTCCGAGCTGGCCAAGGGAACGGTGCTGTCACAGCAGCAGATCTCCCGCGAGTGGGGCAACCATGACAGCGTTCGTGGGCTTGTGACCGACCGCTTGCGAGAGATCCTCACCGACGTCGAAGAAACCGATCTCAGCGACCTCCGCGAGCTCGTCGCGGGCGAGGTGAAGTGGCGCCGCGTCGAGTCGGTCGAAACCGTGCAACCGAGGTCGACTGAACACCGTGGCGAGGTACTCAGACAGCGTCTCGCCGACGTTATCGGTGGGCCGGTCGAAACTGCGGAGCGACGGGCTCGTGAACTCCTCGGCTGCGATGCGATCGGCAAAACGAGAGCGGAGTTAGCAGCAGCACTCGACGCCTACGGCATCAGCCAGGCGGACGTGGCGTCGAGATTCGATGCAAGCCCGGCGACGGTGTCCCGGTGGCTGTCCGGTGTCGTCAAAGCGGACCGGCTCGGTGATCTGCGTGAAGCCATCCTGCAAGAAGCGGCCACCGTCGAAGCGGAACTCCGGTCGATACTGATGCGGATCGAGGACGGACGGCGGCCGAAGGTGTACGACCTGACCGTCGAGGAGACACACAACTTCGTCGCGAACGGTCTGGTCGTACACAACTCTTCTGACCGCTCCGCACTCCATGAGGGCCTCGAACAACAGAAGATCTCCGTCTCCAAGGCGGGGATCAACGCGACGCTCAAGGCCCGCTGCTCGCTGCTCGGCGCGGCGAACCCGAAGTACGGCCGGTTCGACCAGTACGAGCCGATCGGCGAGCAGATCGACTTAGAACCCGCGCTGATCTCACGATTCGACCTCATCTTTACCGTCACGGACAGCCCGGACCCGGAACACGATTCGCGGCTAGCACAACACATCATCAAGACGAACTACGCGGGCGAGCTCAACACCCAGCGGACGGAGCTCGCGAGTTCGGAGTTCACCTCCGATGAGGTCGCCGCGGTTACAGACGAGGTTGCACCGGCGATCGACGCCGACCTGCTTCGGAAGTACATCGCCCACGCGAAGCGCTCGTGTTACCCAACGATGACGCCCGAGGCGAAAGCGCTCATCGAGGAGTTCTACGTCGACCTCCGGTCGAAGGGGGCAGACGAGGACGCGCCGGTGCCGGTCACCGCGCGGAAACTCGAGGCGATGGTTCGGCTCTCGGAGGCGAGCGCACGGGTTCGGCTCTCGGACACCGTCGAGCGTGAGGACGCCGACCGCGCGACCAGCATCGTGGAGTCGTGTCTCCAGGACATCGGCGTCGACCCCGAGACCGGGCAGTTCGACGCCGACGTCGTCGAGACGGGGACCTCGAAGAGCCAGCGCGACCGCATCAAGAACATCAAGGGGCTCATCGCCGATATCGAGACCGAGTACGAGGAGGGCGCTCCCGTCGAGGAGGTGCTCGACCGCGCCGGCGAGATCGGGATGGACCAGCGCAAGGCCGAATCGGAGATCGAGAAGCTTCGGACGAAAGGCGAGGTGTACGAGCCGACGCAGGGACACCTCCGGACGACGTAGCCATGGACCGCATCTCTGCGCTGCGCAACGTTGAAGACGCGCTCACCGCGTTTGAGGCCGGCGAGGCCGACCTCACGGCGACAGAGCGGCGCGTCGCCGCGGTGTTGCGCACGTACGCGACGACGTTCGAGGGCGACGACGCCGTCTACCGTGCGACCGGCGATCCACCGATCGACGGGCGCGTCGTGGTCGCCCCCTCGGCGCCAGCGGCCCGCGAGCGGGTAGCGGCCGTCGCGGGCGTCGACGAGGGGTCGCTCGACGTCTTCGAGGTCGAACGGGTGTGACCTCGCTGCAGTCCGGCGATCGTCGCCAGCTCCACAATCGCTAAGTACCGAGACGCGGCATCGCTCTCCGTGATACTCGTCGTCACCTACTCCGCGGCGGCCCGGACGGGGCTCCGGAACGTGTGTCGTCGCCACGAGGACCACGTCGTCCGTCGGCTCGGCCGCGCAGCACTGCTCGAGGCGACCGCGTACGGAGCCTTCCTCGCGCTCCGGCTCCGTGAGACCCACGCCGCCGACGTCCAGATCGAGTGGACGGAGCCGTTCAACGAGTTCGTCCGCGTCGACGAGGACGTCCGTGCGGCGGCCACGGCGTACGCGAACCGCGAGACGGCCGCGACACCGTACGCCTCGTTCGCGGCCGGGACCGACCACCCTGCCCCCGACGCGATGAAGCGCCGTCCGCTGTGATGGCCCGAAGGCGTGACGAGCGGCGTGACGCCGAACCGAAGGCCCGTGCCGACCGCACCCGGTCACGGGCCGCTGGCAGCGCGCCGGCGTCCCACGACGCTCCCACACCAGACGGCGAGGCGCGCCACCGCGTAGACGCGCCCCCCACCGAGACGCGGGCTCCGACCGCTGCACCGATCTGCGACCCGGCGACCGTGCTCGGTCGGCTCCCGACCGGCACGACCCTTCACACAGAGCTCGCCG
>NZ_JBLZNJ010000009.1:0-70572 GCF_051194155.1 Halorubrum zhoui | reverse complement strand
CGGCCGCGTACTCCCGCGGCCACCGGTCGTCGTACGGGCCAGAACTCGGGTCGCTTCGGGCGGCGATCGATGCCATCGACCCGGTGAGCGTCGACCTCACCGAGCCGCGGCGACGCCTCGCGGCCGCGACCGGCGAGGAGACGCGACTCGCCGAACGCGTCGCGGCGGCCCGGGGAGAGCTCCGCGCGCGTCGGGAGACCGGGGCCGAGACCGACGCGGCCCGCGAGGCGCTCGACACGGCTGCGGCGGCGCTCGCGGCGGCACAGACGACGCGCATCGCGGCCGAACAAGCGCTCGAACGCGCCCGCGACCGAGCGTCGGCGAGCCGCGACGAGCGCGAGCGGCGCCTTCGCCTCCAGGATCGGCTCGAGAATCGGCAGCGAGCGGCCAGACGCGAGCTCGCACGGGCGGTGTACCCGGCGTTTCGCGACGCGCTGGCGACGCTGCCGACCGGCGACCCGGGCGCTGCCGGCGACGAACCGACCGACTACGCGGGTTCACGGCTCGTCGGGTCGGTCGCCGCGGTTCGCGTCGCAACACTCGACGGACCGGTCGTACTCGAACCAGCCGTCGCCGACGCTATCCGCGCGTGGTCGGGAACGTCACCCGACCGTGCGCTGGGCGTGGCGACGGTTCGACCCGACGCTTAAATCAGATGCCGGCACACCCGACGTATGCGCGTGGACCTCTCGTGGACCGTCGACCGGGTCGACGGGGTGTGGTTCGTCGCCTGCCGGCTCCACAACCCGACCGAGGTGGCCCGTCGAGTGCGTCTCGACAGCCGTCTCGACGGCCCGGTGCTCCCCCCGAGGCGACGCGGTGTGCCGGAGGCAGGCTGGGACGCTACCGGTCTCACGCTCGAACTTGGGCCCGACGAGCGTCGTGGCGTCGGCTTTGCGTGTCCCCTTCCGTCTCCTCGCGGTCCCACCACCGACGGCGATCAGACGCCACCCGCGCCGGATCCGCCGGTCGCTATCACCGGCTGTTCGCCGGTCGACCCCGACGGGCCACCGTCGACCCCGACGGTGGCGGACGCCGTCCGGCGCCTCGGCGACCACCGACCGCCGCGTGCCGTAGTCACCGACGTTGGCGCCGGCACGGACGTGGCGTCGACGAGCGTGACGTCGACGACCGACGGTGACCCGAGCGCCGTCGCCACCGAGGAGACCGAAGACGGTCAGCCTGGCGACGGAGACGTCTGCCTCGAAACGACCGCCGCGATCACCGCCTGGCTCGACACCGTCGAGGGGCGTATCGAGCGCGCGGAGCGGCTGACCAACGCTGACCTCGAGACGGCCACGGCCGCGCTTGAGCGGGTCGGGAGCGCCGCAGACGCGGTCGATGTCGCTCACCAGGTCGACGCCGACGTCGCACGCCTCACCCGACTCGCCGACCGCGCATCGTCGCTGGCGGCGCGGGCGGAAGCGACGGACGTGCCGGTCGAGGCACTGGAGTCGATCGCGTGATCCTCGCGGTGACCGGCGGCAAAGGTGGGGTGGGAAAGACGACGCTCGCGTACAACCTCGCGGCCGCGCTCGACGCGGTCGTCGTTGACGCCGACCTCGGGATGGCAGACCTACCGACGGTCCGTGGTCCAGACCTCCACGACGTACTCGCGGGGCGCGCGGCCGTCGAGGAGACGCTCCGCCCCGGGCCGGTGGACGTCGTCCCGTGTGGCCGGACGTTAGCCGGCGCTCGCGCGGCCGACGTGACGCGACTCGTGGACGCCGTCGAAGCCGTCGAACGAGCACACGGACGTGTCGTGGTCGACTGTCCGGCCGGCCGACGCGCCGACGCCGGCGTTCCGCTCGCGGCGGCTCACGCGTGTCTCGTCGTGGTCTCGCCGCGGGCGTTCGCGCTGGCGGACGCGATCCGAACCCGTGAGCTGGCGCGCGAACTCGAGGCGGGGCTCGTCGCCTGTGCGATCAATCGGGTCGTCGAGCCGCCGCCGACGGACGCGATCGCCGACGCCCTCGGTGCGCCGGCGGCGGCCGTGCCGGCCGATCCGCGCGTCGGACGCTCCGTCGTCACGGAACGACCGGTCGTGACCGCAGCACCGCAGAGCGATGCGGCCGCGGCGATCCGATCGCTCGCCGACCGCGTGCCGGCGCGAGGCCGGTGAGGTGACTCAGGCCGGACCGCGTGGTTTTAGCCGGGTGGCCACCGACGGTCGAGCTATGCAGTCGGTCGTCGCCCTCGTCGGCGTCGGGATCCTGGCGTTCCTCGCCACAGCTGTGGGGCCGCTGTACGTGATGGACCGGTTTCGCGAGCTCCGCGAGCCGACCGATCCGGAGCGGGCGGCTCTCGACGTGCTGCGTCAGGAGGCCGGCCTCGGCGTCGACCGAGTCGCCGTCCTCGAGGAGGAGTCGGCCGTCGACGTCTCCGTCCGCGGGCCACCTCGTCGCCGCGTGCTCTTCGTCACCGAGCCGATCGTGAACGACCTCGAAGCAGACGTCGCCGTCGGACTGCTCGCGGCGGAGGCAGGACGGGTACAGGTGCACTTCGCGACGTTCCGTGCCGCCGCGGTCGCCGTCGTCGTCGCGTTGTTCGCCGCGATCGCGACGACCGCCGTCGGGTTCACACCGGGGTTCACCGCCCTGCTCGCGGTCGGACTGACGGCGCTGTGGGCCGGTCGGCGGGTCCAGTACGTCGCAGACGCGCACGCGGCCGACGCGGTGGGGGCCCGACGGGTCGCCGACGCCTTCGAGCGTGCTGCCGAGCGGAGCGGCGTCACGCCTGCGACCGGCGACTACTCGACGTGGCTCGAGATTCAGCCCCCGCTCGGCGATCGGATCGCGGCACTCCGTCAGCGAGCAGACGGAGAGGGGTAAGGCCGCGACGACCCGGAACCGTTACCAACGGGCCACGCGCGTATACACACAACTCGAATGCGACTCCCGGAACGACAGCTCGCCGTCCTCGAGGCGGCGAGCGCGACGGACGAACGGACGATCGGCGACCTTGCCGCGGAGACGGGGCTCAAACCCGAGACGGTGACCGGCGCGGCGTTCGAGCTCCGCGACGAGGGGCTCCTCGAGGTGACGGAGACGACCCGCGAGCACGCCGAACTGACCGACGAGGGGGCCCGCTACGTCGACGAGGGGCTGCCAGAGCGTCGACTCTACCGGGCCGGTAAGGAACTCGGTGCAGCCGACGCACCCGTCTCGATGGGCGAGGTCATCGGGGCGGCCGACCTTGACGGCCCCGCGGTCGACATCGCGCTCTCGAACTTCGCGCGAAAGGGGCTGGGTTCGATCGACGCCGGCGAGCTGTCAATCGACCCGGACGCCGACCCGAGCGACGATCCTGAGATGGCGACGCTCGAGGCACTCGCAGCCGGTACGCCTCCAACGGCCGACGATGTCGTCGACCGACTCGACTCGCGGGGATTGGTTCGGGTCGTCGAGTCGGTGACCCGTGCGGTGACGCTCACCGACGCGGGCGTCGACGCACTGATGGCCGGCGTCGAGACGGCGGAGACGGTCGCCGAACTCACCCCCGAGCTGCTGGCGAGCGGCGAGTGGCGCGACGTGGAGTTCGCGAGCTACGACGTCGAAGCCGACGCCCCGCCGGCTGCCAGCGGGCGCACACACGTCCTTCGCCGGACCGCAGACCGCGTCAAAGACGTGCTCGTCGGCATGGGGTTCCAGGAGATGGCGGGCCCTCACGCCGACAGCGACTTCTGGATCAACGACTGTCTGTTCATGCCCCAAGACCACCCGGCACGCACCCACTGGGATCGGTTCGCGCTCGACGTCGAGCCGACGGACGACATCCCCGAGACGCTCCTCTCGCGGGTCGAGCGCGCCCATCGCGAGGGGTGGGGTGACGACGGTGACGGCTACCACTCGCCGTGGTCGGCGGATTTCGCCCGCGAGATCGCCTTACGCGGTCACACCACCTCGCTGTCGATGCGGTACCTCTCCGGACACGCCGGCGCGCCGCTCGATCCGCCACAGCGGTACTTCTCCGTCGAAAAGGTGTACCGCAACGACACGCTCGACCCGACACACCTCCTCGAGTTCTTCCAGATCGAAGGCTGGGTGATGGCCGAGGACCTCTCGGTGCGCGACCTGATGGGGACCTTCGAGGAGTTCTACCGGCAGTTCGGGATCACCGACATCCGGTTCAAACCGCACTACAACCCGTACACCGAGCCCTCCTTCGAGCTGTTCGGCGACCACCCCGAGACGGGCGAGGAGATCGAGATCGGCAACTCCGGTATCTTCCGTGAGGAGGTGACTGGACCCCTCGGTGTCGACGGCGACGTGATGGCGTGGGGACTCGCGCTCGAGCGACTCGCGATGTTGACCACTGGTGCGGACGACATCCGCGACCTCCACGGCACGCTCGCCGACGTCGAGTTCTTGCGCACCGCGGAGGTGAGTTACTGATGCCCGTCGTCGACGTCGACCCCGACGAGCTGCGCGGGCTCACCGGCCGCACGGAGACGAGTACCGAGGCGTTCAAAGAGACGTTGTTCGGCCTCGGCTTGGAGTTCGAAGGCGAGACCGACGACGGCTACCTCCAGTTCGAGTTCGCCCCCGACCGCCTCGACCGGCTCTCCGTCGAGGGCGTCGCGCGGTCGCTTCGGTACCACTACGGCGACGACCGGGGCGTGTACGTCCCGGAGACGAACGACCCCGAGTGGACGATCGAGGTCGACTCGTCGGTGCCGGCCGAGCGCCCGTACGTCACCGGCGCGGTCGTCCGCGGCGTCGACCTCGACGAGTCCGGCCTCCGGTCGCTGATCGGGTTACAGGAGAAGCTGCACGCGACGATGGGCCGCGGCCGGGCGAAGGGAGCGATCGGGATCCACGACCTCGCGATGCTGAAGGGCGCACCCCATCGGGAGGGTGCCGAGCGCTCCGTCACCTACCGCGGCGTCGAGCCCGACGGCGACACGTTCGTCCCGCTCGATGCGGCCGAGGAGCTGACGCCGGCGGGCGTCCTCGAGTCACACCAGACCGGCCGCACCTACGCCGACCTCGTCCACGAGTACGACCGCTATCCGGCAATATACGACGACCTGGGGCTCTTTTCGTTCCCACCGGTGATCAACGGTCGACGGACCGAGGTGACGACCGGCTCTCGTGAGCTGCTCGTCGAACTCACCGGCACCGACCAGTGGACGATCGACAAGATGTGCACGATCGTCTGTTACGCGCTTTCGGCGCGGGGCGCGACGATAGAGGAAGTCGAGGTGACCTACGCCGACGACGCGACACACCCGAGCGAGTACGGGGCGGCGCTGGTGCGCCCCGACCTCGAGGTCGCCGAGAAGTCGGTCACCCACGACCGGATCGAGACGCTGCTCGGCGTCGACTTCGAGCCCGAAGCCGTCGTCGACTGCTTCGAGCGATCCGGCCTGGACGCGACCTACCAGCTCGGCGAGTCGGTGACGTACGACGTCGAGATTCCGCCGTACCGCGTCGACGTGCTCCACCCGCTCGACCTCGTCGACGACGTGGGACGCGCGTACGGCTTCGACGAATTGACGCCGCGGTACCCCAATGCGGGAACCGTCGGCGGGCGTCACGAGCGAACGCGGCTGGAAGACGCCGTCCGCACGAGCCTCGTCGGCCTCGGCTTCGAGGACCTCCTCAACTTCCACATGACGAGCGCCGAGCAGAACTACGACCGGCTCCGCGTCGAGCCCGGCACCGGCGGCGTCGCGGTCGAGGACGGCGTCTTCGGCGGCGGCGATCCGGTCCGGATCACCGAGCCGTACAGCGAGGCGTACACCCAGCTTCGGACGTGGGCGCTCCCGTCGCTTCTGCAACTGCTCGAGGGCAACACCCACAACGCGTACCCACAGGACGTCTCGGAGATCGGGTTCGTCGCCGAACACGACCCGACTGCGAACACGCGCGTCGCGGAGTCGCGCCACGTCGCCGGCGCGCTCGCCAGACGGGATGCCTCCTACGAGGCCGCGAAGGGCCGACTACAGGCCGTCTGCGACGACTTTGGCCGATCCCTCGAGACGCCGCCGACGGACCACCCCACGTTCATCGAGGGTCGGGTCGCCGACGTGCTGATCGACGGCGACCCGGTCGGCGTGATAGGTGAGGTTCACCCGGCAGTCCTCGTCGACCACGACCTTGAGGTGCCCGTCGCCGCCTTCGAGTTCGCCCTCGACGGGCTTCGGTGATCGGCACGTCGACTCGCGTCGCTCGTGACCGCGCGACACCCGGCCGATCCCGCCCGGGTCGGCCGAATCGGTGGCTTTTTTTGACCCACCCCGGTGGTGAGGCGCATGCAGTGTGAGAAGTGCGGGACCGATCGCCCGGTCCACTACTGTGACGTCGACGGATTCGACTACTACCTGTGTGTGCGCTGTTCGACCGAATGGGACGCCGTTCGAGACGCCCAGGCGCCGCCGTCGGCCGAGTCGGTCGGCCGATCGTCGGCGCTTTGAGGCGGCCCCGACCCGACGCTCTTCAGGCCGCCTCGAAGCCGTCCTCCCATCGAAAGGTGCCGTCTCGCTGGACGACCTCGCCGTCGACCTCGAGCCGCGACCGTTCGCTCACGTCGGTGATCATGTCGACGTGTACCGCGCTCTCGGTCCCCGACTCGCCCTCGGGGAGACAGGCGTCGTAGGCCCGGCCGACCGCGAGGTGGACGGTGTCGCCCATCTTCTCGTCGAAGAGGATCGAGTCGGTGAACCGGTCGATACCGCGGTTCATCCCGACGCCGAGTTCGCCGAGTCGTCTCGCGCCCGGGTCGGTCTCGAGGACGCTCTCGACGGCCGACTGACCCTGTGCGGCGGTGACGTCGACGACCTCCCCGGCTTCGAAGACGAGGTGTACGTCGCGCACGCGGGTCGCGTCGATCGTCATCGGCACGTGGAAGAAGGCCTCTCCCTCCGTCGCGTACGGCGCGGTGAACACCTCTCCGGAGGGGAGGTTGTGTGAGTCGTACGCGACCGACGCCGCGGAGTTGACCGCGGTTCGCCCGTCGATGCGCATCTCGACGTCCGTGTTCGGTGCGTCTGCGCGCTCGGTGACGAGTCTGACGCGCTCGCCCGCGTCGAAGAGCGCCTTCAGTTGGGCCATCTCCTCGGCGAGCGATTCCCAGTCGCACAACACTGCGTCGTACACGAAGTCGCGGTATGCCTCGACGGACATGCCGGCCTGCTGGGCGAGCGCTCGGGTCGGGTGGACCGTCGACACCCAGTCGGCGGCCATGCGCGCCTCGCGAACGTCCTGACGCGCCGTCGCGTACGCCCGCCGCGTCTCGCGGGGAACGTCGGCGGTCGCGGTCGTGTTTCGGCCGCCACCGAGCCGCAAGACGACGTCTGCGGCCTCGTACAGCGCCCGGTCGACCGACTGGTCGTCGTCGACGTCGACCTCGCCCGCGGCGACCCCGCGGAGGTACCCGCGGGTGACCTCCGCCGAGTCGTACAGGGTCGTCACCGTCGCCCCACGCTCGCCGAGCTCTCGGGCGACCGCGACGGCCAACTCGTGGGCTCCGTCGGCGACGCTGACGACGACGTCGTCGCCCGCCGTCACCCGCGCGCTCCAGTCGACGAGCACCCTCGCGTGCTCGCGTACGCGTTCGTCCATGGACCGGCTTCGGCGGGGGCGGGGATAGGCGTTCCCGTCGGAGTGACGCGTCCTCGTACACAGCCACCGGCGACCGGTTTATGACCGCTGGCCGACGATCGGTCGTATGAACGCACCGACCAGATCGCGCAGACGACTCATCGGTGTGGTCGCTGGCGCCGTGGGCATTACCGGGTGTCTCGGCGGATCGTCGACCGGCGGGCCGGCCGACGAGAGCGACGGTGCCGACGCGGACGGGGCTGTGACGGACGACGGTGAGACCGACGACGCGCCGATCCACGCCGACTACGACACCCGCGACGTCGTCGTCGAGTCGGCCGCCGGCGACCGTCTCGGGGCGGTGACCGCCGCGGTCGCCGACACCCGCGCGCTGCGATACACGGGACTGAGCGACACGCCGTCGCTGCCCGAAGACCGCGGCATGTTGTTCGTCCACGAGCGCGAGCGAGGCCTGACGTACGTGATGCGCGAGATGGACTTCGGCATCGACATCGTGTTCGCCGGCGCCGACCGCGTGATCACCGAGATACACCACGCTCCGGCACCGGGCCCGGACGAGGACGGCGAGAACCAACGGTACCCCGGCCGCGGAAAGTACGTGCTCGAGGTGGGATACGAGTGGACCACGGCCCACGACGTGGCCGTCGGTGACGTGCTCCGGTTCGACCCGGTGTGAGCGTCGGCCGAGACGCGTCGATCCGAACGCCACTTACCCGCCCGGAGCCAGGTGGGCCCATGAAGATCCACGAGCTCGGGGAGGGGCCGGCCGAGGTCGCCGTCGTCGGGGCGATCCACGGCGACGAGCCCTGCGGCGCCCGCGCAGTCGAGCGACTGATAGGAGAGTCGCCGGCGGTCGAGCGCGCCGTGAAGCTGATCGTCGCGAACGAGGAGGCGCTCGCAGCTGGCGAGCGCTACCTCGAGGCCGACCTCAACCGGTCGTTCCCGGGGGACCCGGACGCAGACACACACGAGGAGCGGCTCGCCCACAGGCTTCACGCCGAGCTCGCCGGGTGTACGACCCTCGCGATCCACTCGACACAGTCGTACGCCGAGCCGTTCGCCGTCGTCGACTCGATGGACGAGGTCGCCCGCGCGGTCGCCCCACACCTCCCAGTCGACGCGGTGGTCCAGACGGACGCGATCACCGAGGGACGGCTCATCGAACAACCACACACACTCGAGATCGAAGCCGGGCTACAGGGGTCGACGGAGGCGGCCGACAACGCGTACTGGGTCACCCGGGCGTTCCTCGCCGCGACCGGTGCGCTCGCCGCTCCGGCCGCAGACGGCGTGGTCGACGCCGGTGGCCGTGAGGCCGTGCCGGTGTTTCGGCTCCACGAGCGGATCCCCAAGCCGGCCGCGACGGAGTACGAGGTGTTCGCTCACAACTTCGAACGCGTCGAGGCGGGTGAGCGATTCGCGACCGCGGACGGCGAGCCAGTCCGTGCGGAGGCCGACTTCTACCCGGTGTTGCTCTCGGCGGAGGGGTACCGCGACCAGTTCGGGTACGTCGCAGAGCGCGTCGGCGTCCTCGAGTGAGCCGCTGTGGGCCGGTCAGCCGGTCACTCGACGAGGTCGATGTCGTCGTCGCCGTTCGGTACCGCACAGAGAAACGCCCCCGGCTCGCTCCCGTCGTTACGGTACCAGTGTTCGACGCCGGCCGGGATCAACAGCGCGTCGCCGGCGGCGACGACGTGTTCGTCCTCGCCGATACCGACGACGTACTCGCCTTCGAGCACGTACTGCTCGTGTTCGATCGCGTTGGTGTGTCGGGGCACCGTGCTGTCCGGGTCGAGCTCGAACCGCCGGATGGCGAACGTCGGTGCGCCGTCGGACTCGTCGATCAGGACCGCCTTCCGGAGCCCCTCGGCCGCGTCGACCGGCTCGGCACGCACCGCCTCGTGGCGCACGATCACGGGTTCTGCGTGTACGTCGCTCGTGTTGGCCATGTCGCCCGCTCTCGCCCGCCGAACATAAAACGTGGCGCGTCTCTCGGCTCACCCACGAGACGGAGCGATCACCACACGCGGCTGGGTGTCCGAACGCGGCACGCTCGACTCCGTCTCAGTTGTATCCACGCCACCGCTTCCCGCAGGCTTTGCACTTGAAGTACTGCACAAACGTATACTATAGTTATAACACCCTTCGACGAGAAGACTGATCCATGCCTGATGATGACGATGGCAAAACGATGATTGGCACACAGATAACCGACGACAGGCACACACGATGGACCGACGCCATCGACGACTCAGATGAGTTCACATCGATCGCACAAGCGATTCGTGTCGGCGTCGAACAAGTCCTGTTTGAGTCCGACAAAACCACAAATCAAGGCAAAACGCTCGACGGGGAAAAAGTACTCAGCCGGCTAGACGATCTCGAACAAGAACTAGTCAAAACCCGCTCAGAAGTCATTGAAACCCAAGAGACCACACCAACAATCGAAGAAATTAGTGAAGAAGTAGTCTACAGACTCTCTCAACTCGGACAAGACCAGAAAAAACGAGACGACGAAGGTCGGTGGGGCCGATAATGGAATGGGACCACAGGCAGATAGACCAGTTTATCGAGCGGCAAAAAGGTAGTAAAGCCGACAGCACCATCACAAATTACCAATCGGCTCTACGACGATTTGAGCAGTACATCAATGAGTACGACATCGACATCGAAACTATCAGTGGCAGAGATATGGATGTGTTCGTCGGTCAACTAGAAGGAGACCTAGCAGAGTCCACTGCCGCACAATATATCGGTAATATATCCGTCTTTTATGACTGGCTCCTAATGGATGCAGACACAAAGAATCCCGTTAATAAAGCCAACCCAGACCTCGATGGATCAGCCACGACACATGCTAAACCCACGCTTACTACTGACCAATTACGTGATCTGGTTGATTCGGCAGGGACGAGCCGGGGCAAGGCACTGCTCTCTCTTATGGCATCTACTGGTATGCGACTCGCAGAGGCCTGTAACTCTAAATTGTCAAAACTCGATTTAGAAGAACGAGAAATCAAAATAGACACCGTAAAAACTGATTTTGGTGAGCGAACAGTGTATTTTGACCGCAAAACTCGACGATTACTCGACACATACATAAATGATAGATACAGACTCAAATACAATGACCCAGATAGCGACTACATATTCATCGCATCTAACACTAACCAGTACAAAGTCAGAGAACAAGAGGACGCAGCAGAGAATGGTGTCGAAATAGATAACGCCAACATATCCACAGATGTAGGTCGTCGTATATTTATGCGGGCGCTAGAAGAGAGCAACATCGATATTGAGTATGAGACATACTCTGACGGGCGTAAACGCTCAATATACACGAGTCACATCCTAAGGCGGTCATTCTGTCAAAGTTGGATTGACAACAATGGAGATATAATGAGCCTCCGTAATATCGTAGGATGGGAAAATCTCGAAACCGCCAAAAACTACATTGACGACACAACGTCCATTGATAAACGAGATCGATACGGAATCACACTATAATTAAATCTGGCATTGTTGAAATTATTTGGCTCTGACAAGAACCGAGTGCTGAATACAGAGCGTAAATCCAACATAACGTATACACATAATGACGCAAATCCGTCTTTAGTCGAGTGACGAACCCTGTGACTGCCAAACCTATCTGATGGGCAAATCTCTTTAATATCTGAGTGGATAATAAATACGATATGCCAACAGATGACTACCCATCGGATTGGAATTCAAGAAGGAAGATAGTATATCAACGAGATGGACACGAATGTCAGAATTGTGGGAGACACGGTGGTTCAAAAGGGGATGCGGAACTACACGCTCATCATGTCGTTCCAAAGTCACAGGGGGGAACGCATGATACAACAAATCTCATTACCATTTGTAAAGAGTGTCACAAAGCAGTCCACAGCGACCAGAAGGCTCCAACTAAACAATCTCGTGATAGTACTGATTCAAGAAGAATTCGTGACATAGATAGCATTACTTCAACTATGGGCCAACTTCAAGAACAGAAAGAGACTGTTTCTGGCTTAATCACTATACCTACTGGCGATTTTGATGACTGGCCTGATTACGAGATTGCACAAAGAGGTGGGCAATTTATATCAATTGCCAAAGAAGCCCGAGAAGGTTTGACAGACTGCAGATTCAAATTAAAGAATATAGATTACGAAAGTTTAGATATAAGCGAGAAAGTCCAAAGTAAAGACGAAGCTCAGAATAAGCTCGAAAATATGGCTATAGTAATGTTAGAACAGACCGATCTCCTTCTACAGGGTTCAAATATATCTCAAGAATATATTGAAAATATTGATGGTACGATATGTACAAATTGTGGGAATAAAGAATCTTTTGAAGACTCATTTTGCGGACAATGTGGAGAAAGCCTCCCTGATGTGTGGTCTTGTCAAAATTGTGGAAAAAAGTTTGAAAAAGTGACTCAAGACTTTTGTAAATCTTGTGGTAACCAAATCACTATAGTCTTTTCAGAAAAACAGGATTCCCACTTGGAATCGTTGAGAAAAAAAGCGAACAAGATCGTGGAAAAAGTGGATGATTCAAATCAGGAATTTGCTGATTTAACGAGACAATTAGAAGAGATAGTATATTAGAAGATAGGTGATGGCGATGCGAAATGATTCTCATATCTACGGCGAAGAAACTCCGCTGTATATGCGCCCTATATTCAGCACGGCCGTTGAAACCTATCACCAATTGAGAATCTCAACAAGGTTGGTCAGTGCTGTGGTGGGAGATGTACGCGAATCCCCGCTTGCCCCTTAGTACTATTAATCAGACGACAGTACACAGATCTATGATAGATGAAGATATTTCAAAGTGGATAGAAAACTTTGATCCAGATGGGGATCCTCCAGACCTCCACAGCACATTTGGTCCCGGAGCGGGTGACGATATAATAGACATTATAATCAAATTCTGTGAGGAAGTTAATGCCAGATTATCCACATTCACCCAACAAGGACCTTCAACGCTGGATATATTTGAAAACGAAAAATATTTGAAGGCAGAATATCTCGGACAAGAAACTCACACATTTCTACGACAATTCCTCATTGAATCGATAGTGGAATCCCTTGGATATTCATTTCTGATAGAGCCACGACCAGCGCAAACAGAGAGAGCAATTTGGTCCGATAATGTATATCCCGATCTCCGCCTTTTACCTCGTAACTGGCCAAAAAATGAATCTGTACCAACAATTATTATTGAACACAAGAAGTTTGGAAGATATGAACATGCGAGTAAGGAACTTCGGGAAGACTACCTACAAAAGGCGAGTAAACCGGTTTTCGGAATTGCTACAGACATTCTCAGATGGGGTACATTTGAAGTTACAAAAAGTGGAGAAATCATCCCCTTAGAACGCGCTCCACTTGCCAGACCATTACGTAAGATCCGGCAGAGCGTTGATCACGATAACTTTGAATTCAAGCGAGAACAACTCAAAATCGGAAGATTACTCAGACTGTTTGAATCAATTCCGGGCAACGTCCAACGGGGTTAGGACGCGATCGTGGGTTAGGGGAATACGTAGTTAGAAGACGGCGTCGTTATGACTTATCTACGCCAAACCACCTCACCCTCCATACGGTTCGCATTATCGTATCTAACGAGTTGGATCTCCCATCCCCTTTTGTTAGATGATAGACTTTGATTTCTTCTTCATTTCTTTCCTCACAGGCATTTCTGTACTCTCTTTTTAATGCGTTGGTAAATCCTGTATGCGACACGATCACTTCTTCACTTGATTCATCCACAATAAATGTACTTTCAGTCCCTCTTGAAGCGATTCTCGACCGAACTTCGTCTTCGAGAAAACTCGGGATTTGATCATCAACCATATAGGAAATATTACCGGCTAATGATTGAAGCTTTGTGTCATAACAGCCACATTGACACCGCAGAGATCGTTGTTTTACTCAGGTTCAATTGGAATCACTTCAATCCCCGCTACCCCCTCCAATTTAATCGACTCTTGAAGCCAGTTGACGACCTCATCGTAGTATGTCGATTTGTATTCCATCGTACCGATAATCATAATCACAGGTTCGTCCCCGGTAATCGAATACTCTCTATCGCCATCCACGATCTTAGCTCCATTCCGTACCGCCCAATAGTATGTGAGGATCTGTCCAATGCCCTTCTTTCCAAATCGTTTCTTTAATTCGATAACATACAACGTAGACCCGGCTCCGGGTTCGGCCTCCCACTCACATATTAAATCAGGACGCTCAGTAACGTTGGCCGGGACTTCGTCACGCTTGCGCTCGCGTACAAACACATCTGGCTCCGCATACCAAGTAGTAATACCATCATCAGGACAAAATCCAGACGATTCAAGTTCCTGTTTTATTGGTTCAACTAACTGACTCTCATCAATATGAGAGAGTCGGCGGCGTTTTTGTCTTTCCTTAGTACGGCGTTCTTGTTCTTCAAGCAACCCGTCTAATTTGTCTTTATCCATCGGGATTTTTACCATGTTCCGACAGTACGTCTCGGTCGTAATAGTGTTTGGAGACTAACGAGATCGTCTATGCTAACCTGATCAGGGGGCTGTTTTGAATCGGCATACAGCGGCAGGATAGGTCGCTAAAACGAAGGAGTTGAAGCGGGAAACTGCGGTTATCTATGACACAACGCTCTTGTGTAGCATATTGTTGATCTCAGAGAGTTGCTTTGACGGCGTGTTTGAACGCTTCTCGTCCGGATTTGCGGTAGAGTTCTCGTCTGAGTTGGAACGCTCGGGAATACTGTGTGAGGCGATCTTTTGAGATGCCTCAATGCGGCGAGAGCCACCATCACGCCAACGAACCTGCTGTAACAGGTCCGCTGCGACCGATTCCGACCCAAACACATCTAGCGGAATCATCCGTGTCGGACACCGCTGACGCGGTATGCTTGTCCTCTTCGACTCGACAGCCGCAGCTCAGCAGTATCAACAATCTCCTACAGAAGAGCGTCGTACATTTCCCGGAAGGTATCAATAGCAACCGACTCAAGTGGGTCACGATACTGATTGCGGACGGTATGGATTGCGGTCTCAAGATCATAGTCATGTTCGAGCGCTAGCCACAGCGTAAGTACTTGTCCCGTCCGGCCGATCCCTGCTGAGCAATGTACGACAGCCGGCAGTTCCTGTCGCATAGATTCTTTCAGAAACGGCCAGATCTGCTCGCTGAACAGATTCGTAGAGACTGGTGTGTGATCCTGAACGGGCGCGTGGAGTACGTGATCTGACCCAAATCTGCTCTGATACTGGTCGAGGAGGTCGTCATACAGCTGTAGTTGGTCTGCTGACAGCAGACAGCACACGCGTTTGATCCCGTGGTCCTCTATTGCTGCTAACCAAGCCGCGACATCTGTTTCGTCTGGTTCGGTCGCTGGATATCCGGGGCGACAGGCTCCATACACGATCTCGGTATCTGGGTCTACAGGGGCGATATGATGAGCTATCATCTCTGTGCAGCTGCAGAATACGTTTCCCACCTAACGATCGCGTCAGGCTCGATCCCATCTTCTACAACCACTTCGGGTACGTCGTATTGACCACATAGCGTTGGCAGGGCTGCTTGAACGTCAATCGGGTCAGATAGCGACAAAAAAGTGCTTGGAGACGCCGAGTCAGTCATACCGTATCTTGGGTCATCCCACAAATAAGTAGTCACTTCGAGAGTATCATAGAAGCATTCCCACAGTCGGATCAAAATCGGTCAATACGTACTCTTCATCGACCAGTCGTTTCAGGCGCGAATATATCTGAAGAATAGGATTTCAACAGAGCCAAATTCACATAAAGTAGGCCACTATTACGTGACAAGAGCGAACTCTCATCGGAATCGACGGTGGTCACTGTCAAGCCAATCTTCGTATTTTTTCTTGGATTCTTTTCGCTGTGACTTGATTTCGTTCAGTAGTGAATCGTATTCCTCATTCAGACGTGTGACGTGATCGGCATACCTCTTGATTGGTCCCGGATCTTGTGTGATAATAACATTAACCTGATCAGGTCGCTCAGTGTGATCTGAATCCTCAGCAGTGAAACGTATCTTAGTGGTCGACAATTCCGAGTCCAAGTAGTCAATATCGTACACCTGTGCCACTTCAACAAGGTCTGCCATCGTATTGATATCCACGTGATGGGCAGTACAAATCGTAATGATTGTCGGGTCTATCTGGTGGTTCATCATCCGAAAAGTCGGCATCTGAGACCACTTATCATACTTTGCTACAGCCACTTGGTCGTGGTCTGTATCAATTATAAGACGCCAAGCGTTACGCATCCAGCTGAAGTAGTCATTTGACGATTCGATATGTGGATATTCCCGTACAAGACGTGCCGCATCAATTTCATCAATATTCTGTAGGGAAGTGGCATTCCTATTGCTGTTTGTAGTCTGTACATCAGTGTCATTATTAGAATGTTCTACTGACATAATTATATAATATGTATCGCAATATTTAAATCTATCTCCGGTTCTTAATATTAAAATCCTAATGGCAATATACTAGAGATATAAAATCATAACTTTGATCCCGCTCAAATAACACAAAACCCACACCCCTTTTCGTGAACTACCCCTCCCTACTCACTCGCTTCGCTCGTTCGTTGAGGAAGGGGCCTTAGCGCCTACTTTCAGGTGAAACTCAGCCGAATTAAATCACTACATCCACGATACTGTCTGCATCAACCATCACGAACGACTCTTTTGACTTGTAATCACTCACGACTATTCCTTCTGTCCCTGAATCACTCTGAACTTGATGAAGTCTATACTCGTTCAGCCTCTGTTCAAGATCTCGTTCCCACTTCTTTTCTTTAATCGCCCAATTATGTTTACCCAAAGTAATTCACCTTACGTTAACTAAAATGTGTGAATACATAAGTAACTTGTGATTACCTCAATAACTCACCAGTCATACTCGAATTATTCACAGACGGAACAGCTACCGAAGACACATTCTCAACAATACCACTCACAGAATCACCAAACGACGGAATCTCAAACACAGACGGAAACAACACATCAACACCACTCACCTGCACACTCACAAACAACACACTAGAAACTACCAACAACAACACAAACTCTCTCAACGAAAACCCACTCATACCCTACCAATCAAACAACTCCCTATCAATAGCCTCTGCCGTATCCTTAGGCGTATAATACACACTACCAATCACCTTATATATCACATCAACCCCATTAAAATCAATCTCATACGTACCCACTAAATTACGAAATTTACCAGCTCGAATTGTCGCATGAGAATACGAACCATCCGTCTCAGTCAACAGCCTCCAATCCACTCCACCTCTAATCTTAATCAACTCCGCATGCACTTTATCATGATACTCTTCTAAATCTTCCATACAACAGTATACCGGAATACCCATTAAATATCTATGGGCACTTACAGTTATCCTACGACCGAAGATCTACCGTATACACAGACAACGAACTCTGGTCCACCGTAAAACGGGATATTAGAAGAATCAAGAGCCCGTCCACGAGCGTCTCGATGAGCCGGGATTCGACGTCTGCCTTCCGCACGTACTCCCTTTCCTCAATGTCGTACACATCGGATTCAGAGAGTGAGGTGACGTCCAAGGCGTCACCAAGTTTGCTCGTGTCAATTTTGAGTAACGACTCTGCCACAAGGAGTTGCCTTTTTTCTGAACCACTGTAACCATGCGCATATGACATCCAATTCTATATTTTTGCTCCTGTATGTTTAAAATCTCGATCAAAATCCCAACATACAAATAGTGTCTACTCGATTAAAACTATGTGATGTATCAATCACACATCAAAACCTCCAGTAATGGGGGTGAAGAAGAGAATTGGAATAGAGACGGACAAATGGTTGACGATCTGGGCATGTTCCCAACAATTAGAGAGATGAATGACTCTGCTGTTGAGCCTAGCACCCTAGAATTCAACAATCCCTCCGAGTTTAAAACGAAGATCAGAGTGGGTTATGACGGCCACAAATTAGCGATTGCGTCCATCTATCAAGAAATACACGTAACACTCCAAACGTACCCGGAATACGCTGTCTTGAGTAATCAAATTGAGTCTCAAGAGGAACTTTGGAAACATCTTGATGAATCGGACAATCAAATAGTATCACTCGGCTATACGGCCAATAACTGGTACGTTACGATAGAGACTGCTGATGATGGAGACGACATAACTGCTGTAATTACAACCAATATAACAGAAGCTCAAGCACTTCCTCATGAAGTAGTTGAGATTGTTGGCGATAAGATGCAGCGGAGATTTGACGAGATGATCACAAAGAACCACCTGATCGACGAATTTCTCTAATAGCTGTACGGACGGACTGATAACATGATCGGAATCATGGAAGAGACAATTAGATTCTTGAGGTCGTGATTATTACGCTAATTCTGCCACTTGGTAGCACGACAGACCCACCACAAGAGCGTTATTCTAATTTTCAGCCAAACTCCTACGGACTTACTGGACAGAATCATCATAAAAGTATGTAGACTAGTGTCCATGTTCGGAAAACCACATTCTTCTGGTATAATGTGGACTGAAACAGTCGGCCACTGAAGAATGCGTATCGGTCACGCGCCCTCGTCAACAAACAAAGAGAATGAATGCTTCAGACTACTTGTAGTAACTGATGCGATCCACAACTTCTGCGAAGGCGACATTCTCGCGTACATCGGTAATCTCGATCGTCACACGCTCGCTCTGTTGAGTATCGGTAATGATAAGTTACACGGGTACTCGATCCCCCCCTGAGCATACGGTCCTGTCGCCGACTTGTTCACGGGACGCTATGTATTGCCGGAGGAGTCAATCCGGCCGTGTCTATCGTCGATCTTGTCAAGAATATCTAGTGTCTTCCGGATTGAGGCGCGGATTGCGTCGCTTCGGTTGACAAACTTCCCTTCCTCACCAACGTGTTCGTCAAGATCTTCTAGCAACTCATCAGGGATCTCAACGCTGATCTTTGTCATACCCCTGGATTCGTCAGGGAATATCTTCATACTGTCGTCACCGCGTTGTTGCTCTCAGGCGTCATCGCTTGCAATACGCAAAATGACCGGGCTGTTAAACCAGCTACGAGAACTCCGGCCGCTGTGCGTACGCAATTGGATCACGCATTCCTGCGTTTCGAAATGCTTCAAGCCGGAATGCACACGCATCACATGTCCCACATGCTGGCTCCTCATCACGGTAGCACGACCACGTTATCTCGTAGGGAACGTTAAGTTCCATTCCGCGTTCCGCGATCTCTGTTTTCGACCACTCAACGAACGGTGCTTTCAGCTCAATCTCTGTCTCTGGCTTTGTCCCGACATCGATCACGTGCTGAAACGCGTCGAAAAAAGCTGGGCGGCAGTCAGGATATCCGGAAAAATCTTCAGAATGTGCACCCATGAACAACGCCTCAGAGTCAGTTGCCTCTGCGTATGAGGTCGCCATTGACAGCAGGTTGGCGTTCCGGAAGGGCACGTACGACGTCGGGATCTCGTCACTCTCAAGATCCGCCTCAGCTACGTCCATCTCTTCGTCGGTCAGGCTTGACGATCCAATTTGTGCGAGGTGTCCTGTTTCGATATGGAGGAAGTCAGCCGCATCGACCTCCTCAGCAAGCGATTGTGCGCACTCGTGCTCTTTGTCTTCCGTGCGCTGTCCATACGACGTGTGGAGGAAGTACGGTTCGTACCCCTGTTCCATTGCCTCGTACACCGCTGTCGCACTATCCATGCCGCCGGACACCAGAATGACTGCGCTTTTGTTGCTCATCGTTATTCAATTGCGTCGGAACTGCTATTGTTTGGGTTAGTACTCTGGACGTTCCGCTCACGGCATACTCTCTTTGCCGTACAGCGTCGACCGGAGTGTCTGTCGGTGCTACTCATGTTCCTGGAGCATCGTTCCAGAGGTCAACGTGGAGTCGCGGTGTGTACCGATACCCGTACTCCATCGCTAACTGGGCAACCTCGGTGCGCGTTCCGTCGAGTTGCTCTCGGGTCATGCCTTCCGACATCAACAACACATCATCGTCCGCTACGGTTGTCGCCGTTGCTGCTCGCACTCGATCAACGAGATCGGTTATTTCTGGGAGGTCTGTCTCATCCGTCACGACGAACTTTAATTGTGTCTCGTAGTCGTCGACCATGCGAGAGAGTGCATCCATGTCGATCCGATTCTGTTCGTGTCTCTGCTCCCATTCGCCCTCGCCTTTTGGGTCACGGTCGGGCGTTGGGGTGCTACTCGCCAGCTTTGGACTGATACTCGCTAGATCAACCGGTGCGTCCCGGTAGATGGTCCCGTTTGTTTCTACCGTCGTGTGGTAGCCCTCTGCGTCGAGCCGTTCCAAGAGTTCGACGGATTCCTCGTGGATGAGTGGCTCGCCGCCCGTGAGCACGACGTGTTCCGCCTGCTCGTGTGATTGGATTTCCTCCACGATTGAGTCGACATCGCGCCACGCCCCAGTTGGCTCCCATGACGTGTGGTAGGAATCACAGAACCAACACCGCAGGTTACACCCAGAGGTCCGCACAAATACTGAGGGGACGCCAGCGAGCGTGCCCTCGCCCTGTAGTGAGTAGAACACCTCGTTGATCGGAAGGCCTTCACCAGCCGCGTCAGCGTCCGTTGGAGGCTCCTCAACGTCACTTGCGACCGGCATTAGTAGGTCGCACAGAGCTCGCTGGTTTCACGCACTGCCACCGACACGTCCGAAACGGTATCTGGGAACGTCTCAAGCATCCGTTGCTCAAGCAGGACGCTCATCACCTCGGCCGTTGGTGGGTGCTCCAAGACGACGAGGGCATCACCATCGCCGGACGCTTCGAACGCGTTGACAAGCGGGTCTCCCTCCTCAACGAGGAATCGATGATCCCACGCGTCGATGACATCGGTGACATCGCCCTTGTCGACAACCCACCCTTCCTCGGTGAGCTCGCCAGTTACTTCGACGGTGATCTTGTAGTTGTGGCCGTGTGGCCGCGAGCACTTCCCATCGTGGTGGAGGATGCGGTGGCCCGAGCTGATCCGGATGGGGTTGTCCTCTCCAATTGTCAGCGTCTGCGTGCCAGCTTCCTGTAGGATACCTGTCTCACAGTCTTCTCTTGATAATTTTTGGGTCATATCGTAGTAATATCGAGGACGTGCTTAAAATTGTCTTACTACAATCTCATTATAACTTCCTCGTCTTGGGGTAAACACGACCGAGTGAATTAGATTTATTTGATATGTTTATCAAATTATATAGTAGATATTCTATGATTTTATATGAATATATATATATAAATCAAAACTAAGACATGATTGAAATTTATAGTGGCTTTTCGACCGTTAGCATCGGTGTTCGTTTCTTTGTTTCCCATTCAGATTGTACCTCGTAGCCAATCGATTTCCAAAATCCCACAGCAGGTGACCCCTCTACTACATCTGCTATCATCTGTTCTTTTTTATACTCCTGAGCAAATCTTTCTGCTTCTTCACATAGGTACCGTCCAATTCCTGCACCACGGGCAACTTTGGAAACAGCAACAAGGCGTATTTGTGCTTCCTCTTCCTCCAAGACTCTTGACTCACACCACACCATCAAGGCCCCAATAAGTGTCCCAGATTTCTCTTTTACGTAGTAGAGCTTTCTGTCGTCTCTCTCAAACGCTCTCTCTAATGTATCTCGGTATGTAAACCAGTGAAGTTCATTCTTGATTTCAGGTGAATTAAAAAAATCGTTGATCGCTTCAACGTCATCGATTGATGATGCAGCTTGGACGGGGAGAACGGTTTTATTCAGCTTTGATTTCAAGCCTCGCCACCCCCATGCTGACTTTTTCGGGGGCGAATCTTCACCATCTGAACAGTCTCTTCTTCGTCATCAACAAAAACAGCCTCGCCAACATTATCGATCTGTCTAACGTACGTTTTTAGATTACTCCCCATGTAATCCTGACTCAGCTTGTCCAGAGATCTAATGTCCTCTTTCGTGGTGATCTTGTGACAGAGAGTAATATCACACTGTGAGAGGACTTCGCTATCGATTGCAGAGGGTTGTTGACTTGCAACGACGATCGAGAGGCCGGGCTGGCGGCCTTCTTTCACCCATCGGATTAGCATATCTTTCGCCAAAGACGATGAGCCGCTCGGAACAAAGTTGTGGGCTTCGTCGATGAACAGCCATACCTTCGGAATCTCAACTCGCAGTCCCATTTCTTCACGACGGCGAGCATCTTGCCGTTGTCTGAAGAGTTCCTTCCCTAGGACATCAACCACCAAATTGCGCAATCCGTACTGCCCTGGGTCAAGAACACTCACATCGAGAACGTTGATCCGGGTTTCATCGAACGTCTTCCAAACGTCTTGGTACTCATCTGCGAAAATATCCCAATCACGGGCCATCTCTAACCGGTTGAGAAGGGCCTCTTTTGTGCGGTCAGATGATGATCCATCCATCTCGACTTTGTTAATAATATCAGGGAGATAGAACGGATTATTGTCCTCATTAAGCTCTCTTATCGCACGATAGAGAGTGATTCCCATCGGTTTGTTAATATTGAGATCGAATAATTCACACCAGCCATCAGGGGTCATGTCTGATGGATTGAGGAGGAGTGGATTTAGATCGATGCCGCGAGATCGAAATTCACGAACGATATCATCACCATATCGATCCACGGGGTCTCCGGGTACGAGAAGATTTACTGGGAATCCTTGTTCAGTAACTCCCCAGTCCCAAAGCAGGTCTCGTTGGTCATCATTCTCTTCAGCCATCGTCCAATAGATACCCATCGGGTCAATAACGAGGGGTACTATGTTGTCGGTCTCTGTGTGTATCTCTTCTACGACATTTCCGAGTGTGTAGCTTTTACCCGTTCCGCGCTTTCCACACGCAAGTATTGAACGGGCACTCGATGCGTCGATGTACACGTCCTCTTTATCCTCGATCTCTTGCCCAATATACAGTTTCATAATGTATCATCCTCGGTGACTTCGATGAGTGGAACTATGGATTCATAATATGAGAACCCTCCGTGTACTCCCCACTCGGTATTTGCCAATTTCCTCGTTAGATGTGGATAGCCAAGACCAGTCGTCTTAGTCCCATCTCTGTCAAAAATTGTTTGACCCTCCTTGATGCTTATTCCACCCTCTACGAACCGGCCATGTGGGTGGTAGTCCTCACAAACAATAGAGGGTTCAGAGGGTAACTGATCCCTCCACAGAATTCCGTGGTCAGCTGTGAGGAATATTCGGAACTGGTCTGAAAGTTTGTTCGCAGCTTCATGCATCTTCCCGAGGTCATCGAGTATGTCCTGAACAACTGCAGACTTATTCGGTTCTTCTTTTCTGTTATGAGAGTCCTGATCAAGTCCCATACGCGTGATTTGAACGAACGTTTTCTCTTCTATTGGATACCCCTCGCGGAGAGCATCGACTACCTCACTAAAACTACTGATCCGGGTCACGCTACTCATAGAGGAGTGAAGGTCAGTGGAAAGATCTTCATCACCACGTTCCCAATATGTGAAAGCGAGATCATTATAGAACCTCTTTGCATCGAGGAGGTCTGCATATACAGAAGTGGGTGAGTATTGGCCTTCGCCATATATTACTCGCCGATACCCCGGTTCCGTGGTCGAGATTCCATCAACAAAAACCGGTTTGGCGTCCACAGCTGTCCCCCGTACTGATTCAAACGAGAGACCATCAACGATGATCAATATAACTAGGTCTTCCGAAGAAACAGAATCTAAAATATGTTCTTTGATTTGGGACTGGACCAGCAATTCGTCTTTTAATCGCTGATGAGCTGTATGTGTATCCCAATCAACGACCGTGTTCAATCGTGGCTTTACCGTCTCTTCATCGCACGATAACCTAGCGAAATCAGGGTGGTGTTCGTCAGCATCGATGATAACATCCTTCTGGAAAAGATGGTCTGGATCATAAAGATCCGTCTCAAAGTCATCAACAGAGGAGTAAAGGCTAAACTCCTCAAGATAGAATTTAGCTAGGTTTGGTAGAGGGGCTATGACCGGGTGTTGGTGAGCACGTTCCTTGATTTCCTCAAAGTATGCCATTGATCCGTAATTAGCGCCCCCGTCGCTGTGAGATTTCTATATCAATCTGGTTCAGAACGAAGAGTCGCTGAATGCGGTCCAACAGCTCTTCCGGATCAACCGTGTCTCCATCATCGTGATATTCCATGAGAAGGTCTTTGAAATCCACTCGGCGGTGGTCCATGATTCGGTCTAGCGTCTCTTCGACAGCCTCCCCATCCGGATCCTGTTCATACCTGAATTCCTTTGCATCCTCGTTGATATCTTCGGTTGTATCAAGCAGGTCCCTTCCTCCATTTCCAAGGTTGGTTTCATTACCAATATCTGTAAAAGAGAATTGGTCAAGTTCAGATCGAAGTGATTGGAGCGTGGATTCTGCCGTTAGTATCCCTTCTTCAACGTCGTTAGGATTGGCATCAACTGTCTCTTCTATTCCAACGACGTGAGCGTACTCGATCTCACGACGAGCATCCTCGATATTTTCTTCTGCCCGTTCTATTACGCTCTTTCTATATGTGTCCTTGAATTCTTCTAGCAGATTTCGACGTGACTCTTCTGGGTTCCGAATGCTGAAATTGGCTGAACGGAGTCCCCGTGCTTTGCCGTCAGTTGCCTCTTGTAGAATCTCCTTGAGCAGTTCTCGCTTCTCATCGAAGACCTTCTGATGTTCCTTTCGCTTGCTCTTGTACTGGCTCTCAATCCGGTTCAGATTCTCTTTAAATCCTTCTAGGTTATCAAGAGCACCGACTGGATCTTCAGCAAACCGTTCCGATATTTGCGAAATGAATCGGTTGATCTCATCTTCTTCATCCACCGAATCCTCATCAAACGTCCGTGCGTAGTCCGTAATTTCCTCTTTGACACCCGCAACCTGTGCCGTGAACGCTTTCCAATCCTTGAGCTTCGCGGCGTCTTCTTCGAGCTCTTCAACCTCCTTCTCAACCGAATCTAATTCTGACTCAGCCTCTTTTTGTTTCTCAGATAGCTGTACTGCGCCGTCAATCCCTTTTCCAGCCTGAGTCCCAAGGGTGTTCCCCAACTCAGAAGCTGCTTCAGTTAGTTTATTATTGATATCAGTATACTCACCACGAATAGACGCACGCGCGTCGTTAACCCCTCCAACGAATTGGACACCACCTTCAATTGTATTGTCAAGGTGATTTGGCACAACCTGACGTGACTTTCGTTCGATCCGACTTTTGAGATCTTGACACGCTTGGTGGTGGCGAGTATAGAGTATTTCTCCCTGTTGTTCTAATTTCTCTACCTGTTCTTTTGTATGATAATATAGCGTCTCTAGGCGTTCTCCATCTTCTGGATTCGTTTCCTCAAGAATTTCTTCAACCTCGCTAAACGCTGTTTCTACACCATCAGGAACCTCATCTTGATCTAGTTTCTCGATCTTAGTCAGTAGATCTCGTCCAGTACTAAGAACCTCCTCTACTTGTGCAATCGAATAGTCAGTTTCAAGCAGGACTAACGAGTCATCCTCGTTTAATCCAACAATACGCCGACGAGAAAGGAATTCAAATATGAGATCCAGCTCTGCTGTTTTGTACCCCTTGTTATACCCGATTTGCGTGATTTCCTCAAGCGAGAATTCTTCTCGGTCTCCCGACTCCAATTCATCTATAATAAACTGTTCGAACGGGTGTAGTGTCGCTCGCACCTCATATTCGTCTTTGTCCGAGTTTTCGACAGTGAGAATGTCAGAATAGTGCTTCTTAATGCGCCCATCAAAGGGGGACGTGTTCTTGAGACCAAACCGTTCGGCTACCTCATCTTTGGGCTCTTTGAGAGTCTCTATCCCACGACATAGTGACACAGTTTGTAAGGAGTCTAAAAAGTCCAAATAATCGCCCATTACCGATTCATACTGTGTGCTGGTGATGAGCGTGCTATAATCGGGATAGAGATCCTCTATCGCTTTACTAAACACCGTACTGACAGCCATTTTCCCTGCACGGCGAATCTCGAATGGAGCGTTCTCAATTAATTCTTCTCCGAATAGCGTTTGGATGGCCTGTTTGAGGAGGCTGTTCTGGAATGAATCGATTCGCTGCTTTTGCTGCGGATCGAGTTCTTTGTCAGTAGTATCGAGATAATCGACTAAAGCCAACATCAGGAATGGATTGACTGCTTTTGGGTCCATCGCGTCTCGGAGGAACTCGATCCCATTTGGCAGTTCCTCAAACGTCTTGCGTCCATTCAGCATGAACGTGTATTCCCGCGAAGAGTCTCGCCGGATGTGCGGATCGACCGTTTCATCAGCCTTCTCCCATCCGAGGACAAAATTGAACGCGATGTCATTATCCTCTTCAGCGGGTCCAAGATTAGCCGAGCCAACGACAGCCTCCTCGTGAGCTGGGTCGGTTACCGAAATCGTCGCGCTCCGCTTGGGATAGTTTGGATCAAAGGTACCGATCATACCATGCCTTCTGTAGACTTGTGGTGCCTCCTTGTCGAGTCCGTCACCAACGCCCCAACCCTCCAGCTTCCCGCGCTGGGGTTCGAAGATCTCTCCACCAACAAGACGGTTTGCTAGTGCATTATGAGCATATTCTGCGTTAGGGTGATCCGTATCGTATTCGCTCCAGAAGTCACGAATTAACTCTCGCACAACGTCTTGTGGCCCATCGCTTCGTGTAACGTCGATAAGTGTATATCCTTCATCAATGACTTTGATGACTTCTCCATGCAGCTTTTTTGAAAGATGTCTCCGCGCATCAAGAAGTCCATATTCTTCTACGGCAGCTTCAGGAATCCCCTGTTCGGGGAAAACCCCACAGAGCATGATGAATGTTTTTTGCTCTTCAGTCGCTACTGAAGAGTGATCAAGGGCATCTCCAATAGCTGATTGGATGATAGTCGAACTCCCCTGAAACCGAACTTCGCCATTATAGAATGCCTCTGCAAGATCAAGTGCGGTAAACGGGTCACGACTAGTTTGATAATTTAGGAGTGCGATTCGGAAGATATCGATAACTGTTCGCGGGCCATTACTGAGTTCTGGCCGAGAACAGATCTGCCCGATTGCATTGAGAGTATGAGCAGTAATCACATCATGCTGTTGGTCTTCAAACCCAAATCGTGAAGAGTACTCATTCCACAGCTCAGCGGGGAAGTTTTGGCCGTAGACATTTTCCAGATTAAGCATCAGGTTGTCGCTCTCTAATCGGTTGAGAACGTCGCCTGCGCGTGTATCCAGACTACTCTTTGTTTGAGCAGGCATTGAGACAAAGAACCCAAATTCACTATCTATCCGGGCTCCGGAGTGGATATCCCAGATCAGGTCACGGAAGTTTGCTTCTGCGTCCTGCCTGTTATCCGCGCTCTTGAAGTACTGTTGAAGCTCGTCCCCCAGGACCACGAGCCCCTCGAAGCCAGCATCGACGGCCAGTTTCGTACACTCATCAAAGAAGTCAATTAGAGTATCCGCATTAATGCTGAGGTCAAGTTCGCCAGTTCGTTCCATTTCCTCAAACATCGTGACCAATTTATCCACCCCGACATCATGGGCATCTTTCTTTTCTTCAGCATAGCTACGAATCTCTTTTTCTAGATACGACTCGCGGATGTTTTCCAACTCATCCACATAAGGCGGAGCCTCAGTTCGCATTTTATAATGCATCCATCCATATGTTGCACGCATTATCGCCGAGAATGAACTAACAGTAAATGGAGGAACAGCGATGATCTCGTTTTGATTTAGCTTGTGCCAGATACTAACCGATGTGCTCGTCTTCCCATAACCAAACGGCCCGTAGAGATAGCCTTTCGTGGGTTTCTCATTCTCTGTAAGGGAGTCGTATACCTTCTGCTCAAACCCACTTGTATCCCCAAGTGAGATATGTGTCTCTGCATACGTACGATACTTTTCTTCAACAGATTCAGCAGAGGCCTCAAGATCACTTGCCGTGTGAGTAGAGATGATCCCTTCGTCTTTTCTGATCAGGTCGAGCAGTTCGTCTGTGTTTGATGATGGTGTTGTTTCACTCATTGTTTTGATTGGTGGTGGTATTGGTGTTGACAGTCATGTCGACACTTGAGAGGGTCGCTGTGTCGAGGCCCAATGTGTCCCAGTTGGCAGCTACCGATTGATGATGCTGTTCGTCGGCTGAAAGATGAACTCGGGGATAGACCTCCTTAGCAGGTGATTTTGTAACATACACCACGTTAGAAAGTCCACTCAGGTCCACATTATTTCGTAACTGACGGGTAGTCGAACGATCAGGTTTCCCGTGGTCGTATACTACCGCAGTCACATCCGGTTCAGTTACTCGTTGGAAGTGCGCCTGCTGATACTTCCATCCGTGCTCACGGAGAGCCCAACAGAGGAACGTCTTTCCACTGTTTCTCGGACCATGGAGATTGATGAATGGTTCTCCATTCTCACGGTGTTGTCTGATTTCTTCTAGCGCTCCCTTCTGTGCCGATGTGAGGCTTTCTTTAATATCGATTTGCTTGAGAGTATTCATCCGTTTGAGGAGTTCAGCCTCAGGCAAGGTCATCGATATTCACCCCTTCTGTGAGCCGTATTCTGATAGAGTAGTCAGATTCAATCGACAATCTCCCATCCATCGAAGCCGTGTGCTCCAATAACTCGGGGAGATCATCCTCGTGTACCAGAAGGACAGTACTCAGGAATTCTTTAGACTCTTTTGACAATTCTAGACGATCACCATACCGTAGGCTTTTGAAGATTGTATCGCTCCGATATAGAGAATCAACTGCACCAATGACTAATTCAGTCTGTGCAAATGAACGGAGATCAAACGTTCCGTTCTCCAACACAGGGGGATCAAGCTTCTGAATAAATCGCTTGTAACTATTGAGGCTTCGTTTGCTTAGTGGACCGGGCTCATCAAATACTGGCGACTCCATCCGATCTGCTTTCTCCATTACTTCCTCTATCACCTCTTGGCGTGCGTCAGCGAAATTTGTCGGTGACCTACGACGGTAGGCGTCCGAGATTTGATAATAGGACCATGAAATACCCGTTTTGCTACTCGGATTACGATAATATGCTGTCGAATATAGGAGATGGAACAGGGCAAAGAAAGCATCTTCGTTGTAAATTATCACATCAATAAATTCCTCTCCGAGTTCAGTGAGCTGCTGGCGATTGTCGTCTTCAACCAATCCCAACTTTGTGAGGGTCGTCAACATTCCTTTTGTATCAACCTCTCGATCTGTCTTGTTTGGGCGAGTAAGATTGAATTCGACATATGCGTCTTCCATAACGGCACTAGCAGAATCGTACTCTCGTCTGTCGATCAGATCGAGATAGGATTTGATTGCATCAGGGCGACCAGTCCCCCCTTCAATGTGGAGTTTTGTTGACGACATGGTTGTTTAAAGACTCACCTCCCTTCGAGGCGTGATATTTTCCAACCGCTTTCGATACTGAGAAGATCGGTCCATCAAATCAATAACCTCCTGCTGAGTCATATCACCAATCCGTTCAACAACCTCGTGCGTGACGATGAGGTTGTGCAGAATCCGGTCCCATCGGTTGTTACTCAAGCGAGACATATGTTCGCAGAAGGCACAGCTATGATCGGTCTCTGCTTTCAAGTGAGGAAGTTCCTGTCTCGTTAGAACATTCCCACTGCGGTGCTTTCTATGAGATGCATTAAGTCGGCCTTTAAACGGGAAATACACGTTTCCGTACCCGCTTGTTCGCATCCAACTTGTAGTATCGAAGCTGTCGACGCCCGCCTCATACAACAACGGAATGCTGGTAGGGCCACCGACACCAAATGCATGGACTGAAAGTCCATGTTCATGTGCAATTTCGGTTGCCCACCGGAGATTCTTGAATGCCTCTGAGGTGATCATATTGACGCCCCCATTAACGCCCCCGGTTGCAAAGCTACCGAACCCAACTTTTGTTAGCCCATCAAGGTCCTTGTATTCATCAATACATCGAGAGATTTGCTCGCGTGTGTGGCCTTGGATGACAGCCAAAGAGTCTTCTCTCACATCCTCAGGTAAACGGCGGAAGCACATTCGAGTCGCACTAATTGTCTCATCAACTTTTTTTTGAACCGTCTGAGCGTCATCATCACTCATTGGAACGTTATCCGGGAGGACATATCGCTGTCCCCACCTGTTCTCGTCATAATACTCTAAAAGATATTCATAGAGTTCATCAAACGTTTTCTTACCAACCTGTACCTCATATCCACCCGAATCGAACATAAGATTGAGATCAAGTTCTTTACTTAGAGACTCGATCTCGCTACGCGTTCCGTTGCCATGAGCAATCGGCGTGAAAATGACATTCTCTAACGGTGCCAGAGTATGATGTTCATTCTGAAGCCGAGCGAAGAGCTTCCGCATTGAACTTGGTGAGATATTCATCCCGGCATAGAATGTGAGCGTCATTTTTCTGAAGCAATTCTCCCGAGATTCTCTTTTCGAGTCGCATTGCTGTTCGGAATGTTATCTTCATCAAGTTCACCAGATTCCACAACAACATCGGTTGTGATCCCTCCTCGGGTATTGAACTGCGCAGTGATGCGCATCCAATGTGGAGAGATACAGTTAGTAAGATGGTCTAAGATCTGGTTTGTCGCAGCTTCATGGTATATCTCGACATTTCGATATGACGTGAGATAGAGTTTAAGCGATTTGAGTTCAATAATGTGATCGGCAGGAACGTATTCAATAAATATTGTAGCAAAATCTGGCTGACTTGGTTTTTCAGGA
The DNA here is from genome assembly GCF_051194155.1 of Halorubrum zhoui. NCBI lineage: Archaea > Methanobacteriati > Methanobacteriota > Halobacteria > Halobacteriales > Haloferacaceae > Halorubrum > Halorubrum zhoui. Next base: position 40,206 of record NZ_JBLZNJ010000009.1, on the reverse strand, counting down.
CATAAGCATGAAAATTCAGGAGCAGCAAGTTCGAGTTTTGTTTTTCTGTCAGGGTACTCGTTCTCGATCACGTCTAAGACGTCCGGGTTTGGCGAATTCATTATTATCGTTGGAGGGTATGACTTGTGAGCGTGAAGTACACCGCGTAGTGTACATCACGAAGTATCTACTTCTATCTAACACAATCAAACTAGACCGTCATAAAACCAACCAATCTGAGCTGCTTTGAAAATTCATAAGTAGAGTAGTTGTTATCCTTACTAAAACAGTATAATGGTGGAATTCAGCCCAGGAAATTTGAGCTGTTAAAATGTAATTTGTCTGATAATTATAATTGAAATAATTCGATTACTGGGCAGAGGTTGATCCCTAACCGTTCTCCCGAGATTATTAATACATCCCAATAGTGACATAGATAATGGGAAAAAAAGATAATCAGCAAGAAGCCAGCCTATCTCTGACGAAGATTGATTCTAATAGGAACCCTGAAGAAAGACAGCGAGATGGAAAATCTGGAGATATATTGTATACGCTAAAATTTCATAAAAGACAAAAAGAAACGATAGAAGAAGGTAAAGTAACTGAGATAGGTTCATTAGAAGATTCGCCTCCCGTTGATCTTCATGCACTCGACACAGACACCTACACTCACTATGCGATCTTTCGGATGAAAGATAGATCAACCACGATGATTGTTCAAGATAGAAATAGAATTACTTACAAAGCACTTTCATTAGGTAAAGATACTGTAAAAATACCATACAAAGTGAGTATAAACTTATAATATGATCAGTACCACACAAAGGATACTCAGCTAACTGATTCTGAAGTCTGAGCTCTGTGGCGCAGTGTTTTTACTGAAGTCCTCAACTAAATAAACTCTCTGAGGACGCTGCTGTCGGTGAGACAGCGAACCGCCAGCGCAGACCGTTCTGGTCTCTACACGCGCGCAGAGTGGTCGCGTAGTCGTGGAATACGGTCGTCCGCGCTTTGCTTGGGAGTGATAGAGACCATCAGTGTCATCTTCGTCTCCGTAGTGGGGCCGCATCTGGAGGTCTGAAACGACCTCCAACCGCTTGTGAAGGATGTCGGGGAAATCTTTCTGGAGGAGATTGTTGCCAACCTGTTTGAACGTCTCTAGGTTATGTTGTGGAGATAGTAGAGAACGGAATTTTTTGGGATACATCTTCGCTTCTTTTACAGAGCGTCGAGGTACTCAGAAGTGATTTCAGCGTTATTTGCTGAGGAGAAGGGGACTCCTCGTCAAGCTAGTTGGCGGAAAATTAAGAGGTTAGTCCTCCTAAATCTCATCGTATGCTTGCGTGTTATAGTGGGCATTCTCAGCACGCAGACATTCTAACTAAGCGGTTTTGTGAGGTACTGAGGTCGGGTTTGAGAATTTTCGTGAAGTGTCGAGGAAAATGAGATCGCTGTCGACCAGCTGAATGCGATCTAGCACCTGATGTCCACGCCGTGGCCTATAAGTTAAAATAAACTACCTCGAAACGGTTGAGCGCGCCCAGAAGTTCGACGAGAAGATACCAAAGGCAAACTGTATGATCGACAAAATCGCCTACAAGATGTATGGAGTGACAGACGAGAAAATAGAGATAGTAGAAGAATCAACTGCCGATCAAGTAGCTTCTTGTGCTCGTGGTTATTGCGCTAACTCTGGCCACTTGGTAGCGCGACAGACCCACCACAAGACTCGTAATACATCACTAGTGAAAACTGATTAGCATGTCTGTCAGCGACTCTGACCTCTCCACAGACGAACAGGATGCCCTGGAGCTCATTCGTAGCCGTGGTGGGATCCATCAGAGTGACTTCTAGAAAGAACTTAATATCTCTTCGAGAAAGGAAAGTCGGCTTGTTGAGTCCCTCCAGCAAGCAGGCTTCATTGAACGTGAGGACGTCGTATACAAGGGTCGAACCACCTACTATTTCGAGCCGGCTCCACGGGATCTCGACTTTCTTTGCTCATGGCTGGCGATATGGTGTCTCCGTTTATCGGTGAAGAGAACGTGGATCCACAATCTGACGCCCTCTCACAGTGGGCAATGAACCTCTCGGCACAGTTCATGGAGAATAAGAATAGTAGGTGAAGTTTCATACCCGGAATAACATAGTTAAACATATGTTTAACATACTTTCTGAGCACACACCTTAACATAGTTCTAACATACCTTTTTACACTGATCAACAATATTGTATACCTCCAACCCTGTTTTATATATGGATCAAGCACAGCATTCATACGGGTATCTCTCTACAGTTTTAAGCAACGTCAAACCGCACCGTGACACCGATCTCGTTGGAGTTGTACAACACGAGTGTGATTACCTCCGGACGTTTGTGTTCAATCTCAATAGCCTCTATTCTATCACCACCTGTCTCCATTTGATCTGTAACCCACGGAGCCCAAAATTCCGTATCAGTAGAACACACACGAGGAGGTAAACAGCGAATCTACATAGTTTTGTTATAACTGGAAGGGGCGTCTCGCCCGCGAGACCGGGACTAGTTTCAGCTACGACGACAGCAGTCGGGAGAGTCGAGACACACTACGCAGGACGACAGAGATTCTACTATCTCATACACTTGTCTGGTAGATTACCTGTGGGAACGCGGTTACGTATTTTTGGCTCTGTTGAAATACTCAGCAGATGATATTTTCATGGCGGGGATCGCTCAGTACAGAGGTCTCACCTACTACTCAAGGTTAGATTGTAGACCTACCGAATCACAGTATCTCGTTGTCCTCGTACCACCGCCACAAATCAAGCCCACACCAGCAGGTGTACAGTAAAGAGAAGGGAGCAACGATGTAGAATGGGTCCACACTGGCTATAATCAAATTCACTGAGTAGGCCCCCGGCCGAGCGAACAGGACTGTAGCAAGAAAGACAGCGACACCAACGGTGACGTTGGATAGATGCCAGAGCCACGCGTCGGCGCGAAGGATTGCATTTCCGACACCATCCATATGGGTGCTTCTAATGGGATTCGAGATAAGACTGTTGTCAAGCAGAACGGTTCTGAGAATCGGCGTTGTAAATTGACCTCGATAAACCCGTAGTTCTCACCGACCGGCTGTTTCAGGCGAAAATATATCTGAAGAATAGGATTTCAACAGAGCCAGCATTCTCAAACTCATCCTACGAGACTTACTTACGAGAGACAATTAAACGACATGGATGAACTCGTTGATCTACTTCGGTTGTGAGTGGTTTCTAATTATTTCAGAAATTCTCTCTGGATCTCTTACAAACTCGCTAAATTCGTCGAAGCCATCCTCGTCGCCTAAGTATAGCTGTATATACCCATCAGTAGTCACATAGATATAGGCATATAGTCTCGTCAGACGTCGGTGATTTAAATGTAAGATGGTCCAGTCGCCCGTATCGTCTGCTGTAATATCGATGTGATCTTCTACTTCCCACGCAGAATCATCAATATCAATTGAGTCAAGCAGTATATTTTGAGTCTCCTTAGCTATTTCATTATTGAGTTTGTCTATATTTTCGAGGTGGGCTTCTAATTCCATATGTGACGTTTTTGCTTATCATATTTATTAGTTGTTAGTTGCAGGCACTTAATTAAAATAGGGCTTCAGTTCTAGTCTCTATTTTTCCAGTTAAGTGGACTAGTGAGTTGTATTAAAGTCGGTAAACCGGAGAGGCAATATAATAAGCGTATAATGACGTATTTTTTCTATGCGTATAATACACATATAGTATACGTTTGTGGCTTAGAAAAGCGCAAGCAGGCAGTCGGGTAAACTGTAACCAACCCGCTGGATCTATAACTCACAGCACTAGGCCGAGCCACATTTATAACTAGGTGGACGCCGTAGTATAGTTTTGGAAAGGTTAGATTTTGTTTGATTCATTATATGTACGCCAAACATATAGATTTACTTATGATTTACTACTATTTAGTTAGTAAGACGTATTTGCCGATATTGACAGGTAGAAGCTATACAATCACACTAGAGCAACAGAATAGAACCCCAGTCCGACATACAGGTTCACAGAAAGGTAACGACGAATCGAGGGTGTTATAGAACTGTTCCCACACCCGGATCAAGATTGCTCAGTACAGAGAATCTATATAAAGTGTCAAAATAAAACTAACATAAAGTGAATCTGATAGAATCTATTGGTGTTCTTCTCACCGGGATTGGTGTTATTGGCGGCTCAGTAGCAACAACTCAGTCGTTTTCCGATGCGGTCCTTCCTTTTGTTTTCATAATCGCCATCGGAATTGCTGTGACCCTTATCGGAAGATACAGGTGAAGTATTCGCAAGCCCGTTCTTACAGCTGATTCAGTTGTAAGTTTGTGAAACAAACATCGTGACAAGGGTTCTATGATACCCTCACGAGTCGTGTATAGTCACAGAGGGAGGGCAATCAGACTACCGTAACATGTTGCGGTCATGTTACACCAATGTTACACCCCTAAAACCGCAAGACGTAACGGGTTTGTTTACACATACAACACCTTTCTAGGGGTGGGTGTCGATCCGATGAGTTGCTGAATATCATTGTTTCCTCAAAGTGTATGCCCCCTCACCTCCAGAGAGGTGTTGCATGTGTAAACAAAGTATTGCTGTATGGCGATTTTTGGGGTGTAACATTGTTGTAGTATAACCGAAAAGGGGTGTAATTCTATGTAGGATCGATTCATTTTCTCTTATGACAAAGGATTTATCTACGCTAATGCTGGGTAAAATAAAAGGAAATAAAACAGACAGTGACGTACTCAGTTCCTTGCGAACGCCTTGTGGTCAAAGCCATCAATGTCTGCGTCGGCTTGTTCCATGTCAATGGCGACGCATCGATTTAGATCTCGATTCACTTTGCTTGTGTCAAGTACGTAGCTGTCTTTATCATCTTCAGCTTCGTTGAGGCGGTCTCTGTAGTCTGTTGGAGCGTCGAATACGTCTGCGCTTAGATCATATTCTTTAAGATATTTTCGCACAGTCGCGTGCGCCTGAGAGAGTTTCACCAGTAGTTGTTCATTGCTCTTCCCTGAATTGATCACTGTGTAGTCAGTCAGATTTTTGGCATCCCTCTTCAGCGACGCATCACTGAGTACTCGAAGGAATTCATCGAGGTGTGTCTCTCGATTCTGGAGACCAGATCCGCTTGCGACGTAGTTCATTGCAGTATCGACATCACCCTCTGTGATGTCTGGTGATCCGCCAACAGTGTCTGCGAAATGCCTGTACATAGACAGTCCAAACTGTATCATCGTCAGCTGAACGATTTCCAGATCTTCAACATCGTCACTAGATTGTGCCGCAATTTCGTACGCGTGTTGTTTTGCTGTTTGCCAGTGTTCGTAGAATTCGTCTTTGTCTGCATCGATTAGGTATTGCCAGATTGCCTGTGCATGGTCTTCTGTACTATACCCTTCGTGATGGATTATGTCTCCGTCGTCGGTCTGTATTGTTCCACCCGTGAGTTCCGTCCAGTGCGTGTCTTCTTTCACACTCTCTTTAAGCAGCTGAACTTGGATCATGCGTCGATGCTCTGCACTTCCTTTAATGGATTGCTCGCCCGACACTACAACTGGTCCACCAAATTGCCATGATTCAATACCTGTGTGTTCACGACTACCGGCGGTTTCAATAGCACCTCTCGTCGCTTTGCGGATGTAGTCGTGTAGGTTGTTTACTTGCCAGTCCTGGAGTTCTGACGGCTTATATTCATCAACCCAAACAGGGATGTTTGTTGCCGCTGCAAAGTGATTCTTCAGAGCGTATTGTGTACTTTTCACTGAGAGTGGGTCGTCATCAAGACCGATGAGTTGACAGAGCAACTCAAACAGTGTGGATTTGCCAGCACCGGTTTCCGCAAAGACGCCCAAAAACGGCACTTCTCCCTCCCATTCCCGAATATATGGAGTAATCAGCGACGAATACCAGAATCCAAGGATAGGTAATAACCGTTCTTTATTTCGGGTTTCTGGGAGCAATTCGAGAATCTTTGCGACTTCGTCGTCGTCGTAATCACCGATTCCAGTAAGTTTGAACTTGGTTTCGAACTTGGTTTGTTGTTCGACGTATCGGTGTGTTGGATTGTCTGTTCCGAGTACTCCGTCAACTGTGACAATTTCGTTGTCGTGTAGTCCGAGTTTCTTCGTCTTTGAGAGCTTAGGAGCATCCTGATGAGAGACGATTTTGCGCAGGTCGTTGATGTGGTTAGCTTGTCCCTCAAAGGTTGTTGTACGGCCTGTAACGACTTTATTTTTGAACTTTCGAGTCTCGTTGAAGCACGTCCACGGAACGACGACATCATATGAAGTCTCAGCGTCGCTCGACGGGATTACACGGAGGTCAACGTACTCTCTTCCGTGTTCATCCACTACATAGGCTTGAGATTCGAGAACGAAGTTGGTCACCTGCGAATACTCGATGTCGCCGCTGTCGGTCTTGTGAGGCTGGAAGTACGATCCGTTCTGTGAGACGAGTGTTGTATTGGCTGTGTCTGGAATCGTTTCTATGGTCGATTCTGAGGTGTTGTCGTCGTTACCTACAGACGGGTCGTATACTTCCGAACAATTTCGAATTGCCTTCTGAATCGAGCGTTCTCGGTAGTCTTGGCGATTGGTCCATTTCTCCCGAGTGAGCCCACTCTTTCCAAACAGGCGTTCCATCTGTTGCCGGTCGCAGCCGGTCCAGAATGCGAGATGCTGAAGAAGACCCATATCAGCCCGACTGTGGTCGTCATCGTAGCCGCTGATGTCTCCATTCCATAGAGATTCGAAATCACGCCCGTTATGCGCCTTTTTTGCCTTCTCGATCAGCTCTTGGTCATCTAGGTTTAACTCGGTTGTAGTTGCTTCTGTAGTGGTGTTATCGTCGTCTGTGTCGTCATCTTCTGCGACGTACTCAGAGTGTACGGATGTGAGTTCGTCATGTCTTTGAACAAGTTCTGTTGGAGTGGACTCGATGTGGTCGAAACTCATGGTGAAGTATCTTCCACGATCGTACATCTCGATCTCGGACTCTTCGAATGCGTCGAGTGTAGATTCTTGATGTGCTCGTGTACGTGCGTCTGAATCCATGATACCGTAGACGAGAATGTGAACCCCAGTTCCAGACGGAGACACTTCTGTGTAGCTGTCGAGTTGGTCTATAACCTCTTGTGCCCATGGTTCTATGTCGCCGGTATCAGGGTCTCTAACGTTGTCTAGGTCGACTCCTGCGATGATGTCTTCCTCGGAGAATACAAATCCAAGACCATCCACTGTGGTTTTTGTGTGGTATTCTTGTGCGGTCTCGTAATCGGACCACGTATCTGGATCGCTACTGCTTGCGTTTTGTCCTGTGTGTGGGTTTACTGGAATCTTTGTTTGTTTGCCGTCTCGCTCTTCAAGTTTCCAACAGACCCATTGTTCTTCATTTTTGAGATTTTCGAGTAGGTCCTTTTTTGTTTCTCCCGTTACATTTAATTCACCTCGGTTCTTGGAATCGTTGTGTGCTTCTTGTTTTGTTGACATTGTGATATTGTATTAGTCTTCGTCATTGCTCACCTCCGTATCTTCCGTGATCGGATGAAGTGTGAGTATTGGTGTATCACCGTCATTAGCCTCTGTCTCCTCAATTAAATACGCTTCAACATTCTCTGTGAAGTCCGCAGGGATGCTTAGTTGCCGCTTGGTACTCAGTTTGCGCCGAATCCGTTGTGTATGTTTAGTTGACATAGCATATTATTCAAATAGGTTAATGATTATAAGTCTTACTTCGGTATGAAACTAAGTACGTGGTAAAATATAAATAGTCTTACCTATTTAGTTAAATCGTTATGTATAGATCAGAAACAAACGTTGATGCGAATGAGGACATCGAAAAAGTCTGGTGTGATGATTTCGGTATTTGGAAGATCATGAGCGATATGACTTTGCGGCATCAGACAGACCGACTGCAGCATAATCTACAGATTTCTGAGTGGGAGATTATCGGGCTTAACGGCTCTGAAATCGAAGATTATGATGTTGAGGAGGCGTATGTTGAGTGGGTGGAGGAACAGCTCCATCCTGATGGGTCGTCTGATCATCTTGGTGGCGAGTTTGATACGGATGGTTCCATGCTACACATTGATGATGCTGCGGGAGATCAACTCAACATTCAGATACGTTTCGAGTAGATATACACAAATTAATTGCTTATTGATTTCTAATGTATTTTAATATACTTTACACGCACCTGTTAGGAACACTATGGTGAGTTTGTGACTCAGCTGTTTGAAGGAGAGATTGACCCGCCTGGAATTTTCACCCACGACATGGATGTAAAACCACCTACCTACGGACAGGAACTGTGTAGTCGCTGATTATGTGCTTGGTTTTATGATCGCTATCAGAATATATGATGTACACTTCTGGATCTTCGAGAATTTGATGATTATACGGGGCTATTTGCTTGTTCTGAGCCGCTTCATGGCGCTTATCATTTAATTCCCAATGGTCTCTATCTGATTCACTCATACATTTTCATATACGGGAGTATGTGTCATAAATGTGAGCACTTTCTGCATTTCTTCAACATTCAACGAATCAACATTTACCAATTCAGTCATAAAAGCGGTGAGGAAAAATTCGAGGGCAAACGGATGATAGAAGATATGTTCGACAGCTATACTGTCTTATTGCCCAGCTCGATCAAAAGCTCAGACAGCCTTGATCTGGATAGTGGGTCGATAGCAACTTCTTCACCTGACTGTGTGTAGAATATCTTCGGCTGAACTGGTCGTTCGGGGTAGATCTCAGCGACAACGCGGTAGTAAACGCTCAGTTGCTTTCGATACTCTGGTTCGGCATGGCGACTTCTATCCGTCTTGTAGTCAATGATGTCAACAGTGTCTGGAGTGACGTGGAGTAAGTCAATAACTCCTGAAAGAGTCACTCTACCCTGTTCGGTATCGAGCGGAAGGTACACATTTTCTTCTGGATAGAGTTTACCAGAAAGAGAATCGATGAGAGACTGAACCCGTCGCTCATCGTTGTTCCGAGGGCTGACATCCTCTCCGAGACAGTACTGTTCGGCAAAGTCGTGTACTTGCGTGCCGAATTCCATCCCCTCTCCACTCTCGACCTCTTCATAGACGCTCTCATCCATGAGTGAGTGTGGAGAGTATCTTTTAGGTCCGACAGGGTCTGGAAGAGAAACATTTAATTCCTGTTTTGTATCTTGACTAATCTCAAAGTCAGGCACATCCGGGTCGCCGGGTCCAATCTCTACTGGGAGTTCTTCGAGGAATGTGTTGGGCTCTTCACCCGCAGTAAACAGAACGTGACTTTCAGCCCGCGTGATCGCCACGTAGAGTAGCCGCCGCTCTTCATCATAATCCCGTACTAGAGACTTCTGAAGAATATCTACCTTCCAATTATCATAAACGTATGGCTGTCCGCGAGTCTCATCGTATATCATTCGCTGCCGAAGACCAATTGCATCGTCGTATGAAATTGTCCGGCTACCACGGCTTGATGGCGGGAAGCGACCACTGTTCATATTGGCAAGGATAACAATGGGGTGCTCAAGCCCTTTGGTAGCATGTATTGTCTGAACCGTGACGGAGTTCTCGCCTGCGCTCGTATTTACCTCATGCGTGGTCCCGTGCTCAATGCCCTGAGAGATGAATTTGATTAGATCACCATGTGTGAGCGTTGTGGTATCTCGAATGGACTCAACTGTGTGAAGCAATACGTCGGCCCGAGGACCGTCGAAACCATACCGCTCAAACACTCGCCGAATAACTCCACCGAGGGAATCTATCGCTCCGAGATTCTCACGGAATGCCACCATCTCTTGAGGGTAGGATTCTGTCTCTAGAATGTATTTGACTTCGTCAAGTGTGTACCCAGCCTGCTCGAGAATGGGGGCCCACCCCCTACCTCCATTATATTCGAGAATACGAAGCCATGCGAGGAGGAGTTTCGCTTGATCTGTTCGGAAGAGTTCAATGCCACCTTCGTATGCCATTGGAAGGCCGTGGTCGTCTGCCACATCCTGAAGTTCTCGTCCAAAGTCTCGGGTCCGAGTAAGAACGGTGATGTCCTGATACTCAGGAGCCCGTCGACTGCCGTCCTCACCCTCGACAAGATATTTGGAGTTTCCAACGACCTCATCAATCGTTGTGAGTAGCGCTTCGTATTCTTCCTCGTGCTGTACGCCTCGAATAATAGAATCGTTGTAGTCCGTGTTCGAATTGAGCTGAACAACACGATTAGCCACGGAATCGACGTCGACAGAGTCGTACTTAGCTGCCGGAGTAACCAAACTCTTCTCAGAGAAATCCAGTATCGTCTGTGTAGAGCGGTAGTTCTCTTTGAGTTTGATGTCTTGTACGGTAGAGGTATCGTACGTGATTCGCTTGTGGTCGCTGTTCAGCTCAGACGCAAACTTTGAGAGCCGACTACGAAACTCGAGTATGTTCTCGACGGCAGCATACTGGAACGAATAGATACTTTGTTTCCAGTCTCCGACGACACAGATGTTGTTTGTATTAGATAGAAGCAAGGCGAGTTTGAATTGGATTTCGCTGGAGTCTTGAAACTCATCGACCATCACGTACTCAAAGTTCAGTTCGCTTCGGAGTTCGTGATCCTCACATAGCAAAACAAACGCGAACAGTTGAAGGAAACTAAAATTCAGGTAGTTACGTGAGAGCGCGAATCTAAGATAATCGAAGTAAATGTCATGTACAAACTCCTTGAGTCCCTCACGATCTTCCTCGAACGCTCGCCTAGCGACTTCGTCCGGAACTTGCTTCCCGCTGCCTCTGATGTCTAACTTTGTAGGAGCGTCCGGGAGGTAACATTTGTTTTTCCCGTATCGGTACAGTTTTGAGCGCAATCGTGACTGCTTGCTCCCACCGTTTCGCGGAGCGTTCATCTCGTCGAACTGCCGCTTGAATGCCGCGTAATCACCGTCTAGATGGGATTCGCTGTCACGATACCAGCCGTCGACAGTTGGAAATACCCCCTTCGCAGCAAGCTGATTGATTACATCAAGCAACTCATTTGGATTAGATATTGTTCGTAGGAAGTGGGTGTACTCTGGGTGGTCATCAGTAAATTGCTCGAAGAATTCCTGAAAGAGAGCCTCCTCCACAACGTCGTCTTCGACAATCCGCGTTGAACTCGGAATACGGTCCTCAATACCAAGAAGCGTCGGGGCGGCGAACCCATAGTCCTGAAGAATGTCGTGACAGAGACTGTGGAAGGTCTGAATTGGGGCATCAGAGAGTTCTGCCGTACTATAATCACAATGCCCGACGATGCGATCTTTCATCTCGTTCGCCGCATTCCGAGTGAAGGTGATGAGCAGGATATCGTCCGGTGAGGCATCCGTCGATTCAAGAATCTGAGCGTAGCGACGGGTAACAGCGAATGTCTTTCCTGTTCCGGCACCTGCATCTACGAGATACGTCCCGTCGATATTGTTAATCAGTTTCTGCTGTTTTAAATTCGGGCTTGGGGCTGACTCAGTCTCACGCTGTGCGTCTGTCATCGCTCGCCCTCCAACAAAAGGTCTCGATGATTGAGTCGCCGGTAGTTTGGCTCGTCAGTTAAATCCGCGATGGGGAATCGCTGCTCTCCCGCACGACGGGTATTCAGTTCCGTGAGCCGTTCGGAGACAAACTCCTCAAACGCATCAAGATCATCCTCGAAGTAATTTCGATTCCGAATCCGCATGAAATCACGCATCGCTTGTCTACACCCCTTCTTGACGTACTTGTAGTTTCCAACGACATTCTTCATCGCGCTGGTAAACGCCACCCCAAACGGCGACTCAATAAGTTCGTCACTGTCACGAGTGTCAGGAAAGTCAGCCGCTTCGAACACTGCCGCGTATTCTTCATACGAAGCCTTCGAGAGTGTCTTCTGGCAGTCATTCGACCCGCTATCAACGAGTTGCAGGTACACCTCTTTGCTACTGATATAATCAAGATAGGGTTCGGGATGGTACTCAACCTCAGTAATTGTGTCATCTATGCCTGCGTCTCCGCGGACGATATCGTCGACATTCTCTAGGAAGTGCACAAAGACGAATTTGAGTTGCTCGTTTGGTTGTCGTGACCGCTGATGAGTTAAATAGAGCTTCGCCTGGAAATCGGGGGTATTAGAGATGTCGTCGATAGATGAATTCTTCACGATGTCTGTTGCGGATTTCTTTGAACCACTCTTGTAATCAATGAGGCGCGTAGATGACCCGACAAGATCGATCTTACCCTTCACACCGAGGTCTTCATTCTCGAACCATCGTTCTGTAATATCGCTTCCAACGGGCTTTCCAAGGTGCTCGGCAAACGTATTCTCTCCGTGCCCTCCATTCTCAATAGTCAGGCTGCCAGTCTTGGGGGCGTTCTCGTCAAGAAATTCAATAATGTTCTGAACGCCAGCCTGATATTTTGTTCTGTGGACGTCCCTGTCTATCCCACGAATGAACGGCTCCATCTCCTCAATCATTAGGTCGACAATCTCGTCGATCCCGGTAGTCAACACTGTCTCGGAATGGTAGACATAGAACTCAGCGAAATCATGGAACAAGTTTCCCTTGCGGAAGTAGTCTCTGTCAGGGGAATCCACGATTCGGTCAAAAAAGTAGTCTCGCGGTGAATTGACGTAAGTGCTGAGACTGGACTGACTGAGAGTATCAAGCTCAACCGCCGATACCGGCACTGGCTCAACGCTAAACGGCTGTTCTGATGCCGAATTCGAGGTCGTATACCTCTCTGTGGAGAGGTCGCTGAATTGAGAAAACGATTCGTCTAGAAGTTCCTCGAAATAGAGACACGGAGTGACAGGCCGTCCACCAACACTGTCTTGGACGAGATAATACTGTGTCGCGCCGTTCTGTAGCAGTAGCTGAAATTGTGCTAGATGACGCTCGAATTCAGTCTCACGATTTACCCATGGTCTGCGTAGCGGAGCCCTCGTCCAATCATCGTCAAGCCCGAGATAGAACACAAGCGGTCTGTCTACGTGAGTCGCAGACTTCGCATCGGCGAGAAGCACCCCTTCGTTCTCGCGGTCGACCGGAACCTCGTACGACTGTAAATAGAACTCAAGACTGTCAACCCGAGACTCTGTAATCGTCTGTGAAGCAAGACCAAGCGTATCCAGTTCTTCGTGGAAAGTCTCGAGTCCCTCGCTTCCGAGCATAGATTCATACTCAGAGAGCGCAGTTCCAAACGACCGCTCACCAGCTCCCACCGTATCACACCACTCGATTAGCCAGTCCATTTCTGGGACGTCAGTTCTGTGAAGATGCTTCTGCTCGTGGTCGACATTTACGTGCCGCCCGATATGTTGGAGGACTGGCTGTACGTCCGACACCTGTACGTCGCTTCCCCGGAACGCAGCACGGAGAAGTTGTAAAAACGCTCGATGATTAGTATTGTCGAGGAACCCTGGTCCACCGTAAAACGGGATATTAGAAGAATCAAGAGCCGACTCAACGAGAGTCGAAAACTCGCTTCCCGCATCAAGTACAATAGCGACCTGATCAGCAGCCTGTTCTGAGATCGTTGCGACAAGGCCGTTGATGATATCCGCTGAAGTATCGAAGACACGGAATGGCGGATGGTCAAATGCTTGGTCTGTGAACCGGTCAACAGTGTCATAGTTTGATGGGAGAATCGATCGTTCGAGAGCTGTAAATTGGGGATAGCCGACTACAGCAAGATCAGTCGACTCCTCAATACTGTAATCAGTGAGATACCGAGAAGTGGTGTCAAGACGACGCACCTGCTGGACAGCCTGATTGACAGCAGGCGTATTAAACTGCTCATATTCAAGAATGTGGTCAGGACGGGCGGAATATTCCCAACAATGAATAATCTCTTCTCCGAGATATGCCGCCTGCTTCCACGAAAGATCGGTCTCGTGGAGGAGCTCTAAAAAAACGGTTCTCTCCTCCACCTGCTCTCGTCGTCCAGCAGCCAATCTTCGTGGAGTCGTCGCAAAGTTCCCTATGTGTGGCCGATCTAGATGCCGATTCAAAGCACTGGCAAGAGGAGCATCCGGAACAAGAACAAGGTCGTATTCTCTAATATCGTCATAGAGATTAGAGAGGGGCTTTGCCTGTTTGATTGGCATGATATGATCCAGTTACGTGTGTCACATAAACGTACGCCCCAGTGAAAGTCTCGTGTTCAGATAAGCTGATTCCATACGAAGCTGAACGATCTGAGCCAGTCGTCGGCGGTTTCTGCTTCGGCGTTACTGAAACAGTTTGAGAAGCTGGTAGTTCTGCGTTTTGTCTCACGAAAGACACGTTCGACGCTGTTCCGATTTCCATGTCGTTCGTATCTGAAATCGAGGCCATGTTTTTCACAAGCTCGGTGAAGTGGGACCGCGCCATCAACGAGAAAGATCGCGTCATCCACGTCGTGTTTGTCGCGGAGTTCTGTGAAAAACTGATCTGCGATCACGTTCGTTCTTGTCGGCTCAAGCTTTGTATGTAGTAAATCGTTTGATTGAGGATCGACGGCAGCGTACAGCCAATACTGTTCATCGTCGAGCTGAATCACAGTCTCGTCAACCGCAACGTGATTCGGGCTCCGACCAGTCTTTGGCTGTAGCTCGGCCTTATGAACCCAGTTATGAACGGTCGATCGAACTCGATCAACACCAAATACCTCAAGAAAAGAAACAGTATTCGAAAGCGATAATCCAGCCAGATGAAGCTGAATACTGAGCTTCATCAACAGCTTCGGTGTTGTCTCTCGCTCCACAAAGTCTAAGTTGATCTCGTCTAAACAGCCGCTGAGGCGGTCGTTTTCGGGCATAGATCACCTTGAAAACGCACCGCCTCACCTTTCAATCCTTATCTGAACACCGCCCACCGCCAGTGAAAGCCAAGATATTCTTTTTGCTGTATCACCCTCGTCACTTTCTTTAAACCTCTTCATGTTTACTCCGATCGAATGTGCTACGCATGAGCGCCTTTCATACATAGTGTACATAAATACCTCTGGGGAGTAGTTTGGAGACTATGCTGAGTAGACGGAGTGACTTTTGGACCAATCTCTTGTCGCCGAGATGCAGGGATCAGCAATGCTAACTCTATTGAACATAATCTATTTTTCTCAGGGCCTCGTCAACGGAGTCTGGCAACCCTTGGAGTTGCTCGCGGTGGTCGACTGAGAGGTCAATCGAAATCTCGTCACCCTTCCGGCCCTGATATTTGAACTCAGTAATTTCGATCATCCCGGTGCTCGGAATGTGGACTAGTGATTTGATCTTCCCACCACCGGGCACGTCTCCGTTCATATTGGCCCCCCCACTGACGTGGTGGAGCTGCCACGGAGAATTAAGTAGCCCGTCCATATTTATCTCGTGGAGTGCTTCCGAACTATTCTCAGCTTGATGTGTGTATCCATCCGAATCGAGAACGGTCACGTTGTGGGTCCTGAACCGGATGTCTGGGCCAAGTGAGGCTATCTCAATCGAGACAAACAGGCCGTCTTGGTGTTCATTACCAAGAATGGTTTCGCCCGTACCATTGTAATAATCGAGCCCCGTAATTGCGATAGAAATACGATCGTTCGCACCCCTAACGACACCTTCTGGTGGGAAACGGTCAGTGCGTTCTGCGCCATCCTCCTGACTAGGAGAAGGCTGTCCAGGGTTTGTATTATGATTATTTGGCTTTGGATCTACAATCTGCTGCAGAAATTCATCACGTAGTAAATCATACTCTTGCTCAGTAATTCGCTGTTCTTTGTATAGCGCTTCATATCGTTCGGCGCGTGTTTCTGCGCTTTCATCGTTCTGTCTCATACAGACCAGTGTATATTGACGATACGTTAACTTGAATGTAATACCTGTATTAGTTATACAAATAAGTTTAGGTTGAATTTAAGCTCTAAGAGATACGACCCTGTTGAAATCCTACTTAATCTTGGTCGTTATTTCGGACTCGCTGACTGTTAAAACGTGTACTACACAAAATAGTCGAGATGCGCGCGGAACACATAAGAGCGCTCGGGATTCGGACCTGTATTCTAGAATCATAATGGAAATATGACATAGAACATGTTTAATTTACCTTGGGGTTAGATTTATAACATGATTGTGTGTTATCCAAAACGAGTTACATATGGGCCACAAACTGACTGAATCAGAACTAGAGGAATTTAAAAATGTGTACCGTGAGTTCATGTCAATAAATAATGAGCACCGTGAGATACATGAGCGCATCTCTTCAGCAGCGGATCTTGATGGCATAGAAGCAAGATTCGCAGAGGAAGGCACAGAGGCATTATTTAAACTTGCACTGAAAATGAGGAACAATTGGGCAGAGATAATTGTTGATACCCGAGACCAGGCAGACAAAATGGAGGCAATGGTGGATCGGATAATGATAGATGATTTCATACCTCTTATTAAAGAACAGATAATGACAATGCGAGAATTAGCGGATTCAATAGAGGGCGCGTTAGAATGCAAAGACAAGCTAATAAATAGTAGACTGAAGTCACAGGAGATTACCCCTGCGACATTGGATCAGGTAAAGTCGTTTGAACCAGATATTGCTACGTCTCCTTCCAATGATCCCTCTGATATAAAGAGTACACAAGACGTATACATGATGTCTGCGACTAAAGATGTAGAAAAAATAGGAAACTTATCCAGCAAAAGAACGGAAATAATAGAAAGTATAGAGGTAGTTTCGTAGTGTGTATCATTTGTACTAACGTGATATAATATTGTTCACCTAAATCTCTCGTAAAAGCACTAGTTTTGGATATAGTGTCCGAGCCAGCAATCGATGGCGGAGTGTGATGTATATTGTTGCGTTTTTATTGCAGCTGAAGGCGCGGATGTTCTCCTCAATTTCCTAAAAAAACGCGTTGAGTAGCATATCGAGGATAGTGTTCATATCAGCGAAATGTATAACACGTGTTAGTGGGTACCTACTAACAGACAGCTTTCAGATATTGGCATGGCACGAGATATTGATGACCTCGCTGACGAACGGGCGTTAGGAAGACAATCCCCCGGTGAAGAGTATCATAGTCAGTTCCTCAGTTTACGCCCCAAAACGGAGTGGTCACCATATATCGATGAGACTGCCAAGGATATTCGAGCCAACATTGGCATCAGCGATATCGATCTCACGAAGAACGATTTCGGCAGAGAGCTGGGAGAGTACTACCGGCGTGGATTAGAGAAATCTACTGGCCGATATACTGACTTGCCAACGGTATTGGACCGCCAAGTGTCGGATCAAAAACTGGGCGAACTCGCATATTTGCTCAATGAACTCAGTTACGACATTTCAACGACGGAATTAGGAATTGACGACGTCGAGATGGCAATTGAGGCGGTGATCGAGAAAATACTGACGCGGCATGTCGGAGGGGAGCTAAGCGTATCATTTGATTTATCAGGTGCTACTGTGTCCGAGATTACGACACAATTATTCCAGAGTGAGCCAGTTGCCGCAAACGTTGATCTTCTGCTAAGCGAGTTTGAGGAGAGTGCTGACCGTGGGTTACTGGCACTGTTGGATGAGCCACAGATGATGACTCCACTGTGGAGTCACCAACGAGATGCACTCCAAACGTGGTGGGAAAACGACCAGCGAGGCTACGTCGACATGGCAACGGCGACGGGAAAAACCGTTCTCGGGCTCGGAGCGATTGCGCTACGGTATGGTGAACTGCATCCAGAGGATCAGGCGATTGGTGGCGTCAGTAGTGCGGATACCTCCTCTGCCAGCGATGACGTTCTCGTTGTAGCGCAGCGAGAGATTATCCTTGAACAGTGGCGGCGAGAGTTCGAGACTCATCTGAATATTCCAAAAGAGCGGACGACGGGGAGCGACGACATTAAACTTGAGTGGGGGACGGTTCATTTCCGAACTGCCCAGTCGTTGGTTAATGAAGAGAGCGTCTCATACGACCTCGTTCTGCTTGACGAAGCACACCATTACGCGACGGGCAGTGAGTGGGGGTCACTGCTTGATGATTTCGAGGGGAGCGTATTGGCGATGTCCGGTTCTGTCGATGATGCTGGGAGTGATAGCAACCGGATCAAAGAACGGCTCACAAACAGCATTGGACCGATAGCAAAGCGATACAGCATCACTGAGGCACGAGCAGACGGCGTCATTCCATCATTTGACTGGGAGGTCCATTACGCAGGATATGATGCTGTCGGCAGTAATCTTGAGAAGACTGCAAAGCGAGCGGAACGCAGCTTCAAACAATTCCAGCAACGGCTCCATCATAATGAGTTAGATCTTGAAACAGATCGTCGTCTCAAAACCTACGAGGATATCAGGCGCTTCTCTCACACAAATGAGGGGAGTTCACTTAAACAGAAAGACGATGACTTTCGGGACCTCGTCACGATACTATTCTCACGACGGACAAAGCGGTGGAACCTATCTCCTGTTCTTGAGTCCGTCGTCAACCTAGTCATCGAACACTGTACCACGGAGAAGGTTGTTGTCCTCGCAGATAGCAACGCACAGGTCGAGGAGCTGGAGTCTCGATTGAGTAATATCGTCTCGAATCCAGACGCAATTCATCTCGTTTCTGGGGCAAAGAGCCAGGAAGAGCAGCGTGAGACGATCCAAGAGTTTGATGAGCCGGAAAGCGCCGGCATCCTGATTGGGACTGGAGACCTTCTCGGCGAGGGTGTTGACATGCAGCATGCGTCGGTGGCAATCAACATGGCAACGGGTGGGGTGAATCAAGAGCTTGTACAGCGCATTGGAAGGGTGCTCCGAAATCCTGTGGACACCCCCAAACATGCGATGTTCTACAATGTCGTTGGAGTGCCTCCAACAGAGTCTGCCGCAGTCCCTCGTGAAGATGGGAAGCGGCTTATTGAACAAGCGGCTGGGTTTTGTTCTCTTGGCAGACGCTTCAACAAGCTTCCTGGATTTGCTGCCTCGTCTGAGGCTGATGAAAAAGCCCTAGAGACCGTACTAACAGAGGGGGCATCATTCATTCAATCGCTGGATGATGACGACACATACAACTGGGATGAGGGCATCACCAATTACGAGGACCTGCTCGCGCTCCACGATATCGTACAAAGTACTGAGGACGGTCTTGATACAATACTCGGCGAGTGGGAAGAGTACTCATGGGAACATAGTGAGGAGCCTGAACTGGTTGAAGATGAGACAGAGCCAGAAAGTAGTGAACCTGAACGGCAGGCTCAGGCAAGCGAGAATGAAACCAATACAGAGGAGTCTACGGTAGCACCGTCGCCAACATCAGATGGAGACCGCGGGATCGACGTAGAAAACATTCCATCTACGAGCGAGACCACGCAGGTGCGGCTCGGTGCAGAGTCAGATCCAGATGACGTGGATGCGCGTCCAACAGCGAGCGAGCTGATAGATGAGATAGTACGAGTGGAATCGATTGTTGACGACGTCCCCACGAAGAGCCAGATGACCGATCAAGGGGCGTATGCGATCGAGCAATTTGAAGAGGAATTTGGATCGTGGTCTGAAGCCGTTGAACAAGCGGGATTCGAGCCACACGGATCACAGAGTAAACAATTCACGCGAAGTGATGTGGTAGAGGGGCTCAAAACTGTTGCCGAAGAGCTTGGTCGGTCACCATCTGTGGGTGATATCAACCAGCATGCACCGTTTAGTGCTCCGGTGATGTACAATTTCTTCGAGTCGATCGGTGAGGCTCGACAAGCAGCAGGTGTTGAAAATGGATTTGAGTCCGGGCCAACTGCATCTAAAGAGACATCTACGCCCAGTGTTGAGCCAAACGAACTCGCAGAGTACTATGAGCTGTTTCGCACCTTCGGATCACTACTCAATCAGTTGCTTCGGTCAGAGAGTACCACATACTCTACGGATGGCGACCATCCGCTAAATGACTGGCAAGCAGCTGTGTCGAACATTGCATTTGGGAGTGGATTGAGTGAGGATGCGCCGAATTACGGTCAGCAACAAGGGTCTCGGAACCCACATAAGATGTCCGAGTATCGGCAGGCATTCGGAAATGGGGACACTATAACCGAATATCAGCTGGTTCCCACAGTACAGCCATCTGACGAAGACGTTGCCGTGCTTACTGAGAGGGAGGTAATTGAGCCTGACGAACAGTTCGCGATCCCTGTGGCACCCCACTCTGATGTAGCACTCCCAATTGCTGTCTCAACCGAAGAAGAACTGGAAGAGGCACTAGCATTACTTGAGGAGTTCCCCGCCGAGCCGCAGCCAGCAGGTAGCTCAGTGACGACTCCAGACACTGCGTCTCCAATGTCCCAAGATGGTGAGGGTGATGGATTGGTAGATGACCCGAGCAAAGAGGTTGAACCTACGTCACATAGTGAGGTGAGCGAGGAGGTAAACGCAGCTGAATCACACACACGAACCAACCGAGAGCAAATAATCTTCTGGGATCAGGACGTCGAGGATATCACTGAATTCACCGAGGAAGAACCGGGCACAGAGTCCGATACGGTGAATGGCGACTCCCTTGATCAAAAAATTGACGAGTGGAAGTCACAGTTACTTGATCTGACGCGACGAAACAATCTCATTTCATTCAAGCCAACGAAAACTAAATCGCTCCCAGTTGAGCAAACGAGTCCGACAACGATTGCTACGGTTCTTGAGCAGGATGAGGAGCTATACATACGGAAGCAGCCAGAAGACGATTCGGAAGCGGAGCCGGATGATCTCGGCGATGATGAGGTGTTAGCAACACGTGCTCCAGACGAGGCGGACCGCTCGCTACATCAAATTGGAATAAAGAATAAGCAGTACCTCCGTGAGCAGGGTGTTGATGCGCTCTACTTGGCTCTTGGAATGGTGAGCTGGTACAGTGTTGACTACAGTGACGAGCCGAACCGGTCACCGCTGTTTCTGGCACCAGTTGAGTTAGAGGAGAAGACGCTTCGGGCTGGTGAGAAACATGATTACGTAATCACGTCGAAGGCAGAAGAATTTAGACTTAACCCAGCCCTCAGAAAGAAACTCGCTGCGGAGCGCAACATTAGCCTGCCGTCTGACTCATCACTGTCTTTGGAGAACATTGATGCTGCGTTCGAATCGGTGTACCAGACACTCAGTGGATTCAACCAGTGGGTTATCCAGCCCGATGTTGTATTGGGTATCTTCGACTTTACGAAATTCAGCTTATATTCTGACTTAGAGCGGAACCGACCGGCGATTAAGAGCGATCCGATCATCAACGCGCTCAACGGCAAAATGGAGCCGATACAGGAGTCAGAAGGAGATATTACGACCCCATCGGCATCTGAACTTGATGATGTCGTCAACCCGGTAGATACGTATCAGGTGCTTGAGGCTGACTCGAGCCAACAAGAGGCGATTGAGGCAGCAAAGCGTGGCAAGAGTTTCGTTCTTCAGGGACCGCCTGGGACTGGTAAGAGCCAGACAATAGCGAATATAATCACCGAGAAGCTCGCCGCTGGTGAACGCGTCCTCTTTGTGAGCGAAAAACAGGCTGCACTCGATGTCGTCAAAAGCAGGCTGGATGACGTTGGGTTAGGGCGGTTTTGTCTTGAGGTTCATGGTGAGAAAGCGACCAACAAAGACGTTCTCAACAGTCTTGAAACAGAACTGAAAGCCCCACAGATCAAGCCCGCAGACGCTCGCAGGAAGCGGCTCGAGAAACTACAGAAACGGCGTAACAAGATCAACTCCTACGGACGGCAGTTATTCTTCTCACCAACGGGATGGGATCTCACCGCATACCAAGCATTTGGAATCGTGAGTCACCATGGAGACGCTCCACGGGTCAACATTGGTATTGAGAACCCTCTCGATCTAGATCAAGAGACGGTTGAGCAGTCGATTGATGAATTAGAGACGCTCGCACGATACGGCGATCAAATTGATTCATACGAGACCGGTCTCTGGCGACATACGACGCTACGCCAGTGGGGGGTGGATACGAATGAATCGATGCGAACGTCGTTAGATCAGCAGATAGCGGCAGTCGAGTCGCTACAAGAAGTTGCAGGCGACATTGAGTTAGCATTGAATATTACTGTGAACTCAATTGCAGATATCCGCCAAGTTACACAGCTGCTGGCGTACATCTCAGATCGACCGGATATAGACTGGCAGCCGTCTTTCTTTGATGGGTCATTCATCAAAGAGGGGAGCCGGTTCCAGAAGCTTGCCGAACTTGAAAGAGAGCGGGCGTCACTCATCGAGGACCTCTCAGGTCGATATAACCGGAGCTTCTTTTCAGCAAATGGGTCAGAGCTTAACACCGAACTTGCCGGATATGGCATACTAAAGATCCTAAAGCCGAGTTATCGGTCGCTCAAACGGCAGGTAACCAATCACTGTCAAGACGGGTATGATCCGGATCACGACCAGTTGCTTGAAGATACACGGAAGCTGGCGGAGATACAGCGGATAGAGAACCGTCGAGATGACTTCCGCGGAGTGATACAACGGCTTGGGCCGCTGTATGATGGTGGAGATACCGACTGGGAAACCCTCTCAAAGGCTCAGGAGTGGGTCAGTGGGCTCGCCGACTTCGACGATGTACAAACTGAGCCAGTAATTTCCGCATTAATCGAAGGGCGTCTCCCAGCTATCGATCCAATCCTTACGGACGCTAATAGAGCTCTCGAAGCATACGATGTCGCTGCTGCGTTCTTCGGGAACGTGATGGACGTCGATAAGATGGAAATTGAGGGAGCCCAATTTACCCGAGCGCCATTTCCTTCACTGCTTACCCGACTTGAGCGCCTCCGTGATGATGTCCCCTCGTTCCAGCGCCGTGTGCAGTTTGAAGCCCAGCTTGAGACCGTTCAAGAGACTATCTGTAGCGACTACATTGACAGATTCCTAGAGGGGGCATATGAGAGTGAAGCGCTTGTTCCCGCGTTCAAAAAGCGATTCTATACGAAGTGGCTCAACGGTGTCTACGAAAAAACAGACCTCAGCTCATTCAATGTCGATGAGATGGAGCGCTACATCGAGGAGTTCCGACAGCTCGACCGCGAACAACAGGAGCTAGCAAAGGTTCAGGTTCAACACGAGGTCACCAAACAGCGCCCCACATTAGATCTTGAGCACGCATCGAGTTCAGAACAGGTTCTCGTGCGACGTGAAGCTGAAAAGCAGCGTCGGCACAAACCACTTCGAGAGCTATTCGACGAGGCCGGCTCGTTCATCACGCAGCTTACCCCGTGTTTCATGATGAGTCCACTGTCCGTTGCCCAGTATCTGAAGGCGAACTCGGTCCAATTTGATACTGTTGTCTTCGATGAGGCCTCACAGATCATGCCTCAAGACGCAGTCAGTAGCCTTATTCGAGCAGATCAAGCAATAATCGCGGGTGATACGAAACAGCTGCCACCAACCTCCTTCTTCAGCGCTGATGTTGAGACGACCGAGGATGTGCGGGAGGACTTAGATAGTATTCTCGAGGAGACGGCCTCTGTGCTTCCAGAAAAGAGTCTTCAGTGGCACTACCGGAGTCGTACAGAGGAGCTCATACAGTTCTCGAATTACCATTACTACGATAACAATCTCCGGACCTTCCCGGAGAATGATCCCGACGTAGAGACCGGGGTGTCATTCGAATATGTCGAGGACGGCGTGTACGACCGCGGTGGGTCACGACAGAATGCGGTTGAAGCAGAGCGTGTGATCGACCTCATCCAAGATCACGCTGAAGAACGGAGTAACAAGAGCCTCGGTGTGGTCGCCTTCAGTAGTGCTCAAGAACAGGCAATTCGAGATGCCCTTGAGGAGCGCCGCGAAGACCACCCCGTCCTCGACGCGTTTGTCGATCAAGACGACGTCCTTGATGAGTTCTTCATCAAGAATTTAGAGATGGTCCAAGGCGACGAGCGTGATAGAATGATATTCAGCGTCGGGTATGGTCCAGCTCAAGATGGAACGATTTCAACAAACTTCGGTCCGATAAACAAGACCGGTGGTGAGCGCCGACTAAATGTGGCTGTAACGAGAGCTAAGGAGCATATCACTGTTGTCTCGTCGATGCTTCCGGGTGAGATTGACCTGTCCGGGTCCCAAAGTACCGGCGCAAAACACTTCAAGAACTACTTGAAGTACGCTCGACAGGGCGAACAGGCATTAGTTCGTAATGACCAGGTCAGCAATTCGCTTGAGTTCGACTCGCAGTTTGAAGAAGCGGTGTATGACGCACTTGAACAAGAGGGGTACGATGTCGTCTCACAGGTAGAAAGTTCAGGATACAGTATTGATCTAGCTATTAAGCACCCAGAAAAGCCGGGAGAGTTTATTCTCGGAATTGAGTGTGATGGGGCCGCATATCACTCATCGAAGACGGCGCGTGATCGCGACCGAAATCGCCAGATGGTGCTTGAAGACTTGGGCTGGAATATCCACAGGATTTGGTCGCCTGATTGGACGTCAAATAGAGAACGCCAAATTCAGCAGATCAACGAACAAGTTGAGTTATTGCTGGATGGCAACTATGAGTCACTACATAATAAACAGGTTGAGAGTCATGAACCCGAGGCTGTGGCAAGCAAGTCTAAATTTAGCCACGACGCACTGACCGAGTACGAAGAACCATCGCTCAAGTGGACTGACCGGTATTCAGTGAACAAGCGAGGTCGCAGTACAGCAAATCGAAATGCGGTGAAAGACACTGTGGTTCGAAATGGGCCTATTGAGTATGAGACCGCAATCCAAACAGAATTAGACGTTTGGTCTCAGTCACGTGCTGGAAAGCGGGTGCGCCGGGTCTTTGATAAGAATGTCAGTAAGCTTGAAAGAGACGGTGAGCTCTATCAGCATGACGGCTTCCTATGGCAGCCTCAAGACGAACTAGATTTCAAAGTGAGGGTCAATACTGAGCGAGCAAAGCGGTCAATAGATAAGGTGCCGAAAGAGGAACTTGCGAAGGCGATAGCAGTCATCTTGGAGGAAGGAGGCCAGATGACAAGAGACGATCTCGAATTGGAGACGACACGACTTGTGGGGTATCAACGCCGGGGTAAACGGATCAAACAGCGCATAGACGCAGCAATCTCTATTCTGGACGATATTGGTGCGTTAGTCAAAACAGCAGACGGCAAGCTGAACATCGATTCTAGTGTCTCAGTAGATGATGCGCTACTAGACAGAGTATATTGAGAATATGGGCTTTGTTGGCTCTGTTGGAATCCTCAAGAGGTGATAGGATCTGCCCTGGCTCCAATCAATACAGGCCAAAGACGCAACGAAAGAGACCACGACCTACCCACTAACTGGCAGAAAATCCGTGCAAGATATAGAAAGTGTGTGCAGCAAGGCGAGGATGATTTCTACAGATCTCCACTAGAATCAAATTAATATCTCCCAGCCATAGTAGAGTCGTAACTGCTGAGTGGTATTCACCCTAAACATGAGAGCCACATTCAGTCTGAGAGAGTCTGTAGAAGACTATCAGTCGAATCTAGAACAGGGACTCGTAATAATCCCACAGCTCTGTCAGGAGTGGTTCATTGCGAACTGAGACAGATAGATCCTCTCCTGCCCAATCTCCCTTAATTGTGCCTTTACGTAGATAGAGTTTAACTGTCGGTCCCCCATATGTCATTGTGAGAACAATTTCGTTAATACTCTTATCTCTCTGTACACGGTACTCAACCGCAAGTGGTTCTGGTAATTCTAAAGAATTATCTAATGATTCGTATTGTTCTGCTCGCGATACAACCACGTCCGATAGATTTTCTGTAGTATTCATACTTATAATTCTGATTACGCATATGTACGGCCCTCCTCTGTGTACTGATCTTTGTGGGCAGAAAACTCATCATAGAGTTCCTCTATGCCTGTCCAGATAATCGATTCAATATTTCTGACATGCCTTGATACAGCTTGGCATGTGATATATTTATTTTGATTCATTTTTCTATTTATTTAGAGAAGTGAGACGATATTCAAGCAGTAAATTGATGTTCGTCACATTTCCCTAGATAAACATTAGTCTATATTTATATAAATGTTTTGGAGGATATTCCATATAGTATGCGTATTTTGTACCCGTATAGTATGATTGACCGGCTTTGTTGAAATCCTCAGAGAGTGATATATTCTACTCCGGTTGCGGTCAATACGTAGTTCTCATCAGCCGGCTGTTCAGGCAGGAATATCTCTGGATGATAGGAATTCAACAGAGCCGACTCGTCATAATTCACAGCTCTCTCATAAGCGAATCATTGCGGAACGGAGTCGGTTTGGGTTGTGTATTCGACCTCAGATGCGTCCTCAAATCTAGCTGTTGAATATATGCTGATTGATTCTGGACCAGGTATGAGAGGCTTCTGTTACACCCCCTCGGAGTTGTATATTCTTGTCAGTTAAGAAATATTAGTTATAACCTCTCCATCGATAACTACACTTCTTGCACTTGAAAAAGCGCGTTGGCGGCTCGTCGGCCGCCCCGGTCTGTTTGATCGTGTACCACGCCGCCTCGTGGCCACACCCGTCACACACCACGTCGGTGGCGGTGGGTTTCCCCTCGAAGTTCGCGCCTTCTTCGGTCTCGACGACGTCGGCGTCGGTCTGTGCGGCCGTCGACTCGAACTGCGCCGCCACCTCGTCGTCGCGTGCCGTCTCGGCGCCACACGCGTCGTTCGTACACGCCATGCCCCCGTCACGGGCGATCAGCATCGAACCGCAGTCGTCACAAAACATCGTACTCCGATTCAGTGTGTATGTACTTCCCGCATCGACTTCGATGCTTCGGTGCCCGCCACGGCGAGGTCACCCTCGCGTGCGGGGCGTTTTCCTCCTGGCGCCCTAAACTCGTGTATGGGTGAGCCACCGGAGTCGCTGGCGGGGGTCTCGGACGTCGACTGCACGGGTACCCGGGCGCTCGTGACCGGGTCGACGAGCGGCATTGGACGTGAGGCGGCGCTCGCACTCGGGCGCCTCGGCGCGACCGTACTCGTGCACGGACGAGACGCCGACGCCGGCCGGGCGGTCGTCGACGAGTTGGCGGCGAGCGGAGCCGACGCCCGGTTCCTCAAGGCCGACTACGCCGACACGGCCGCAGTCCGCGACCTGGCTGCGACCGTCCGCGCGGAGACGAGTGGGCTCGACCTTCTGATCAACAACGCCGGCGGGCTCGTTCGCGACGGGCGACTCACCGACCGCGGCGTCGAGTACACCTTCCAGGTGAACCACCTCGCGCCGTATCTGCTCACGGCCGAACTCGTCGACCACCTCGAGCCAGGTGCCCGCGTCGTCACGACTGCATCGGCGGCACACCAGGGCGCGACGCTCGAGCTGGATCGCGTCACTCGACCGGACGGTGGATTGTCGGCGTACAGCCACGCCAAGCTCGCGAACGTCCTCTTCGCGCGGGAACTCGCGCGACGACTCGAGCGCAGCGGACGGTCGGTGACGTCGAACAGCGTCCATCCGGGGGCGATCCCCGGGAGCGGTTTCACGAGGTTCCTGCCGGGACCCATCTCGGAGTTCGCCGGGGTGCTCGAGCGCGTTCCCGGCGTCACGTCCGTCGCGGAGGGTGCGGCCGCGCTGCTCGTTCTCGCCTGCGCGCCGCGTCTCGACGGCGTCTCTGGTCGGTACTTCACCGGTCAGCGCCCCTCGACGCCCGCCGCCGCTGCCACCAACGACGAGGCTGCCCGCGACCTCTGGGAGCAGTCTGCTGAGCTGGTGGACGCCGACGAGCCGCTCGCCGACGCCTGAGCCCTCAGCGGGCGTCGACCGTTTCGACGACCGCCTCGACCGCCTCGCTCACGCGCCCCTCGTTCTCGACGAACTGGACGGGTGTGTTACGGGTGCGTGCACACTCCAGTGCCGCCGTTCGATTGAGGCTCTGCTCGAACTCGATCTGTCGTTCGGTCACGTCCTCGACGCGTCGACCGCTCTCTGCTCGGCGCTCCAAGACGGTCTCGGGTGCGGCCTCGACGAGGACGACGGTCGACGGGGCGACGTCGCGGAGGACGCTGTCCGGCAGCCCCTGGATGTAGCCGTGGTCCGTCTGGACGGTGAGGTGCGTCGAGAGGAGGACGTCGGATTCGACGGCGGCGTCGGCGACGTACTCGCCCGCGCGGCGCTGGAGCCGTTGGATCTGTCGCTGTGAGAGCGCCGCGAGGTCGCCTCGCTCGGTGGTGATGTCTCGCGTCGCCGCCTCCTCGAGCATGATGTCGCCGAAGTTGAGCAACAAGTACCCGTCGTCGAGTTCGGCGCGGACGCGCTGACAGATGCTCGTGAGGCCGACCCCGGTGACACCAGAGAGCAGCGTGACCGTCATCAGAACTGTACCTCCTCTTCGCCCGGCGCGGTCGGTGAGGACCCGCGGTCGTCGTAGTACTTCCGGCCGATGAACTCGTCGCTGACGAAGGTCATGAGCGTCCCGTACAACTCGTCCGGCGAGGCGAACTCGTCGGTATCACAGCGGTCAAGGACCTGGTCGATTCGTTCGCTTCCACCCGTCGGCGCTTCGAGTTCGGTCTCACCGACCGACGCTCGAACCGCATCACACGTGACCGGAAAGTCGAGACGGCGCGCGAAGAGGTCCCGTGTCTCTGAGAGACGCATACCGTGTCGGACGTGCCCGACCGTCTTAGTAGTGGGGTCGTCCTCCCGGACGGCGGCAGCGCGTGGGTGATGCGGCGACGCCCGTCTACGTCTCGACGCGCGCGCCCTCGTTGGTCGCCCGAACGACGGCGACGGTCCCCTCGATGCCGGCGGTCGCGAGAGCCCGTTGCCCGGCTTCTGCTGCCGCCGCCGCCCGATTGGCGTCCGTGACGCCGTAGACGATCGGGCCCCACGAAGACTGTCCCGCGCCGAACACCGCCGACGACTCGCCGAGTGCTGCCACCACGTCGCCGACCGGCGGGCGGTACACCCCGCCCTGCTCGTCGGCGTACCACGCGCCGTTGAGCCGCCCGACGCGCTCGACCGCAGCACCGAACGCTTCTGCCCGGCCCGTCGCGGCCGCGGGGAGCACGCGCCGGGTCACGACCCCCGCCACGCGGTCGGCGAGCCCGGGGTCGGCGTGCTCGACGGCGGCTCGCATCGAGGCGTCCTCGTCGGCACCGCTGCGACCGGGCGCGACGTCGGGGGACACCAACAGGAACCGCCAGTCTGCGGGGACGGCGTGGCGTGCGACGACGGGTGGGACGGTCCACTCGCCGTCTGCCGGCCGATCGGTGGTGAACCGGGCGGTCGAGTGACCGGCGTCGAGGACGAATCCGCCGTCCTCGAAGGCGGCGACTCCGACTCCCGACCGACCGCCACGACCGAGAGCCGGTGCCCGTTCGCGGACCGCCGGCTCCCCGCCGTGGGCGTGGGCGACCGCCGCGAGCGCCGTCGCCGCGAGCTGCGTCCCGCTGCCGAGTCCGGCGTGTCGCGGGAGTACGGCGCGCACGGTGAGCGCCACACCGGGGACGCCGAGGAGGTCGACCGCGCGGGCGGCGTACTCGCGGACGTCTGCCTGCAACGCGTCGCGGTCGGTCCCGTCGTCGCCTCCGCCGGTGAGGTCGTCTCCGCCGGTGAGATCGATCTCGACCTCGATCGACGTCGCCGGCTCCGCGTCGATCGTCACACGCGGTGCCGCGAGCGCGAGTCCGAGCGCACCGTACAGCCGATCACACGACAGGCTGAGACTACAAAACCCGAAGTGGAGCCGAGCGCCGGCGCTCACACGAACCATACACGAGTCCACGGGCCGCGGACACAAAAGGCGTCGCGACGGCGGCGAGGGTCGCCGCGGTACCGCGTCAACGCGGTGCGGCCGCTACGACTCCCAGTCCGGGTTCGGACGCGCCGGCGAGAACACCTCGACGCCGGTCGCCGGCCGGTCGCCGTCGTTTCTGGCGGCGTGCGGCTCGTCGCCCGGGATAACGAACGTGTCGCCCGCACGCACGGGCCGATCCTCGCCGTCGACGACGAGGGTGAGCACCCCGCCGGTGACCGTCCCGATCTGTTCGTGTGGGTGAGCGTGTTCGGGAACGGTCGCCCCAGGCTCGATCCGGAAGCGCTGGATGCTCGCTCGCTCGCCGGCGGCACCCTGCGTGAGGTGTACGCCGGGCATCGCTTCCGTCGCCTCGACGCCCTCGTCGGTCACGATCTCCATGCACCCATTGTGACCGCACCCATCCTACGTGTCCCGGTCGAACACCGACGAGGCCCCGCTCTCGGCGTCACGGAAACGGATGGTACGGCCGGTCGAGAGCCGGCTCGTATCC
The DNA here is from genome assembly GCF_051194155.1 of Halorubrum zhoui. Taxonomy (NCBI): domain Archaea; kingdom Methanobacteriati; phylum Methanobacteriota; class Halobacteria; order Halobacteriales; family Haloferacaceae; genus Halorubrum; species Halorubrum zhoui. The sequence goes on along the minus strand of NZ_JBLZNJ010000009.1, from coordinate 10,013 downwards.
CATCGAGCGAGGGACCTTGCGGGCGCGGTCGCCGAAGAACGGCTCGCCGGTAAAGAGTGGCTGTGCGCCGGGGACCAAGACGCGGACCGCTTCGAAGCCGAGCGTCGCCAGGTCGCGCGTCGTGAGTCGAGCGACGACCGGCGAGAGCCCGGCGGCCTCCACCCGCTCGACGACCGTCTCGAGTGCGGCCGAGCCATCGAGGTCCGGTTCGCCGAGCCCCTCGGCGTCGACCGTCGTGGGCGGGTCGAAGAACGCGGCCGTCTCCGGTGGGAGGTCGGCGTGACGGCCGATCGCTGCGCCCGCCTCGTCGGCCGCCTCTCGTCCCATCGACCGCAGTTCCGTCCAGTTCTGGAGCGCTTCGGCGACGGCACTGCGCGCGGCGGCGGCCGGGTTGAGGTCCGCACCCGACCCCGCAGCGAACCGCGGCCAGTCGCCGTCGCGGTGGACTGCGGCGGCGACGACGGGGACGTCGACGTCGCCGGTGACGAGGAGGGTCGACACCGACAACGACTCTGCGCGAGCGCGCTTTCGCAGCCGGTCGAGCACTGCGTCGTCGACGCGGAGCCCGAGTGGCTCCGTCGTGGCGTACCAGGTCGTCATCGTCGCGTCGCGCTCGATGACCTCGTAGAGCCCGGCGAGCGCCGCCGCCGGGCCGCTGTTTCCGAGTCCGAGTCCGGTCGTGATCGGCGGGCGATACCGACGCTCAGGCGGTGGAAAGTGAACGAATTCGGCGGGGAGCTGTCGCACCGCCCCGGTCGCGAGGGCTTCACCGCGGACCCACGCCAGCCGATCGTCTGGGTCGTACCGGGTGGCATCGTCAGGTCGGACGAAGGCGTCGGGCGTGACCGGATCCTGGACGTCGGCCGCGGGCGCGGTCGTGACCGCCGAGGAGTCGTACACCCCCGCCGCATAGCGTTCGAGCCCCTCACCGAGCGCCTTCATGAACGCGACGTCCCAGTCGTCTGCTGCCCCACCGGCGAAGGCGGCGGCACTCACATCCGAGAACGGGGTCGTGTCGGCGAGTCGCGAGACGTAGTACGGCACGGGAAACGACTCGCGCTCGCCCACGTCGGTGAGGAGCCCGATCCGGGCGTCGACCGCCCGCTCAGCCCGGTCAATCGCCGCCGACACCGACCGCGATCGGTCATCCCGTGGGAGCGCCGCGTCTGGGGCGTCGCCACACGAACAGCCCGGGGCCGCGAGCAGGTGCCGGGTCGTCCCGGGGACCTCACGCACCGTGTCACCGACGGACTCACCCGTGAGGAGCTGCACAACCGCCCGGCCCGCGAACGCGCCGGCGTATCGCACCGCCGACCGGGTCCCAGTCGGCGCGTCGGCCGTCGCCGACGACTCGGTCGTACCGCTCGCGACCCGGGCGCACAAACAGTCGTAGCAGGCCGTCTCGAAGACGGTCACCGCAGCGTCGACGTCTGCGAGTGCGACCCCGCCGACGCCCCCGACCTCGACGGCGACCCACCGGTCGAGCCGGTCGTTCGCGGCTGCGAACGCCGGCGACCCCGTCGTGTCGACCACCACCGCGAGGTCGAACCCGTCGAGCAGCGCCGACTCGACCGAAAACGCGTTCACGTCGACGTCGCCGAGCGCGGCGTCGACGGCCTCGGCTCCGGGGCCGTCGCCGACCACTCCGATGTCCATGTCTCCGGCGACGCGCGGGACGAGCAAAAAGCCGCAGGGAGGCGGCCGGAGATCCAACCGCGCTTCGACTACGACGACGCCGAGCCGGACCTCGACCGGGCGCACCGTCCCCCCGGTGTGCTCCCGACGCCCGTGAGACGCCGCGGGCGCACGCGTCACCCGCCGCGTGTCGACGGCAGCCGCCCACCGCGCGGTCACCCGCGGACGCCGACGCACCGATCGGCGATGACGGCGTCGACGTCGGCAGCGGCGAGCGCCGCGTACGCACGACGCGACCGGACAGTCCACGGCCACACACGGAGTCCGGCGTCGTGGGCCCGTGTGACGAGCGACGTTCCCAGACACAGTTCGTACCGCGGCGAGATCACGACACAGCCCAGTCGCCGCGCCGTTGCGACCATCTCGTCGACGTCGGGCGACGGATACAGCCACGCCGGAAGCCCCGGGACGACGGGCCGGAGCAGACGGGTCGACCGGGGTTCGCGAACGGCGTACGCGACTGACGCCGGCGTCGACGCCGCCTGCGCCTCCTCGACCGTCGTCTCCGCGTCCGATACGAGGCGAAGTTCGTGCCCGTGAGTCGCGTGTGCTCGACGAACGTCCGCGACGAGCCCCGGCTCCTTCAGGTCGAGCAGCAGTGCGGTGTCCGTCGGCGTCGCCTCGAACACCGCCTCGAGCGTCGGGACGGGTTCTCCCGAGCGCTCGACGCTGAGCTGAGAGAGCGTCTCGAGTGTGGTCCCGTCGACGCGTCCGGAGGCGTTCGTGACCCGTCCGAGCGTCGCGTCGTGAAACGCGACGAGTTCACCGGTTCCACACTGACGAACGTCGACTTCGACCCAGTCGACGAGCGCCGCCGCGGCTTCGACGGCCGCGATCGTGTTCTCCGGACGCGTGGCGGCACACCCGCGGTGAGCGACGAGCGGTGGTCTGTCCGGCCCCCCGTGCGCCGCCGAGCGTGTGTCGCCGCCGGGACGACCGCCGACCGCGGCCCCGCCGACTATCGATCCGACGTGAGCGAGGACCCGGCGACGTGACGACGACGTCGAAGCCGAGCGCGTGTCAGCGTCGCATCTCACGGACCCGATTGCTCGTCGTCGTCTGCACGCGGAGCGTCTCGGTCCCACGGATCCACTCGACGTACTCGCGGAGCCGGTCGGCCGTTCGGAGCGCCTCTATGGTGTCGTAGTCGGCCCGCAGTTCCTCGTTCGTGAAGCGGGCGTGGACGTTGTCGTGACACGGCCGACACAGCGTGACCGTCGGGCTGGTCGCTCGCGCTTCGGGACGGAGGTGGTGCTCCTGGATGGCCTGTGGGTCGGCGATCGGCTCGCTGAACACGCGCTGGCAGAGCGCACAGGTCGTCGACACAGAAGGCACATCGCACCGAGAAGTGATAACTTTGCGCCCACGGACGGCGGTCGCACCGCCGAGTGGAACCGCACACGATGCCGTTCGGCCGTGGCTCTCGCGCGGCGGCGATGCTGGGCAGACGACCGAGACCGACGACGGTTTCGGGTCGGGGACGCGACGTCCCGGCGATGTTGCAGCTCGCCGCGCACAACGCGTTGCGGAGCCCGATCGTGAGCGCCCTGCTCGGGCTCGGGCTCGGGCTCGTTTCTGCCGGTGGCGTCGCCGTGACGCATCGCTGCGACGCCGACCGTCGAGCGGCGTTGCTCGTCGGCGGCTCGGCCCACGCGGCGGGGATGCTCGCGGTGTGGGTCGGCGTCCGGCTGTGCTTCTGGCGGCATCCGGCACCGCTCCCGGAGTCGCTTCCGGTCGTGCTCCCGGTCGTCGGCGTTGCCTTCCTGCTGTTCTCTGTGCAGTGGATCGCCGCTGCGGTGTTGTCGCTCTCGTACGGGCTGCAGAGCGCGGTCGTCTGGCTCGTCGGCGTGACGTGGTACACCGTCTACGCCGCGACCTTCGTCGGCAACGAAGGCGGTGCCCTCTTCGCGCTGTTCTCGTGGGTACTCGTGATCGGACCGGCGACGCTGACGCTGCTCGCCGTCCTCGCCGGAGGCGAGCGCGTCGTCCGACGGCGGCTGTCTGCCGACCGCGAGACGGACGAGCGAACCCGGTGACCCGTGGTCGCGCGTCTGCGCGGTCGACGCCGACCGCGGCGGCGTTCCCGGCGTTCGGGAGGGTGGTGTCACGCGTGGGTCACCGGCCGGTGAACAAGATTCATACGTTCACGCCCGTGTGTTCGCGTACCTCGATGGACGCGCTCGACCGGGTGCAGAAGCGATTCGCGACGAGCCAGGCGCTCATGGATCAGGTCCGCTACGCCGCCGAATCACTGAGCCTGAACTTCGATCGATGGGACGAGCCGCACGTCTCCGGGCCCAGTCTCTACGTGCTCATCGTCGCCGAGATGAGCTTCGACCACTACACCGATCCCCTCGGCGGAAACGAGTGGCCGACCGACCGGTGTCGACTCGTCACCGACTCGTTGGACAAGTTCACCGAGGTCGCCCGTGACGTCGCACTCACCCGCGACGGGGCGATCGTCGTCTCTGCGGACGGAACGATCCAACGACAGATGGTGCGCGTTCGAAATCCGTCGCTCGCGGAGACGGAGGAGAACGCCGATGTCACGCCGACCGACTGGATGGGGACGAAACACCTGAGCGCGCTCGAGACCTCACTCCGCGAGGAGGTCATCTGGGTGATAACGCTCAGCGAAGAGGACGGCCGCGTCACCACGTTCTTCGACGGGACGTACCAAGACTATCCCCGCAGCGAAATCGGCGGACGCTGGCGACCGGGCTGACCCGGTAGGTCGCGATGGACGGCGTAGCCGTCCGATGACCCCGCAACGGTCGTCGTGCCGGACGCGACGGCGGCAGATCGCGTCTCAGCGCGCGAGACAGGTCGGGCCCACTTACGTCGCCGTAGTCCATCTCGACGGACGACAGACGATGCGCGGAACGCGTGTACAGACGCCGATCACGAGGCGACGGGTACTCACGGGTGGTGGAGTCACGGCTGCGGTCTCGCTCGCGGGCTGTGCGGGGGTCATCGACGCGATCGGCGAGCAGATATTCGAGGACGTGAACGTGCTCAACCAGCTATCGCGGACGGTTTCGGGGTCGATACGCGTCGTGGATCCGAGCGACGAGACGGTCCTCGACGGAGCCTTCGAGGTGCCCTCGACCGAGGCCGACGGAGCGTCCAACCTCGTGGCGTACGGCGACGTCTGGACGAACCCAGGGACGTACCGGGTCCGTATCGACCTCACCGACATCGTACTCGAAGGCGTCTCGCGGGTGACTCGAGCCGTGGCCATCAACGACCCCGCGGCCGAGATGGTCGCCGTCTCGATCGGCGCGCGAGATGGCACCGAGCCGATCGCGATCTCCGTCGGCGAGTCGTTTTCCGACGTCGGTCCACAGAACACGACCACGTGATCCGTCTTGACGCGCGCTGATCCCCGGTCGACGATCGACACCGACATCAGACCGACGACCGCCACCCGCCGTGTTACCCGCCATGCTCCTCGCTGACGCGCTCACGACGCTCCTCCAGTACGCCGCGGGCGTCGGTGTCGTGGCGCTCGGGTGTCTCCCGCTGCTCGAGATCGAGCCCGTCCGGACCCGGCTCGAACGGTGGCCGACGGACCGACTGACCGTGAACTACCTCTCGGTTGCCGTAGCAGTCGCCGCCGGCCAGTGGGCCGTCGTCCTCCTCGGGTGGCAGGTGCTGCAGATCGGGTCGACGCAGGCCGACCCGCAGTTCCGCGGCGGGCGACTCGCCGCCCTCCTGGTCGGCTACCCGGTGGCGCTGTTCGGAGCCGGTGTCGTCTGGGGGCGGCTGTTTGCCACCACACGGTGGCTCACTCCTCGGGTGATCGCCGGACTCGGCGTCACGGCCGTGTTCTACGTCGTCACCGTGCTCGGGGCGCTGCTCGTCGCCGCCGTCGTCGCGCTGTTCACCGCGCTCCCGACGTGAGCGGCCCCCACCTCACGACGCCCCTCCCGATCCCGTCTCGAAGGTCGTCGGATCGAGCGGCGTCGCCTCTTCCCAGTAGCGTGAGACGGTCTCGTCGGCCCAGTCGCGAACGGTCGAGTCGTCGGTGTGGATCGCCGCGCGGAGTATCCCGCGTTCGTCACGGACGAGCAGGTACACCGTGCCGTCGACGACGGTGACAGAGAGCGGGACCGCAGCCCGTGCGACGCGGATCACCGCGTCGTCGTGGTCGGCGAGCGCTCGCACCCGCGTCCACAGCTCATCGTCGGCCGCGAGGGCCTCGAGGGTGCTCGAAGAGAGCACCGCTTCGAACGTCTGTCGACCCGCAGTGACGCGTCGATGAGCCGTCGTGAGGCTCTGTTCGTTGAGCGTGTGTGAGACCGCGCGCACCGTCGTCGCGCGCTCCATGCCGTCGAGGACGCGCTGAAGCGGTGCGCTCGGCCGCGTCCGGGTCGGCACCGTCACCGTCGCGTCGGCGAGGTCGCGAAGGTCGAAGCCGAACGCGTCCGTGGGGAGGTACGCGACCACGTCACGGAGCTTCCCCTCCGTCTCTAGCACGGCGACGAACTCGTCGATCCCGTCCGCCACCAACGCGCCGGTGGCGGTTGCGACGTGCGTGTCGCCCTCCCGTGTGACCCACGACCGCTCGGAAAAGTCCTCCAGAATGCGACCGAGCGTCGCCTGTGACGCCTCGGTCGTCGCTGCCAGCTCTCCACGGGTGTGTGGTCGGGTCGCCAGCAGCTGTAGCACCTCGACGCGGTTCGTCGAACGCGCGAGAAACTCGATCTCTTCGAGCGGTGCGTCCATACCCAGGGTAGTCGTCACGTCGACAAACCCCCTTCGCTCCCTGCGTGTGTTTCACCCGATGAAATCCTGTCGAGGTGGGCGATCGTTTCTCGAAGTCGAATATTTTCTGACTTTCCTTATGTGTCTAGGCGACCGTGGTCAAAGTGTGACAGATATTGCGCCTCCAGCCGCCCGTTCGCGTGATCTTGAGGTCGGGGTGTTCCGGTAGCGTGTTCGCTCGACGGTCGGCGGTGTTGTTCGTCGTCTCGGCGGTGTTGTTCGGTGGGACGTTCGTCGCGGCGAAGACCGGGCTCGCACACCTCCCGCCGCTGTTCTTTGTCGCCGTTCGGTTCGACATCGGAGCGATCGTCCTCGCCGCGTTCGCGGCGACGCACCGCTCGTGGGCGGACCTTCGCCCACGAACGCTCGGCGACGTCGCCGGCATCCTGGCGACTGGCGTGTTGGTGATCGGACTGACGAACGCGTTACTGTTCGTGGGACAACAGTACGTGACGAGCGGCGTCGCAGCGGTCGTCTTCAGCCTCAACCCGATCTTGACGCCGGTGTTCGCGGGTCTCCTCCTTACGACCAGTCGACTGTCCGGCCGCGGCGTCGTCGGGATGGGGCTCGGAGTACTCGGTGTCGGTCTCGTGGCCAACCCGTCGCCGTCGGCGCTGCTCGGCGGTGGACTGGGCGTCCCACTGCTCTTTGCGGCCGCGGTGACGAGCGCCTTCGGTGCGGTGGTGATTCGCCGTGCCGACGCGACGCTGTCGAGTACCGCCTGCACCGTCTGGGGGGTTCCACTGGCTGCCGTCCTCGCGCACACGCTCAGCGCCGCCGCCGGCGAGTCTGTGACCACCCTCACGGTGCCACCCGTCGCCGTCGCCGCGTTGCTGTACGTCGGCGTCTGTTCGGGTGCCATCGCGTACCTCGCGTACTTCGCGTTGGTCGATGCGACCGGCGCGACGCGGGCGAACCTGTTATTCTATTTCGTTCCGATCGTCTCGGCCATCGGCGGATGGGCCCTACTCGGGGAGACCCTCTCACCGTTGTCCATCGCCGGGTTCGCCGTGATCTTCGTCGGTTTCGTGCTCGCCAGTGGGCACTCTGTGTGCCCGTCGTGGGTAGTCGAGCGGGTGACGCCGGAACGACTCACCGACGAGCGGTCCGCCCAGGCGACTCGCCGGTGAGCGGTCCGTCCGGACACGGGCTCGTCGTTCGGACGGCCAGCGTTTGCGGGGCGGTGAGACCACTGCTCGCGGGCTCCGACAGCCGTCCAGGACGAACCGTGTGTGTATCTCGCACGTGATACAAAAGCACATACTAATACACTCCTGAGGATAAAACGAATTAACTAATATTATCATTATCAATCATTAACTATTAATACCTGCTCCGACTGTCGACAGACGAGGGACGAACCAATGGCAGTATCTGTACCACCCACGGCACGCCACCGCCCGACGACCGTCTGCCGACTCGACCGCTATCGACCACCCACACCACCGACATAACCGATGACAGACCGCAACTCGACACGAACCGAGACGACGACCCGCCAGCCAACGACCACCACCCCCTCGGGCCCGACGGGGCGGTACCCGACGAACGAAGAAGACCGGGAGGCACCGCTCGTTCCGTTCATTCGCCAGCCCGGTGAGCGCGACGAGATGACCGACGTTCGGCGAGAGCTCGCCGACCTTCGTCGACAACTGAACCGGATCGAACAGACGATCCGAGACGCGTCTGACACCAACTAACGCGACAGTACACCGTACGTATGCACCCTTCAGAACTCGACTCCGACGTGTTCACGCAGGATATCGACAACGAATCGGCCCGAGCGTTTCGGGAGCTATTGAACACACAAGACTTCGTGTTCGCTCCCGGCATGTACCACGCACTCGATGCTCGTCTCGCCGAGATGACGGGCCACGACGCCGCGTACATGTCCGGCTACTCGACGGTCCTCGGCCAGTTTGGCTTCCCAGACCTCGAGATGGTCACGATGACCGAGATGGTCGAGAACGCAAAGCGCATGGCTGAGGCGACGAACCTCCCGATAATCGCGGACTGTGACACAGGATACGGCGGCATCCACAACGTCCGTCGCGCCGTCCGTGAGTACGAGAAGGCCGGCGTCGCCGCGATCCACATCGAAGATCAGACGACGCCAAAGCGCTGTGGACACATCGCTGGCAAGCAGATCGTCTCCCGCGAGAAAGCGCGTGCGCGGTTCGAGGCGGCCGTCGACGCCAAACAGAGCGACGACACGGTCATCATTGCCCGCACAGACGCGTACGGCTCGTCGAACGGCGACTGGGACGAACACGTCGAACGCGGCCGCATCTACGCCGACGCCGGCGTCGACATCGTCTGGCCCGAGATGCCGAACCCGAGCCGCGAGGACGCCGTCGCCTACGCCGAGGAGATCCACGAGACGCACCCCGAGTTGAAGCTCGCGTTCAACTACTCGTCGTCGTTCGCGTGGTCCGAAGAGGACGACCCGCTCACGTTTCAGGAACTGGGCGACCTCGGCTACAAGTACATCTTCATCACGCTCTTCGGCCTCCACTCCGGTGCCCACGCCGTCTACGAGGACTTCAAGCGGCTCGCCGAAGAGGACGAAGCGGGGCAGTTCGACCTCGAAGAGCGGTACCTCGGCCACGAGACCGAGAGCCACCACGAGCTCTCGTTCGTCTCGCGGTACCAGGACATCGAGACGAAGTTCGACCCCGAGGCCCGCCGCCGCATCGAGGAGTCGGAGGGCTTCAGCGAAGACCAGGCCGACCCCATCACGAGCAGCGACGACTGAGGACGTCACCTCACGTCGCCGCTTCCATTAGTTATTCACAGACACACCCAACACCAGTAGATACACATGACTCAACGACGACACGACAGAGACTTCGTGCGGACGTTTTTCACCTCTCCCACCGCGGTCGAGGGCGAAGACGACTCCGCCAAGATGCTTCGACGCGCCGCCGAGCTCCGCGGCATGCAGGCCCCCGACGTCTGGGTCCCGGACAACGAAGACGCCACCGCCCCGTCGATGCGCGACCAGGGCGCACAGAACATCGTCGACGTCGTCGCCGAGAACGGCGCCGACTTCCCCGGCGAAATACACCCCCGGATGGTGTGGCACCGCGACGACCCCACCACCCGTCATCAGGGCTTCCAGCACATGCTCGACATCGCCGACCCCGAAAAGGGAGCCATCGAACACATCGACGGCTTCGTCATCCCCGAAGTCGGCGGCATCGACGACTGGAAGAAGGCCGACGAGTTCTTCACCATCGTCGAGGCCGAACACGGGCTCGAGCCGGGCAGCCTCGCGATGTCCGTCATCATTGAGAGCGGCCAGGCCGAACTCGCCATGCGGAACCTCCGCGACGAGATGGGCAAGCCCGAAAACACCCTCGAACGGCTATTCCTGCTCGTCGACGGCGAGGTCGACTACACGAAAAACATGCGCGCGCTCACCCCGACGGGCGAACTCCCCGAGTGGCCCGAACTGCGGCACAACACCTCGCGCGGCGCGAGCGCGGCCGGCTGTATCGCCGTCGACGGCCCCTACGACGACATCCGCGACGTCGAGGGCTACCACGAGC
>NZ_JBLZNJ010000008.1:0-102632 GCF_051194155.1 Halorubrum zhoui | reverse complement strand
GTTTGACACACGCGACATTCCAGTCTGCGTGTGGTGTCCGCTATTAGCCTCAGTTTCCCGAGGGTATTGCGGTCCGAAGGGTAGTTTGGCCACGTGTTACTGAGCTATTCGCCACGAGTGTGAACTCGTACGACTAGCATGGCTAAATCGGATCCCAATAGCAATGGCCTCCGGCAGGATCAACCGGAGTGGTAACCTCGGTGCCTGGTTCCCGGCACCGAGGGGGTTTGGCGGGTGTCGACGTGATGTCGACACACCATTGCATGGTCTGATCGTTCGGAGTCACCGGCGTTCCGGATGACACCGAACTACCAAGGCTCACATCAGATTTCCGCTTACGCCGGAGCGCAGGGGGCGAAATCCTCATCTCTTCTTCCGGACCAGAGCGTTGTGGTCTGGCAGGTATAAACCCACCGGAGTGGTCTGGTCAGGCGACGACGGGCCGCGCGTGGCCCGGGTCGTGTGTCGGTCGTGTTCGTTCCGAGCGGGGTGTGACACTTAACCCCGTCGGATTGGTGGTGGCCGCGTCGTGTCACGCTACGGCGAGCGTGATGTGGGCGGCCGGTGGTGCCCCACGTAGGGCTTGTCACATTCATTCGGATGGCCGGGGTACATTTAACCCCGTCGAAGCGCGGCCGCTACGTCACGCGGTTTCATGCGAATGCGGTACCACACGAGGAGCGAAGCACCGAGGAGTTGGGGACGAGAAGGCGGCCGAGACGAGACGAAGAACAGTCCAATGGGGAGTGCCGAGAGCAGCGTGAGGCGTCACGCGTGCGAGGTGAGTGAGAGCAGCGGCCAGCGAGGCGAGTGACGGACGGGCGACTGTCGATCGCACGTTCACTCGTGTCGGCACAACAGGGGGAGAAGTCACGACTCCCTGGACGGTAGTCTTCCTGAACGGTGGTCTCACGCTCCGATGGGTGGGTCGTGTGGTCGACGCGACGGCAGTTCAAGTGACCCCCGTTTATACCACGGGCGTTTATAAGGGAGGGGAACACATATAAAGGCGAACGATGACGAACCCCGCAGACTCGATCGAGATCCAGAACGTGGTTGCATCGACGGGAATCGGACAGGAGTTGGACCTGGAGGCGCTGGCAGAGGATCTCCCGGGGGCCGATTTCAATCCTGACAACTTCCCGGGCCTCGTCTACAGAACGCAGGAGCCGAAGGCCGCGGCACTCATCTTCCGGTCTGGGAAGATCGTTTGTACGGGCGCAAAGAGCATCGACGACGTCCACGAGGCGCTTGGAATCATCTTCGAGAAGCTCAGAGGGCTTCAAATTCCCGTCGAAGACGACCCAGAGATAACGGTGCAGAACATCGTGTCGAGTGCAGACCTCGGACACAACCTCAACCTCAACGCGCTCGCGATAGGACTCGGGCTGGAGGACGTCGAGTACGAGCCCGAACAGTTCCCAGGACTGGTCTATCGGATGGACGAACCGGAGGTCGTGATCCTCTTGTTCGGCAGTGGGAAGATCGTCATCACCGGCGGGAAGCGAACCGACGACGCCGAGGGCGCAGTAGAGGAGATCGTCGAACGGATAGAGGGGCTCGGACTCCTCGGGTGAGCCTCGGTCTCGACCGTGGCAGTCACGTGATCGCTGCGTCTTCGACGAGTACCTCTTTGACCACCGTCGGGTCTTCGAGTAACTGATGGTTCGTGTAGCTTCCCTCTGCGCTGCCACCGCTGTGTTTCGATTGTTCGATGATGTCGAGGAACGCGTGCTCTTTGAGTAGGTCTCTGACGCGTCGCAACGAGAGCGTGTCGGACCCTTCCTGTCGGCAGATGTTCTCGTACACCTCGTACACACGACTGGTGCGGAACCCGTCTTGTCGGTCAGCAGAAAGCGAGAGCAACGCGAGCGCCTGGAGCACGTATCGCGAGTGCGGTGTCGAGCCGCGGATGAGTTCGCGAAAGCGGTCCGTCTCGGCGCGCTCACGGGCTTGGGTGACGAAGGCCTCACGTACGGTGGGTTCGCCGTTTGCCTGTGCGATCTCCCCAGCGTACCGGAGGATGTCTATGGCCTTTCGGGCGTCACCGTGTTCGCGGGCGGCGACGGCTGCTGCGCGGGGGATCGTCGACGCGGCGAGCACGTCCTGGTGGAAGGCGTCCGACCGTGCCTGCATGATCGCCCTGAGCTGATCTGCATCGTACGGAGGAAAGACGAACTCACGTTCACAGAGACTGGACTTTACGCGCTCGTCCATCCGGTCTTTGTACTGAATCTTGTTGCTGATGCCGACGACGCCGAGCTTACACGCGGTGATCTTTCCGGCTTCGCCGGCACGCGACAGCTGCATCAAGATCGCATCGTCGTCGAGCTTGTCGATCTCGTCGAGAATGATCAACACGACGTCGTACTGCTGGTCGAGAATCCGCCAGAGTCGCTTGTAGTACGTCGACGTGGAGAGCCCCTTGTCTGGGATGTTGATTCCGGTCGCGTCGGGGTCGTTGACGCCCGAGGCGATAGTCTGGACCGCCTGGGTCTCGGTCGTATCTTGTGCACAGTCGACGTACGCGAACGTCGCAGTGACGCCCTCTTCATCCGCCGTAGAGACGAGTCGTCGAGAGACGTACTTCGCACAGAGAGACTTGCCCGTGCCGGTCTTTCCGTAGAGGAGGACGTTACTCGGGCTCTGGCCGAATATCGCCGGGTTCACCGCGGTCGCGAGTTCGGCGATCTCGTCGTCACGCCCGACGATGCGTCCCTCGCCCGGCAGGTGGCTGATCTCGAGGAGCTCTTTGTTGGCGAAGATCGGGTCCTCCCTAGTGAAGAGATCGTCCGCAGCGTTCATATCTGAGACACCGGGTTTCCGGTGAAATGCGTTCTGTTTCGTCGGAAGGGAACATCACTGGGTCGGGCGCTGAGGTGAGACGTGGCGGATACAGCACGGTGCCAGCTGCAGGCACTCGTTCGGCCGGCTCTCAGCGAGGCCGTCTCGATGGTTCTATGCAGCGTCCGGGGTCCATTCGCGAACCGGTTGCGAGCGCCACGGAAGGGGAGTCGTCTGTGGGTCGCCGATGGACAAATTGGAGCGTTCCGTGGCGGCGAGGGGCTGCAGGGCTCTCGAACGACATGGGTGTCGAATGACTCACGGTATTGAGGGGTTGGCTGTACACACACACCGGGTTTCCGGTGAAATGGGTTACGTGGTGGGTGGGGGATGAGGGTAGAGGGAGGAGAGCGAGGGTGGAGTACGAGGGTATGGGTGGAGTGCAATAGCATGAGTGGAGAGTGACCCGACGCAGTGGGGTGGCGCGCGCCTCGCGAGGTCGCCGCAGGCGGGCTCGCGAGCGCGTGCGAGGGATGAGCGAGGTGGCGAAGCCACCGAGCGAATCGGCTGGGGAGGGTGTGGCGGTAATTGGTGTCCAGGTGTCGTGCGGTCGTATTCACGCACGCTCTACCGACCTATACGAGCGAATCAGCCCGGGTGGACGTGGCGGAGTAGTGTCCAAGCGTCACGTGACAGTAGCCATCGCGGAGTCACTACAACAACCGACACGACCGTACAAAGTCGACTGAAGAGGGAATACCTAAGACCCGCGTCCGGATCTCGCGATGTCCCGATGACCACGGCGCCACCACGACGGCCGACACGGTCGTATAGGGCTAACGCAGTGTCGATACCGCAGTCGACAACGAACGCGCCGAAGAACACGCCACCGGAAACGAGGTATCACTGGAAACGAGGTATCACTGGAAACGAGGTATCACTGGAAACGAGGTATCACTGGAAACGAGGTATCACTGGAAACGAGGTATCACTGGAAACGAGGTATCACTGGAAACGAGGTGTCACCGGAGGACGACCACTACCGGCCGAACCAGTCACCGGCCGGTCCGGTGACCCTCCCGTATACGAGGGCGAAAGGATATACTGTACAACCGATCTATGCGCCGGCGACGGGATACTCCGCACGCAACGCTCGAGGCGACGTGGTCCGTGCCGACACCAACTCCGAGCCAACACAGGCCGAGGCGAGCCGCGCGAATTTCCGATGAACAGCGACGGTCGCAACGAATGCATACCACTCTTGCAACTCGTTTACTGGGATTTACTCCACCTCTATATATAAGTTATTTGGTATTAATACAGCAGCCTGGGTCCGACGAACTCAGTCAACCCACTCCCACCCACCATTTCACCGGAAACACGGTGTGTCTCTCAGCATATTCCACTACGCTCAGTACCCCTGACCACTCGCGGCACGTCCAGCCGACGCCCAGCCAATTTCCAGCCGACGAGACAGATCACAGCGTGAGCCTCCATGGGGGTCGGGACGTGAGCTCTCTCCTCAGTTCTTTGTAGGCGCAGACCCGAGCGACTACTCCTGTGCGTCGACGACGGCGACGCTGGCCAGATTGACGATGTCTTTCACCTCGTCGCCGCGTTGTAACACGTGGACCGGCTCGTCCATTCCGACGAGCATCGGACCGATGGCTTCAGCACCACCGAGCCGCTGAAGCAGCTTGTACCCGATGTTGCCCGCCTCGAGGTTGGGGAACACGAGCACGTTCGCCGCCTCATCAAGCTCGGAGAACTCGTAAGTCCCCTCGAGAATCTCGTCGACGACAGCCGTATCCGCCTGCATCTCCCCATCCACCGGAAAGTCGACCCCGTCGTCCGCGTGGAGCAGCTCGACGGCCTGACGTGGCTTTCGCGTCCCCGCGTTGTCGACGCTCCCGAAGTTCGAATACGACAGCACGGCCGCTCGCGGCTCGACGTTGAATCGTCGCGCCAACGCGGCCGTGTGACGCGTTATCTCCGCGAGCGTCTCGCTGTCTGGGTCCTGATTCACCGTGGTGTCTGCACAGAACACGACGCGGTTTTTGAACGTCAGGAGGTACACACCGGCGACGGTGTCGGTGTCGGCGGCCGACCCGATCACCTGTAGTGGCGGACGCAGTGCGGACGGATAGTGGTGGGTGAGCCCGGTCAACATCGCGTCGGCGTCGCCGGTCTTCACCATCACGCTCCCGAGGTAATTCGTGTCTCGACGGACGAGTTCGGCGGCCTCACGCTGCGTGATCCCCTTCCGTTTTCGAAGCTCGTAGAGTCGATCACCGTACGCGGAGACGTCGCGTTCGGTAGGGTCGACGATCTCTGGCTGAAAGGACAGTCCGAGCTCGGCGGCCGTCCGCGCGATCTCGTCGCTATCACCGAGTAGCACGGGCTTGGCTATCCCCTGTTCGGTGAGTTGGTACGCCGCGCGGATCATCTTCTCGTCTGTCCCCTCAGCGAGTGCGATCCGCTTCGGATCGTTTTTCGCCTTGTTCAACACGACCCGCATCATCTCGCGCGACTTCCCGAGGCGCGCCTCGAGCCGCTCACGGTACTGCTCGATGTCGACGGCCGTACGGGCAGATCCGGACTCCATCGCCGCCCGCGCGACGGCCGGCGCGACTTCGAACAACACCCGTGGGTCCAACGGCTTCGGGATGACGTACTCCGGACCGAACTGCAGCGGGTCGTCTCCGTACGCCTTGACGACCGCGTCGGGGACGTCTTTTCGTGCCAGCTGTGCCAGCGCCCTCGCGGCTGCTCGTTTCATTTGCTCGTTGATCTCCGTGGCACGAACGTCAAGTGCGCCCCGGAACAAAAACGGGAATCCGAGCACGTTGTTCACCATGTTCGGGTAATCGGACCGGCCCGTCGCCATGATCACGGTGTCGTCGCGTGCGGTCTTTGCGTCCTCGTAGGTGATCTCTGGGTCCGGGTTCGCCATCGCGAACAGGATCGGGTCGTCCGCCATCGAACGAACCATCGCTTGCGAGACGATACCGCCGACCGAGAGTCCAACGAAGACGTCGGCGCCGGCGAGCGCGTCGGCGAGGTCGCCCCCGGCGACGTCACTCGCAAACTCCCGTTTGTACTCGTTGACGTCGCCGGCGGCCGCGCGGGTCTCCGTGATGATCCCAGACGAGTCGCACATCGTGATGTTCTCGCGTTTCGCCCCGAGTGACACGTAAAACCGGGCCGTGGCGATCGCCGAAGCACCGGCACCGGAGAAGACGATCTCGAGGTCTTCGAACTCCTTGTCGACGATGTCCGCCGCGTTGATGAGCGCAGCGCCGGAGATGATCGCCGTGCCGTGTTGGTCGTCGTGGAACACCGGCACGTCCATCTGTTCGCGGAGCCGGGTTTCGATCTCGAAACACTCGGGTGCTTTGATGTCCTCAAGGTTCACCCCACCGAACGTCGGTTCCATCGCCGACACCGCGTCACAAAACGGCTCGACGTCGTCGATGTCGAGTTCCACGTCGAAGACGTCGATGTCGGCAAATCGCTTGAACAACACCCCCTTCCCCTCCATCACCGGTTTGGAGGCGGCCGCACCGATGTCACCTAGTCCGAGCACCGCAGAGCCGTTCGAGACGACCGCCACGAGGTTCCCCTTCGCGGTGTACTCGAAGACCCTGTCGGGGTCTGCAGCGATGTCCCGGCACGGTGCTGCGACTCCCGGTGAGTACGCCAACGAGAGGTCTCGCTGGGTGTTCGTCGGCTTCGTCGTCGAGATCTCGAGTTTCCCCGGTGGGTCCTCGCGGTGATACTCCCGCGCGTCGTCGTCCAATCCCATGGTTACCACAATTAGCGAACAGAGTAAAAAGCTATCCGTAGGCGTCGAACCGACAGTTCGACGATCGTCTCACCACCTACACCCACCTGCTGAGACGTCCTCCGACACACCTGCTGAGACGTCCTCCGACACACCTGCTGAGACGTCCTCCGACACATCTGCCGAGGCGTAGCGTTTTAGCCCGTGAGCGGCGTTCGTCGACCAATGAGAGTTCGGGGCGAACGCGAGTGTCGCGAGTGTGGACGCCACTGGTCGTACTTCGAGACCGGGAGCGTCGAGTGCCCGACGTGCGGCAGCCTCCACAGCGTCGGAACCGGCGACAGGGAGGCGCACACCGACGCGCCCGTCGACCTCGACCTGCGCGAGCACCGACAGCGGTTCGGCGAGACGACGTCTGTTCTCCCGACCGATGGGGTCACCGACCTCAAACGCGACCTGCGGGCGTACGTCCACAAGCGAGGATTCGTTCACGCCGGAGAGCTCACCGAACTCGACGCGACGTATCTCGCCGCACGTGAACTTCTCGAAGCAGTCGACGTCTACGATCGCCTCCGTCAGCCAACCGCCGACGACCAGGCGTACCTCCTCGACTTACTCGCCGGGGCCGACGGCGGCGACCGACCGCGCACAGCCGAGGTACCAACGACGATGCGATCTGCACGAGGGATGGCGACCGCCCTCGCCGTCGAGACGTACCGCGAAGCGCTCGCCACGTACCTCGCTGAGTCGACAGCGGACACCGATGCGTCCCGTCGTACCAGCGCGTTCGGCCACACCGACGCCTCCGGCCACACCGACGCCTCCGGCCACACCGACGCGCCCAACGGCTTTCCCCAGAGGCGCGAAGAGCCCAGCACGGTATCAGCGTCCCAGTCCCGCGAGGGCGAGTCCCTCCAGCACGTGCAACTCGACCGGCTCCGTGAGCGACTCCGCGACCGGACCAACCAGATACTCGCCCTACAGGGCGACGTCGACCCGAGCGTCGCCGACGAACTCGTTCGTGCGACCCGTGCTATCTACGCCGCCGTCACGACCGGCGACGAAGACGCACTCGACCGAGCGAACGCGCACCTCGACGACGCGGCACCCATCTCGTGAACGACACGCCGTGAGTGCCGCCTCGTGAACGACACGTCGTGAGTGCCGCCTCGTGAACGACACGTCGTGAGTGCCGCCTCGTGAACGACACGTCGTGAGCGACTCGACGTCACTCACTCCCCACGCTCACGGCGGTCTCGTCTCTCAACCGTGATAGGTGAGCGGAGAGGTTGAAGTACGACGATCGCCGCATTGGCGTATGGTCGCCTTCGACGTTCACGAACACCGGCACGCGCTGAAGCTCCTCCGCGACACGGGACCAACGACTCTCTGGCGCTCGAACGGGGCAGCCCGGTGTCCCGCCTGTGACGAGCCATTCGTCCGGCTGTTCGTCACCGAAGCCGAGACGACGAGTATCGCTCGAAACGACGGTTCCGCCTTCTGTCTCCTCCGTGACGCGGAGTCGATCAAGCTGTTTCGTCACTGACCGTCGACGCGCATCAAGACGTACTGGCACGCACCGAGACGTGCCGATACGCATCGAGACGTATCGGCGTACTACCACCACGCGCGCACATCGACACACCGAGACACATCAACACCCCGACCGTGGCTAGCGGGTTTCGGTCCCCGGCGCACGTGTCTCAGACCCGCTCACGTCGAACTCACTCGCTTCGAGGCCGCCAGCCTCGGTCGAGTCAGCGACACTCGCGTCGGTCGCGTCGGGGTCGGCCGAACCTGCGTCGACGCGCGCCACACCAGACGTCTCATCGAAGACGAGGTGCCGGTGCGGATACGCCATCTCGACGTCGGCGTCGGCGAGTCGTTCGCGAATGTTCGTGTTCACGTCCGACTGCACCTTCGCGAGCTTGTACGGCTTTTTGACCCAGTAGCGAAGCCGGAGCAGGATGCCGTCGTCTCCGTACTCGTGGAGTCGACAGTCGGGTCCCGCGACGTACCGGGCGACGCCGATTCGAATGTCCGGTCCCCCATCGATGACGGCCTCACAGTCCCGCGCGGCGCGTTCGATGAGCCGGCGCGCAGCAGTCACATCGCTCTCGTACGTCACGAGGACGTCGATCCGTCGACGGGTGCGCTCGTCTTCGGCGGAGTAGTTCACCACGTCGCGCTCGCGAATGTTTCCGTTCGGCACGACGAGAAACGTGTTGTCGAGGGTGAATATCTTCGTGTACCGAATCGTGATGTCGTCAACGAACCCCTTCGTGCCGTCGTCAAGCTCTACCATGTCGCCGATCTCGAACGGCTGGTCGGCGAGGATGAACAACCCGTTGATGAAGTTGCCCACGAGCGGTGCGAGGATGATACCGACGACGGCCGACAGAACCGCCGTCCCGATCAGGAGGTCGGTGAACCGAACGCCGACCACCCAGAGCCCGGTGAGAAACGCAGCGGTGACCGTCCCGAGACGAACACCGCGAACGATCGTCTGTGCCACGCTCTGACGAGAGAACTGTCTCGCGACGGGTCGCCCGATGAGCCGGACCACGACCCGAGACAGCGCCGCCCCGACTACGATCGAGAGCGCGACGACGAGGAGTCGCACACCGGGGATCGACCCGAGCGCCGTGATCCAGTCGACGAGCGACAACACCGCCGATCGAGCCATACGCCTACGGCGACGGCCACGCGAAAAAGCGTTTCCTCCGAGCCGCAGCGGCGGGCTCCCCCCATATCGACGTCTCACCGACTGAGACGCACGAACTACACCCGAGTGTACAATCGCGTGCAACTTCACTCATAGTAAAAAGCTATACCGAATGCACCCGTTCGATCACACATGCCCGACGACCTCCGGACGACGCTTGACCGCGTCGGAGACCGGTTCAACTTAGGCGAGTACGAGATCGACGCGTACCTCGCGGTGTTAGAACACGGCGAGTTGACCGCGAGCGACATCGCCGACCGGACGAACATCCCACAGCCGCGAGTGTACGACACGGTTCGGAGCCTCTCTGACCGCGGGCTCGTCGAGCTCCGAGAGTCTCGCCCGATGAAGGTGGTCGCGGTGGACCCGGACGACGCGTTCGACGGCCTCCGGTCGTCGTTCACCGAGATGGTCGACGAACTCGCCGCGCGGTACACCGCACCGACCCGGGAGACCGAAGCCGTCTCGCTCGTCAAATCGCGGTCGACGATCCTTCGGTACCTCGAAGACGTCATCACCGGCGCCGAGTACGAACTCGCCGTCTCGTTGACGCCCGACCTCCTCCGTCGATTCCACGACGCACTCGCCCAACAGGTGGCCGCCGGGGTCAGCGTCGAACTCCTCGTTACCCCCGCTTCTCAGGCACCGGACCCGGACGAGTTCGACTACCTCACCGTGGCGACGGTCGCACGCGCGCGCCGAGGCATCACCTCGCCCGTCCTCGCAGTCGGTGACGGGGAGTACTCCGTGTACGCGACCCAGGACGCGTTACGTGACGACCGCGAGCGGTACGGCGTGATATTCAACCGCTCCGCGCTGGGCTTTCTCGTCTCGGGGTTCTTCGGAACCGTCCTGTGGACGACCGCCGAGGCGCTCGCGGTCGACGACGACACGCGACCGTTTCCGCGACGATACGCGTCCATCCGGCGAGCGGTCAAGGACGTTCGTGCGTTCGGCGAGGAGACGTTCTACGCCGCGGTCGCCGGGCGCGACATCGAGACGGGCGAAACGATCACGCTTCGTGGGCGGGTACTCGACGTCGAGTTCGAGTCCTCCGAGGAGGTCGCGGCGCTCGTCGTCGAGACCGAGGATGGGCCCGTCGAAATCGGCGGTCGCGTCGCCGCTCTCGAGGACGTCGAAGGCCAAGAGATCGTCATCGGACGAGACGACTCACCGACCTTGTGAGATCGCTCACGACGACCGTCGCGGACTCCCGCCACGAGAGATGCCCCGACGGACGCCTCCGGTAGCAACTTATTCTCGGGGCGAGCAAGCCGTGTATGGACGTACGCGTTTCCCCGTCGATGGTATCCGGTACGGCTCGTGCACCGCCGTCGAAGAGCTACACCCACCGCGCGCTCTTGGCCGCCGGGTACAGCGATCGGGCCACCGTCGGCTCGCCGCTCGTCTCTGCGGACACACGCGCGACGGCTCGGGCGGTGACCGCCTTCGGCGGGACGGTCAGTCCATCGCTCGACGCGACCGAAGCAGACCACGCGTCGATCGACGTCGATGGGTTCGACAGTCGCCCGACCGTCCCAGACGACGTCGTCGACTGTGCCAACTCGGGGACGACGATGCGTCTCGTGACCGGGGCGGCCGCGCTCGCCGACGGCGACACGGTACTCACCGGCGACGCCTCGCTGCGCGCTCGACCGCAGGGGCCACTCCTCGATGCGCTCTCTGCGTTGGGTGCACGCGCGGAATCGACGCGCTCGAACGGGCAGGCGCCGTTGGTCGTCGGCGGACCGCTCACCGGTGGCGACGTCGCACTTCCGGGCGACGTCTCCTCGCAGTACGTCACCGCGTTGTTGATGGCCGGTGCCGTCACAGACGACGGCGTCGAGGTCTCACTGACGACGGCGCTCAAGTCGGCGCCGTACGTCGACATCACCCTCGAGCTGCTCGAGGCGTTCGGCGTGACGGCGACGCCGGTCGGAAGCGAGACCGCGGCGGGCGCGGACGGGTTCACCGTACCGGGAGGGCAGTCGTACCGACCGACGGACGGCCGGTACGACGTCCCCGGTGACTTCTCGTCGATCTCGTACCTGATCGCCGCGGGTGCGGTCGCCGCGGATCCCAACGGCGCCGTGCGGATCGAGGGGGCTCGTCCCAGTGCACAGGGCGACGCCGCCATCGTCGACGTCGCAGCGCGGATGGGCGCGCACGTCGACTGGGATCGCGACGAGGGCGTGATCACCGTCGAGCGGTCGACACTGGAGGGTGTCGAGGTCGACGTCGGCGACACGCCTGACCTGCTTCCGACGATCGCCGCACTCGGTGCGGTCGCCGACGGCGACACACGAATCGTCAACTGCGAACACGTGCGATACAAAGAGACCGACCGCGTATCGGCGATGGCCGAAGAGCTGACGCGGCTCGGTGCCGAGACGACAGAGGAGCCAGACGCCCTCACGATTCACGGCTCCGAGAGCACCCTCGAGGGGGCCACGGTCGATGGACGCGGCGACCACCGGATCGTGATGTCGTTGGCGGTCGCCGGGTTAGCTGCGACAGCGCCGACGACGATCCGAGGCGGTGAGCACGTAACCGTCTCGTTCCCGACATTCTTCGAGACGATCGGGGCGTTGGGTGCAGCCGTCGAACCCGACGTCTGAGGATCAGAGCAGGTCGAACCCGACGTCTGAGGATCAGAGCAGGTCGAACCCGACGTCAGCGAGTCGCATCGGCGGGGCTTTGTTCGGTCCGGCCTCATCGACCCCCATGTCCAGTGCTGATAGTCCGGCGGTCGATCCGGACGACGTCGAACCGGCCGGGGCAGCCATCGCCGTCGCGTTCACCGGCGCACTGATCGCAACGGCGGGGGTCGTCCTCTCGGTCGTCATCGGCCGCGCGGGGTTCGTGTTCGCCGCGGTGGGCGTCACCGTCGTCCTCGCGAGTCCGGCAGCACACTGGTACGTCGCACGCGAGTACGGTCGGTGAGAGGCGTCGCACAGTCCACGAGAGCCACGGCCGTCGTCCCAGCACCGTGGGAAGCCGGACACAGCAGCCGCCTCGCCGCCGCGTCTGACAACCAGTTTATAAGATACGTCCATCGCATTTATTGCAGGCCGCCATGTAAGTCGGACAATGTCATCTATCGAGCTCACGTCCAGTCAGAAAAGCATCCTCTCGGCGCTGATCAACCTCTACGGCGAAGAAGAAGACGCGGTCAAAGGCGAGGCGATAGCCGACGAGGTCGACCGAAACCCCGGGACGATTCGCAACCAGATGCAGAGCCTGAAAGCGCTCCAGCTGGTAGAGGGCGTCCCCGGCCCGAAGGGAGGGTACAAGCCGACGTCGAACGCGTACGAAGCCCTCGACATCCAGCGCATGGACGAGCCCGCTCGCGTCCCGATCCAGCACGAAGGCGAAGAAGTCGACGGTGTCAACGTCGACGGTATCGACCTCTCGAGCGTCCACCACCCCGAGCTGTGTCGCGCCGAAATCCACGTCCAAGGCTCCGTCCGTGACTTTCACGAGGGAGACTCGGTGACCGTCGGGCCGACGCCGCTCTCGAAACTGCTCATCGAGGGCACCGTCGACGGCAAAGACGACACCGCGAACGTGTTGATCCTCCGAATCGACGACATGCACGCGCCGGCGGGCGAGCCAGCCCACTAACGCTGTTCGAGGGAATCACCCCAGCCGAATTCACTCGACTGCGTCTACCTGGCCACGTTCACCTGACCGTGTCTACCTAGTCAGCTCCGGGTTGCCCGGATCGATCGACAGCAATCGGCCGAAAACACGTCTCTTCATCCGGGCACACCGCCCGACTCTCCAAACTAATCCACACTCCCTGCTTCGATTCTATCGGCTAAAACACAGCTTTCGCGGTGAATTGACGGGTCACAGGATCGACGGGTCACAGAATCGACGAGTGGCGGTCGGCCTACATGTCGCCGAAGGCCCCGATGGCCCGGCCCGTCGAGGAGACCTTCGCGATCCAGCGCGAGGCGATGGCCTTCTTCAGCAGCTTCGCGGGCGTTCCACCGAACGTGTCGATCGGCATCCCGACGACGTCGTGTGCGACCGCCTCCTCGCCTACCGAGATGACGGTCCCCTTGTCGTCGTGCGTCCACGTTCGCAGCGGTGCCCCGCGAGCCGCACGCGCGAGGTTCTCACCGGCGACCTCGGCGGCCTGCCATGCGGCCTGCGCCGTCGGGGGCGCGACGTCTTCGTCACCCTGATCGACGAGCGCAGTGTCGCCGATGGCGAAGACGCGGTCGTCACTCGTCGTGAAGTCGGCACCGGCGAACACGCGGTTCGAGCGCTCGTCTTTCTCGAGCGGCGCGCCCTCGAGCTCCTCTTGACCCGTAACGCCACCGGTCCAGACGAGGACGTCGTACGGGAGCTCCGCCGGCTCCTCGTCGTCACCGCCGCCGAGGTAGACGTCCTCCTCGTCGGCCTTCGAGATGAAGTCGCCGGTTCGAATCTCGACGTCGGCCTCCTCGAGTCGCTGGCGGAGGGCGCCCTGGATCGCCGGGTCGTTCCCGGGGAAGATCTCGTCGAGTCCCTCGACGAGCACGATGTTGATCGGGGCACGGTGGATGTCGCGATACTCGGCGACCTCGCCCGCGGTCTGGATTCCGGACAGCCCAGCCCCGCCGACGACGACCGTCGCCGGATCGCTCCGAGTGGCCTCGGCGGCTGCGTCGCGGACGTCTTCGTGGATCGCCTGCGCGTCGGCGAGGCTCTTGAGCTGGTGTGCGTGCGTCCGGAGCCCGTCGATCCCGAAGAAGGCCGTCGTCGAGCCCACCGCGAGGAGGAGGTAGTCGTACGGAACCGTCTCTCCGTCTGCGGTCTCGACGGCGCGCTCGTCGGTGTCGACGTTCACGACCCGCCCCTCGACGAACGTCGACCGGTCGGACATGATCTCGTCGACCGGGATCGTGAGCTTCGATTCGACCGCGGGATTGCGTATCACGCGGTGGACCTCGTGTAAGACGAGGTGATAGTCGTGTTCGGAGACCCAGGTGAGCTCGGCTTCGCCCGCGCCAACCTCGTCTTCGAACGCTTTGACGGCCCCGGCACCGGCGTATCCGGAGCCGACGACAACGACCTGTGTAGTCATATCGTGTCGTCCGCAGCGCGCGGGTAAAGACGCTTTGAAAGGCGCTCACAGGATCGGCGGGTTCAGCGCCGTCTTCGACGCGGACTCGTCGTGTCGACGGCCGCGCAAAACGGGGGCCCAGACGGCCGCGCAAAACGGGGGCCCAGACGGCCGCGCAAAGCGGGGGTCCAGACGGCCGCGCAAAGCGGGGGTCCAGACGGCCGCTCAAAGCGACAGCCCAGCGTGCCAACGGTCCGCCCCAGCCTCGCGTTTGACCTCGTCCATCCGGGCGAGCAGCGTCACGGCGAGACTCGCGGTCTCGGCCGCACGCGACTCACCCTCGGTCCGGAACTCGCCGGCGGTACGGTTGGCGTAGACAGAACACACCGCACCCGCACGGAGGCCGTACACGCTCGCTATCGTCAAGATCGCCGACGCCTCCATCTCGATGTTCTTCACGTTCGCGTCCTGTAGTGTCGCGACCAACTCGTCCGATCCGGCTGCCTCGAATCCGTCGAACCCGGGCCGCCCTTGCCCGGCGTAAAACGAGTCAGCGCTCATCGTGACGCCAGTGTGGTAGTCGTACCCGAGCCGTTCGGCGGCGGCGACGAGCGCCGAGACGACTTCGCCGTCGGCCGTAGCCGGATAGTCGGCTCGCACGTACTCCTCGCTCGTCCCCTCCTGTCTGACTGCGCCAGTCGTGATGACGAGGTCCCCGACGTCCATCGCCGGCTGGATCGCACCACACGATCCGACGCGAACGAACGTGTCGACCCCGACCCGAGCGAGTTCCTCGACGGCGATGGCAGCCGATGGCGACCCAATACCCGTCGACGTCACCGAGATCGGGACGTCGTCGTAGTGGCCGGTCGCGGTGCGATACTCCCGGTGGTGTGCGACCGACTCATGGTCGTCCCACAGCGCCGTGATGGTGTCGACGCGCCCGGGGTCGCCAGGTAACAACACCGCATCGGCGACGTCGTCCGGGCCGACCTCGAGGTGGTACTGAACCGCGTCGTTCGGATCCTCGCTGTCGCCGGTCATCGGTCGTCGGCCGCCTCCGTGAGCGTCGATTCGGATATCGACGCCG
Organism: Halorubrum zhoui; assembly: GCF_051194155.1. Lineage (NCBI taxonomy): Archaea > Methanobacteriati > Methanobacteriota > Halobacteria > Halobacteriales > Haloferacaceae > Halorubrum > Halorubrum zhoui. The sequence continues at coordinate 87,193 of NZ_JBLZNJ010000008.1, read as the reverse complement.
GTAGCAGGTCGCCGAGCGTGTACGTCGTGACCGCGCCGTCACCGTCGTCACAGACGACGACGAGGTCCTCCGTGGCGAACTCCGCGAGCGTCTGGCGACACATTCCACACGGGGTGACGCCGTCGCGGACCCCAGAGCTGACCGCGATCCGATCGAAGCCGCGGTGTCCGTCTGCGACCGCCTGTGCTACCGCAACCTCCTCGGCGTGGAGGGTGTTCGAGTAGTTGGCGTTCTCGACGTTACAGCCGGTGTAGACGGTACCGTCCGCGGTCCGGAGCGCGGCACCGACGCGATACTCGGAGTACGGGACGTACGCGTCCACGAGCGCGTCGCGAGCGGCCTCGACCAGCGAATCCATGCTCGTGTATCGTCGGGGCGAAAAATAAGTGGTGAGGTCGGACGACGGTCCGATGCGATCGACCGTCTGCTGCGGCACCACGCTCACCGCTCGGCACTCACCACTCACCGCTCGGCACTCACCACTCACCGCTCGGCACTCACCGCCCCGTATCGTACTTGTACGTCGCCGTCTCGGGGTCGATCCCGAAGTCCTCGGGCGACTCCTCTGGCTCGGCCGCTTCGGTGCCGTCGCTGCCGGGCTCGGCGTCTCTGAACGCGTCTCGCAGTCGCCGCGGCATCTCGAACGCGTCGGTCGCGAGTCGGAGCGTCACGACGTCCCCGTCGAGGGTGTCACGTTTAACCGACCGCCGGTCCTCGATGGCGGCCGGCAGGTCGGGCTCCGTCGGGACCCGCTCGAAGCCGAACTGTTCGAGGTATCCCGGTTGGTCGGTGAGCACGTAGACGACGTCGAACCCGTCGGCTGCGGCCGTGTCGACGAGCCGCTCTACCACGTGCGCGCCGACGCCGCGTCCGCGCCACTCGGGCACCACGCCGATACCGGTGAGTTCGATCGCCTCCTCCCCGTCGGCTCTGTGGACGAGTAGTCGTCCGAATCCGGCTCGCTCCCCGGAGTCCTCGTCGACCGCGATCACGTAGTCCCGCGATCGAAAGGCGACGTCGTCGAGTCCGACGCGGTCGATGGCGTCCAGCAACCACGCCTCGTCACGGTTCTTGGCGTCGCGGACGTACATACCCGATTCTACGCGACCCAGGATAAAAACGGTTCGCCGAACGGACGCGCGTTCGTCGCCGGGACTGGTAGCCGATCACGGCGACGGCTCGTCGAGCGCGACCGGTATCGACCGACTCGCCACGTCCGCGGCGAACGCCTCGCCGTCTGCGGCCAGGCGTTCGACCGTCTCCGCTTCGGCCGGCTCGTAGTGGATCGGGACCACGATCCCCGGCGTCATGCGGCCGGCGAGCGCCGCCGCAGCCCGTCGGTCGGCGACGAGTCCACCGCCGCCGATGTTCGCGAGGAAGACGTCGACCTCGAGTTCGGCGTACGCCTCGAGCGCGTCGCCGTCGCCCGGCCAGAAGACGGTGTGGTCACCGAACGAGAGCAGGAATCCACAGCCAGACCCCGGCGGGTGCGGCACCGACCCGTCGGCGTCGGCACACGGCCCTTCCGGGTCGTTGTGGGCCGCCACCGTCCAGACCGTGACCGGTCCGTCGGGCGTCTCGACGTCGACCCGTGCTGCGTCGTCGACGCGGACCACGTCGTAGTCGGCCGCGAGCGAGTCGACTCCGTCCACCGGTCGGTCGATGCCGGCCGGATCGACCGCCGCCGAGACCAGGATCGTCGCGTCGGGAGCCGCGACCGACCGGACGCCCGCTGGGTCGTAGTGGTGGTCGTGGGTGACGACCACGAGGTCTCCGTCGCGGGCCCAGTAGTCGTCGAGAACGCCGTACCGTCCCGGATCGGTGTACACGACCGGTCCGTCGTCGGTCTCGACCCGTGCGGTCGCGTAGCCGAGCCACTCGATCGAGACCGCGCCGTACTGAACGGTCATGTACGTCGATCCGAGCGGTCGCTATTTGAGGGTACGCATCGCTCCGCACGGCGCGGCCGCCCTCACCGGGCCTCCTCGACGACGTGGAGGTCCCACGCCTGCTCGACGTCGACCCGGACGTCGAGGACGTGTTCGGGGACGAGTGGCATCGGAACCGGAACGAACCCCGCCTCGCGCATCGGACCGAACCCGCTCACGGACTCGACGACACGTCCGTCGGTACCGCGTCTGACGCGGAACCGCTTGTCCGTCGGGTCGCGCCGGTAGAAGTACGGAAACGCATCGGCGGGTGGGGTTCGTAGGCTCTCGACGCCGGCGAGCACGACGACGACGCGCCCACGGACTTCACACACGAGACGCGGCACGACGGGCCTCCCGTTCGTGTCGACTGCAGCCGAGTCGACCCCCGAGACGGCGGGAACCGGTCCGATCGGCGTGTCTGTCTCGCGCCAACGAACGGGCGGATCGTCGGTCGACCGCGACACCCCCGTAGCGTTCGGTGACCGGCCACCGGCGGTCGACGGTGCCGGCGGCAGTGCCGGCGTCGAGTCGTGCTGCTCGTCGACGTCGTCGGCCCCGGTCGGGCGCACGCGAACGCGCAGGCCGTCGCCGTCCGGCAGGTCGTCGACGCGAAAACACGCGTACCCGCCGGCCGCGTTCGGGAGCCGGCTCGTATCGACTGGGATTCTGTCGGGACCGCCGTGGAAGGTCCGACGACCGTCGTCGACGGCTTCGAGGAGCGGGGGATCGGTGAGAACCGCTCGCACCAGCGCCGCGACCCTGTCGTCGGCGACGACGAACAACGCCTGTCGGCCGCGATCGATCGCGTGACCGAGCCGGGAGACGACCGTCGTCGGGGTCGCGTCGGCCGCGGTGAGTGGCTCGACGCTCACGGTTACGTCGGCCCGCTCGGCGAGTGCCGGCGGCTCGGCGCGGGTGTCCGGTCGCGTCACGTCGAACCCACGACTCGTGAGGTGGCTGGCCGCTTCCTCCGCCAGCCGCTGTCGGGCCGCGTCACCGAGCGGGTCGGGCATAGGCTCACCTAGGCAGCCGAGCGGGAAGCGCGTTTCGCGTCGGTCGGGGAGTTTTTGACAGCGCGGACCGACGACCCAGTTCATGAACACCGAGTCGTCTCTTGCCGACGGCGTCGACGCGGCACTGGCCGTCGATACGGACGAGTTCACAGCACGCGCCGAGGAGGAGGCGGCGACGGTCAAGGACGCGCTTCACGGCGGCGTGTTCGACAACCACCAGTCGATCGTCGGGTTCGAGTACGAGTTCTACGCGGTCGCCGACGGCCGCTGGAGCGAGGAGTCCCGTGCCGGCGACTACGCACTGATGCGGGTGCCCCGGCGGCTGTTGGAGCTGATGGGGTTCGAAAAGGAGCTCGGGCTCCACAACGCCGAGATGTGCACCAGCCCACAGCCGCTCTCCGATCACGGGCTCCGCGCGCAGCTCGCCGAGGTCCGTGCCCGGCTCGAGGCGGCCGAGAACTGTGCCGGCGTCGAGGGGATGCGGTTGGTCTCTGACGGCGTCTGGACGATCCCGCCCGCCGGCGAGTCTGCGGCCGAGTACCTCACCGACAGCGCGGACGTCGAGGGGGTGACCGTCGCCGCGAACATGAGCGACGCGGTGCGCTACCACGCCATGGCGAACGCCGGCCACGACGACCCGATCGTCCTCGAGGCCCCGGGCGTCACCCTCGCGGCCGACACGGTGATGCCCGAGAGTCTGATCACGTCCATCCAGCCCCACTACCAGGTCGCACAGGCCGACACGCTCCCGGTTCACTTTCGCTATGCGCTCCGGATCGCCGGGCCGCTGCTGGCGCTGGGGGTGAACTCGCCGTTCTTCCCGCCGTCGTTGTACGACGACGACTGGGACGGCGAGCGCGTGCTCGCCGAGGGGGCAGCGGAGAACCGGATCCACGTCTTCGAGTCCGTGCTCAACGGACAGACTGACGCGAGCAAGGTCCGCTTCCCGAGAGACGTCTACGAGGTCGAGACCGCCGTCGACCGCATCGCCCGCGACGAGACGCTGATCCCGATGCCCGAACCGGACGGCTCGGACCGGTTCGACGACGCGTTTGCCACCTTCCGGACGAAACACGGCAGCTACTGGCGGTGGGTCAGGCCGGTGTTCGAGGGAGCGACGCGCTCGAGTGCGAACGCGCGCATCGAGTTCCGACCCGTGCCCGCTCAGCCGACGGTGCGCGACGCGATCGCCTTTCAGGCCGCCTTCGCCGGGCTAATGAGTGCGCTCCCACGCCGTGAACACCCCGTGCTCGACCTCGAGTGGGAGACCGCCCGCGACAACTTCTACGCGGCGGTCGCCGACGGCGTCGACGCCGAGCTGACGTGGATCGACCGTGCGGGCACGCGCACGACCGACACCGACGTCCTGTACGAAGACCTGCTCGACCACGCAACGGCCGGTCTCGAGGCGGCCGGCTGCACCGCCACGGAGGCGTCGTCCTGGCTCGCACCGCTGCGACACCGCGCCGAGACCCACACTACCCCCGCAGCGTGGAAGCAGGCGCGGGTTCGCTCGGCGCTCGAGGACGGCGACGCGTTCGAGACGGCCGTCCACGACGCACAACGTGCTTACGTGCGACACCAGGCGGAGACGCTGATCGACGGCGGGTTCGCCGACTGGTGAGGGTCGACCGGGGTCCGTCGACGCTACTCCGACTTGAACGTGAGGCCGTTACTTAGCGTCTGCGCCCGCGAGAGGACGGCGTCGCCGGCGTCGGCCGGTGCCGTCGATCCGTCCGCGGTGGGTGCCGTCGATCCGTCCGCGGTGACGGTCAGGTGTCCCATCTTTCGCAGCGGCCTGACGGTCGCCTTCCCGTACCAGTGGAGGGATGCCGACGGCTCCTCGAGGACGTCGTCGACGCCGTGGAGTGCCGTTCCGTCGTCGAGACGCCGAGACGCCGTGACGTCGCCGAGCACGTTGGCGGTGGCCGCGGGTGCGACGAGGCCAGTCGGGCCGAGCGGCCAGCCCAGCACGGCCCGGACGTGGTTCTCGAACTGTGAGGTCGCCGCGCCCTCGATCGTCCAGTGGCCCGAGTTGTGCGGGCGCGGAGCGATCTCGTTGACGAGTATCTCCCCCGCAGGCGTCTCGAACAGCTCGATCCCGTACACGCCGCGGCCGTCGAGAAACGCGAGCACGTCCTCGGCGACCGATTGGGCCCGCTGTAGCCGCTCGTCGGTCGTTCGCGCCGGGGTCACGCTCTCGCGGAGGATCTCCTCGCGGTGGATCGTCTCGGTCGCGGGGTACGTGCGCGTCTCCCCGTTCGCGCCCTTCAGTCCCATCACGGCGATCTCGCGCTCGAAGTCGACGAGGCGCTCTGCCATCGCGTCGCCGCCGACCGCCTCGAGCGCCGCGGCCACCTCCGAGGGCTCCTCGACCGGGACGTTGCCGCGGCCGTCGTACCCGCCTCGCCGCGCCTTGAGCATCACGCCGTCGAACGTCTCGACGAGTCGTTCCAGCCCGTCGGCGGTCGCAACGGCGGCGAACTCGGGGACCGGAATCCCCGCGTCGGCGAGGGCTTCGGTCTGGACGAGTTTGTCCTGGATCGTCTCTAGCGTCGCTGGCGTCGGGTGAACCGGCACGTCGTGGGTATCACCCGCAGCAGCGAGTGCGGTGGGGTCAGCGAGCTCTATCTCGTACGTGAGCGCGTCGACGCGGCTCGCGAGGGCGTCGATGGCGTCCTCGTCGTCGAAGTCGGCGACGACCTGGTCGCGGGCGACCGTCGAGGCCGGACACGACGGCGTCGGGTCGAGGACGACCACGTCGACACCAAGCGGTGCCGCCGCCTCCGCGAGCATCCGTCCAAGCTGGCCGCCGCCGATGACGCCGAGGGTCGGGCCGGGCAGAGTGATCGACATCTATCGACCGCTACACCACATCGACGCATAAGGATTGCTGAGTAGTCGGATCGATATCCACAGCGGTGGATCGTCTAGCCGAATATCACGTGGCAGCACGTCGATGACGACGCGTAGCGGCTGGCCCGATGGCAACCCTTAGGCGTCAGACGCGTCGAACACCCGCCATGGGAACGATCGATGCTGACTTTTCCGGAGAGACGGTCGTCGTCACGGGCGCGGCGAGCGGAATCGGTCGCGCCGTCGCGCGCGCCTTCGGTGACGCGGGCGCGACCGTGGTCGTCGCCGACGTTCGAGAGACGCCAAAAGACCTCGAGGAGACGGTTCCGACGCACGAGCTCGTTGAAGACCGCGGCGGGACCGCCACCTACGTCGAGACGGACGTCACCGATCCGACGCAGATCGAGTCGGTGATCGAGGCGGCCCGAACGTTCGGTGGCGTCGACGTGATGGTGAACAACGCGGGCGTCCACCGGAGTCGGTCGTTCCTCGAGGTCACGCCCGACGACCTCACAGCCGTTCAGGCGGTGAACCTCCGCGGGACGTTCTTCGGCACGCAGCTCGCGGCCCGCGACATGATCGACCGGGGCGTCGAGGGCACCGTCGTCAACACGTCGTCGACGACCGCAGAGCGGCCTGAGCCGAACCACGCCCACTACGCGGCGACGAAGGGCGGTGTACAGATGCTCACGCGGAGTGCAGCCATCGAGCTCGACGCACACGGGATCCGGGTCAACGCGGTCGCGCCCGGACCGATCGCGACTGAGATTCGCGAGGGGTGGTCGGCCGAGGCGAGAGCCGACGTCGCCGACGCAGAGGGGCTCCCGTCGCGAGCCGGTCGACCGTCGGACCTCCCCGGCGCGTATCTGTACCTCGCCTCGGCACAGGCCGACTACGTCACCGGCGAGACGGTGTGGGTGGACGGCGGGGCGAGCTGTTAGTCGGCGACGTCGTCGTCGACCGCTATCGTCTCGAGGTCGCTTTCGAGCTCCGCGACGAAGTCGTTGTACGCGTCGACGAACCCGCCGAAGCTGCCGGCGTACTCGCGCACGTCGGGCGCGCCGGGGGCCTCGTACTGCGAGAGGAGGTAGACGCCGTTCGAGCCGCCGATCCGGAGGTACGAGACCGCTCCCTCGTCCCACTTGAGTTCCCAGCGGTCGCCGTCCACGCGCGCCGTGAACGTTCCGTAATCGTCGCCTTCGTACCGATAGATCTCGCCGGCGATGACGGCGCAGCTCTCGCGTATCGCGCCGAGCACTCGGTCGCGCTCGGCGACGAGGTCGTCGGTGACGGCCGGGTCGGGGAACGCCGTCGACACGTCGTCGAGCACGCCAGAGAGCGAGTCGACGTGATCGTTCCACGCCGCTACCATCGCGGGGTACGCCGCGAGTGCGGTCGCGAGTCCCGCCGGCTCCGGTGGGTGCTTCGTCGAGACGACGTACGTGTCCGAACCGTTCCGGGGTGAAAACAACAGGAAGTCGAGGTCGCCGGCCTCGTGTTTGACCGTCCACTCGCCGTCGTCGGTCGCGAGCTCGACCCGGCCGTAGTCGCTTCCCTGCAGTCGTGCGAGCTGGTGGGCTATCCTACCGGCGTGTGACCGGACGGCCGAGACCAGCTCGTCTCGTCGGGCGGTGACGGTCTCGACGTCGGCGATATCAGCGTCGATGGTGACCGGTTGGTCGTCGTCGGCTGCGGGCATACACAAGCAGGGGTCGGCGAGCGATTAAGCCCCGCGGTCGAGGGTCGTCGGTACCCGCACGTCGTCGGCTCAGGGCAGCGACTCGCGGATCGCTCGAACGCGGTCTGGTTCGTCGATGCCGGACCGCACGACGAGTGCGAACACCTCTTCGCTGCCGGGAACCGGCGCGTCACCGCTCAGTATCGCGCCGGACCCGGTCTCGTCGGCGAGCCACCGGCGACCGTCGGCTATCGCTTCGCGGTTGAGCCAGGCGGGCGGCCCGCCGACGATCAACAGCGTGCGGTCGGCGCGACCGTCCGCGACGGCTATCGTGTTCTTCCCACGCGTCGCCTTCCGGATCACGGTTTCGATGGCGGAGATGGCCGTGCTCGCGTCGACGGCCGCCGACTCGTCGGAGCCGAACAGTCCGAGGCCGAACCGCGAGGACGTCGACTCGGGCGCGTCGACCCGCTGTGTCGCGTAGCCGAGCGCGGCGATCTCACCCGTCTCGCCGACTGCCCGGGCGACGTCGCTCGCGTCGAGCACCTGCTGTGGGGTGACGGCGTCGCCGTCGGTCTCTCCCGCGCCGAACAGCGCCGACACGTGGGCTGTGATCACCTCGTTGATGCGTTCGCGAGCGTCGGTCAGCGTCTCGCCACGTCGGAGCCAGGCGTCGGTGTCGAACGGGAACACCGCAGCCGTTCGGTCGGAAAGCGCCGAGAGCGTCCGCGCCGCGTTCTTCTCGCTCAGCGGGCGCGTCGGTTCGGCTGTGGCCGCCGGCGGGGCCGTCCCGCTCGTCCGTTCGGCCGGGTCTCGTGTCGACGGGGCGGCGGCGTCTCCACGATCCGGCGTCGTCGGGAGGACGCCGACCGCGTACACCGGTGTGTCGTAGAGTCGCCCGAGTTCGGCCGCGAGCGCCGGCGCCGCCCCGCCACCGGCCCCACCGCCGAGGCCGACGACGAGGACGAACGCCTCGGCGAGCGACGGACGCTGGTCGTCCATCGCACGGCACAGCTCGTCGGCGTGGGCGTCCCCGATCTCGCGACCGGCGTGGAGGTCGCCCGCGAGCCCCTCGCCGCTCGCGACGTCGCCGAACCGGTGACGGCGATCCTCGCCGACCGCCGAGAGTGACGCCAGGGCGGTGCGGTCGGTGTCGAACGCGGAGACCCCGTGGAGGAACCGCTCGTGGTCGCGGTCGGCGGCGAGCCGGTCGACGATCCGGCCGCCTGCGCCGCCGAGACCGATGACGTGCGCGCGCATACGTATTTTGATGCTCGACGAGCACGGATTTATGCGCTTCGTCGCCGCATCGGTCACCGGAACTCGTCGAGTCGTCGCTGGTCCGTGGCGAGTGGTCGGGACGGCTCGTCTGGATCGACGCCGAGCAGCCGCGGGAGTGCCGTGTCTCCGAACGTCAAGACGAGGACGAGCACGATAGGCGCGAGGAATAGTCCGTGGAAGCCGAAGACGACCGGGCCGAAGATGTACGCCAGCATCAACAGGCCGACGTGGGTCGTCTCGCCGCTGAAGTACGGTCGCAACACCACGTCGGGGACGGTATCGACGACGACGACGGCGACCGCGAGCAAGACGGCGACGTACGCCAGCAGCCCGGTGTCAGAGCCGAGCAGTGCCGGCACGGCGGTCACGCCCGCGAGTGGGAGGTAGACGATCTTCATTCCGACGACGGGGATTAGACTCGCGATGCCGGTGAGCGCCCCCGAGAGGGTCGGATACGGCACGGAGACCGCCGGCGGCGCGACGACGTTGTACGCGGTGTACGTCACGATGGCGATGATCGAGATGGCGATGACGTTGAGCAGGTTCCCGTACAACACCGCCTCGAGCTCTGCGTCGGCCGCCTCGAGGTACTCACGAACGATCGCGTCGTCGTCGAATCGGAGCAGCCACGCGTGAAGCGTCGAGCCGTCGAGGAGCAGGTAGTAGGTGACGACGACGGTGATCAGCACGTTGAGGAGGAACCCCGATGCGGTGTTCGTCAACAGCGCGGCGTTGTCGACGACGAGCCCGACGAGCGGGTCGAACTGTCCGGACCGATACGCGTCGATAGCGCCACGAACGGAGAGGTCAGAGAGCCGTTGGAGTCGACCGATCCACGGCTCCCCGCCGCCGACCGACTCGGCTATGGGGTACCGTTCGATGAACCGGCGCGCTTCGACGAGCAATAAAACGATCGTGGAGCTCAACAGAAACAAGAGGGGGACGGCGATCACGGAGAGGGCGGTCGCCGCCCGGAGCCGGGCGGGAAGCCGAAAGCGACCGAGGGCGTGGTAGAACCGCCGCGTCGAGTAGTAGAGAAACACGGCGACGGTCAAGGCGGCGACGAAGCGGTGGGCGATGTAGCCGGCGATGAGTGCGACTACGACGCCGAAGAGGGCGACGACGAGGCGTTTTTCGTCCATACGATGTGGCGTCTCTGTGGCCACGTACAAACTACTGACGGTCCGAGCGGGGGGCTCACCGCTCCGGCGGCTCCGAGACGGACGCGTCTGGAGCACCGTCGGCGACGCCGGGAGTCCCACCGTCGTGTTCGTCGACCCCGGCGACGCTGGCGGCGGGCGCGTCGTCGTGTGGTACCCGATCGCCGTGCGTCGGGTTCGACGTCCTCGCCCGAGCGACCGCGCGGGTCCGGCGGTCTTCGGCCTCGCGGTGTAGCGAGAGGATCATGTCGGCGAGGACGCCGAAGACGAGCAGCTGGATCCCCAAGATGATCGCACCGGTACCGGCGACGGCGACGATCTCGTGGCCCACGTCGAACCGGATCCACCGGTAGAGCACGAAGCCAGCCATGACCGCACCGAGGGCCGTCGAGACCGCACCGACGCTGCCGAAGTAGAACAACGGGTTGTTCGTCTTCGCCTTGCGGTAGAGTTCGAGGAATATCACCCCGCCGTCACGAACGGGATGCAGGTTCGTCGAGGAGCCGTCGGGCCGCGGTCGGTACGTGACGGGTACCACGGTCACCGGCACCCGTTGTTTGACGCACTCGACGGCGAGCTCGGTCTCGATGCCGAACCCGTCGGCCGACAGCGGGAGGCGACGGAAGGACTCGCGGGTGAACGCGCGGTACCCGGAGAGGATGTCACCGTACGCGTCGCCGTGGATGAGCCGAAACGCGCCGTTGATGAGCCGGTTGCCGACGCGGTTCAGCCGGGTCATCGCCCCCGGGCGCATGTCGGCGAACCGGTCGCCGACGACGTGTTCGGCTTCGCCCGCGCGGAGCGGTTCGACCATCGCGTCGGCGTCTGCCGGATCGTAGGTCGCGTCGGCGTCGGCCATCAACACGTACGGGGCTTGGACGTGCTCGTGGACGGCCTCCCGGACGGCCTGGCCCTTGCCGGTCCCCGACTGGACGACGACGCGCGCGCCGGCTGCCCGCGCCGCCTCACGGGTTCCGTCAGTGGAGTCGCCGTCGACGACGAGCACGTTCTCGAACCCCACGTCGCGAAACGCCCCGACGACGCTCCCGACCGTCTCTGCCTCTTCGAAGGCCGGCAACAGCACACAGACGTCGTCGTTGCCGCTCATACATCGGGGCAACTCGGCCGAGTCGCTAAACTCTGTCCCTCGGCTCCGGCATCGCGGTCGCGTCGGTGCGAGCCGTCTGACCGTCACACACCACACTCCAGCGCAAGTCCATGTGTCACACCCCCACGCTCATGTACGATCCCGACACACGTGACGACATGTCACACCTATCGACGACAGACGGTGACGAGTTGGTCCGCGCCGCGCGAACCGCGACCGGCGACGAACTTCGGAGTGTCACGTACTTTACCGAGGACGCGGTCGAACAGCTGTACCTGCGCGAGGAACTCGACCGCACCGCCGACCTCGTGGGGTTCGCAGAGAGCGAGCGGCACGGATTCCACGCCCAGTCGCTGTATCGAGACACCCAACTCGGCGCGTACCAGTTCACCGTCCGAGTGTTCGCAAACGGCTACCTCACACGGGTCATCACGAACGGACACGGCGTGTGGGTGACGACCGACTCGATGGAGGTCGACCGGTTCGAAGAGCTCGCCGCCGCGCTCCGCGCGCTCTTGGATGGGTTCGAGCCTGCGACGAGCGGCTGAGGCACACGAACGGACCAGGGTGTCGCCCCGTCGTGATCGCCGTGTGCACAGCAACCGGCGCGCTCGGCAGCACGCCGTTGTACACCTTGTACATCGCGCGTCGAATATAATGAGCATGGGAACAAGGTTAAGGAGTATCCTGTCGTATCGGGGGCCATGGAGACGCGGAAAGTCCAGCGGCTGGGCCCGTCGACGTTGGCGATGACGCTGCCCGCCGAGTGGGCACAGGACCACGGCGTGGAGAAGGGCGACGAGGTGTCGCTGCGGATGGGCGGGAAGGGGACGCTCACGGTGTTACCGGAGTCGGTGAGCAACGAGGAGTCGGAGGCGATACTCAGCGCGGACGGCCTCGACGCCCAGGCACTCGAGCGCGCGGTCGTCGCCCAGTACGTGCTCGGTCGGCGGGTCATTCACGTCGAGAGCGAGGGGACGCTCGACAGCGAGCACATCAACGCGGTGTACAAAGCCGAGACCCAGCTCATGGGACTCGGCGTGATAGAGGAGACCCCCGAGGACATCTCGATTCGCTGTTCGGTCGACCCCGAGGACTTCACCCTCGACAACCTGCTCGAACGGCTCGAGAACACGGGATCGACGATGCGTGGCGAGGCGGTCAAAGCTCTCGCACACGGAAACGCTGACCTCGCCCAGCGGTCGCTCAACCGCGAACGACAGGCGAACAAGATATTCGTGTTGTTGTTGCGGCTCATCTTCACCGCCTACCAGAACCCCAATCTCGCGCGGGCCGTCGGATTAGAAGAGGGGTTCCCGCTCATCGGCTACCGTTCCGTCGCGAAGAACCTCGAGCTCACCGCCGACAACGCCGAGGACATCGCAGACATCGTGATGGAGGCAGACGGCCACACGCTCGACGTCGACAGCGCCACGATGCGACAGATACGGGAGTTCACCGATCAGGTGGACGAGCTCACCGCGCTCGCGGTTCGGGCGGTCGTCGAGCGCGACTACGACCTCACCGTCGAGTGTCGCGACCGCTTCGCCAGGCTCGAAGACCGCGAGCAGGAGATCCTCGACGAGCTCCCGACCGACCTCGACAACACCGTGTTGTTGTTGACCCGAGAGGTACTCGTCAGCCTCCAACACACCGCCGAGTACGCCATGCGAAACGCCGAGATCGCCGCAAATCTCGCGCTCAACGAGGCCTCAGAGCACGTCCACATCGTGTGAGACGGCCGGGTGGCGCGCGGTCGTCCGCCGGTCCGTATGAACTAAGTAGCGGCCCGCGAAGCCTCTCGTATGTCCGAGGCAACTCTCTCGTCCGACAAGGGGCTCGGCGTGACCCTCGCGCTGTCGGCCGTGGCGCTCGTGGGCGCTGCCGTGATGTTCGGGTACCCGACGCAACTCGGGAAGGCGTGGGGGTTCGGCGCCGCCTTCGTCTGTGCGCTGCTCGCCGTCGTCGCGGTACAGGTCTTCGAGTGACGGGTGATACGAGAAACCGTTAAGCCCGTCAACCGCCTTTGATCGCTCGATGAGCGAGTATACCGAGGAAGAACGACGGATCCTCGCGTACCTCACCGACAGCGTCACTCGTGGCGAGCGGTACCTCCGCTCGAAGACGATTGCCGACGCCATCGGCCTCACCGCAAAACAGGTCGGCTCCCGTCTGCCGCACTTAGCCGAGAAGGCCGACGACGTCGAGATCGAAAAGTGGGGTCGGGCCCGCTCGACGACGTGGCGCGTGAGCCGATCGTGATGACGCCCGCGTCGTGACCGCCGCCCCTCGCCCCGCGATGCCGACTCCCCGGCATTTAATTGTCGGTAGAACGACGACGTAATATGACCGTCAGGGTCTCCCGGACGTTCGAGTTCGACGCCCCGCCAGCGGCCGTGTGGGCGTTCATCTCCGACGCCGAAAAGCGCGCGGGAGCGATAAGCGTCGTGGACACCTTCGAGGTCCACGAGGACGGAACGGCGACGTGGCACGTCGCCCTGCCGATTCCGATGATCCGATCGACGATCACGGTCGAGACCGAGGAAGTCGACCGCCGTCCGCCGAACCGGGTGAAGTTCGTCGGCAAATCGCGTGCGTTCCGCGTCACCGGTGAACACGAGATACAGGAGACGGCGACCGGCTGTCGGTTGGCGAATGAGTTCGTCGTCGAAGGGGCACTGCCGGGCGTCGAGTCGTTCTTCCAGCGCAACTTCGACGCGGAACTCGACAACCTCGAGACCGCACTCCGCCGGTCGTTGTCGACCGACGGCTGAGGTCGAGCCGCTGGGCGCCGGCGGTCCCGTGGGTTTATACCTGAGAGTGACGTACCTATCGGTGCCGAGGTTCGACGCTTTTCTCGTCGAGGTTCGGCGAATCCGACCCGCGCCCGTCCCGCCTCGGGTGACCGGCATCGACACAGTTTGGGGGTCCGCTGGTCACGGCCGGTCACCCGCTCGCCTCCCGCCTTCGGCCGCCGACGTGACGTACAGCCGACGAACCTCCATCGACGTCTCGATCACTCACGCGCCGAACAGCCGCACTGCCCGGGCGGAAGCGCAAGGAGGATACCGGCGTGTGTCGAACGGTCGTGTACATGCTTTCCCGCGAGTACCGCGGCGTCGTCTTCGCTGTCGGGCTGTTTCTCGCCGTGCAGGCGGGGGCACTCGCGTTGGTCCCCGCGTTCACCGCGAGTGGCTATCAACCGGTCGAAAACCCTCAGGACCCGGCGAACAGCCTGCTGTACCTGGTCGCGATACTCGCGATGAGCGGCGTGATGCTGGCCGCGTTCCGGTACGAGTTCGACTGGGCAGTTCGACTGCTCATCGTCGGCGTCTCCGCGTGGCTCTCGTGGTACGTGTTCGCGGCAGTGGTGCCGCCGCTCGTCGCCGCGGTCCCTGCGGTCGCCGTCGCCGTCGGCCTGCTCGCTCACCCCGAGTGGTACGTCGTCGACACCGCCGGGGTACTGATGGGAGCCGGCGCAGCGGGGTTGTTCGGCATCTCGTTCGGGCTCCTCCCTGCGCTCGTCTTGTTGGCCGCACTCGCGGTGTACGACGCGGTCTCGGTGTACGGAACCGAACACATGCTCTCGCTCGCCGAGGGCGTGATGGCCCTGAACATCCCCGTCGTCCTCGTGATCCCGCTCTCGCTCTCGTACTCGCTGCTCGATGAGTCGCCTGACGACGAGACGAAGAGCGCAGACGCCGAACGCGGCGCAGCGTCCGACGAGGCCGACGAGCCGTCGGCCGTCGAGCGCGAGGCGGGAGACGACGCCGACTCGGCTGCAGACGAACCGACGGAAGGCGACCGCGACGCCTTCTTCATCGGCCTCGGCGACGCGGTCATCCCGGCGGTGCTCGTCGCGAGCGCGGCGACGTTCTCGCCGGCTGCGCCGCTGTCGGTGCCCTATCTCGGCGTGAACCTCCCCGCGCTGCTCGCGGCGACCGGAACCATCGGCGGGCTCCTCCTGTTGTTACGCTGGGTGATGCGTGGGCGACCGCACGCCGGACTCCCGCTGCTCAACGGCGGGGCGATCGGCGGCTACCTGCTCGGCTCCGTGCTCGCCGGGGTGCCGCTCGTCGAGGCCGTCGGGCTGGTCGGCGTGCTGTGACGCATCACCGACGCGACCGACCTCGACGCGGTGTCACGCGGCGTCGAACCCGTGGCGCACCTTCACCGCCGCCCCACTGGCGAACGCGAGCGCCTCGGCACCAGAGAGCTCGGCGCGGCCGACCGCGAGCGGCCGGTCGCACTCGTCGACGACGACCACCTCGTCGCCGGGGCGGATGGCGCGGTCCGCGTCGACGACGAACTTGGCGAAGGCGTTTCGACCGTCTCTGACGTACGGCTCGCTCTCTTCGCCGACGACGACACGGGACGACGGAGGCGAGAGCGCGGCCTGCATGCGCCTCGCTCCGGTCTGGCCGAGGGTGAACCGGCCGTCGGTGCCGTAGGTAGCGATCCGGTCTCCGACCGGGCTCCCTGGCGTCTCGTCGACGTCACCGGCGAGGACCTGGCGCGGTCGGCCCCCGCTCGAGTACCGGACGGTGATCGGTTCGTCGGGCGGGAAGAGCGCGTCGCCCACACCGGCTCCGAACTGGTAGTCGGCGCTCACGCGGAGGGCGGTGAGGGTTTCGTCGTCGGTCATACGCGCGGTACACCGACGACGGTAAAGTCGCTTCCGACGGTAACCGTCGCGACCAGCAGGTCAGCCCGAGATACCGCGGCCACCGCTCAGGCCGCGGCTCTCGACCGGGCCACCGCGCGGCGTGCGTGGACCGCGAAGAGCGTCGTCGAGAAGGCGATGAAGCCCGCCGCGAGCAGAAAGCCGGTCTCCGTGCTCGTCACGTCCATCGTCGCGCCGACGAGGACGGGACCGACGACCTGCCCTACCTTCCAGGAGATCGACCGGAGCGACATCGCGCTGGCGACCGCCTCGTGGCGCTCACCCTCGTCGACGAACAACGACATACTCGCCGGCAGTCGGACGGAGTCGGCGACGCCGAGCAGCGAGTAGGCCACGAACAGCGCGAAGAACGCCCCGCCGAGGGTCTGGGTGTCGCCGAGGTACGAGACGGTGACGGGGGCGATCCGTCCGTCGGCCACCGCCGCGAGCGGAATCGCCGCCGTTCCGACTCCGTAGAGTGCGGCACCGAGTCCGACGAACCCGTGACGCCACCCGTACCGGTCGGTCAGGTCCCCGACGAACCCCTGTGTGACCGCCTTCGTCGCCTTGCCGCCGGCCATGATCCACCCGATGGCGAACGCCGAGATGTCGAACGTCGTGCGGGCGTATATCGGGAGGAAGATGATGACGGCCATCTTCCCGACGCTGAAGCTGAATCGAAAGACGACGAGCGACCGCAGCATCGGCAGCGCGACGAGCGACCGAAACGTCTCGAGACCGCCGGCGTCGTCCGGATCGGTTCGCCCGCCGGGATTGTCGCGCAGAAAGCGGTAGACGAGCGCGAACGACCCGAGCGTGATAACCGAGAGCACCGCGTACGTCTCGGTGAAGCCGTAGGCGTACAGCAGGTACCCGCCGAGCAGGTCTCCGGTGAGCGAGGAGACGGACGCGAACTGGTTGTACGAGCCGAGCCACAGCCCCTGGCTGTCGTCGGGGCTCACCTCGCCGATGATCGTCACGCCGGTGATCCAGAGGACGCTCGCACCGAGCCCTTGGAGCATTCGGACGAGGATCACGTGCGTCGGCGAGTCGACGAGCGCGAACCCGACGAAGACGGCGACGTTGATCAGGAACCCGGCGAGCAGGTATCGCTTCGCGTTGCCCGTGTCGACCGCCCGGCCGAGCGGCAGGACGACGACGAGTTGGACCACCGCGAAGGCGGTCCCGAACAGTCCCTCGACGGTGCCCGTGGTGCCGAACAGGTCGGCGTACAGCGCGAGCGCGATGAGCACCGTCGAGTACGCCTGACTGCGCGCGAACGCCGTCCCCGCGAGCGAGGCGAACTCCGCGTTTCCCAACAATCGAATCGAGTTTCCGAACCGGGCCACGACCAGTGTCTGGCTCTCGGGAGGCGCTCGTGGGTATAAAACCCCCGAGAGCCGGCGGCCCCTGCTGGGTTTCGCCGCGTGGACCGCTGCACCCGGCTCAGAGTTCGATCCGTTCGACGAGCGAGCTCTCGCCGTCACCTCGGGTGTTGACGGCGACGATGCGAACGACGTCTTCGAGCAGCGAGCCGTCGACTTTGGCCTTCAGCAGGGAGTCCACCTGGTAGACGCCCGCGGCGTTGTTCATCCGGATCTCGACTTCGACGGGGACGTCGTCGTCCGGGCGGAGACTGACCGACTCGATCGCCTGTGAGGAGACGGTGTTGATGCCGCGGCCGCCCTTCTCGTACGGAACGCGCGAACGGCCCTGCTCCATGTCGAGGCCGTCTGCGATTCGGATCACGCCCGCCTCGCGCGTCAGCGGCTCCTCTTCGGTGTGATGACAGAGGATGGCGTGGAGCACCTCGGCTTTCACGCGAACCTGTGCCTCGACGTCGTAAAACGACGGCAGGAGCCGGTCGAGGATGTCGGCTGCGAGCGGTATCGAGTAGTATGAGTGCCGGTCGCGGTGGACGACGTGGCCGACGTCGTGTAGCGTCGCCGCGAGCGCGACGATCACGGGTTCGTCTGCCTCTTCGAGCCCCTGCTGGCTGGCGCCGTTGAATCGCACCCCACCGGTCTTGAGCAGGTCGTAGAGCCGGAGCGCACGGTCTCTGACGATCCCGACGTGTTTGGTCCCGTGGTCGTTGTACCCCTTGCGCGTGACCGCGTTGACGTTCTGAGCCTCGAGGTACGTGGTTATCTCCGGATCGTCGCGGATCTCGTTGAGCACCTCGTTGAGTCGCGCGTCCGGGAACGCGTGCTCGGCGTTGGGATCGTACTCGCGGCGCCCCGCCGTCTCGTCGTCTGCTGTCGTGGCCATCGGATCTACACGGACGGGCGGTAGCGGCAAAAACGTACGTGACGACCCACAACCTATAACTCGCTCTCTCGTGTAGCCGAAGTCGTGACGCAGCACGCGCCGATGGCCGGCACGCCGCGGCCGACAGCGGCGCGTCCCTTCTCTCGGAAACCGAAACGGGTCTGAGACGTCCCCAGGCGGGAGTGGCATCCCCGTTTCGGACGGCCCCGATCCGCGCGACGCACCGACACCGCGACCGAGGAGACCGGCCCCCGACACACCGGTTTCCACCACGCCCACGGACGCCACGTCCACGACCATCACACCGATGTCGACTACGAGAACCACGACGCCGTACACGACGACGAACCGCACAGCCACCGACACAGACACCGAGCCGTTCCAGGGGGTGTACCCCGCGATGACGACGCCGTTTACCGACGACGGCACGGTCGACCACGACCAACTCGCCGAGAACGCGCGCTACCTCGAGCGATCCGGCGTCGACGGCGTCGTCCCGGTCGGCTCGACCGGCGAGTCGGCGACGATGACTCACGACGAGCACATCGAGGTCGTCGAGACGGTCCGCGACGCCGTCGACGACGTACCCGTGATCGCCGGGACGGGGTCGAACAACACCGCGGAGGCGCTCTCGCTGTCGCGCCGCGCCGCGGACGCCGGTGCCGACGGGCTCCTCCTGATATCGCCGTACTACAACAGGCCCGAGCCCGCCGGACTCCTCGAACACTATCAGACGATCGCCGACGCGATCGACCTTCCGCAGATCGTCTACAACGTGCCCTCGCGCACGGGTCGGTCGATCCCGGTCGACGTCGCCGCCGAACTCGCGACCCATCCAAACGTGCAGGGGTACAAGGCGGCGTCGGGTGACCTCGGGCAGATAAGCGAAGTCGTCGAGGCGACCCGTGAAGAGACGTTTTCGGTGCTCTCCGGTGACGACGGGCTCACGCTGCCGATCCTCTCTGTCGGCGGGACCGGGACGATAAGCGTCGTGGCGAACGTCGAGCCCGAGCGGACGTGTGCCATGGTCGGTGCCGCGCTCTCTGGAGACTACGACCGCGCCCGAACGCTCCACCACGAACTCGGCCCGCTCGTGCGAGAGCTGTTCGTCGAGACGAATCCGATCCCCGTCACGGAAGCGATGCACATTCGCGGCCGCGGCGGCCCGACGGTTCGGTCCCCGCTCACGCGACTCGCCCCAGAGCACCGCGAGTCGCTTCGCGAGGTGCTCGAACGGTACGAAGACCACACGCCGGCAGCCGAGCCGCCGGAGGCGGTCGAATGACCGCGGCCGACACAGCGGCGGTTCAGATCGCCGTCACCGGCGCGACCGGTCGCATGGGCCAAACGGTGCTCGAGACGGCCGCCCCACGAGCAGACGTCGAGGTCGCGGTCGCGGTGAGTCGCTCGTCCGTCGAACAGGTCGCTGACGTTCCGGTCGACGATGCGGGGTCGCTCGGTGGGCTACTCGACGCGGAGCCGGTCGACGTCCTCGTCGACTTCACCGGTCCATCCTCGGCACTCGAGTACGCGTCGGCCGCTGCCTCGGCCGGCGTCGGCGTCGTCACCGGGACGACCGGCTTCGACGACGCGGAGCGAACGCACCTGCGCGAGATGGCGACACAGACGCCCGTGCTGTGGGCGACGAACTTCTCTCGCGGCGTCGCTGCCCTCCGGCGAGCGGTCACGGCGGCCGTCGCGGCGGTGCCGGGGTACGACGTCGAGCTGACGGAGACACACCACAACGGAAAGCGCGACGCCCCCTCTGGAACGGCCACGACGCTGCTCGAGGACATCGAGGCGGCCCGACCGGACCTCGAGGAGCGCGTTCACGGCAGAGCCGGGAATGCGCCTCGGGAGCCGGGTGAGATCGGCGTCCACGCGCGGCGTGCCGGCGACGTCACCGGCGAACACGAGGTGTTGCTCGCCGGCAACGACGAGGCGCTCTCGCTCGCACACAGCGCGGGGGATCGCGCGGTGTTCGCGGCCGGTGCACTCGATGCCGCCGCCTGGCTTGCGGGGCGCGAGCCGGGGTGGTACGCGTTCGACGACGTCCTCGACGGAGGCGCGCCGTGAGCGACGTTCGCACATCGACGAATAAATACCGTCCGTCGCCGAGGTGTCGACAATGACGCTCGAATCCGACGTCGGCGCGCTCTGGGAGCGGTACGAGGACGGACTCACGGCCGACGCGGCGACCGGCGACGACGAGGCGGTTCTCGACGCCTTCCTCACGGCCCTCGAGACGGGCGAGGTGCGCGCCGCCGAGAAGACCGGCGACGACGTGACGAGCTGGGAGGCGAACGAGTGGGTAAAACGCGGCATCCTGCTCAACTTCGGACTCCGGGCGACCGAGCCGCGCGAGCACGGCGGCGTGACGTACTACGACGTGTTGCCGCTGCGAAAGACCGCCGACCTCGCCGAGCGCGGCACGCGGAACACGCCGGACGGGACGGTCGTTCGTCGCGGTGCCTACCTCGGTGCCGACTGTATCGTGATGAGTCCTGCGTTCGTGAACGTGGGCGCACACGTGGGCGACGGCACGCTCGTCGACTCGTGTGACACCGTCGGCTCCTGTGCGCAGATCGGCGCGGACGTCAAGCTCGGCGCGAACACCCTGATCGGCGGCGTGTTGGAGCCGATCGAGGACGCCCCGGTCGTGATCGAAGACGGCGTCTCATTGGGCGCCGGCTGCCGGGTGACCTCCGGGTTCCGAATCGGCGAGAACTCCGTCGTCGGCGAGAACACGCTGCTCACCCCCCGAATACCCGTGTACGACCTCGTCGACTCGGAGATCCGGTACGGCCACCTACCGGCGAACCGGCGCGCGTTCACCCGGATGGTCGAGTCGTCGGTCGGTGACCACGAGCTGTTTTCCGACGGGGCGTACAAGCCGGCCGTCGTCGCGACCGACGTCGAACGCGAGACGCTCGAAGCGACCCGGCAGGAGGACGCGCTCCGGGAATGACCGACGTCGACGGAGTCGCGAGTGCAGAGGCAAACCCAGTCACCAGACGGCTCACCGACTGGGACAGGGCGCGGCTCACCGCACTCGCAAACACGTACGGAACACCGCTGTACGTCCAGGACCTCGACCGTGTCCGCCAGAACTGCGCGCGGATGCGCTCGGCGTTTCCGGACGCCGACGTGCGGTACGCGGTGAAAGCACACACGGGCCGTGCAGTGTTGGAGACGGTACGGGAGGCTGGATTGGATGCCGAGTGTGCGTCTGCGGGTGAGGTCGACCGGGCGCTCACGGCCGGATTTACCGGCGAGCGCGTCCACTACACCGCGGTCAATCCTCCGGCTCGAGACCTCGACCGCGTCGTCGACATCGCCGCGGAAGCGCCCGCGATGACGATCACGCTCGGCGCGGTCGACACGCTCGACCGGCTCACCGAACGCGGGTACGACGGCCGGGCGTGTCTCCGGGTGAATCCCGGCGTGGGCGCGGGCCACCACGCGAAGGTCCGCACCGGCGCGGCACCGAAGTTCGGGATCCCGTACGACAGGGCCGAACGCGTCGCCCGCGAGGCCGCGACACGGGTCGACGTGGTGGGGATCCACGCCCACGCCGGCTCCGGCATCGACGCCGACGACCTCGAGGACCACCGCTCGCTCGTCTCCAGAATGGGGTCGCTCGCCCGGTCGCTCACGGCTCCCGCGACCGACGAGCTCGCGGCCGATAGCGCCGACGACGGTCAGATCGTCACGGACCCGCTCGCCCTCGAGTACGTGGACGTGGGTGGCGGGTTCGGCGTGCCGTACCGCGCCGACGAGCCGCCGCTGGACCTCGATGCGGTCGCCGAGGCGACCCGAGACGCGCTCGGGGTGCTCCCCGGCGTCGACCTCGCGGTCGAACCCGGTCGGTACGTCGTCGCGGACGCGGGCGTCCTCTTGACGCGCGTGAACACGGTCAAACCGACCGCGAGCGAGGTCGTGGTCGGCGTCGACGCCGGGATGACCGACCTGCTCCGTCCGGCGATGTACGACGCGTATCACCCGATACGACTCCTCGGCGGCGCCACGGCGGCGCCGGCACCTGCCGACCGGGAGTCGACGTCGGTCACGGTCGCCGGGCCGATATGTGAGACGGGCGACGTGTTCTGTCGGGACCGGCGGATCGAGCGACCCGTCCGCGGCGACCTGCTTGCGGTCGGGATCACCGGGGCGTACGGCTACGAGATGGCGAGCCAGTACAACTCGCGGCCGCGTTCGGCGGAGGTGGCGCTCGCAGGCGGCGACGCGAGGCTCGTCCGTCGCCGCGAGCGACACGCCGACCTCACCCGGGTCGAACGAGACGCGACCGCAGACGCAGACGACGAGACGGGGGGATCCCGATGAGTGCACACGCCGTCCCGATCGTGAAGTACCACGGCACCGGCAACGACTTTCTCGTCGTCGACGCCGCGGCGCGCGTTCCCGACCGCGCGGCCTTCGCGCGGGCGCACTGCGACCGCGAGACTGGTGTGAGTGCGGCGGCACGTCTCGAGCCGACTGATCTCGACGCCGACGCGACCGTGGCCGATGCGACCGTGGCCGACACGACGAACGGTCGACGAGGAGCCGACGGCGTGTTGTTCGTGAGCGTCGAGCCGGGCTACACCCCGACGCGCGTCGTCATGACGCTCGTCCAGCCGGACGGGTCGACGGCGGACATGTGCGGTAACGGCGCGCGGGTCGTCGCGCGGTGGGCACACGATCGGACCGGGGACCGCGAGTTCATGATCGACACCCAGGCGGGCACGCGTCGAGCGACGGTGAGCACCGACGGCCACGAGGCGACCATCGAGATGGGCGTCCCGCGGTTCGACCCACGGGCGGTTCCGGTCGACGCCGACGCGCCGCTCGTCGAGACGCCGGTCGAAGGGTTAACCATCACCGCAGTCGACACGGGCGTCCCGCACGCCGTGGCGTTCCTTGATCCGGACGAGATCGGCGACGTCACCATCGAGTCGGTCGCACCACCTATCAGACACGCATCGGTCTTCCCCGAGGGCGCGAACGTGAACCTCGCCGCGATTCGCGAGACCGAGGCGGGGCAGGGCCCGGTCATCGACCAGCGTACCTTCGAGCGGGGAGTCGAAGGCGAGACCCGGTCGTGTGGAACCGGCGCGGTCGCGGTCGTCGCCGCCGCCCGCCGGATCGGACTGATCGACGACGAGACGGCCGTCACCCACCCACCGGGCGGCGAGCTCACCATCACGGCACCGGACGGCGAGCGGGCGACGCTCACCGGCCCGGTCGCCCGCGAGTACGCCGGACGCGTGCCGGCGGTGCCGCGATGACGGACGCGTTCGACCCGGTGGCGTTCCTCGAGCGGGCCGTCGCCACTCCCTCTGCGGAGGATGTCGACGCGATGCGCGAGCTCCTCGTCGAGACGCTGACCGCTGCCGGCGTCGAGACGACCGTCGACGACGCAGGGTGCGTGCTCGCGAGGCGGTCGTCGCCGGCCCCCGACGCCGGTCCACACCTTGTACTGAACACCCACGTCGACACGGTTACCCCGCACGTCGCGTTCGAACGCGACCGGTCGGCGACGGGCGCGGAGGCCGGCGCGAGCGGCGGTCCGGTCGACGTGATCCGTGGGCGGGGCGCGTGTGACGCGAAGGGACCACTCGCCGCGATCCTCGCCGGCTTCCTCGGTGCCGAGCCGACGCACGGCCGGCTCACGCTGGCGGTGACCCCCGACGAGGAGACGCACTCACTCGGGGCCGCCGCGATGACTGGCCGCCTCCCGGGCGCCGAAGACCGGCTCGAGCCCGATCTGTGTCTCGTCGGGGAGCCGACAGGCCTCGACGTCTGTACGGCCGCGAAGGGACGGTTCGAGGGGACCGTGACGCTCTCTGGAGCCGCCGCACACGCCGCCGAGTTCGCGGGTGCGAACGCGGTCTTCGCCGCCGAGGGCGCCCTCGCGGCGATTCGCGCCTTCGACGAGACGACCGAGCCGCACCCACAGCTCGGCGCCCCGAAGCTCACGCCCACGGTGATCGAGGGCGGAAAAGCGACGAACCAGGTCCCCGCGTCGTGTTCGATAACCGTCGACCGACGGTGTGTCCCCCCCGAGACCGCGTCGGAGTTCCGGCGTCGGCTCGAGACGGCCGTCGACCGAGAGACGCCCGCGTCGGTCGACGTCGCGGTAGAGTTGACCGAACGGGACTCCCCGTTCTTCGAGGCGTTCTCGACGCCGCCAGACCACGCGTTCGTCGAGTCGGTCGCGACGGCCGTTCGGGAGACGACCACGGCGGCCGGACTCCCGGCCGACAGAGGCGGGGCCGTACGGCCGTTTGGCGCGGCCACTGAGGCGTCGTATTTTACGCCGGTCCCGACCGTCGTGTTCGGCCCCGGGAACCTCGCCGACGACGCGGGCGCGGTCGCCCACGCCGAGCGCGAGTACGTGCGGGTCCACGAGGTCGAGACGGCGGCCGAGACGGTGACGGCCGTGATAGACCGAGTGCTCGGGTGACCGGTTCGACCGGCCGCTCGGTCGCGCCGGCTACAACAGATACCGGTCTTCGCGTTCCGAGAGGTCGACGAACTCGTCGACCGCGTCGATCAGCTCCTCGGATGCGGCCCGCTCGAACGCCATCGCCTCGACGCGGACGCCCTCGTGTCGGAGGTGTGAACACAGGCGGGCGAAGTCGCCGTCACCGGTGCACAACACCACCGTGTCGAGGTGGTTCGCGAGCGTCACGGCGTCCAGGCTCATGCCGACGTCCCAGTCGGCCTTCTTCGAGCCGTCGGCGAACGTCTTGATCGGCTTGATCTTGGTCTCAAAGCCGATGTCTCGGAGCGCCTCGAAGAAGGACTCCTCGTCGGGCGAGTCCGCACGGATCACGTACGCGATAGCGCGCACCAGCGAGCGGTCGCCGACCGCCGACTCCAGCAGCGCCGCGTAGTCGACGTTTCGGGAGTAGAAGCTGTGTGCAGAGTGATAGAGGTTCTGGGCGTCGGCGAGGACCCCGACGCGCTGGGCGGGGTGAACGTCCGTCATGCAGCGTGATTCGGTCGCCGCCGGTAAGACGTTCCGGATCGGCGGGCCCTCGACGCGCCGTGACGCGCCCGCACAGCGGGTCGACAGTTTATATGGATCGACCGGTTCGTGTAGCGTATGCCACGGCGGCCCACGGAGGGAACCGAAGACGGGAGACGCGTCGGCAGACGGCGGTGGCTCGCGGCGCTCGGCGCCGCCGGAACCGCCACGCTCGCCGGCTGTTCGGACGGCGAAACCGACGCAGGAGGGGACGGGGGATCCGGAGCGTCCGGGGGGGCCGACGTCGAAGTCGGGTCGTTCCCGCGGTTCGGCGTCGACGACCTCGCCGGTCGCGAGGTCGCACGCTCGCTCGCGCGCGAGGCGTTCGCGGCGTCCGAGTACGACTACGGGTTCGACGGCGATCGGCTGGTGACGCCGAGCGGCGACCAGGTGACGCTCGACATCTATCACAGCGCCGGCCAAGAGACCTCACAGCTCACCGCCGAGTACATCGCCGGAGAGCTCGACGCGGCGCTCGGCATCGACGTCACCGTCGAGGCGATAGACGGGACCCGCTTCAACAACGAGTACTGGACGGCGACGCCGGAAGGCGGGACCGACACCGTCGCCGGCGAGGAGGTGACGTGGGAGAACCCGACGCCACAGAATCCCGGCCCGCAGTCGGTGACGAGCAACGAGGCGTGGGACATGTCCGTCGTGTTCGGGCTGAACACGTACCCGCTCAACCCGCTCACGAATCGGGTGTTCTTCGACGGCGCGACGGCGACGTACAACCCGGTCGGCTACTACCCCGAGTTCGACGCGACGGGATTGTTCGAGGCGGCGAGCCAGGCGACGAGCCGCGAGGCGATCCGCGAGGCGTTCGTCGAGATATTCGAAAACCTCGCCCGCGAGCAGCCGTACATCACGCTCCTGCTCGGCGACGACCTCGTCGGGTACAACCCCGACCTCACGGGCCCGATCGAGAACTTCGCTAACGGGTGGGACCTCCCGGCGTGGTACGTGGGCGAGCCAACCGTCTCGGGGTCGTACGACACGGTCAGCTCGGCCGGATTCACCACCCTGAATCCGCTGTACAACACCGAGTCGGGCGCCGGCTCGGCGATAGGGCGCGTGCTCGACCAGGGGTACACCTTCGACGACGACCGGGAGTACGTCCCGCTTTTGTACGACATGTCGACCGACGACGGGAGCGTGTGGACGTTCGAGGTGCGCGAGAACCTCCGCTTCAGCGACCCGTACGGAGCGGTGACGGCCGAGGACTTCGTCTACCTGATACAGGCGGTCCACCAGAGCGACTGGGCGAACACCGCCGCCGCCTCGAGCTGGGCCGGCGTCGACGTCGAACAGACGGGCGAGTTCACCTTCCAGGCGACGCTGGAGACCCCCTCGGTCCTGTGGCCCGAGACGTACGACCCCCTCCTGTTCCCGATCCCGCGCGACCTCCTCGAGCCCTACGTCGACGCCGAAGACGTCGAGGGGCTCCAACAGGACGCCGAGCTGCTCGAACTCTCGTTCAGCGGCAACCTCGGGCCCTTCACGCTCGAGGCGTGGAACCGCGGCTCGGGGACGACGTACGTCCGCAACGACGACTACTACCTCCGTGAGACCGACGTCGGCCCCGAGCGGATGGCGAACGGGCCGCTCTTCGAGTCGGCGTCGGTACGCGTCGTCAAAGAGCAGGCGTCGCGGCTCGGGGCGCTCGAGACCGGCGAGGCGGACGCCGCCGGGATCCCGCCCGAACAGTTCCAGTCGTACCGAGAGAACGACGCCGTGACCGTGCGACAGATTCCGACCCCGTACAACCGGATCCTCTCGGTGAACCAGCGGGACAACGGGTGGCAGACGGGGCCGGGAAACCTGTTTCAGCTCACGACGTTCCGACAGGCGGTCGCCGCGGCGATCGGCAAAGACGAACTCATCCAGGGGATCTACCGCGGGCTCGCCGAGCCACACTTCACGTGGCAGCCGCGGTGGTCCGACTTCTACCCGCCGACGGAGTGATCCGAGCGTGTCAAACCGTGCGAGTGACTCAACGGGGGTGTCGGGATGGGCCTCGGTCGGTACGTAGCCGCCCGCCTCGCGTGGGCCGCCGTCGTCTCGCTCGTGATCGTGACGATCACGTTCGTGTTGCTGGCTGCGGCCCCGAACCCGGACGTCCAGCGGGCGGCGACGCAGGCCGCACTGGAGGGTGGCGACCCCGCAGCGGCGGCCGAACGGGCTCGGGAGCTCCGCGGGCTCGACCAGCCGCTTTCGGTCCGCTACCTCGATTACCTCCGCGGCGTGTACACGCTCGAGTGGGGGTGGGCCGACAGCCGCAGCCAGCCGGTGACCGCCGCACTCGCCGAAGGGCTCTACTACACCGCCCAGTACTCCATCCCGTGGACGATCCTCACGGTGGTACTCGGGCCGCTCGTGGGCGTGTACTCGGCCGCGAACAAGTACAGCTGGAAGGACCACCTCGCGACTGGAGCCGCGTTCTTCGGGTACGCCATCCCGAACTTCTTTTTCGGGATCATCCTGTTGTTGGTGTTCGGCGTCTGGTTCGAGGTGATCCCGATCACCTACGATACGACCGTCCCGGTGTTCAGCGTCGCGAACGCGGTCCAGCTCTCGGTTCCGGTGTTCGTGCTCGTCACCGGATCGATCGGCGCGGTGATGCGGGTGTCGCGAAACGAGTCGGCGGAGTTCCAGGAGGCGGCGTTCATGAAGACCGCGCGGGCCAAGGGCGTCTCACCGCTACGGGCGTACGCGTATCACGTGATGCGCCCGACGCTCGTCCCCCTGTCGACGACGCTCGTCGGGCAGCTGCTCGCGTTGTTCCTCGGGTCGTCGCTGCTCGTGGAGGTGGTGTTCTCGATTCCGGGGCTCGGCCGGGTGACGTACAACGCCCTGATCGCACAGGACACGAACCTCGTGTTGGGGTCGACGCTCGCGTTCACCTTCGTCGCGGTGGTGGGCAACCTCCTCGAGGACCTCGTGTTCACCGTGTTGGACCCGCGGATCAGCTACGACGACCGGTGATCCCATGACAGCGAACCGCCCAGACCGATTCGACGAGGTAGAGTGGAGTGAGATCTCGCGGTCCCGTTGGTTCGAGCCGTCGATCGCCACGGTCGGGCTCGTCGCGACGCTCGTGCCGCTCGTCGTGCTCGCCGGATACGACCGGGCCGTGCTTCCAGCACGGACGCCGACGCTCGCCGTCGTCGGCCTCGAGTACGACCTCACCGCCGTCGACTACCTCTTCGTGGCGACGCTGGTGCTCTTCGCGTGGTACCTCGTCGTCCCACTCGCACGACACCCGCGGATGACCCAGCGCTACTGGCGAGAGTTCAGACGGAACCGACCGGCGGTCGTCGGACTCGGGTGGCTCGGAATCGTCTTCGTCGGCGGGCTCTTCGGCCCCCTCGTCGTGAGCGCCCCCGAACAGAGCGTGCTCATCGGCCACCAACCGCCGGCGTTCCTCTCTGTCGACGCCGCGAACGTGGCGACGTGCGTCGGCGAGCTGCGCGACGGCCGCTGTCACGGGACGCTCACACACCCGCTCGGCACCACACAGGGGGGCAAAGACGTCTTCGCGGGGATCGTCTACGGGATGCGAATCAGCGTCAAGATCGCGTTCATCACGACGGCGATCGTGGCGGCGATCGGCGTCACGGTCGGCACGGTGAGCGCGTACGCCGGCGGGTGGGTCGACGAGATCCTGATGCGGTTCGTCGACATCGTCCTCTCGTTTCCGACGCTGTTGATGTTCTTACTCATCCTCTACATCTACGGAGCCGGTCTGGGGATGTTCATCCTCGTCTTCTCGTTGTTCGCCTGGGGCGGCACCGCGCGGTACGTCCGCAGCAAGTCGCTCTCGGTCGCCGAAGAGCCGTTCGTGGACGCGAGCCGGATGAGCGGTGCGACGACCGCACAGGTCGTCAGACGCCACGTCGTGCCGAACACCGCGAGCAGCATCGTCACGCAGCTCACCCTCCTCGTCCCGGGATTCTTACTCGCCGAGGCCCAGCTGGCGTTCTTGGGCCTCGGCGACTCGGCGGTACCTTCCTGGGGGCAGCTCATCGCCGCCGGCCGGAGCGACCTCTCGTTCGCGCCGTGGATCGTGCTCGCCCCGGGGCTCGTGTTGTTCGCGACCATCCTCTCGTTCAACTTCCTCGGCGACGCGCTGTTGGACGCGTTGAACCCGGAGACGGAGGCCGAGAACCAATGAGCGACGACCCACTGCTCGCCGTCGAGGGGCTCACGACGACGTTCGAGACCGACGCGGGACGGCTCGTCGCCGTCGACGACGTCGATCTCACCGTAGACGCGGGCGAGACGGTGTGTCTCGTCGGCGAATCGGGCTCGGGAAAGACCGTCGCGACGGAGTCGATCACGGGGCTCGTCGACGCCCCCGGCAGCACGATCGAGGGGACCGTCCGCTTCCGTGGGCGCGACCTGCTCGGGCTGTCGGAGCCGGCGCTCCGGTCCGTCCGCGGTGCCGAGATCGCCCACGTCTTCCAGAACCCTCAGGAGGCGATGAACCACTGTTACACCGTCGGGTGGCAGATCGCCGAGGCGATCCAGGTCCACGAGTCCGTCTCGAACGCCGAGGCACGGGCTCGTGCGGTCGAGCTCCTCGATCAAGTGGGTATCGCGAACGCGAGCGCCCGCGCCGACGACTACCCACACGCGTTCTCCGGCGGACAGAAACAACGCGTGATGATCGCGATGGCCCTCGCCGGCGACCCGGACCTGCTCGTCGTCGACGAGCCGACGACCGCCCTCGACGTCACCGTCCAGGCGCAGATCCTCTCGCTGCTCGCGTCGATCCAAGAGCGGCTGGGAACGGGGATTGTGTTCGTCACCCACGACCTCGGCGTCGTCGCACAGATCGCCGACCGGGTCGTCGTGTTGTACGCCGGGAAGGTGATGGAGCGCGGTGACGTCGTCGACATATTCGAGCACCCGGCACACCCGTACACGCGTCGCCTGCTCGAGTGTGTCCCCTCGATCGGCGGTTCCGGCAGCGGCATCCCCGGCACCCTCCCGGACCTCCGTGATCCGCCCGACGGCTGCCGGTTCGCTCCCCGGTGTGAGCACGCGGAGGCAGCGTGTCGAGCCGGCGGCCAGCCTCCGGAACACGCGGTCGGGACGAGCCAGCAGGCCTCCTGTGTGCACTACGGCTCGCGCGGGGACCCGACCGTGCTTGAGCCCGACGACGACGCGGCGTGGCGGGGCGAACCGCGAGGTGAGCCGGAGCCGTGAGCGACGAGCCGCTGCTCTCTGTCACCGGACTGAAAAAACACTACCCGGTGCGAGAGGGACTGTTGAACCGTCAGGTCGACGTCGTTCGCGCCGTCGACGGCGTCGACCTCGACGTCGCCCGCGGCGAGACGCTCGGCGTGGTCGGTGAGTCCGGCTGTGGCAAGTCGACGACCGCGAGGGCCATCACCCGGCTCGAAGCGCCCACCGACGGCGAGGTGATATTCAACGGGAACGGTCGGGGTGGCGCGACGCGGAACGCCGACGGCACGCACCCGAACGACGTGACCCGCTTTTCAGAGCGAGCGCTCCGTCGGTTCCGGCGCGGTGTACAACTCGTCTTTCAGGACCCGAACGCCAGCTTCGACCCGCGGCGAACCGTCGGTGAAGCCGTTGCGGAACCACTGCGTGTGCAGGGGATGACGGACGGAGAGCGCCGACGCCGAATCGTCGCAGACCTACTCGAGCGGGTCGGACTCACCGAAGCCGACGCCGACCGGTATCCCCACGAGTTCTCGGGGGGACAAAAACAGCGGATCGCGCTCGCGCGGGCCCTGGTGGTGAATCCCGACCTCGTGATCGCCGACGAGCCGGTGTCGGCGCTCGACGTCTCGGTGAAAGCCGAGATCCTCTCGCTGCTCGCCGACCTCCAGCGCACCTTCGACCTCGCGGTGCTGCTCATCAGCCACGACATGGCGGTAGTCCGCGAGGTGTGTGACCGCGTCGCAGTGATGTACCTCGGCGAGGTTGTCGAGACGGGACCCGTCTCTACGGTGTTCGCGGACCCGAAACACCCGTACACGGAGGCGCTGCTCTCGTCGGTTCCGACGCCCGATCCGCGCGCGACGCCGGCACCGATCGAACTCGACGGACCGGTGCCGAGTCCGGCGGACCCACCGAGTGGATGTCGGTTTCACACGCGTTGTCACCGAGTGATCCAGCCCGACGGGCTCGACCTCGACCAGGACGCGTGGCGGGGCGTGGTGCGTCTCCACGAGCGCGTCGAATCGGGGGAAATCGACCCGGCGCGGGTGCGTGAACGCGCGGCTGCACCCGACGAGGCGGCGACCGCGACCGACGAGGCGGCACGCGCCCAGCTGCGGGACGCGTTCGACATCCCGAGTCAGCTCTCGTCGACGGCGGCCGAAGAGACGCTCCGTACGGGACTCGACCAGATACTCGCGGGCTCGTTCGAGGCGGCGACCGCAACGCTCGCAGAGACGTTCACCTCTCCTTGTGCAGCGCGTGAGCCGCCATCGGTGACCCACGGTGACGCACACGAATCGAGCTGTTTGCTCCACGTCGACGACGCCCGGTGAACACCGCGTGCCGCCTACTCGTCGGGCGTCGAACGGACGATGCATCGAAGAAAGCCCCGCGCTTCAGCCCGGACGTGACGGCGACGAGCGAGTAGAGAGGGTGAACGGCAGCTAGTTCGACAACACCTATCGCTCGCTCAGGTTCGTCGTTCGATTCACACGTGGTCGTACGTCTGTACGGTCGCGAGGCTCGCAGCTCAGGTCAGTCCCGCCATCACGCCGCCGTCGACGTCCCAGATTGCTCCAGTCACCCAGGACGCATCCTCGGACAGAAGGAAGTCGATCACTGCGGCCACTTCCTCTGGTTGGCCGACGTCCCCAGTCGGGTGCATCTCGTCGAAGGCCTGCAGATTCTCGTGTATTTCCTCCGGGTCCATGAATTCACCGTAGATCGGCGTCTCAACCACAGCTGGAGAGACCGCATTGGCTCTGACGTCGTCGTCTCCCAACTCGATGGCGAGCTGTTGTGTGAGTGTATGTAATCCGGCTTTCGCCATGGAGTAGGCTGAAGAGGGAGTATCCTTCACGGCCTGCTGTGCCCACATCGACCCGACGTTCACGATAGAGCCCTCTCCGTTCTCTACCATCCCTTGAGCGACGGCCTGCGTGATGAAGAAGAACGACTTGGTTATTTTATGGTATTTTTCGTAATCCGATTCTGTATGGTTCAAGAACGGTTTGGGTGCAAACGACCCTGCCGCGTTCACCAAGTACTCGATAGACGACGACTCGTTGACTGCGTCAACAAGTTCCGCGACGTCGTCGTCCTCGAACAGATCTACGACCGAATATTCACCCTGTCCATCCCCTGGAAGGCTCTCTACGGCATCCTCCAGTTTCGTTTCCGTCCGACCAACGAGGTGGACGTTGACTCCACGGCGGGTCAACCGTTCTGCTGTCGCCAATCCTATCCCACTCGATCCGCCGATAAGCAATGCCCCAGTCTCGGCCGAAATCTGCGAATCCATCTATGCTGAAAGTATCGGATCCGACCTAAAACACTTGGTATGTTCCTTTCTCACGTTCAGTCGTGAGTCGATGACAGCTCCGACACCGCGTCGACGACGAGCCGACTCGGCTCCGGCGGCGTGACGGCCTCGTCCGCGACGATGGCGACGTCGCCGCGGGCGGGGTCGTCGGCGAGCGGATCGCTCTCTGCCCCCAGGGCCCTGTCGAGTACGACCGTCCCTCCCGTGACTAGTGGGGCGACGACGCCCGCGGCGAGCGCCCGGTGGTCGGTGATCGGCGCGCGCACCACCACCCGCGTGTCGGCGTCGATCGCGGCCGCCTTGATCGCGGCGTCGGCGAGCGCGAGGAGACGCTGATGCGAGAGTGAACCGGTCGGGTCGCGGACGACCGGGTCGGTCGGCTCGACGGTCGACGGAACCATGCCGGGGTTCTCACTCCACAACTCCTGCTCCCAGTGGGTCGTCTCGGGGCGCGTCGGCGGTCCCCCGAAGACCGTGAGGTTCGTTCCGGGTGCCGGGGTTGTGTCGGACTCCGCCGCGGTCGGGACGAGCACCACACGATCGCCAGCGTCGAGGCCGGCGGCCGGGTCGAACCGGACCGAGGCGCCGAGTCCGGCCGCGCCGAGGAACGCCAGCGTCGGATGAAATCCCGGGTCCGGGTGGACGGCCACCGTCGCCCCCTCGCGTGCACCGAGGTACCGGAGGACGTTCGCGGCCTTGTACGCGTTCGTGATGAGGTCGTGATACGTTCGCTCGCGGCCGTCGGGCGTGACGATAGCGAGGTCCCGACTCCGTCGTTCGCGGGCGAGTACGTCGCCGACAACGTCCATATGAGAGATGGATTCCCGTGGGGCTTAAACGCCCCGCGCGGTCGCGCGGATCGAGACCGCGTCGGCGAGTTCAAAAGGTGCTCTTCAACTTCTCGAAGAAGCCGCCGCCGACGTCGATGTCCTCGCCGCCGGCCTCGGCGTACGCCTCCAGTGCCTCCCGCTGCTCCTCGTTCAGCGAGTCGGGCACCACCACGGCGACGGTAACGTAGAGGTCACCACGCCCACGTCGACGCAGCCGTGGCATCCCCTTCCCTTGGAGCCGGAACCGCTCGCCGCTCTGGGTGCCGGGCGGAACCTCCATCTCGACGGTGCCGTCGACGGTCTCGACGTTGATGGTGTCACCGAAGACGGCCTGCGGGAACGACACCGCCTCGGTGATCGAGAGGTCGTCGCCGTCGCGCTCGAACCGGTCGCCGACGTCGACGTCGACTTCGATCAGCAGGTCGCCGTTCGGGCCGCCGTTCTCGCCGGGCGCCCCCTCGCGCTCCATGCGGAGACTCTGGCCCGACCGGATCCCGGCCGGGATGTCGACCGACAGCGTCGCCTCCTCACGAACGACCCCGTCGCCGCCACAGTCAGGACACGTCTCGCTGTACACCTCACCGGCTCCCTCACACTCCGGACAGGTCGTCGTCTGCTGGACCCGCCCGAGCGGCGTCTGTTGGACCTGTCGAACCTGTCCCTGCCCGTTACACTGCGGACAGGTCCGGGCGTCCGCGTCCGGGGGATGGCCCTCGCCACCGCAGGTGTCACACCGTGTCGGTCGCTCGATGGTGAACTGTTTCGTCGTGCCCTCGAACGCCTCTTCGAGGTCGATCGTGAGCCCCGTCCGGATGTCACTGCCCTGTCGCGGCCGGGAGTCGCTTCGGCCACCGGGTCCGCCGCCACCGCCGAAGAACTGGTTGAAGATGTCCTCGAAGCCGCCGGCCCCGCCGGCGCCACCGCCGAAGGGACCGCCTGCGCCACCCCGTCCACCGCCACCAGTTGCGCCGCGTTTGTCGGCCTCGGTGTATCGGTCGTGACCCAGCTGGTCGTACTGGCGGCGCTTTTCCTCGTCCGTGAGCACCTCTTTGGCCTTCTGGATCTTCTTGAACCGGTCTTCGGCGTCGTCCTCGTCGCTCACGTCCGGGTGGTGTTTCGCCGCCTGCTTTCGGTACGCCTGCTGGATCTCCTCCTCGCTGGCGTCCCGTGAGACACCCAAGACGTCGTAGAAGTTCTCGCTCATGCGTTGCGTTCGATAGTGTGTGGTCGTGGCTGAGTCGTGTTAAACGGCGCGGCCTGTCTGGTGCGTCTTCGCACACCGCGCGTCGCTTCGGGCCTCGGGTCGCGTGGCGTCACAGTGCTCCCGGCTCGTCTTCGCCACCGCGCAGTGCCCGGTGGCCGTCGTAACCGACTACTCGTCGTTCTCGTCGACGTCCTCGAAGTCGGCGTCGACGTACTCGTCGTCACCGCCGTCGGCACCGGGACCGGCCGCCTCGCCCATCCCGCCCATGCCGCCGGGGCCGGCGCCCGCTGCGCCACCCGGACCGGCCTGTGCGGCCTGCTCTTGGTACATCTGCTTGCCGATCTCCTGGAGTTCTTCGGTGAGCGCCTCGGTTGCCGCCTCGATCGCGTCGGTCTCGGCGTCGTCGTCTTCGAGCACTGCCTCGACCTCCTCGATAGCCGCCTCGATGTCGTCGACGAGGTCCGCCTCGAGGTCCTCCTCGTTCTCGTCGACGAGCGTCTCTGCCCGCTGGATCGTCGTCTCTGCCTCGTTGCGCGCCTCGATGCGCTCGCGGCGCGCTTCGTCCTCTTCGGCGTGTTTTTCGGCCTCTTCTTGCATCTGTTCGATTTCCTCATCAGAGAGGCCGGCTCCCCCCTCGATGGTGATCGACTCGGCGTTGCCGGAGCCTTGGTCTTCGGCCTCGACGTTCACGATCCCGTTCTCGTCGATGCTGAACGACACCTCGATCTGTGGCGTCCCGGCGGGCGCCGGCGGGATGCCGGTGAGTTGGAACGCGCCGAGGAGCTCGTTCTCGTCTGCGATCTCGCGTTCGCCCTGGAAGACGCGGACGTTGACCGACGTCTGGTTGTCGGCCGCCGTGGTGAACACCTTCGACTCCTCCGTCGGGATCGTGGTGTTCTTCTCGATGAGCCGCTCGAAGAGCCCACCTTTCACCTCGATGCCGAGCGAGAGCGGTGTGACGTCGAGCAGCACGATGTCGTCGACGTCGCCGGAGAGGACCCCGCCCTGGACCGCCGCGCCGAGCGCGACCGCTTCGTCCGGGTTGACGTTCTTTTTCGGCTCCTGGCCAGCCAGCGCTTCGACCTTGTCGACGACCTGCGGCATTCGGGTCGACCCGCCGACGAGGATGACCTCGTCGATGTCGCCCGTCGAGTAGCCGGCGTCGGAGAGCGCCTGCTCGGTTGGCCCGACTGTCCGCTCAAGGAGGTCTCCCGTGAGGTTCTCGAACGTCGCCCGGGTGACCGACTGTTCGAGGTGGACGGGACCGCTGTCGGTCGCGGTGATGAACGGGAGGTTCACGGTGGTCTCCTTCTTGTTCGAGAGTTCGATCTTCGCCTCCTCTGCGGCGTCTTTGAGCCGCTGGAGCGCCTGTCGATCCTCTCGGAGGTCGATGCCGTGGTCGTTCTCGAACTCGTCGGCGAGGTGGTCGATGAGCGCCTCGTCCCAGTCGTCGCCGCCGAGGTCGTTGTCGCCGTTCGTGGCGACGACCTCGTAGACGCCACCGCCCAGGTCGAGGACGCTCACGTCGAAGGTCCCGCCGCCGAGGTCGTAGACGAGGACGGTCTGATCTGACTCGTCGTCGAGTCCGTACGCCATCGACGCGGCCGTCGGCTCGTTGACGATGCGTTCGACCTCGAATCCCGCGATCTCGCCGGCGTCTTTCGTCGCCTGCCGTTGTTTATCGTTGAAGTAGGCGGGGACCGTGATTACGGCCTTCTCGACGTCGTCGCCGAGGTACTCCTCGGCGTCGCGTTTGATCTTCTGGAGGATCATCGCCGAGATCTGCTCCGGCGTGTACTCGTCGTCGCCGATCGCGACCGTGTGGTCGTCCTCGCCCATGTGGCGTTTGATCGACTGGATCGTCCGGTCGGGGTTCTGGACGGCCTGATTCTTCGCCGGCTTTCCGACCAGCCGCTCGCCGTCGTCGGAGAAGGCGACGACGGACGGCGTCGTCCGATCGCCCTCCGCGTTCGAGATGATCTCGGGCTCGTCGCCCTCCATCACCGCGAAGGCGGAGTTGGTGGTACCGAGGTCGATACCGAGGATCTTGTTGGTCGCCATCTTACCTACGATTACCGGCTTGTGTCGGTTAAAGGTTACTAGACGCGCCGAAA
Source organism: Halorubrum zhoui (assembly GCF_051194155.1). Classification (NCBI taxonomy): domain Archaea; kingdom Methanobacteriati; phylum Methanobacteriota; class Halobacteria; order Halobacteriales; family Haloferacaceae; genus Halorubrum; species Halorubrum zhoui. The sequence goes on along the minus strand of NZ_JBLZNJ010000008.1, from coordinate 50,538 downwards.
CGCCGGTCGAGTCGAGGTCGGCGCAGTCTATCGATTTTGTCGATCGTGTGAACCGCTCACACCGATGTATTTATACAGACCCGCAAACGCACCTCCGCGGGAGTCGCGTGACGGGTCCGGTGACTGGCCGCCGTCACACCCCGGCGACGAGGTCTTCGAGCACCGCCTCGGGGTCGTCGGCCTTCGCCACGCCGGACGCGAGCAGGACGCCGGACGCACCGAGTTCGCCGGCGGCGTCGACGTCGTCCCCGGTGGAGACGCCGGCGCCACAGAAGACGTCGACGTCGCCGTCGACCGCCGCAGCCGCGTCGACGGCGTCCTCGACGATGCCCGGGTCGGCCGTGGCGACCGAGACGTCACCGCCTATCAGCGCCGGCGGCTCGACGGCGACGGCGTCCGGCGCGAGCGCCGCGGCCGCGCCGACCTGTGCCGGATTGTTCGCACAGACGACCGCCTCGAGGTCGGCTCGCTCCGCCGCCCGAACCGAGGCGTCGACGTCGGCGAGCTTCAGCCGGTTCTCCGAGTGATTGATGAGCGTCCCGACCGCGCCGTTTTCGGCGACGGCCTCGGCGAGGGTCGAGCCGGTGTGTGAGCCGTGGTCGTTCGGCGAGACGTGTTGTGCCCAGGTCTCGACGCCCGTCTCCGCGACGCGGGCGATGTCGGCGGCCTGTGGCGAGACGGCGATGCGAACGCCAGCGGCGTCGGCGACGTCGCGGGCGGCGGTCGCGACCTCGATCGGATCACACGGGTACGCCTTGAGGTTCACCAGGATGAACATACAGGTGGTACTCGGTCAGGAGTACCATAGGTTGATCGTTCGTCACCGGCTGCACTCGACGCCCGGACGGAGCGCTCGCAGTGAACACACTCTTATATCCATCGCACGAGATACCGTCACACGACCGCGAACCCACGGTCGTCGCTCTCATGTCCCTGATCGAGATCATCGCCGGCGTCGAGGCCCGAGAGGCCACCTTGACCGTGTTCGATACCGACCCGGCCGTCGCGGAGACGCTCACAGACCACTTCGCGGACCGGAACCTCGCCGTCGTCGGTGAACGGACCACGCACGGTCCGAGCGGATACGCCGTCTTAGAGCGCGACGGGGAGTTCGTCACCGCCGTCTCTACCGACGAGCTGTTGCCGTCGCCGAGCGAGCGCGCAGACGGAGACCGCGTCGGGGAGCCGATCCTCGACCGCCTCGATGAGACGTTGTTCACTTCGTACGCGCGCGCGGACATGGTCGCCGCCTCGCGCGAAATCGAAGACCGGGCCTGGCGCGTCGGCGACGGCGAGTTACACGCCGGGTTCCAGACGCTCGACGTGCTGACCGGTGAAGACGACATCTACGACGCACTCGGCGGCGAGGCGGACCTCGACGTCCACGCGTACGCCGCCGCGGAGGGCGACCCGCCGGCGGCAGACCACTACACGGTACACATCGGTGAGACCGCCGAGATACGCGAGACGTGGTTCGTCGCCTACGACGGTGGCGGCCTCGACACGGCGAAGTGCGTGTTACTCGCCGAAGAGCGCGAGCCGGGAGGCTTCTACGGCTTCTGGAGTTACGACCCGGAGACGGTCGACGACGTCATCGACTACTTGACGGAGCGGTACGGAGCGTCGACGCCGCCAGACGACGCGAGGGTGTGAGACCGGACGTCGCGGTCTCGCGGGGGAGTACCGCGGCGTCACTCCTTTCGTTTGACCACGTCGCCGAGCGTCATCGTCCCGGCGTCGCTCGTCTCCCACTCGGCGTCGACCTCCTCGCCCTCGACGAGCGAGATGTCGAGTGCGCGCTCGAGTTTCCGCTGGATGTCGTCGGTCGGGAGAGTGTCGCCGCGTTCGAGCTTCCGGATCAGGCTCGCCTTCTCGTTGAGGTCGTCCGCAAGCGCCTCCTGGCTGAGGCCGGCGGCCTCTCGTGCGGATCGAATCCGGTCGTCGTAGTCGGTGGCGATCTCGTCCATCGTGTCGAACATGTCGCGACGACGGCGCCCGTCGCTGCTCTCACCACCAGACGAGCCACCCGACGAGGAGCCGCTCGATGGAGTTCCACTGCTCGAACTCGTCGAGTACTTGCTTCCGCTGGTGCTCGACGGCTCCTCGCGGACCTCCGTTCCGAAGTCCGCACAGGAGCTACACAGCTCCAGCTCGGCGCCTTCGACCTTCGTCGTCGTGAGCGAGGCCTGCTCGGCACCACACATTTCACACTGCGGCATAGCCTGCGCTAACACAGCCGGTGATATAAACCATACGCCGAGCCACGGCCGTCTCGTTCACACTGCGGCATAGCCTGCGCTAACACAGCCGGTGATATAAACCATACGCCGAGCCACGGCCGTCTTGGGACGACCGGGCGGCGCGACGGTCGACAGCGCCACAACACACATATGGATTCCCCTACAGGTGGTAGGTAGTGGCATCCCGACAGAGCGGGCCGGGGAGCGACTGGGGCTCCCAGCCCGGATCGGCGACGCGTCGGACCGAGCCATCGACCGTGCCGACCGACGGCGACCAGACGACGCGAGGCGCCCAGCCCGCGTCGACGCCGTCGTCGGCGTATCGATATCGCCAGCCGTGGCGACCGGACGCACCTGGCGGTCCGGCTCGGTCCGCCGACCCGGGTCGTCCGGACGAACCCACGCGCCGAACCCCCGAGGACCCGCCGCTTCGCGACCCCGGACTGTACGCGCTCACCGACCACTTTCGAGAACGACTCAGACAGCCCGGTCGGTACGTTTCGACGCGAACGGTGAGCGCCGCGATCCGTCGTGGGCAGCTTCGGTGGAACCGAACCGACGGCTGGCGGTTCGCGGTCGTCGAAGACGGGATCCGGTTCGTGGTCGTCGTCGCCGACACCGAGACGGCCTCGCCGGTGGTGGTGACCGCCTGGACAGAGGTCGCAGACCGGTCAGTCGCGCTCGAGGCGGGACGGTTCGACCGCGTCGACGTCGACACGATCGCGGTCCGCGCCGCGTTGAGTGAGTCCGCAGAGACGCGTATCCCGGAACAGATCCGCCCACGAACCGTCCCGCGCCCGTTCGTCGTCGGCGGCCACCGGCTGACGACCGACGCCGGCGACTCGGCAGTGCGATGTACCGACTGCGGCTGCCGATTTCAGTCGAAACGGGCGATCACGACGCGGGGTTGTCGCGGCGCTCCGCAGGGTCGCTGAGCCGCGGCGGGACCGAACGGCGCTGCGCCCTCGGGGGCAGACGCTACGCATATTCGTCTCGCGACCGAAACGTCACCGATGACAGACGACAGCACCGCCGGGCGCGACGACGCCGACCGCGACGGTGACGTCGCCGTCGACCTCGACCGTTTTCACGAGGCACTCGAAGCCGAGGAGCGCCCAGTGGCGACTGCCAGCCAGATCGCCAGGCGTCTCGGGACCACGCAGGCTGTCGCCCGCGACGCGCTCGACGGGCTCGCCGAGCGCGAGGACGCACAGCGGCTCGACGTCGAGGCCGACCCAGTGGTGTACTATCCGACCGAGTGGGGCCGGCTGGCGAACCGAGAGCGAATCGTCGTGTTTCCAAGTCGGCGAGAGATCGTCGTCGACCACCCAACGCAGTTCACCCGCGCACAGCTCTCACAGGTCGCCCGGCTCGTCGACACCACCGGCACCGAGCCCGGTACCCGTGGGTACCTCTATCGAATCCGTCAAGAAGACGTGTGGGCGGCGCCGTTCGCCGACGTCGACGCGCTCGTCGGGCGGCTACGGTCGGTGCTGCCGAGACGGTTCGAACACCTCGAGTCGTGGGTACGCGACCAGTGGGGTCGCGCACACCAGTTTCGGCTGTACACCCACGAGGACGACTACGTCGTGCTCGAGGCAGCCACGGCGTCGCTGTTGAGCAACGTCGCCGAGAGCCACCTCGAGGACGGCGAGCTCAGAGCCCCGATCTCGGATACCGAGGCGTGGGTCGACGCTGACGCGGTCGCGAGCGTCAAACGGACCCTCTACGACGCCGGCTACCCCGTCGAAGACGACCGGGAGCTCGAGACCGGCGATCCCGTCGAGATCGCGTGTTCGACCGAGCTCCGACCCTACCAGGAGACGTGGGTCGATCGATTCCTCGAGACGCGTGCCGGCGTGTACGTCGGTCCGCCAGGGTCGGGCAAGACCGTCGCCGCGATCGCGACGATCGCGGCCGTCGGCGGCGAGACGCTGATACTCGTCCCCTCGCGCGAACTCGCCAACCAGTGGCGGGCGGCGCTGCAGACGCACTCGACGGTCGACTCCGGCGACGTGGGCGAGTATCACGGCGGCGAGAAGACGATCCGACCGATCACGATCGCGACCTACCAGACGGCGGGGATGGACCGACACCGACAGCTGTTCGACTCCCGCCGGTGGGGGCTGATCTGCTTCGACGAGTGTCACCACATCACCGCGCCCGTATTCAAGCGGTCGGCCGAACTGCAGGCGAAACACCGCCTCGGGCTCTCGGCGACGCCGGTTCGAGAGACCGGCAGCGAAGAGGAGATATACACGCTGATCGGCCCACCGATCGGCGCCGACTGGGACGCGCTGTTCGATGCGGGGTTCGTCCAGGAGCCGGAAGTCGAGATCCGGTACGTCCCGTGGCGCGACGAACTCGCACGCAACGAGTACACGAGCGCCGACGGGCGCGAGCGACGTCGGCTCGCCGCTGAGAACCCCACGAAGGTCGCGGAGGTCCGTGATCTGCTGGCCGAACACCCGAACAAGCGGTCTCTCGTCTTCGTCGAGTACCTCGACCACGGCGCGGCCATCGCAGACGCGATCGCCGCGCCGTTCGTCAGCGGTGAGATGCCCCACGCCGAGCGCTCGACGTTGTTTCGGCGGTTTCGAGACGACGAGGACGAACTCGCCGTCCTCGTCGTGTCGCGCGTCGGCGACGAGGGGATCGACCTCCCGAACGCCGAGTTGGCGATCGTCGCCTCGGGGCTCGGCGGCTCCAGACGGCAGGGAACCCAGCGGGTGGGCCGTACCATGCGTCCAGCGGGCTCCGCGCTCGTCTACGTGCTCGCGACGCGCGGCAGCACCGAGGAAGCGTTCGCCCGTCGCCAGATGCAACACCTCTCTCGAAAGGGCGTTCGCGTTCGCGAGACGACGCTTGCAGCGTGACCGTTCACCCCGCGTGTCCTCCATCGGAGCGAAGGATTCAACATCGGGTCCGTCGACCTCGGGGTATGTCCACCGATACCACGCAGCCGACCGTCGGCGAGGCGGTCGTCGACTGTCTGCTGGACCACGGGATCGACACGGCGTTCGGGATCCCCGGCAAGCAGACGCTCCCGTTTAACCGGGCGTTCGCCGACCGGGACGCGCGGTTCGTCGTCGCCCGTCACGAGACAGCCGTCACGCATCAGGCGTGGGGATACGCCGAAACCGGCGGCTCCGGAGCGATGGCCGCGACCGTCGTCGTCCCCGGCCCCGGCGACATGAACGCGACCAACGGGCTGAAAAACGCCACGAACGACTGTGTCCCGTTGATTCACCTCGCGGTCGAGACCGAAGCCGACGTCCGCGGCGGCGACGGGATTCACGAGACTCCGCCGGAGACGTACGACACGGTCGTGAAAGCCAACGTCCTCGTCGAGTCGCCCGCGGGGGCCGTCTCGGCGGTCACCGAGGCGGTCCGCACCGCTCGTGAGCATCCGCAGGGGCCGGTGCGCGTCGGGATTCCGAAAGACGTACTCGCGAGTCGCACACCGCAGGCGACGCCACCGGTCCGCGAACCGGCTGCGCCTCCCGCGCCCGAGCCGGGCGCGGTCGACCGCGCGTGTGCAGTGCTGCGTGAGGCGACGGCCCCCGTCGTGGTTGCCGGCGGCGGCGTCAGGCGATCTGGTTCCACGAGCCGGCTTCGGACCGTCGCCGAGCGACTCGACGCGCCGGTGGTGACGACGTACAAGGGCAAAGGCGTCCTCCCCGAGACGCACCCGCTCTCGGCGGGCGTCCTCTGTGGGGGCGCGAGCACGGAGCTCCGCGCGCTGCTCGCCGAGGCGGACGTTGGACTCGTCGTCGGGTCGGACCTCGACGCGGTCGCGACCGCGAAGTGGTCGGTATCGATGCCGGAGACGCTCGTGCACGTGACGCTCGACGGCGACGACGTCGGCTTCGGCTACGAGACCGACCTCGGCGTCGTCGCCGACGCCGATCGATTTCTCACGGCAGTCGACGAGCGCCTCGCCGCCGACGACGCGACGGGGAGCGAGTCAACGTCACCCGGTGAGGCGCGTGCCGAAGCCGTCCGAGAAGCTGACCGGGACCGGCTCTCGGCGGTCGCCGCCGACCGAGACCAGGGTGCGCCGCTTCGGTCGGTCGAGGTCCTCGAGACCGTTCGGGAGGTCCTCCCGTCGGAGGCCGTCGTGTCGGCCGACGCCGGTGGCTTCCGGCTGTGGACGCTCGTCTCGTTTCCAGCGGCCGGGCCGACCGCGTACGTCAACCCCGGGTCGTGGGCGACGATGGGAACCGGCCTGCCCGCAGCCATCGGCGCGAAGCTCGCGACTCCGGACCGAGAGGTGGTCGCGTTGACCGGTGACGGTGGGCTCATGATGTGTATCCACGAACTCCACACGCTCGCCGCCGAGGCGATCGACGTCACAGTGGTCGCGTTGAACAACGACGACTACGCGATCATCAGCGAGGAGGCGGCGCGCTCGTACGACTTCCCGGATCAGGCGTACGGCTGGGGTGAGACGGCTCTCGACCTCGCGTCCATCGCCGAGGGGATGGGGGTACACGCCGAGCGAGTGACCACCCAGGCGTCCCTGGCCGAGGCGATGGAGTCGGCCCGGAGCCGCGATGGGCCGTCGCTCGTCGAGGTGCGGACCGATCCCGGCGAGCCACAGGCGAGCGAGTGGATGACCCGCGAGCGCTGAAGGCCGTCGGTGTCTCTCGATGCAATCACGAAGCTATTCGGTTCTGGGTCTCAGAACACACCTGTGAGCGACGCCGACGTCCCCGCGCCGACCCCACCGGCAGACCGAATCGTCAGCCTCGACGTACTTCGGGGCGTAGCCGTGCTCGGGATCCTCGTCATCAACGTCCGGGTGTTCTCGATGCCCGAGACGACGCTGCTCAACCCGACCGTCTACGGCGACTTCACCGGGGTGAACTACTGGGTCTGGCTCATCGGACACGTCTTTGCCGAACTGAAGTTCATCACGCTCTTTTCTGCGCTCTTCGGCGCCAGCATACTGTTGTTCGTCGACCACAAACGCCGCAAGGGACAGCCGGCACTGCGGCTCCACTACCGGCGAACCGTCTGGCTCATCGTCATCGGCCTCGGACACGCCTACCTGCTCTGGTACGGCGACGTGCTCGTCGCCTACGGACTGTGCGGGCTCGCGCTGATCGCCGTCCGCGACTGGGAGCCGCGGGCGCTGGCCGGCCTCGCGACGGTCTTACTGCTCGTGGTTCCGTTGCTCGAGGTGTTCGCCGGTCTCACCGTCGGCGGCCAGGCGATCGCCGCTCAGTGGGCGCCGTCCGAGGCGGCCCTCCGCGCCGAGGTCGCCACCTACCGGAGTGGCTGGATCGAACAGCTCGACCACCGCGTGCCGACGGCCTTCTCCAGACAGACGACCGGATTCCTCGGGAGCACGTTCTGGCGGGTCGGTGGCACCGTCCTCCTCGGAATGGCACTGTACAAGTGGGGCGTGTTGACCAACGAGCGGACCACTCGGCTGTACCGCTGGCTCGTCGTCGGCGGGGTCGTCGGGGTCGCGGTCGTCCTCGCCGGGGTGTGGTACATCGAAGCGAACGCGTGGCGGGCCGACGCGGCGCTGTTCTGGAGACAGTTCAACTACGTCGGCAGCCTCCTCGTCGCGGGCGGGTACGTCGGCGCCGTCACTCTCTACGTGCGAGCCAGACCAAACGGGCGGCTCACGCGAGCGTTCGCAGCCGTCGGCCGGACGGCGTTCAGCAACTACCTCCTCCAGAGCCTCGTGGCGACGACGGTGTTCTACGGCCACGGACTCGGCCTGTTCGGATCGGTGAGTCGATCCGTGGCGTTCGGCCTCGTGGTCGCGTTCTGGGTCGCCGAGGTCGCCCTCTCGGTGGTGTGGCTCCGTCGATTCCGATTCGGCCCGGTCGAGTGGGTGTGGCGGACGCTGACTTACGGCCGCCGACAGCCGATGTGAGATACGAGGCGACGGCTGCCGGGTGCGCCGTGGCCGCAGTCGGCGGCAGCGGGTTCGGGAACGACCCGCTGGATCACCGCACAAACGATGTCCATGCTCACCTCAGCATCGCGCTGAGTGAGCACGCGCGGTGGCAGGGGCCCGACGCACGCTCTTTTTGCGGTCGGCGTACCACGGCCTGACTGTGTCGTCAAGGCGTACGCCGGTGCCGGCCGGTCGCCGCGACGCACCAATCGTCACGGGTCGTCACGCGTCAGCTCACGGCCGTCCGCGTCAGTTCGAGCTGATTCGTGACGGTCCCGCCGAACAGTTCCTCGAAGAGTTTTCGTTCTGCGGCTCGCAGGTGTTGGGTGAACGTCGCCTGTGAGATGTCCATCATCTCGGCGACGTCACTGCCGCTGTGCGTCCGTGGCCACTCGAAGAATCCCGCGAAGTAGGCCGTCTGTGCCGCCTCCCGCTGGCGATCGGTCAGCAAAGACTCGAGCGTCGCTCGGAACGCGGCTTCGGTCTGAACGTCTCGTTCGGTCTCCCGCTGGGCGACGAGACTCAGGCCGTCGTACTCCGTCGTGAACGCGTCGACGACTGTCCGGATGTCGTTCGAGCTGGCGACCTGCGCGCGGAGGCGGCCGCGGCCTCCGGTGAGCGCCAGCGACTCGATGCTCGCACCGTACTGCGCCAGCGTCGAGACGAGCGAGGTGTCGTCGACGGCGAGCCTGAACACCGCGCGCTCGTCGTACGTACACACGTGCTGGACGTCGGTGACGTGTGTGGCCGCCGTGACGTGGTCGGCGACGGCCGCCGGTGCTGCACCCTCGACCGCCACGTACTGGGCGTGTGCTTCGCCGCTGTCTGCGGCGACGTGTTCGAGTTCGACGTGACAGTCGAGCGTCGCAGCGAGGGTCGCGAGCGGCTCCGAGATGCCGGTCAGCTCGAACTCGAGTTCGGTGACGCGGTCGGACGCGAGCGTCTGCTCGCTCTCCACGCTGTTTATTGCGTCCGCGACGGTCTCTCCGAGTTCGGCGAACACCGCCCGCCCGATCCGGTCGAACGCGTCCGCGTCGGTGGCGACGACGACGATGACGCCGTACTCGGCGCCGCGATACGCGAGTGGAACGACGACCGCACTCGACGCGTCGGACTCACCGAGTGCGGGCGATTCGACGTGCGTTATTACCGGCGTCCCCTCGTCGACGGCCACCTCGGCCGGCGTCGGCGTGGCGGCACAGAGCGACTCGACGTGGTCTTCGAGCGTCTCGGCGTCGGTTCCCGCCCACGACCGGGGCGTGACGGTGTCGTCGACGAGTCCACGACCGCCGATCCAGGCGACGTCGAAGGGGTCGGCCGCAGCGAACTGTTCGCACACGGCCTGTTCGAGTTCGTCTCGTGTCGATGCGGCGACGAGCTCGCGGTTGACGTCTCGGAGCACCTCGTTGGTGGCGTTGAGCGACGCGAGTCGTTCGTTCTGGGATTCGATCTGTCGTTCGCGGTTACGTCGTTCGGTCACGTCGTGTTCGACGGCGACGTAGCGCTCGACGGTGCCATCCTCGCTCGTGATGGGTGCAATCGTCGTGTCGACCCAGCAGCGTTCGCCCGACTTGCGCCGGTTGACCATCTCGCCGTCCCAGACGGTGCCCTCGCCGATCTGCTCCCAGAGCTCGGCGTAGAACTCGTCGTCGTGCTCACCCGACTGCCACAGTTTCGGATTCTCACCGACGACCGTCGACCGGTCGTAGCCGGTGACCGACTCGACCGCCGGGTTCGCGTACTCGATCGTCCCCTCGGTGTCGGTGAGGAAGATAGCGTGGCCGGCATGTTCGATCGCCTTCCGGAAGCCGCGGAGCCGCTCGTTCGCCTCCTGGAGCTGCGCTTTGATCGTCGCCTCCTCGTCGACGTACGTCGAAAGGTAGTAGACCGTGAGAATAGTCAGGACGCTCACCACGAGCCCAGGCAGCTCTTCGAGGCCGGCACTGGTCGTCTGCATGGTCAACGCCTGTCTGAGCGTCATGAACGAGAGCAGAAGCGTGAGGAAGCCGAACCGACGGTCGCGGGTCCGCGAGAGCAGCGTGAGCGAGTAACCCACACCGATCAGCCGGAGGCAGACGGAGAGAACGATGATCCAGTTCATGCCGGTACAGCGTGAGGACTCGTCTCGGTATCCCCAGCGAAATCGAGCAGGGCCCGTTTGGGGCGTCGGTGCGACGATGACATGCGCCCGGCTTGTGCGTCATTCCACATAAACTGTCCTGCTGGCCGCTGTCGACCGGTCGAACTGCGGCGACCGGTGTGTCCCAAACAGTATTGGTAGCCGGATGGTGGGGTATCTCGGCATCTCGAGCCGGTACAAACAATTTAGGTAGCACGCTTTGGGGAGGACGGTCCGTACGATTCTGTGTATGAACGACGAACCCGTCCGGTCGGCCCCCGTCGACGGACACTGGGGTGATGGCGATGAGTAGTGCAGACCGCTCGGAACCGCTGCCGGGCGTCCCGAACGTGAACCGCGCCGACCTCGACGAGATGGTCGAGAACGAGCGGGTCGACCCGCGCGAGGAGCTCGCGGACGTCGACGCCGACACCGACCTCGGAATCGAGATGGCCGAAGACGCCCAGCGCGTCGCACGCGGTGAACTAACGGGTGACGACTTCTGGAACAAACACGACGCGGCCGCAGCGTCCGAGTTCGGCGAGGAGTATCGGGCAACGCCGAATCCGGCCGTCGACTCGGGCGACCAGACGATCTCGTCGCCGACCGCCGAGTCGCTAAGCTGCTCGGTTGGGTCGATGGACTCCGTCACATCGGAGTCGGCGTTACAACGAGACGAGTCCGGAATCGGCGTCGGTGACGAAAAGTGGGGGATGGTGATCGACTTACAGAAGTGTGTCGGGTGTGACTCGTGTACGGTCGCGTGTAAGGCCGAGAACCGCACGCCGCCGGGCGTCTCGTACAACGTCGTCATGGAAGAAGAACACGGCGAGTTCCCCAACGTCACGCGGACGAACGTCCCCCGCCCGTGTATGCAGTGTGAGAATCCGCCGTGCGTGCAGGTCTGCCCGGTCTCGGCGACGTACTCGATGGACGACGGCGTGGTAAACATCGACTACGACCGATGTATCGGCTGCCGGTACTGCATCATCGCGTGCCCGTACGGGGCGCGATACTTCGACTTCGGCGACAACTACGACGACGAGGTCGACGAGGCCGGCGAGGTCACGAGCCCAGAGTACGGCGTCGACCGGGGCAAACGGACCGAGGGCGACTCGCCCATCGGGAACGTTCGAAAGTGTAGCTTCTGTACGCACCGCCTCGAACGCGGGGAAGAACCCGCCTGCGTCGAGACGTGTATCGGTGACGCCCGAAACATGGGCGACCTCAACGACCCCGAGAGCGACGTGGCACAGATGGCCGAATCGACCAGAGCGATGCAGCTGAAAGAGGCGGAAGGGACCGACCCCAACGTCTACTACCTCAAGTGAACCCATGGCAACCAAACACACTGCGTTCGAGTTCTCCCCCGGCTTCGAAGACGGGCGGCTTCGCGTCGCGTGGTACGCCTTCGTCGGCCTGCTCGTAGCAGGCGGCGCCTACGCCGCCTACCTGCGGCTGACACAGGGAATGGCGAGCACGAACCTCACGAGCATCGTCCCGTGGGGAGCGTGGGTCGCCTTCTACATCTACTTCGTCGGCCTCTCTGCGGGGGCCTTTCTCGTGAGCACGCTCGCGAACGTCTTCGACGTCGGCAAGATGCACCGGATCGACCGCGACGCCCTCTTCGCCGCGATAATCAGTATGGCCGTCGCCCTGCTGTTCGTCTGGATCGACCTCGGTCGGATGGACCGGATGTACTACCCGTTCATCTGGCGGCAGTTCACCTCGGCGCTCTCGTGGGAGGTGCACGCGTACGTGGCGTACATCGGCATCCTCGTCACGGAGCTGTACTTCTCGATGCGGATCGACCTCGCACGGCTCGCGACCGAACTCGAGGGGCCCCGCGCGAAGCTCTACGAGTTGCTCACGCTCGGTCGGACCGACACGGGCGACGCCTCGCGAGCGTTCGACACTCGGTGGCTCAAACGGGCTGGCATGGTCGGCATTCCGCTGGCGATCTTTACCGTCCACGGCGGCACGGGCGTGCTGTTCGCGGTTTCGAAGGCGCGGCCGTACTGGAACAGCGGTCTGTTCCCGGTGATATTCATTATCTCGGCGTTGTTGAGTGGGACGGCGCTGGTGATGATGCTGTACGTGCTCCGGACGCGACTGTTCGACGGCGAGCGCGTCGATGCCGACCTGCTCGAACAGCTCGCCCAGCTGCTCATCGCGTTCATCGTCATCGACGTCGCGCTCACCGCAGTCGAGGGGCTCATCGCGTTCAGCAGCCTCCACCCGCACGAGGTCGAGACGTGGCTCATCGTGTTGTTCGGTGAGATGTCGTGGTCGTTCTGGTGGTTCATGGTCGGGTGCAGTTGGGTGTTCCCGATGGTGTTGTTGAGCAAGCGGTCGTGGCGTCGGAGTCCACCGATCATGACGCTCGCCGGGTTGCTCGTCGTGATCGGCGTCGTCGCGGTCCGGTTCAACATCGTGATTCCAGCACAGATTCTTCCCGTGATGGAGGGACTCCCACACGGGTCGTACTTCCCGACGCTCGTCGAGTGGGCGACGAGTATCGGCATCATCGGCGTCGGCCTGCTGCTTTTCACCATCGGTGCAGAGCTGCTTCCGCTGACGCCACTCGCAGGAGGTGACCACGAATGAGCACTGACGACGGCAACGACGGGACGGGTGTATCGCGACGTGACTTCTTCAAGGCCGCGGGGAGCATCGGGGTCGTCGCGGCCGCCAGCGGGGCGGCCGTCGACGCCGACATCGGCGACCTGTGGACGGACGACACGAACCACTACGTGGGCGACGACTACGGCGAGTACGGCGCCGAAGACGTCATCCACACGACCTGTGGACAGTGTAACACGTTCTGTCCGATCAAGGTGCGACTCGACGAGGGCAGCGGTACCGGCGAGTACAGCTCGCTCGTGCGGAAGCTCGCCGGAAACCCGTACTCGTTCTTGACCACCCAGCCGTTCGCACAGGTGCCGTACGAGAGCGATCCCGAGGCGGTCGCGACCGGCGACCTCGAGGGAACCGGTGACGTCGCCGACGACCGCTGGGCGCTCTCTGGGGGCCGGATCTGTCTGAAGGGGCAGGCCGGCATCCAGACCGCCTTCGACAGCTACCGGGTCCGCAAGCCGATGAAACGCGTCGGCCCGCGCGGCTCGGGCGAGTGGAAGACGATCTCGTGGGAGGAGGCGATCGCGGCTATCGTCGGCGGCGACGACGAGCTCGGGCACGACGGACTCGAGTCGATGTGGGGGTACGCGCCCGAAGACGCCGTCATGAGCGACTGGGAGGCCGTCCAAGACGGCGACATGACGCAGTCCGCGTTCGACGAGAAGTGGGGCGACGACCTCATCGACACCGACCACCCCGACCTCGGCCCGAAGGCCAACCAGATCGTCGACGTGGGCGGCTTTCGCCGGAACTTCATCCGGAGTCGGCTCTGGCACCAGGGGCTCGGCTCGGTGAACAGCATCCACCACGCCGGCGTCTGTGGCGTCTCGAGCGTGATGGGGAACGTCCGCTCACACGACGCGAAAAAGAAGCGGCAGTACCCGGACGTCGAGAACTGTGAGTACCTCCTCGTGTGGGGGACCAATCCGATGGTCGCCAACAAGGGACCGACGTGGCTCGCACCGAAGCTGACGAACGCCATTCAAGACGGGATGCGAATGGACGTGGTCGACCCACGCCTGTCGAAGACCGCCGAGAAGGCCGACACGTGGGTGCCCGTCGAACCCGGCGCGGACGGAGCGCTCGCGCTCGGGATGGCGCGGTGGATCCTCGAGCACAACCGGCACGACGTGAGCTACCTGCAGAACCCCGCCGAGTCGGCCGCGGCGGACGACGACGAGCCGACCTGGAGCGACGCGACGCACCTCGTGCTCGTCGACGAGGAGGCGAGACCGAAGGCGCGAGCCGCCGACCTTGGGCTGGTCGATGCCGACGCAGCGACCGCCGACGACTACGTGGTCGTCGACGCCGACACGGGCGATCCCCGTCCGGCCAGCGAGGTCGACACGGCCGTGCTTGACGTCGACGTACGCGTCGGTGGTACCGCCGTCCGCAGCGCCTGGAGCCTCTATCGCGAGCGCGTCTACGAACACACCGTCGAGGAGTACGCGGATATGGCCGGGGTGCCGGCCGAGCAGGTCGCCGAGCTCGCAGACGAGTTCACGAGCCACGGCAAGCGCACCGCGATCATGCAGTACCGCGGGCCGGCCAAACACGGCAACGGGTTCTACAGCACGCGGGCGATCGCCACGCTCCAACACCTCATCGGCAACTACGACTGGAAGGGCGGACAGATCACGCCGTACGCGGGCTTCGCCACCACCGGCGGCCGCTACGACCTCGCGACCGTCCCCGACGCAAACCAGTCGTGGGGGATCCCGATCCTCCGCGGCGGGGTGAACTACGAGGAGACGACGTTGTTCGAGCGCGACGACGGCTACCCGGCGAAGCGGCCGTGGTTCCCCGTCGCCCCGCCACAGGCGACACAGGAGCTCTACGGCAGCGCCAAGGACGCGTACCCGTACGGCGTCGAGGCGCTGTTCATCCGGCCGTACTCGAACAACCACGTGATGGCGGCCGCCGGCGGCGACAAGATACCGCCAATCCTCGAGGACACCGACGCTATCCCGCTCATCGTCGCCTCGGATACGGTCATCGGCGAGACGAGCCAGTACGCCGACTACATCCTGCCGGAGCCGACGTACCTCGAGCGGTGGGAGAACTTCGGGACGTACCCGAACAAGCGGCTGGCAGACGAAAAGATCAGTCAGCCGGCGATCTCGGTCGTGCCGGACGCGCGGCCGTTCGAGGACGTGTTGATCGACCTGTGGAAGGAGCTGGACCTCCCGGGTGTCGGCGAGGACGCGATCGTCGACGCGGAGGGCGACGCGTGGCCGCTCGAGCAGGCCGAAGACTTCTACCTGAAGCTGGCGGCAAACGTCGCGTACGACCGCGACCCGGTGCCCGACGCGAGCGCCGAGGAACGACGGATCTTCCGCGCGAGCCACGAGAAGGGGCTCGGTGACGCGTTCGACATAGAGCGATGGCAGGCGGCGGTCACGGACGAGGAGTGGGCGAAGGTGGTCACCGTGTTGAACCGTGGCGGACGCTTCGAGGAGCCCGCAGACGACTACGAACGCGAGTTCGCACGGAACGGGCACGACTACGACTACGCCGAGCGCGCGGACGGCTCGAACGCCTACGAGGGCGAGCACATGCGCTACAAGCTCGAGTCGCGCGTCGACTTCTACAGCGAGGCCGTCCCGACGGGCAAACACTCGTACACGGGCGAGCGATTCGACCCGCTTCCGCGCGTCGACGACGTCGAGCACTACGACGGGACAGTCCAGGCACCGGTCGGCGAAACGCCGGACGATGGACTGCCGCTCCGGCTGATCAACTGGAAGCCGCGCAACCAGGGGATGCACCGCACCCAGAACAGCCCGTGGCTCCGCGAGACGCGCCCAGAGAACCCGGTGTGGATCAACCCACAAGACGCCGAGACGCGTGGCATCGAGAACGGCGACGACATCGCCATCGACGCCGGGCGGCGGACCGTCGAGGGCGTCGCGATGGTCACCGGCGGCATCCGCCCCGGTGTCGTCGGCGCGATGTGGGGGTGGGGGCGGACCGCGAATGGCGCGACTCCGGAGACGATTGACGGCGAGACGCGCGAGCCCGCCGAAGTCGACGGTCACAGCCAGTACCGGTTCGACGTGCCGATGCACGAGGAGGCCGGGTACGCCAAGGGTCGCGACGCCGGCTTCGCTATCAACCACATCCAGCCGCTCGACAACGCGCTCGGCGACACGGGCCTCTCGGACCTCGTCGGGGGGAGCAACGCCCAGTACGACGCCTTCGTCGAGGTGGAGCGGCTGTGAGCCGGTCCTCAGACGGCGAGGAACGGCCGATCGGCGGCGACGTGCCGCCGGACGACCGCTCGATGGCGGACGCACGGGCCCGCGTCTACGGCCTGCTCGCAGCCACCTTCGACGGAGAGGCGACGACCGTCGCCCGCGCACTCGAAGCCGGAACGTACGTCACGCTCGCGGACGCGTTTCCGGTCGCCGTCGACACCGACGCGCTCTGCGGGTTCGGCGCGGGCGATGCGGTCGACGCCGACGCGTTGGCGATCGGCTACGATAATCTCTTTGTCGTCCCCGGCGACCACTACGTACCGCCGTTCGCCTCGGCACACGCCGTCGACCCGAGCGAGACGTTCGAGTCGGACTCGCGACACCACACCGCCGGCGAGGCGGGCGAGCTGCTCGGCGACCCGGCCGCCGAGATGGCACGGCTGTACGCTGCGGCGGGCTTCGACCCCGAACGCGGAGACGGCATCCCGGATCATCTCGCCGCGCAGTTCGAGTTCATGCGCGCGCTCTGTGAACGCGAGGCGACGATGCTCGACGACGAGCCCGACGATGCCGCCGATATGGAGGGTCTCGACCGCGTCCGAGCGCTCCAGGCGCACACGCTCGCTCAGCTCGGCTGGCTCGACCAGTTCGAAACGGCCGTCTCCACCCGCGACACCGTCGAGGGCGTCTTCGCCGCGCTCGCTCGACTCGCGCGCACGTTCGCCGCGTGGGACGCCCGTGACGGCGTCCGCGCCGACCCGCCGACGGCAGTCGACGTCACCACCGACTAACACATGTCACCACACGACACTATCACAGCGGCAGTTCGCGATCGACTCAGCGCCGTCGAGGATCCGGCGCTCGGCACCGACATCGTCACCGCCGGACTCGTCACCGACCTCTCGGTCGAGGGTGACACGGCCGCAGTCGAGCTCGCACTCGGCGCGCCGTACGCGCCGGACGAGCGGGCTATCGCCGATCAGGTCCGATCGGCCATCGACGGGCTCGGACTCGAGCCAGAGCTCTCGGCGAGCGTCCCGCGGTTCGACGAGGCCGAGGCGTCCGTCCTCCCCGGCGTCCGGAACGTCATCGCGGTCGCGTCCGGCAAAGGCGGGGTCGGCAAGAGCACCGTCGCGGTCAACCTCGCTGCCGGGTTGAACGCGCGTGGCGCCTCAGTCGGCCTCTTCGACGCCGACGTGTACGGGCCGAACGTCCCGCGGATGCTCGGCACCGACGACGACACCGAGGTCACGACCGTCGACGACGACGACAAGATCGTCCCGCCGACCGCCCACGGGCTCGAGCTCATGAGCGTCGGACTGCTCATCGACGACGACGACCCGGTCGTCTGGCGCGGTCCGGTGGCACAGAACACGCTCACCGAGCTGTTCACCGACGTCTCGTGGGGGGTGCTCGACTACCTCGTCATCGACCTCCCGCCGGGAACCGGCGACGTCCCGCTGACCGTCCTCCAGCACCTTCCCGTGACGGGAACCGTCATCGTCACGACGCCGCAGTCGGTCGCGGTCGACGACGCCCGTCGTGGGGTCCAGCTGTTCGCCGAGTACGACGCGAACGTCTTGGGGGTCGTCGAGAACATGAGCGCGTTCGTCTGCCCCGACTGCGGGAACACCCACGACATCTTCGGTGAGGACGGTGGGAGTGGCCTCGCAGACGCCGTCGACGTCCCGTTCCTCGGCACGCTGCCGCTCGACCCGGCGGTCAGAGCCGGAGGCGACGACGGCGAACCGATCGTCACGCGAGCTGGCAGCAGTGAGGCCGGGGACGCCTTCGAGACGCTCGCTGGGACGGTCGCGAACAAGGTCGGGGTGCTCCGTCGACACCACCAGCAGACGGCGACGAGCCAGAGCGACTGACCGTTCGATGACCACGTCAGAGGCCGGGTCGACGGGCGACGACCTTCGTGGTGTCGTGCTCGCCGGAGGTCGAAGCCGACGGTTCGGCGATCGAGACAAGGCGCTCGCGACGCTCGACGGGCGCACCCTCGTGAGCCGAGCGGTCGACGCCGTCGCGTCGCTCGCCGCTAGGCCGCCACTCGTCGCCGTCGGCACGGCGTCGCGGCGAGCGCTCCTCGGGTCGGGGATCGGCCGACCCGTGGAGTACGTCTTCGACCCGCCGGGAACCGGTGGACCCGTCGGCGGCATCCTCGCTGCGGCACGCGCGACCGAGGCGGAGCGGATCGCCGTCGTCGGCTGTGACATGCCGCTCGTCACGACCGAAGCGATACGGTGGCTCGCCGGACAGTCGGCCGACGCCGACGCGATCGTGCCGGTCGACGAGGGGGGGCAGCTCCAGCCGGTGTTCGCCGTCTACCGAACCACCGCGCTCACCGCAGTCGAGAGCCGACTGACGAGTGCGGCGTTGTTCGGCCTCCTCGACGAGCTCGACGTACACCGTGTCCCCGTCGCGTCGGCACCCACCGAAGGCGGGGTCGACCGGGCGCTCACGAACGTGAACACCCCCGCGGACCTCGAGCGACTCCGTGACGGGACGGACTCGCGCGGGTGACGCCGATTCAGGCGTCGACACGACGACGGCGGTTCGTCGGCGAGTGGCTCCACCGCGTGTGTAGTTCGGTTGCACACACGACGACGGTTTATATCGAGCCGCGTGGTGGGTCGACCATGACAAACTCCGTGTCGTGTCCCGAGTGTGGTGCCGAAACAGACGCCGCTGACGATCTCGAATCCGGCCCGACCGTGCCGGCGATCGAGCCGGACGACGACGGAACGATCTCGTTGTACGGGACCCGGGACCTCTTTCTTTGTTCGAACTGTCGGGCGACGCTCGGTGTCTCCCGGTAGCCAGCTGCGAGAGGCGTGGCGTCCGGGACACACACGAGCGAGCGTCTGTCGGCGGCCTCGACGCGCTGGGCCTCCGTCGGCCGGAGTAAGCACTCGATGATCGTCTGGACGCCCGTGTTCGCCGTCGGCGTCGTCCTGCTCGTCGTGGCCGCCGGCGCGCTCAATGGGATCGCGGGCTTCGGCTTCGCCGTCGTGGGGACGTTGGTGCTCGCCGCGGCACTCGATCCCGCGACGGCGGTGGCGTTCATGATCCTCCCGATGTTCGCGGTGAACGTCGCACTCGTCGGGGACCTCTCGAGACGTGAGTTGCGTCGCTGCGGGCGTCGGTTCGCGCCGCTCCTCGTCGCCGGGGTAGTCGGCACTATCGCCGGGATGGTGGTGCTCGACCGGCTGCCGGCGGCACCCGTACGGGTCTTACTCGGCGTGGTCGCACTCGGGTTCGTCGCCACCACACAGCAGGTCGTGCGGCTCCCGACGCTCTCGCGGGCCGCAGACCGCTGTGCCGTCGAGACGCCGATCGCGATGGCGGCCGTCGGGCTCGTCTCCGGAGTCCTCTTCGGTGCGACGAACGTCGGGGTACAGTTCGTCGCCTTCGTCCGAAGCTGTGACCTCTCCCACGGGCTCTTCGTCGGCGTCGTCGCGCTCGTCTTCGTCGGAATCAACGGACTCCGTGTCGCCGCTGCGGGCGCGCTCGGGCTCTATCCAGACCTCGGGCTCCTCCTCGCGTCCGTCGGCGGGATCGTCCCCGCGGTTGCCGGCGTCGCAGTCGGGACGCGTCTTCGCCCGCGGATACCCCGTCGGGTGCGACGGACGGTGGTGCTCGGCCTGTTGACGCTCATCGGCGGCCGACTGGTCCTCGGTGGACTCGGGGTCGTGTGAGCCGCCCTCGCGGCGACGTCGCCGCCTCGCCGGCCGCGACCGCCGGGGGCACAAACGGTTTACTCTGGCGGGTGAGAGAGTCGTATATGTCCCGAACCGGAGCGGCGTACCTGGTCGAAGCGCTCGCGGAGTACGGGGTAACTCGGGTCTTCGGAAATCCGGGGACGACGGAGCTACCGACCGTCCAGGCGGTCGCAGAGAGCCCGCTCGAGTACGTCCTCGCCCTCCACGAGGACGTCGCGGTGGGGATGGCAGCTGGCTACGCCACGACCCGACGGTACCACGCCCACCACGACGAGCGTGTCTCCCCGCTCGCGGTCACGAACCTCCACGTCGCCCCCGGGCTCGCACACGGGTTGAGCAACGTCATCGGTGCCGCCTTCACGGGGGCTCCAGTGCTCGTCACGGCCGGGAACTACCAGACCGACTTCCAGCACGAAGAACCGATCCTCCACGGCGACCTCGAGGCGATCGTCGACCAGTACACGAAGTGGAGCGCGTCGATCCCGTCGGTGGACGCGCTGCCGGCGATGCTCCGCCGAGCGGCGAGACAGGCGCTCACACCGCCGACCGGACCGGTGTTCGTGGAGCTTCCAGTAGACGTCATGACCGCGACGACGGACGCACCCGTCGAGCGACTCGGACCGATTCCGGATGCGGGTCGTGGCGACCCCGAGGCGGTTGCGGCCGCAGCCTCACTTCTCGTCGACGCCGACGAGCCCGTAATGGTGATCGGCGACGACGTCGCCCGGTCGGGCCCCGATGCCATCCAGGCGGCCGTCGACCTCGCCGAGACGGCGGGCATACGCGTCCACGGCGAGTACATCACCGCCGAGTCGAACTTTCCGACCGACCACGCCCTCTGGGGCGGGACCGTACCGGGTGCGGAGTCTGGGTTCCGCGAGACGGTCGACGGCGAGACGGTCTGTTTCGTCGGCTGTGGGTCGGCGACGACGTCGCTCGCACACGAGACCGATCTCCTCGCCGACGCGACGATCGTACAGATCGGCCCGAACGGCTGGGAGCTGGGCAAGAACTGGCCCGCGGACGCCTCGGTGCTCGGCGACCCCGGCCACGTCCTCGCGGAGCTCGTCGAACTCGTCGACGAGTCGCTCCCGGCAGCCGCACAGGCGCGTCGACGAGAGCGCGCTCGTGAGGCGGCCGCCGCTCAGTGGGAGTCGCGCCGACCGGCCGACCCGGACCCAGCCGACCCGCGTGCCTCGAAGGGAGAGCTGGGTGCCGCGATGGGCGAGGCGGCTGCGGACGCGCTGGTGGTCAACGAGGGCGTCACCTCCGGGGCGGCCGTGCGGTGGCACCTACCGTTGGGACCCGAACAGTGGATCTCGACGAAGAGCGGCGGATTGGGGTACGGCCTCCCGGCGGCGATCGGAGCCGCGATGGCGGAGGCCGAGCGGCCGGCCCCGCGCGACGTGGTCGGCTTCATCGGCGACGGCTCGTACCTCTACTATCCGCAAGCCATCTACTCTGCGGTGCGTCACGACGTGGACCTGACCGTGGTCGTCGCCGACAATCAGAACTACCGCATCCTGAAGGACAACACGCTCCGCGTGCTCGGCGGCGAGGAACCCGATCACGACTTCGAGGCGATGGAGTTCGACCCGCCCGCGGCGATCGCCGACGGCGCTGAGAGCTACGGGGCGACAGCTCACCTCGTCGACTCGCCGGACGAGATCGCAGACGCGATCGCTGCGAGTCGCGACCGAGACGGTCCGACCGTCCTCGACGTGCTGATCCACGACTGAGCGACGACCCGACGCCAGCAGACGGTTCATACCGCTGTGATCGCGAACTCGAGACAGGGTCTATCGAGACGGATGTAACACCTCCCAAACCCGCCGTTCGATCGGGGGCGCGGTCATCACGGTTTTGCCAGGGTAGGTCGTACAGAGAGGTATGGCTCGAACCGCGATCATCGCTGGTGTCGGTCCGGGACTCGGAGAATCGCTCGCGCGACGACTGGCCGCCGAGGGGTGTCGCGTCGCGCTGTTCGCCCGCTCTGAGACGTATCTCGAGGAGCTCGCGGCTGACCTCCCCGAACCCGGTGAGGGGCTCGCCGTCCCGACCGATCTCACCGACGTCGAGACGGTGCGGTCGTCCGTCGAGACGGTTCGAGAGGAATTCGGCCCCGTCGACGTGTTGATCAACCACGCGAGCAGCGCCGCGTGGAAGGGGATCGCGGACGCGAGCGTCGCGGAGTTCGAGCGGTCGTGGGCGGTCGGGGTTCGCGGGCCGTTCGTCTGCACGCAGGAGGCCGTCGAGGACATGCTCGAGACGGGCGGCGGCACGGTGATCTTCACCGGAGCGACCTCGGCGGTGCGGAGTCTCGGCGGTGCCGTCGGGTTCACCGCCGCGAAGTTCGCCGCGCGGGGGATGGCGATGGACGTCGCTCAGGAGTTCGGCGGCGACGGGGTCCACGTCGCACACGTCGTCCTCGACGGCCAGATCGACACGCCTGGGACGCGCGACCGCTACCCGGACCGCGACGAGACGACGTTTCTCGACCCCGACGAGATCGCCGAGACGTACTGGCACCTGATCGAGCGGGACGCCGTCGGGACACAGCCGTTCGAGGTCCACCTCACCAACGGGCCACAGAACACCGAGTTCCTGTAGATACAGGGTGTTATAGAACGAGTAGCACACCAAGGAGCAGGGTGAACGCGGAGGAGGATATCAATACGGAGTGAGGAGAGTTCTATGACGTCTTCAATCCAATCCAGGCAGTATATTTATCACTCTCACCGGCTGACAGTTGTCTAATGTCACGACCACTTCACAAGCGCGTTGAACAGCTCAGCGAGACTATCGAGAGCTATCTGTCGATACTCATTGCGTCTCCGGTATTACTGAGCCTCGTGCTTGGAAGCTGGGTGGCTATCCTCCAGTTATTCACAGACGGGAGCCCACTTGTTGCGTTCGCGTTGATGACTCCAATTGTGTTTGTCGTCCAGTATATCGTCAAATTCGGTGCTGAGTCGATGTTTGAAGACGCGACCACAGCCTCGTCAATTGAGAGACTAAAACGACGGTATGCTGAAGGAGAGATTACCCACGCTGAGTTTGAAACTCGGGCTGACAGACTGCTGTCTATCAAGACAGCAGTACGATCAGCTGACACAGGAGCAAACGCTCTCCACACGTCTCTACCAACAGAGAACGCGACTACATCGACAGCGACTGAATCAGACTCAGAAACAGTATTCGAAGAGTAAGCGTCACACGCGAGTCACTCAGTCGTTATCTGGGTTCGCGTGTGAGGGTGGGCCACCTGCATCGTCCTCATCATCGTCGTCGTCCTCATCGTCGTGGTGACCACCGGCGTGTGGTGGAGGCCCATCGTCATCATCTCCATCGTCGTGGTGACCACCAGCATGTGGTGGGGGACCATCGTCGTCGTCCTCGAAAATATCGTCCGCATCAGGGACAGCGCCAACACCAGCGATACTCCCGATGAGAAACAGCACACCGGCAGAGAGGAGCAGCACCTGCCTCGTTTTGTCACGTGCCATTATATCAAATATACGACTCCACCCACATAGATATTCTGGCAGAAAGTAGTGAATAACCGTAGCATATCGGCAGTATGCGAACTGTTCTATGACACCCTCCGATCAAGCTATTTGATGATCGAGTAACACGTATTAGGCATGGTCTCGCTGAGGTCGAAAGCCGCAGGCACCTTTCGAGCGCTGTTCTCAAAATATACGCTGGCACTCGTTTTGACTGTCACTATTGGCATTTCAGCAACGGTTGGAACCGGAATCACACCAGTTGACCACACTGTCCAGAGTGGAATAGAATACGTATCAAATACTGATACACAGCCCGACGATATCAACGAAACAGCCGTAGTCTATGCAGCACATGAGCGCGTCAACGAGGTTCGAACACAACGTGGTTTGAGCCCGCTTGACTGGGATCCAGCTCTCTATCACATCGCTGACGAGCACAGTGACACGATGGCTGAGACAGGTGAGTATGGGCACTTGACATCCTCTCCGCGCTGAAGCGCGAGGATTCCTTCGTGGGGCATCGGGCCGGTCCATCTGCCCCTGAAGGCAACTTCCTCCCCGAAGGGAGTACCGGGTTCGCGAGCACCACGTCGGGGCGGTGGGCGCGTGACGACGCCAGTCCGTCTCGATGCGGACTCCCCCGCTTGTGGCTCCACACACGCCCGGTCGCCTAACCGCAGCAAGGGGCGACCGTCCGAACGGGTGTGTTCGGCCCCGTCGTTTCGACGCGACCGACACGGGTCGTGCCATCGACCAGACTCCACCGACGAGGGCGGAGTGGGCAACCGCGAACGGGGCATGGTTTGGTATGCTGTCACCCCCTCGTGTGCGCGGTCGTTGCCGACCGTCTCCAGTGACGGGTAGGGGTACTGTGAGGACGGCGAACGAATCTTAATCACGTACTCCCCACCGGGTTTTGCCGGTGGTGGGCGTGGAACCGTCCGTATCAGCGGGAAGCGACCCCGTGTCTCCCGATTGAGACTTTACGCGATTGACTTATATCATAGTACGATGCCGGGCGTACTGTAGCTTTCGGTTGGATAGCATTTGTCGGATTCATCCCCACCGTGAACGGCGGGGCTTTCCCCTCGATTTCCTGTAATCGACGGACAGGACCACAGCGACCGATACGAAGCAGCGGGATACTCGTGTGATCAGTACAGCGGAGAGAATATCGCGTACACGTTCGCAGATGCGGACATTAAGACCGGAGAGGGTATCATCAATTACGACGGCAACGAGTCCGCAATTGGTGAAGGGTTGGTTCGCAGCTGGATGAACTCACCACCGCACCGCGAGAATATTCTGCGTCCTGAGTTCCGGCGAGAAGCAATCGGTATCGGCGTCGCTCAAAACGATAGTAGAGTCCAGGTTTACGCAACACAAAATTTCTGTTAGCTGTTGGGGGGGGATCTAACCCGAACCCTCAGGTACTCGCGCCGAGACCGGGCGACCAATGGAGATCCGCGAAGACGAGTTGCAGGCGCTGGCGTCGGATCTGGTGTCGTTCGAGAGCTACCCGGGCGAGGAGGCGGCCGTGCAGGCGTGGCTGTGGAAGCGCTTGGGGGCGCTCGGATTCGAGCGATACCGGTGGGAGCCGGACCTGGGCGTTCTTAGAGCGCATCCATCGTTCCCACCCGTCGAGACGCTTGACCTCGCTGACCGGCCGAGCATCGCCGGCGCCCTCGCGTTCGGTGACCCGGACGCCGGGCCGACGATCGTGCTCAACGGCCATGCCGATGTCGTTCCAGTCGAGGCGTCGGCGTGGAGTGCGGACCCGTTCGACCCGGCGTGGCGCGACGGGCGACTCTACGGCCGCGGCTCGGCCGACATGAAAGGTGGGCTCGCGGCGTGTGTGATCGCGGCGCTGGCGGTCGAATCGGTCGCCGACGACCGCGGACTGAACGGGCGAGTGGTCGTCGAGAGCGTCGCCGGCGAGGAGGAGGGCGGTATCGGTGCAGCGACCGCGGCCGCGGCGAACCCGTATCCGTTCGAGCGTGACGCCGCGATCGTCGCTGAGCCTACTGACTTTGCGCTCGTCGTCGCCGCGGAGGGCAGCCTCATGACCCGGCTGGAGGTGACCGGGAAGTCGGCCCACGCCGCCAGGGCCTGGGAGGGTGAGTCCGTGCTGCCGCACTTCGAGGCTATCCGGCGGGCGTTCGAGTCACTCGAGCGCGAGCGCGCCGAACAGGTGACACACCCGTTGTTCACCGCGTACGACGCCCCGTGGCCGGTGACGTTCGGGCGGGTCGAAGCGGGCGAGTGGGCGTCGTCGGTCCCCGCCTCGCTCACCGCCGAGATCCGCATCGGCGTCGCGCCTCACGAGACGGTCGCCGACGTCGAAGCCGCCTATCGGCGACGGCTCGAGGCGGTGTGTGCGGAGCGTCCGTGGCTCGCAGACCATCCACCGACCCTCGAACGATTCTCCGTCCAGTTCGAGGGCTCGGAGGTCGACCCCGACGAGCCGATCGTCTCGTGTGTCGAAGCCGCCGCGGCTGCACACGGCATCACGGACCCGAGCTACGAGGGGTTCACCGGGGGGACAGACGCCAGACACTACCTCGACGCGGGGATTCCGACGGTCGTGTTCGGGCCGGGGTCGGTCGACCTCGCACACGCGCCCGACGAGCACGTCGAGTGGGACGCGCTCCGGCGCGGCTGCCAGATGCTCGCGACCGCGACGACGACTGCGCTTGACGCGTACTGAACACTTAAGAGGCCCGTCTGCTGACGAATCGACGTGCGTTCAGACCCCCACTCTCGGCTGATCGAACTGCGTCGCGACCTCCACCGGCGTCCGGAGCTCGGCTGGTGTGAGTTCTACACCACCGGCCGCATCGTCGACGCGCTGCACGAGGTCGACCTCGACGAGCTGTACGTCGGCAGCGACGTCCACGGCGACGATCAAATCCGTCCGCCAACCGACGCGGCCCTCGACCGCGCGGCCGATCGGGCGCGAGCCCTCGGCGTCGACGAGGCGGTCCTGACGAAGCTCGAGGACGGATACAGCGGGGCGCTCGCGGTGCTGGAACGCGGTCCGGGCCCCACCGTACTCGTCCGGGTCGACATCGACGGGCTCCCCCAACGAGAGTCGGGCGACGACGACCACGACCCGGCCGCAAACGGGTTCGCCTCGGTGTACGACGACCGGATGCACGCCTGCGGCCACGACGCCCACGCGGCGATCGGTGTGGGCGTCGCCGGGGCGGTCGCAGCGAGCGAGTTCGCCGGCACGCTGAAGGTGCTCTTCCAGCCCGCCGAGGAACTCGGCGCCGGGGCCGCCTCGGTCGTCGAGAGCGGGCACCTCGACGACGTCGACGCGCTCGTCGCGATCCACGTCGGCCTCGATGCGGAGACGGGCACAGTGATCCCAGACGTCGACTCGTTCCTCGCGATACGAGGATTCGAGGCGACGTTCGAGGGCGCGTCCGCACACGCCGGAATCGCCCCACAAGAGGGATCGAACGCGATCCAGGCGCTCTCGACGGCCGTCTCCAACCTGTACGCGATCGCCCGGCACGCGGACGGGAAGACCCGGATCAACGTCGGTGAAATAGCCGGTGGGACCGCCTCGAACATCGTCGCCGAGTCGGCGACGCTCCGCGGCGAGGTGCGCGGGTCGACGACCGCCCTCCGCGAGTCGCTCGAGGAGCGCGCTCGGAGTGTCATCGAGAGCGCCGCCAGCCTGCACGACTGTGCCGTCGACGTGTCGTCTCTCACCGGCGCGCCGAGTGCGACCTGTGACGAGCGGCTCGTCGAGACCGTCGCGGACGCAGCGCGAGAGCGTGGAGCCGACGTCGTCCCAGAGGACGGCGCAGCCCTCGGGGGCAGCGAGGACGCGACGCGTCTGATGCGGGCCGTCCAGCGCGCGGGAGGCGTCGCGACATACGTCGGCTTCGGCGCGAGCAACCCGACCGGCCATCACACCGCGACGTTCGACGTCGACGAGGCGGTGATCCCGCTCGCGGTCGACGTGGTGACCGACGCCGTGTGTGCGATCGCCGACCCAGCGGCGTGACGGGTCGGACACTCCGGTGCGGTTTCGTGGCAAAACCCTAACTCGCCTCCGCACGTCGGTCGCGACCATGGTACTCGTTCTCTCAGAGGCCGACGTCGAACGGCAGCTGGAACTCGCCTCGCTCGTCGATGTCGTCGCAGAGACGCTGGTCCGACAAGCCGCCGGTGCGGTCGAGCGACCGGAGCGACCGCACTTTCCGGTCGGTGCCGGGCTCGACGGCGACGAGCCCACGGGAACCGGTATCGCCATGCCAGCGTACGTCCACGGCGCCGACCACTACGCGACGAAGCTGGTCGGGGTCCACGAGGAAAATGCGGACCGGGGACTCCCGACGATCAACGCACAGATCGTGCTCACTGACGCCAGAACCGGCGTACCCGAGGCGTTACTGGCCGGCACGACGGTGACGAACGCCCGGACGGGCTGTATCGGTGCGGCCGCGGTTCGGGCGCTTGCAGCCGACGTCGACTCGCTCACGCTCGGTGTCATCGGTGCTGGTGCGCAAGCTCGCTGGCAGACCCGGGCGATCGCGACCGTGGCGTCGCTCGACGACGTGCGGATATACTCGCCGAGCGACTCGCGGCTCGCGTGTGCAGCCGACCTCGACGAGGCAGGTGTCCCGGCTCGTGCCGTCGCGACGTCGACCGAAGCGGTTGCGGACGCCGACGTGGTCGTGACCGCGACGACCGCGACCGAGCCCGTGTTCCCGGCAGCGGCACTGGCGCCCGGGGCGCTCGTCGTCGCCGTCGGCGCGTTCACCGAGGAGATGCAGGAGCTCGAACCGGCCGTCCTCGCGGACGCCGAGCGGGTCTTCGCCGACGTCCCGAGCGAGGTGGCTCACACCGGCGACCTCCTCGCGAGCTCGCTCGAGGCGTCCGACCTCGTCGAACTCGGCGTCCCGCTCGAGGAGGGGTACACCCGCGAGTCACAGCGCGGGAGGCTCGTGGTCGCGAGCGTCGGGTCGGCGACGCTCGACGCGGCGGCCGGCGCGGCCGTGTACCGCCGTGCGGTCGAGGCTGGTGACGGCACCGACGTGTCGCTCTGACGTCCCGTCTCGTCGCTCGGCCCGACCGATCGTCGAGCCACCCGTCCATGGACGGCGAGAGCTTTATATGTCTGACCTCGGCACAACCGTATAGAATGCCACGAGGTACCAAGACACGCGTTCGTCGACGATCGTTTCTCGCCGGTGCGGGCGGTGCTGGCATCGCCGGCCTCTCCGGCTGTGTGAGTTTCGGCGGCGGCGAGGAGAGCAGTGGCGATACCGGCGACGGCAGTGAGGGCGAATCTGACGGCGCGACGGCCGGCGAGACCGGCTCGGAGCCGATCGCGCTCGGACAGCCGGCCGCACTGAGCGGCCAGTGGGACTTCTTACAGCCGGGCGTCTCACAGGCGACGGACGCGACGGTGAGTCACATCAACGAGGCAGGCGGCGTCCTCGGCAGCGAACTGGAGGTGATCAGACGAGACACCGCCGTCAACCCACAGGAGGCGCGAACCGTCGCGACACAGCTCGTCGAGAGCGACGGCGTCGCCGGGCTCGTCGGGCTCTTCTCGAGTGAGATCAATCCACTCTGGGACTTCCTCCAGGACCTCGCGATGCCGGTCGTCACCCCGTGGCCGGGGTCGACGTACCTAGACACGCGTGGCGGCGACAAACTCACGCCGGACGACGTGAGCGACGACGAGTGGGTGTGGCGAACCGTCGTCGGTGACACCGTCCACACCAGCGGAAGTGCGGTGTACGCGCTCGAAGAGGGCTTCGAGACCCTGGGGGTGCTCAACGGAAACACCGAAGGCGAGCGGAGCTACGCCGAGGGGTTCCTCGACGTCTACGAGGAGAACGGCGGGACCCTCGTCGAGCGGGTCGAGGTCGAACTCGCGCAGTCGAGCTATCAGTCCGCGCTCAGTCGGCTCTTCGACGCCGACTTCGACGCCTTCCTGATCAGCCTCCCACAGGAGTCTGCGATCACGGCGCTCTCGGACTGGTCGGACGGCGAGTACGGCAGACAGCCGATCCTCTCGGACACCCTCGCCTCACAGGCGGTGTACGACCAGGTCGGCAGCGATATCGAGGGTGCCTGGGCCGCACAACCCGGTCGGTCTGGCCCCGGCTACAACACGTTCGAGGGCATCTACGCCGAGGCCGGCGACGCCGAGATCAACGCCTGGACGCCGCCGTCCTGGGACGCGGTCACGGTGATGGCGCTGGCCATCGAGCGAGCCGGTGAGGCGAGCCCGGCGGCGATCCAGCGGAATCTCGGTCCGGTGAGCCGGGGTGACGGGACGCCCGTCCAGACGTTCGCGGCGGGCAAAGAGGCGCTCGCGAACGGCGAGGAGATCACCTACCGCGGTGCAGCAACGCCGACGACGTTCACCCAGCACGGCAACGTCTTCGGGACCGTCACGATAAGCACCGCGGAGTCGGGTGGGTTCACACAGACGAGTCAGGTGTCCGCGGCCGACGTCCGCGAGTACGTCCCAGAGGGACAGTACTGACGCAGATGGGGCTCCTCCAGGAGATACTCTTCGGGCTGGTCACTGGTTCGTACATCGCCATCGCGGCGATCGGGTTCACCCTCATCTACGGAATCGTGAACATGATCAACTTCGCGTACGGCGAGTACCTCACGCTAGGGGCGTTCGTCGGTCTGCTCGCGTCGACCGCCCTCCCCGTTCCCCTCCCGGTCGCCGTCGTCGTCGCGATGGTCGGTGGAGGGATCGGGAGTCTCGTGCTCGCGCGTGGCTTCTTCACGCCGATCAATCAGACCGGGCCGGTCCCGCTGTTGTTGACCTCGATCGGACTCGGGATCGCGTTACGGAACGTGATCCGGCTCGTCGCCGGACGGAACGCGCGGTACTTCGAGACCGAGACGACGACGGTCCGGTTCGACTCGGTGCCCGACCTCTCGGTCGGCCCCGTCGACCTCCTCGGGGGGTTCTTCGTCACGACCGAACAGCTGACCGTCGTGGGTGCTGCGGTGGCCGTCTTCGTCGCCGTACACCTGCTCTTGACCCGGACCAACGTCGGCATCGCGATGCGGGCGATGGGCGACGACGAGCAGCTCGCACGAGTTCGCGGGATCGACACCCAGCTGGTTCGTGACAGCGTCTGGATCCTCGCGGGCGTCCTCGCTGGGCTCGCCGGCGTGTTGATGGCTATCCAGACGAACGTCAGCGCGACCACCGGGTACAGTCAGATCCTCCAGATCCTCTCGGCGGCCATCCTCGGGGGTGCAGGCAGCCCGTACGGCGCGATCGTGGGCGCGTACGTCATCGGCCTCGTGATCGCGCTCTCGACGGCGTTGTTGCCGTCCGGGCTGACCGGGTTGTCGACCGCGGCCGCGTTCGTCATCCTGATCGCCGTCTTGCTTGTTCGTCCGAGCGGCATCGCGGGAACCGAGGTGCGCGAGGCGTGAGAGGGCTCGACCGGCTCCCCACCGGGCGGGGCAATCGAGCGCTGCTCGTCGGGCTGGGGTGTCTCCTCGTCGGCGGACTGCTGGCGCTTACGCCCCTCCGCGTCCAGCTTCCGAGCGCCCTCTACGTCTTCGTCGAGGTCGGCATCGTCTTCGTCATCTACGGACTCCTCGTGTTGGGGCTCGACGTACAGTACGGACACACCGGGCTCGTCAACTTCGGTCACGTCGTCTTCTTCGCCGTCGGCGCCTACGCCACGGCGATGCTCTCTGCACAGGACACCTTCGCCGGGGTCGGGCTCGGCTACCCGTGGCCGATCGGGGTCGCGGCCGGCGTCGGTGCTGCCGCCGCGCTCGGGTTCCTGCTCAGCGCGACGTCGATCCGGCTTCGTGACGACTTTCTCGCCATCGTCACCCTCGCCACCGCAGAGATATTTCACTCGCTGTTCGTGAATCTCGAGGGGCTCTTCGGCGGGAACGTCGGGATCCTCGGGGTACCGCGACCGATCGCGTCGCTCGTCGCCGACGGCGACACCCGGCTCGTAGCCACGGTGTTCGTGCTCGGCGGTATCACGCTCGTGACGCTCGCGCTGCTCACCCGGCTCACGGCCGCGCCCTACGGTCGCGTGCTCCGCGCGATTCGAGCGGACGAGCTCGTGACGCGGTCGCTCGGCAAACCGACGACGACGTACAAGACGCAGGCGTTCGTCTACGGCGCCGCGCTCGCCGGGCTCGCCGGCGGGCTCTTCGCGCTGTACAACGGCGCGGTCGCGCCCGGGTTCTTCACGATCCAGGTGACGGTGACGGTCTGGATCGGCATGTTGTTGGGCGGCGCGGCGAACCACCGCGCGGTGCTCGCCGGACTGGCGATCATCATGGGGTTGCGACTCGTCTCTCGGTTCGCGCTCACCGTCACGCCGATCTCTGGCGACGTGTTCGCCGCCGTGCGGCTCGTCGTGGTCGGGCTCGTCCTCGTCGCGGTCGTCCGGTACCGTCCCGCCGGCATCTGGGGGAACCCACGCGAGCTGGGGGTGGACCGATGAGCCGGCTGACCGTCGACGGACTCGTCGTCGAGTTCGGCGGCCTCAGAGCGATAGACGACCTCTCGGTGTCGGTCGAATCGGGCGAACTCGTCGGCGTGATGGGGCCGAACGGGGCCGGTAAGTCGACCTTCTTCAACTGCGTCAGCGGGGTGCTTACTCCGGACAGCGGCAGCGTCGTGCTCGATGGAACGGACGTGACGGGAGCACCCCCGGAGCGACTCGCTCGTGCGGGCCTCGTCCGGACCTTCCAAGACACCAGGGAGCTCGAGACGATGACGGTCCGGGAGAACGTGCGGCTCGCAGCACGTGACCACCCGGGCGAGCGAACGGTCCCGGCGCTGCTCGGGAGCGACGACGCACGAACGACCGAAGACACGGTCGGCGAGCGGGCCGACGAGCTGATCGACACCTTCGATCTCACGCACCTCGCAGACGCGTACAGCGGGTCGCTCTCTGGGGGCCAACGGAAGCTCCTCGAACTCGCGCGTGCGCTGATGGTCGACCCAGACGTGTTGTTGCTCGACGAGCCGTTCGCGGGCGTGAATCCGAGTCTGACGCGCGAGATCGCCGAACACATCCGGGCGCTCAACGAGGCGGGCACGACCGTCGTCGTCATCGAACACGAACTCGAGACGCTCACCGACCTCGCAGAGCGGCTGATCGTGTTACAGCAGGGGACGCTGCTCGTCGAGGGCGAGCCGGACGCCGTGGTAGCCGACGAGCGCGTCGTCGACGCGTACCTCGGAGGTGGCGCGTGAGCCTCCTCCACGTCGAGGCGCTCGACGCGGGATACGGTGACCTCGAGGTGCTCTCTGACGTCCACCTCCGCGTCGACGACGGAGAGTACGTCACCGTCGTCGGTCCGAACGGTGCCGGAAAGTCCACCGCGATGAAGGCCATCGTCGGCCTCGCTACCTGCTTCGACGGGTCGATTACCTTCCGCGGCAACGACATCACCGGGCTACCGCCCGAGGCGGTCGTTCACGAGGGGATCGGGTACGTTCCACAGACGAACAACGTCTTTCCGACGCTGACCGTCGAAGAGAACCTCACGATCGGGGCGTACCCGCTCGAGACCGTCCCAGAGGCTCGGATGGAGGCGGTGTACGACCGCTTCCCAGCGCTCGCGGGCCGCCGGGACGAACCCGCCGGCGCCCTCTCGGGCGGCCAACAGCAGATGCTCGCGATGGGGTGTGCGCTGATGCTCGACCCGGGCGTGTTGTTGTTGGACGAGCCGAGTGCGGGGCTCGCACCCGACCTCGTCGACGAGATGTTCGACCGAATCGACGAGATCAACGACGCCGGCACGACCGTCCTCATGGTCGAACAGAACGCCACGGAGTCGCTCAGACGCTGTGACCGCGGCTACGTCCTCGCGAACGGACAGAACCGGTACGAGGACGACGGCGACGCTCTCATCGCCGACGACGCGGTTCGCGAACAGTTCCTCGGCGGCTGAGCACGGACTCACCCGTCGGCGACGAGCCCCAGGTACCGGTGGTCGGTAGGGGCGGTCACCGAGAGCCACTCCACCGACCGGCCACACAGCGTCTCCGTCGACCGGGCGCCGAATCGGGATCGGTCGCCACCGTCGTGGCCGAGGAGGTACCCGACGGGGCGAGGCCCGAACGTCTCGAGTCGCTCCGCGAGCCAGCCGTCACCCTGCGGTTCGGCGAACGCGACCGGCCGGTCCGGCGGCGAGGCGATCCGTGCACCGAGGACCGCGCTCTCACCCCAGCGGGGCGTGCCGACGTCGACGGCGGTTCCGACCCGATCGATCGCGTCTTCGACATCCCTGACGCCGAGCACGACGGTGTCGACGCCGCGAATCGGCGTCGACGGCGTGGCCTCGGTTGGGGTCACGCGACGCGACCGCGGCGTCCGGTCGCTGATGAGAAACGGCAGCAACGAGCCGGGGTCGCCCGAGCCGAGCGCGGTGAGGTCCCACTCGACGAGCGTGTCGTCCTCGCGCGTCCGTCGGTACACCGTGGGGCCGTCGACGGTGATCCCACGGTCCGCGAGGGCGTCGGTCGCCGTCTCGATGTCGTCGACGTCGATCGCCCACGCGCACGGTCCGCCGTCGTGGTGTATGGGGTCGTTCCACCAGGGAGCGGTCGTGTCGGGGTCGAGCGTAGAGATGAGTTCGAGGTACGTCCCGTCACGAAACCCCACGATACCCATGTGGGTGACGCCGTTAGAGTGGCGGCCGCCGTACGCCACGTCGAACCCCGCGGCGTCGAACGCGTCGACGAGTCGGTCGAGGTCGCGGCCGGCGACGGTGACGTGGTCGATCTGAAGCTCCATCTGTGCGCACGAACGTACGGCACCCAGTTCGGTGTTGTGGTCGTCCGACCGCGGTTCGTACACGTGAGCCACCCGAGCGGGGGCCGGATCGAACGGGTGGGCTCACACGACGGTGGCGACGCCGCCGACGAGCGCGAGCGTGACCGTGAGCCGGCCGAGGCTGCCGAGGAAGGTCGCCACGGCGAACCGGGCGTAGTCGCGCTCGAGGACCGCGAACGCGTAGATCGAGAGGGTGTCCGGGAAGAAGGGAACCGAGAGGGCGATCGCGAGTCCCCCGTAGCCGTACTGCTGTGCGAGTTGGACCGACCGCGTCTCGGACCACTCTACGACGTTCCAGCGCGAGCGCCGAAGCCACCGGATGACCGGCCCGGACTGTTTTACCTCCTGGCCGATGTGGAAGGCGAACACGCTCCCGGCCGCCTTCCCCGTCGCACTGACGAGCATGATGCTCCCGAGGTGGACCCACCGCGGGAGTCCGAAGTCGATAGGTGCTGCGAGGACGACCTCGCTCGGTCCGGGAAGGGCGAAGGCGATCAAAAACGAGTAGACGAAGACGACGACCATCCCGACCCAGCCGGTGGCCGACTCGACCAGGGCCTCGAGGCCCGCCTCGACGCCGGCGACGACCGATCCGGAGCCGAGCACCCCGGAGACGGCGGTCGTTACGGCCGCGTCTGTGGCGAGGCCGGAGCACGTTGCCACGGCCGCGTCCGTGGCGGGGCCAGCAATGCCGACCGTCGACGCGAGCGACACGATCACCCACCCCACGTCCAGTGGGCGTCGAGGACGAACCGATACAGCCCGCTCACGACGATCGCGAGGCCGTTTGCGACGAGATACAGGATATCGGCCACCTCGACGAAAGCGAAGAGGACACCCAGCTGTATCGGGATCGCGGTCCCGCGGACCACGTTCGTCTTACACAGGCCGCGAAAGTACTCGCGTACGCCCGTGTTGCGCGACCCCCTGAACGTCCAGGCGTTGTTGAGCACGTACGAGAGGAGGATCGTCAACTCGATCGAGATGGTCGCCGCGAGCAGGTAGTTCACGCCCCCGACGTCGACGAACAGCCACAAGAGCGCCATCTGCACCCCCGAGGCGGCCGCCCCGACGACGACGAATCGGCGAAGCTGGAGCGCGAGCGGACCGTCCACCAGCCCGCGGAGCAGCGACCGGATCATCTACTTGTAGCCGAGCGCCTCCAATCGTGCACCGAGGTCCTCGTCGACCGCTGCCGGTGTGGCCGTCTCGCCGTCGGTGCGGATCGTCGCGGCGTGAGCGTCGACGAGGGGGGCGAACCGATCGATGACCGCCTCGTCGTCGTCGGTCGGGTCGACGGCCCGGTCGACCTGTTGGGTCGGGTCCGACGGCCGGTGGTAGAGCTCTGCTGACCCGTCGTCGACGTTCTCGATGTACGTCCACTCGGCGTCGCGGACGCTGACGTAGAGGTCACCGTCGGCGAGCGACCGCGGAATCGGCTGGGCCGTCACCTCGTCGCCGCGGACGGTCACGGAGACGACCGGCTCGGCGGTCGGAGAGGTGCCGTCGGTGACCGTCGAGCGAAGGCTCTCACCCTCCCACTCGTCCGGGGGGTCGACGCCGAGCAACGCCGCCACCGTCGGGGGAATCGCGTCGAGACCGACGCCGTGGTCGACCCGGCGACCCGGGGCTCCGGGCACGTCGACGACGAGCGGGACCCGTATCAGCTCGTCGTACAGCTTCGGGTAGTGTGCGAGGTGACCGTGTTCTTGGAACTCCTCGCCGTGGTCGCCCGCGACGACGACGGCGGTGTCGTCGGCGACCTCTTCGGCCTCGAGCGTGTCGAGGAGGCGGCCGATGCTGGCGTCGACCTGCCGAACCGCCGCTCGGTACAGCGTCTCGAGCTCCTCGAGCGTTCGGTCGTCGACGTCAAGTCCGAGGCCGGTTCGGGTGTGCGCGTGGAGCAGCTGGTGGGTGCCGAGGAGGTTCGACGACACCTCACGGATGTACCGCGGGGCGGGGACGTACGGGGTGTGTGCGTCCATGTAGTGGACCCAGAGGAAGAACGGCTCGTCGGCCGTCTCCAGAAACGACGTGGCGGCGTGTTCGACGTCGAACATGCGCGAGGTGTCGAGGAACGGCCGGTCGTCGGTCTCGCCGCGAATCCGTGACTCGATGCGGCGCAGCGGCGAGCCGAGCAGCTGAATCCACGCCTCGACCGTCGGGTGCGTTGCGAGGTACTTGCTGTAGATGCTCGCGCCGACGCTGGCGACGAACGGCTCGAACGCGTCGAAGCCCTCGTCGTACCCCCAGTGAGAGGTCAAGAAACCGTTCGCGGCGTTGAAGCCGGCGGTCTCGACGCCGGCCGCAGACAGCGTCTCGGCGAGGGTCGTCGCCTCCTCGACGCCGATGGCACCGCTCTCGGCGAAGACGCTTGAGGACGCTAGTATCGAGGGGAACGAGAACGGCGTCCAGTTACCCGTCGCGAAGGCGTGCTCGAAGACCGTTCCGCGCGCGGCGAGCGAATCGATGACCGGGGTGTGGCGGTCGTCGGCGTACGCGCCGACCGCGTCGGCGCGGAGCGAGTCGACGGTGACGAGAACGGCGTTCGAGACCGTCGCCTCACCCACGGGTCGATGCCACCCCGGCGACGGTGTCGGTCGAGACGACGTCCACAGTGACTACTTGATCGGCCGTTTCACGTTTTACGTTTTCGGTCCGCACGACCCGCCATCGTCGGCGGGTTCGGGGTCGCGACATTTTACCGCCGCGGCGACGAACCACGTAGTATGGCGGACCTACACCCGATCGCCAAGCGGATCCACAACGTCCAACCGGACCCGGTTCGGCTCGAGCTCGACAGCGGTGAGACCGGCACGTTCGAGTTTTCGTCGACGGAGTTCTTCCAACGAGAGTTTCGCGGCGAGGGCGTTCGGACCGACGCAGACGTCGACGCCGCGTTTCGACTGATCACCACGGACGACTACGAGTCGGTGCTGCTCGGTCGCTCCGGTCCGGACGAGGACGGGTGGTCGATGATCGGAACGGTAGTCGCGGCGACGCCCGTCGACGGCGCGTAGCCTGTGGCTGTCGGGGGTCGACGGTACGCTTGCTGTCGTCGCGGCGTTCACCGAGTACGGACCGGCTGTCGTCGGGGCTCACCGAACGACCGTGACTGGGATGTCGGCCCGCCGTACGACGCCTTCGGCGACGCTCCCTAGGAGTACCCGCGAGAGTCCCGTCCGTCCCTGGCTTGCGAGCACCACGTGGTCGAACGGCTGGTTCGACGCACGCGTCCCACTGCCGGTGTCGCCACCATCTTGCTCGCGATCGACGCCGTCGGCCCCACCGGCCTCGGCTTCTGATCCGGCGGCGGCCGCGACGATGGTCGTCGTCGGTCGCCCGACTTCGAGTCGCGTCTCGACCGGCCGGTCGACTCGGTCCGCGGCCGCCGCGAGGATGCGTTCGCCGCGGGCGTGAGCGCTGTCGTACCACTGTTCGACCGCGCCCGGGAACCCGCCGTCGGCGCCCGTCGTCGACTCGGCTGGATTGATGACGTGCAGGGCTGTCAGCGAGGCGTCCGGCCACTCATCGGCCGCGAACGCCAGCGCCTCGGTCGCCTCCTCAGACCCGTCGACCGCGACGAGGATTCGCTTCGCCATATCGGTTGATACCCTGGAACCGACAAAAAGCCGGGGGGCGGTTCTCGCCGGGGCTCACTCGCCGTGCCGGGTGACGCACGTCGAGAGACCGATGAGTTCGACCGGCTCTGAGTTGTCGGGCGAGTACACCACCATCTGGCCCTTCTGCATGTACGGCACCTTTCCGGCGAGCGCCGTCGGGATGTTCACGCTCTGGATCGCCTCTTCGTCGCCGAGGTTCAACACGACCGTCGTGTTCACCTGTTTGAACACGGGGTCGGCGATGTCCTGTGGGTCCTGGGTGATCAAAAAGAGCCCGAGCCGCTCTTTTCGCCCCTGTTTCGCCGCCTCGGTGAACGTCGAGACGACCTGCCGCGCCTGCACGGTGTCGGCGTCCGCGAGGAAGTTGTGTGCCTCGTCCATCCCGATCAAAAGCGGCGTCTGCTTGATCCGATCGCTTCGCGGGTCGTTCGACAGCTTGTCGCCGACGAGCATCGACGACACCGCGAGCACGACGATCTCCTTCTGTCTGGAGGTAGGGAGGTGGTACGTCGGGATCACGCTCAGGCCGCCCGGTCGGACGAGCGTGTGGTCGAGGTCGGTGATGGGGACGGCGTCGCCGTCGAAGACTCCGCCTGGAACCGCACGAACCCGCCGTTTGACCGCGTCGTACGTCGCCTCGTGCACCCGGCCGCTCTCGTGAAGCTCCTCTTGGAGGGTGGGGTCGTCGAGGAAGGTGAGGAACTCGCGGTAGGTCCCGTCGTCGCCGTAGTCGCGGAAGAATCGCCGGAGGAGCGTCGAGAGTCCGGCGTACTGGTTGTCGTTGAGTCCGGACCCCGCGACGAGCCACGGCATGTCGTACTCGTCGACCATCGAGAACGGGATCGTGAACGACATCCGTTCGGCACGATGGCCCTCGCCTGGGTACGTCGCGTTCGGAACGCTCGGGACGAGCGCGACCGTGTCGTCGTGTCCGCCGTGGGCGATCCCCTCACGGTCGAGTCGTCTCGCCGTCGCCGCGTCCATCGACGGGTTGTCGTCGTGCATCTGTGCGTACTCGTCTTGCGGGTCGAACTGGACGACGGCCATGCGCGCGTCACGGCCGTCGTCCATCGGATACGTCCGGTCGGTGTCGAGATACTGTCGAAGGACGTTCTTTGCGGCGTGTGTCTTCCCAGAGCCCGTCCCTCCGGCGACGAGGGTGTGTCTGAACGCGAGTGGATCGCCCTCGGTGTAGTCGTCGCGGATCCGGTAGTCGACCGTCGGGGGCGACGCCGCGGTACGGACGCGCTCGCCGCCGACCGCGAGGTGCCCGAGGAAGACGCCCGACTCGGGGATCGTCAGCCCGGTCTTGATCTCCGCGTCGTCTGCGGCCGCTTCGACCACCGAGCCGGGTTTTGGAACCCGGTCTGTCATCCGGCGACGCAACTCGGGTCCGTCCTCGTACACCATCGCCACCGGGTCGAGCTCGGCGACGAACTTGTAGTCGCGCTCTGTGAACTCCTCTCGGCGCATCTCCCGGCGCGCGTGGATCTCGGTGGCGTCGTCCGCACGGAACTCCTGTGCGTACTCGAGCGCCGAGATCTGCGCGAAGAGTCGCTCCCCGTCGGGGTACGGCACCAGCAGGTAGGTCCCGAGCCGAACCGCATCGCGGTTGTCCGTCGTAATGAACGCCCGGAGCGTGGTGTCGTCTTCGGCATTGGAGACCCGAAGTCCCTGTGAGACCGCGACCACGCCGAGCCCGCGGTCGTCGCCGGTCGGCTCGACGTCGTACGCGGTGAAGCCATCTGCGGACGGGGGGTCGTCCGTCGTCGCCGAGTCGGTCGTCGTCGGTTCGACGTCAGCAGTCGCGTCCCCGTCGCCGGTCTCGACGGCGGCCGTGGGCTCGGCCGCGTCTGCGTCGGCGTCGGCCGTGTCTGCGTCGGCGTCCACTGCGGTGTCGGCGGCTCCGCCCCCGTCGCGGTCGGTGAACTCGGTGAAGTCCTCGAGGGTCATGTCTCACACCGCGCCCTCCATCCGCAAAGCGGTTTCCCCCAGCGGTCCACGCGCGCCCCTCGGTCGCCACACAGACGGGCTTTTGCCGTCGAAGCCCCTCTCGGTGGTATGTTACTCGTTCGCGGCAGTGGCGGCGGGACGGACCTCACCGGAACGGTGTTCGAGCGCGGCGAGGAGCCGCCGACGTACGAGGGAGTACCGGACGAGACGGCTCCCTACGTCTGGGTGTGTGACGCCTTCTACGAGGTCGAAAGCGGGGGAGCACCGCTGCAGGTCGACGGCAGGGAGATCCGGGTCGCGTTCGAAGAGCCGATGCCACGGGGCTTCGACACCCGTGAGGCGGCACTCAATGCGGCCCGTGAACACGTTCGAACGCAGTTCGCTCGGATCGGCGTCGGCGCCGATCGGGTCGAGATCGAGGTGACGGCACCCGACCCCGCCTGAGCAGCCGCCGCAAGCGTGGTGCCGTCCGTCGTCGGCCGGTCGTGTCCGGTCTGTCAGTCGTCGGCCGGTCGCTCCGGGCCGGTCGCACCGCAGACGCCGAGCGGGAGCCCATCGGCGTCTCGTGGTGCAGGTCCGCCTCCGCGGGCGGCGTCGTCGATCAGTCCACAGAGCAGCGTCTCGACGCTCACCCCGCGGGCGGCCGCCATCGCGGCGAGCCGCTCGTACTGTGCGTCCGGTATCGGCACAGGAGTCTCGTCCATGCGTGCGACTCTGTGACGAACCCACAAAAACGTTTGCGGGGTGAGACGCCGACGCGTGTGGCTCACAACGCGTCGAGGACGCCGTTGGCGAACGCCGTCATCGTGTCGGCCGGGTCGGTCCCCTGAAGTCCCACGATCACGTGGTCGACGCCGGCCGTCTGGAGGTCACAGAAGTAGTCGCGGACCCACTCGACGCCAGCGTGGTAGCCGAGGTGGATCGGCTCCGGCTCGGCGCTCGGGTCGTCCGCCAGGTCCACGCGGACCGCGATGGCGAACGGCTTGTCGCCTGCGAGCTCGCGCCACGTCTCAAGGTACGTCTCGAGCGTCGACTCCGGCAGGTGGTAGAACAGCCAGCCGTCCCCGTGCTCGGCTATCCACTCCGTCGACTGACGGGCGTTTCCGGTCGGGAACAGCGGGAGGGTCTCGCTCGTCGGCTTCGGGAGCACGTCGAGGTCGCCGTCGAGCGCCCCCCAGTCACCCTCGACGGTCGGAAACGACTCCCGCCAGATGGTGCGCATCGCCGCGACACGCTCGCGGAACGCGCGGCCACGCTCGTCGGGATCGACGCCGAACGCCGGATACTCGGGGTCGCGGTCGCCCGAGGCGATCCCTACCACGAGCCGACCGTCGGAGAGGCGGTCGACGCTGGCGGCAGTCTTCGCGAGGTGAACCGGGTGGCGCAGCGGGAGGATCACACTCGACGTACCGAGTGCGATAGACTCCGTGTGAGCGGCCGCGTGTGAGAGCAGCGGCCACGCGTCGAACGCCCCACCGGCGTCGCCGAACCGCGGCCAGTACGTCGGCACGTCGCGGGCCCAGAGCCCGTCGAAGCCGACGGCCTCCGCGTGACGAGCCAGACGCATCTCCTCGTCGACGGCCGGTGTCGACTCGCGCGTCCCCGTCAACGGGAAGCCGATACCCACGGTCAGTCCGTCGTCGGTGAAGAGGCGGCGGTAGCCTCGGTTGGCGTGGGGAATGTCGTCCACGTCCCCGATCCGTGCGCCGAACGGATGGGTCCTGTGGAGTCACTCGAGCCGGTTCACCGCCCGCGAGAGCCGGTCGAAGTCGTATCGTTCGGACGGGAGCGTCGCGAATACGAGCGTGAGCGTTACCGAGACGCCAGCCGCTCCGGCGAACGCGGAGAGGTACAACGCGTCGGCGGCCGGCAGCACCGGCCCGACCATCGGCAGCGACCGGAGCCACGTGTCGATACCGAGCGGGAACGGAAAGAAGGCGGTTCCGACCGCGAGGGAGACGACGCTGCTCGCGAGCGCGCCGGTGCCGGTGAGCCGTGGCGAAAAGAGTCCGTACACGAGCGGGAACGCGACGGCGACGCCGAGGAGGTCGGCGAACAGAAACAGCGCGAGGACGCTTTGGGCGTCCTGACTGATGTAGACCGCGACGACCATGACGGCGACCGTCACCACCCGTGCGCCGAGGGTGAGCGTCTCGTCGCTCGGATCGTCGAGCAGCCGGGGTACGTCGACCGTGACGAGACTCGAGAGCGCGGTGCACAACGAGTCGGCAGAGCTCGTCACGAGAAGCAGGGCGAGCAGCCCGACGCCGACGACCGCTGGGGTCGGGAACGACGTGGAGACGAGCGCGAAGACGGCAACGGCGGGATTCTCGACCGACGCCGTGCCGGCCGCTGCGACCCCTAACAGCGCAGCGAAGAACACGATGGCGCCGTTCAGGAGGGTCGCGTTGCGGAAGCTTCGCTCGACGGTCCCGCCGTCTGCACCGGCGTACACGCGCTGCCACCAGGTCTGATTCACCAGTTCGGCACCGAAGATCGCGAGCGAGAGCGCGACGCCGAACGCGAGCCCGTCTGCGGCGGTCGGATCGAGGAGGGCCGGAGACGCCGTTTCGACCCCGGCGTACACTGCGGCTGGACCGCCCAAGACGGCAACGGTGGCCACGCCCACGGCGATCAACAACGGCAGCACGAGTGCCGCCTGAATGGTGTCGGTGACGATGCTCGCGCGGAGTCCGCCGTAGCCGGCGTACCCGAGCACGGCCCCACCGACGAGCGTCGCCGTCTGCCACTGCGGCACGTCGGCGATGAACGAGAATGCGAGCGCGATGCCGGTGAGCTCGGCGCTGAGAAAGACGAGCATGTACAGCGCGCTCACACAGAGGACGTAGGCGTACATCGTGCGACCGTACCTCGCGTACGCGTACTCGGTCAACGAGTGCCCCTCTGGCATCACCGTTCGAACGCGCGGACCGACCTTCGAGAACGCGAGCATCGGGAGCGCCTCACCCACCGCGTAGCCGACCGCAGCGGTGACGCCGAACACCGCCCCGGCTTCGGGTGCCGACAGGAGTATCCACACGCCCATCACGGAAGCGACGAGCGTCGCAGTCAGCCGGGGTTCGGTCGTCGAGTCACGGGCGGCGATGAGTGATTCGGCCGAATCTACGCGCCCGCGAGACGACCAGATACCCACGCCAGCGAACACGGCCAAGGTCCCGACGATCAGCGCGAGCGCCGACGCGGTCGTCACCATCGGCTCGTCCCTCCACGAACGACGGAGTGCGACACCGACACGAGCGTTCGGCGGCGCTCGCACGACAGCGTCGGGCTCGATGCGGTCGACGATCCGTCTATACCGTCCATGTGTGGCGATCGTCGCACGGCGTAATATACTTTGGTGGTACCACCAGTAAATCACCGAACGGAACCACGCCAGGTGCCGGGTGGCCACTCACGACTGGCTCGACGCCAACGGAAAACGCCGTCGGTCGTTACACGAAATCGATGAGAAAGCCCACGACGTCACTCGTGGGAGACGTCACACCTCGAGGACGTCGTCGTACTCGCCGGCGTCGACGCGGTCGTCGAAGGTCCGTGCGTCCTCACCCTCGATGGTGACGCCGAGAGACGCACACGTGCCGCCGACCTCTTTGGCGGCGTTTTTCGTGTCGTACGACAGGAGGTCGGTCGACTTCTGCTCGGCGACCGTCTTCACCTGCTCGATGGACATGTCTGCGACGAAGTCGGACTGGGGCTCGCCGGAGCCCGTCTCGAAGCCGGCCTCGTCTTTGATCAGCTCTGCGGTCGGGGGCACACCGACGTCGATGGTGAAGGCGCCGTCGTCGTCGTACTCGACGGTGACGGGGACCTCCATTCCGTCGAAGGCGGCAGTCTCCTCGTTGATCCGACTCACGACGTCTTGGACGTCCACCGGCGTCGGGCCAAGCTCCGGCCCGAGCGGCGGGCCAGGGTTGGCCTGGCCGCCGGGGACGAGTGCCTCGATGGTTCCAGCCATGTGCCATAGAACCCGGCGGCGACTTTTAACCGTTGTTCTTTGGCCGGACGGGCGCGAGCGGTTCGCACGCGCCGGTCTCCGGCTCTGCGTCCGGCTATCGATGACGGCTCACTCGGTCTCCCGACCCTCGTCGGTCTCGCCGGTCGGCTCCGGTCCGTTCGGGTCGTCGCCCACGGTGGCCAGGTTCTCTCCGGTTCGCACCGTTAGGTCGGCGAGCGTTTCATCGAGGGGCGGAAGCGTCGCCTCGTCCGTGAGGATCGGCTCGACGAGCCGCCGAAGAACCGCCTCGGCGACCGTCCGCGTGTACGGCGACGCGAGCGCCCGCGGGTCGCTGGTATCGGCGGGGTCCGCGGTCTCACTTCCGGTATCGTCACTGACCTCGGCGCTGCCTTCGGCATCGGCGAGCCCGGAGCCGAGCGTGATCTGTCTGGTTCGGGCTCCGTCGACCGCGGCGGTGAGGAGCGCCGCGGTCTCGTCGACGGCGACGTCGTCGAACACGCCGGCCTCGATACCCGACTCGAGGATGGCGGCTGCGGTGCGACGGATGAGCCGGTCGCTCCGGTGGAGCCGTTCTCGAATTCGGTCGTCGAACGGGCCCCGCGAGCGCAGCTCTAACAACGCGATGTGGTACGACTCACGCTCCGTCTCGGCGGGCTCGAAGACGAACCACCCGATGAACGCGACGAGCCGGGCCTCGGGCGGCTCGTCGGCCGCCGCGTCGACGCGTCGCTCGAAGTCGTCGAGCACGCGGTCCAAGAACGCGACGAGCAGGTCGGCTTTCGTATCGTAGTGGTAGTGGAGCAGCGACTTGCTCTTCGAACACTCGTCGGCGATGTCTTGCATCGTCAACCCTGCGTAGCCGTGTGTACACAGCGCGCTGTAGACGGCCTGCATGATCTCGTCTGCGGCACCCGGCTCCCCACTCATCGACTGACCAGTCAGTCAGCGTTCGGCATAGACGTGTCGGTGTACGGCACCGTTCGC
This sequence comes from Halorubrum zhoui, assembly GCF_051194155.1. NCBI lineage: Archaea > Methanobacteriati > Methanobacteriota > Halobacteria > Halobacteriales > Haloferacaceae > Halorubrum > Halorubrum zhoui. The sequence goes on along the minus strand of NZ_JBLZNJ010000008.1, from coordinate 5,835 downwards.
CGCTTTGGGCCTCGCCACGGATCGAGGAAACGAGTGCGTCACTCACGGCGGCGAGTACTCGAAAAAGCCGATACACCTCCGCTCGGATGCCGTCTACAGTCGGGTGACGTTCGACGCGCGCGGACCCTTGTCCGCCTCTTCGATGTCGAACTCGACCTCCTGGCCCTCCTCGAGGTCCGGGCCGCCGACGTCTTCCATGTGGAAGAACACGTCCTCGTCCGCGTCGTCAGTGTCGATGAAACCGTAGCCGCCAGTGTCGTTGAAGAAATCAACTTCGCCTTTCGCCATTGCAGTCGTACAACCGAGCGGACCAGGTATAAGACTTCCGTGACCGACTCACGGGCGAGATCCGGGCCACGACGCCCGGATCGAGGCGATACGTGGAGTTCGGCCGTTAGGCAGGTGACGTCGTGCGGTCCGGTTCCCTCTTCGACCGAACCGCAGTGTCCTCAAAGATCATCAGTAACTACTATACGACCCTAGCACCGACGCCTCAGTATGAGTCAGTCGTACGATCGAGGCCTCATCGAGGACTTCGGCCGCTGGCGGGAGTTCGAGGCCGGGATGTGGGCGTGGATCTTTCACAAGTTCACCGGGTGGGTGCTGATAGGCTACCTGTTCACCCACATCGCGGTGTTGAGCACGGCGATTCCGGCGTCGGGCGCCGAGACAGCGGTCTTACAGGCGGGTAACGACGTGTACACCCAGACCATCGTCTCGCTCGAGGGGCTCCTGTTGGTCCGCGTGCTCGAGGTGGGTCTCCTCGCCGTCGCGGTGTTTCACATGCTCAACGGCACCCGGCTGTTGTTGGTCGACCTCGGGATCGGATTGGACTCACAGGACAAGAGCTTCTACGCGTCGCTGATCCTGACGGGCGCCATCACCGTCGCGTCGGTGCCGACGTTCATCGCGGGGGCGTTCTGAGATGGCGACGCGGTACTCCTCGTTCCAGCAGGGCGGCACGATGTGGCTCCTCCAGCGGGTCACGGCCGCGTTCTTGCTCGTCGTGTTGTCGTTCCACTTCTTCTTGCTCCACTTCGTCCACCACGCAGACGAGGTGTCGTTCCTCATGAGCTCCGGTCGCATGGAGACGATGAGCTACTACTCGCTCATGGTGCTGTTTCTGCTCACCGCGACGTTCCACGGCGTGAACGGGGTCTACAACGCGCTGGTGAACCAGGGCCTCTCGGGGACGAAACGCACCGCGGTCAAGTGGACGCTGATCGCTGCGAGCGTCGTCCTGATCGTCCAGGGCATCCGCACCGCCAACGCGTGGGCGGGGATTCCGCTCTACTGAGGTGTCGGCGAGAGCGGTGCCACCACACTACCGACCACGGCGGGGTCGTCGCCTGGGGTGCGGCGGTCACACCACCCACAGAACTACCACGATGGAACCCGAACCCAACGACACTCACTCACACACGCGCACACTATGAGCACACAGATACCGAAACAGACCGAGAAGACCGAAGAGACGGAGCACGAGGGGCCCTCACAGGGCGACGTTCGCCGGAGCGAGAAGCGCCGGCGAGCCGCGGAGCGACGCGAGCAGCGCCAGGCCGAAGAGGCCGAGCGCGCAAAGACCGACGACGACACCGTCGAGTTTCGGGTGTTCCGGTACGACCCGGAGGTCGAGGGGAAACAGGAGCCGCGGTTCGACACGTTCTACGTCCCGTTCACGAAAGGGATGACCGTGCTCGACGCGCTCATCTACGCGCGCGACACGTACGACTCCTCGCTCACCTTCCGCCACTCCTGTAGGCAGGCGGTGTGTGGCTCGGACGCGATGTTCGTCAACGGCGGCCAGAAGCTCGCGTGTAAGACGCAGGTGAGCGACCTCGAGGCCCCGGTCCGCATCGAGCCGTTGCCACACGCCGACGTCACGAAGGACCTCGTCGTAGACATGGAGCACTTCTACGACCAGATGGAGGCGGTCGAGCCGTACTTCGACACGGACGAGTATCCCGACGGCGAGCTCGAAGAGCAGCGGCAGACCCGGGCGAACCGCGAGAAAATCAAGATGTCGACGCGCTGTATCTGGTGTGGGGCGTGTATGTCCTCGTGTAACGTCGCCGCTGGCGACAACGAGTACCTCGGCCCCGCGGCGATCAACAAGGCGTACCGATTTGCGATGGACGAGCGCGAGGGCGCAGACCGCAAGCAGGAACGCCTCGAGATCATCGAGCAGGAACACGGCGTCTGGCGGTGTCAGACGCAGTTCTCCTGTACCGAGGTGTGCCCGAAGGACATCCCGCTCACCGAGCACATCCAAGAGCTCAAGCGCGAGGCGGTGAAGAACAACCTGAAATTCTGGTGAGCGAGAGACAGTATCAAGACACTGGAACACTAACGAACTATCATCGACACCATGCACGAACACGACGTCGTCGTCGTCGGCGCGGGCGGGGCCGGACTCCGCGCGGCGATCGCGGCACAAGAGGAGGGCGCGGACGTGGCGATCGTCTCGAAACTGCACCCGGTTCGGTCACACACCGGCGCCGCCGAAGGCGGGATCAACGCGGCGCTTCGCGACGCCGACTCCTGGGAAGACCACGCGTACGACACCATGAAGGGGTCGGACTACCTCGGCGACGCCCCGGCCGTCGAGGCGCTGTGTAAAGAGAGCCCAGAAGAGGTCATCCAGCTCGAACACTGGGGGATGCCGTTCTCACGCGAGGACGACGGCCGTGTCTCACAGCGCCCGTTCGGCGGACTCTCGTTCCCGCGGACCACGTACGCCGGCGCAGAGACCGGTCACCAGATGCTCCACACGATGTACGAGCAGGTGGTCAAACGCGGCATCACCGTGTACGACGAGTGGCACGTGATGGACCTCGTCGTCACCGACGAGCCGAACCCCGCAGACCGCACCTGTCACGGCGTCGTGGCGTACGACATCCAACGCGGTGAGGTCAGTGGCTTCGAGGCGCGCCAGGGCGTCATCCTCGCCACCGGCGGGATGGGTCAGGTGTTCGATCACACCACGAACGCGGTGGCAAACACCGGTGACGGGGTGGCGATGGCCTACCGGGCCGGCGTCCCGATGGAGGACATGGAGTTCATCCAGTTCCACCCCACGACGCTCCCCTCGACCGGCGTGCTCATCTCCGAGGGCGTCCGCGGTGAAGGCGGGATCCTGTACAACAGCGAGGGTGAGCGATTCATGTTCGAGCACGGCTACGCCAACAACGACGGCGAGCTCGCCTCTCGTGACGTGGTCTCACGCGCCGAGCTGACCGAGGTGAACGAGGGTCGTGGTATCGAAGACGAGTACGTCCACCTCGACATGCGTCACCTCGGTGAAGAGCGCATCCTCGACCGCCTCGAGAACATTCTCCACCTCGCGGAGGACTTCGAGGGCGCAGACGGGCTCACGGAGCCGATGCCGGTCAAGCCCGGCCAGCACTACGCGATGGGTGGCATCGAGACCAACGAGCACGGCGAGACCGCAATCGAAGGGCTGTACGCGGCCGGCGAGTGTGCGTGTGCGTCGGTCCACGGCTCGAACCGGCTCGGTGGGAACGCCCTGCCGGAGCTTATCGTCTTCGGCAAGCGCGCGGGCCACCACGCGGCCGGCAGAGACCTCGGCGAGGCAGCGATCCCAACGGGCAAGACGGGCGAGTGGGAGCCAGCCGACTACGAGTTCGACGTGTCCGTCGGCGAGGTCGGCAGCCGCGGTCCGGCGGCAGCAGACGGTGGGGCGGTGGCGACGGACGCGAAGCCACTGCTCGAGTCGGCGGTCGAGCGGGCCCGCGACCGCGTCGAGACGCTGCTCTCGCGGCGGGGTCGCAACCACGCCGAGATCCGCTCGCAGGTTCAAGAGACGATGACCGCACACGTGAACGTCTTCCGCGAGCGCGAGGGGCTCCAGACGGCGCTCGAAGACCTCCGCGAGGCGCGACAGGCCTACCAGGACGTCGCCGTCTCGGACCCGTCACGGACGTTCAACACCGACCTCATCCACACGATGGAGACCCGGAACATCCTCGACATCGCCGAGGCGCTGACGATGGGGGCGCTTGCGCGCGAGGAGTTCCGCGGCGCTCACTGGCGGAAAGAGCGCCAGGAACGCGACGACGAGAACTGGCTGAAACACACGCTCGTCTCGTGGAACAACGGCGAGCCGGAGCTGTGGTACAAACCCGCCATCCTGGAGGGCGAGTCCCGCACCTACGAGCCGAAGGTTCGTTCGTACTGACCGACGCACCGATCCATCACGATTGTGTATCCGTCGTCGGTCGAAACGACCCGCGGTACACCGCGGTGACGTCCGCGACGGACGGGCCGTGGAACGGCCGTATCGGCCGCGTGCATCGCTCGACCACGTGTTCTCGCCATTTCGACGATCGTTGAAATAGGGATTTATTATCGTCGAACCCTTCGTCGAAGACACGATGTTACACACAGAGGCCGCACCCACGGCGGCACCGACACTGCCGCCGGAGCTGCAGTCTCCACGCGCGAAGCTGGTGTATCTGTATCTGACGACGAACGAACAGGCGACGGTCGGAGAGATGGGCGACTCGCTCGGGATGAAGAAGCTGTCGCTGTACGGCGTCCTCAAGACGCTTCGCAAACAGGGAATGGTCGACCGCGACGGCGAGGCGTACACGCTGTGCTAGCGGGCCACCGGTCGCGCACCGAGCGAATCGTTTAGGCGGCTACCGGACGTACGGCATCCGTGGACGCACATCAAGAGGAATTCGCGAACCCGTTCGGGATGGACGCTGCCTGTGAGAACTGTCCCGGCCTGTGTACGGAACGCGAGCAGGTCGTACACGGCTACGGCGACGTCGGTGCCGAGTTCCTCGTCGTCGGCGAGCGCCCGACCGCGACTGCCGACCGGCACGGCGTGCCGTTCGTCGGACCCGACGGCGAGCGGGTGCAGTCGGTGTTCGCCGAGCTCGGCTTCGTCAGGTCCCCCCCGGATACGACCGAACCGGACGTACAGAACGTCTTTTTCACCAACCTCACCCGCTGTCGACATCCCGAGCGGGAGCCGACCGACGAGGAGGTCGCGACCTGTGAGCCGTTTCTCAACGCCGAGATACGCATGATCAATCCGCAGATACTCGTTCCCGTCGGAGAGCGCGTGCTCCGTGCGTTGGCCGTCGAGTACACCACTCGGCGGCCGGACTCGTTCGACATCGACGCCGAGCACGCGACGACGATTCGCGGGCGGGGATTCGAACTCGTCCCGATGTGTGATCCAGCGTCGATGCGTGACGAGGACGCGGCCGCCTTCACCGAGCACATGCGCGAGAACGTGTTGAGTCGGGACTACCGGCAGACGAAGGGCCGTCAGAGTCGGTGACCGCTCGCGGATCGACCTGCTCTTGAATGTGGATCGTGGCGACCACCCGGCACGCACGTCCCGGCGGAGCCGTCGATTCCGGACTGGCTGTCTCGTAGGGGAGATACGTGTGACCGAGATGACCGTGTGACGGCTAGACGGCAGTTGCATACGTCCTCCCCGGCCGACTCGATACGTCGTCGGTGGCCGCGTGATCGAGACGACTCTGACTGCCGGGCACATCTTCCAGCCACGTCCTCCCCAGCCGATTCGATACGTCGTCGGTGGCTGCGTTACCGAGACGGCCGCGTAATCGAGACGACTGCCTGACTACCGGGCACATCTTCCAGCCACGTCCTCCCCAGCCGATTCACTCGGTGGCCACGAGTCGTCGCCTACGGCTCCTCTTCGTGCCACCTCGTTCATCCCTCGCGCGCCTCGCGAGCACGCTCCGCGGCTCGCGAGGCGCGCGCCACCGCGAGGATGCCCATCACAAACCGAAGGCGGGCGCTTCGTGAGCCAGCTGCCGTGGCGCGCGCCTC
>NZ_JBLZNJ010000007.1:0-163480 GCF_051194155.1 Halorubrum zhoui | reverse complement strand
CCCTCAATGAACAGGTGTACGTGGTCGGGACGGACCGCAAGCGCCAGTACTTTGAGGCCGAGTTCGTCGGCTTTCTCTTGGATGAGTGCTTCGAGTCGGTCCTTTGCCTCGCCAGTGAGTACCGATTTGCGGTACTTCGGGCACCAGATGAAGTGGTAGTGCAAGCGGTGGACCGAGGTCCGCTCTTTGCTATACCCGCGAGGCATTGGCAGTATATAGATGTGCCACACAAATAAGTGTATCACATCCATTGAGACCCCGGTCGGGCCATCGTCGGCGGTTGTGGCCAATTCATCCGCTCAGACCCACCCGTGAACGGGTGGGGTTCCGCTCGATTAAGTCTCACCGAGCCGGCTCACAGCCACTTGCGAACCGCCCGACGGGCCCGGTCGACGAACGAGACGTCACGGTCGCGCGAGCGGAACCGGAACGGCTCGAGCCCGACGGCGAGCACGAACACGGCCGTGACGAGAGTGCCGATCACGGCGTCGATGGCGGCGATCGCGACGAACGGGTGCAGCGAGTGCAACGCCAGAAGCATCGGTAGCGGGAGGATGCCGAGGTACTGCCGCTGTGAGACGGCGCGAACGTACGCACCCGTCGCCTCGGGTGCAGAGATGGTGACGGTCGTGCCGACGCTCTCGCCGCGTCCGGCGACGAGCACCGGCTCGGCGACGGTGACGCCGGTACTCTGTGACTCCACGACGCCCACTCGCGGCAAGAACCCCTCGTTGGTGAAGTTGTAGTCGTAGGTGACGCTCCCGCCGCGTTCGATCACGGTCGGACTCTCGCTCGGGGACTGTGAGCTCACGATGGTGAGCTCCGTCGTCTCCGAGGGGATCACCATGCTCGCCGTCGCCGGCACGAGGATCAACAACAGGATCACCCCGAGGACGAGCACGGCGCTCGTCTTGCCGCGGCGGTCGCGCGACCGCCCCTCGGAGCCGGCGCGCCGGCCGCCCGCGCGCACCTCCTGAACGACGCTGTACACGAGCAGGAGGACCCCCGCGCCCGTCATGATCGAGCCGGCGTCGCCGTCGGCGAGTCCGCCGAGTCCGGGCAGCGACCCGAGCACCGGAACGAGCGCCTCGAAGACGCCCTGCATCGCGAGCACCGCGAGTCCGATCCGGGGGATCACGAGCACGTCTCCGCCGGGCTGGAACGCGACCGCGACGATCTGCGCCTCCCGTACGGGTGGCTCCGGACCGTCTTGGTCGGTGAACGGGTTGGCGTCGCCGCGGGTGATGTAGCCCTCGTCCGTCTCACCGACCACGCGGTGTGTGGTCAACCCTCCCCCCTGGAGCTCGCGTGCATTGAACGTCACCACGTCTCCCGACTCGACCTCGCCGGCGAGTGCGGGTGGAACCGCGACGAACCCATCGCCCGGCGCCATATTGGCCGGCTCGGCGTTCATGCTCCCGGTGAGCACGAACCCGAGCAAGATCGGCTGGCCGAGCTGCTGGCCGACGAGCATCGCGACGACGAACCCGATCACGAAGACAGTCGTGACGGTTCCGAGCGACGATCTGAGGTCCATAGGTGTGTCGAGGCGCTGCCGCGTCGACGCGCTGACGTACGCCACCGGCCGCTATATGCAGTTCGGCTCTGCGCTCGAACTTCGAACCACGCCACGCGTGCCGACCCGCCGACGCCACCGCCAATCGTTTTGTGTCTGCTCGTCCTGTCGTACGTCGTGAGCGCACAGAAACACCAGGGTGAACCGACCGAGGGCGAGCGCATCGAACGGTCTCCGTCGACCGCGTGCGGGGCTCGCTGACCGCATGCGCCGGAGCCACGAGGGCGGACGGGCACTGCGTCGCTCGGTGTGGCTCGTTGCTCTCAGCGGAGTCGTTGCCGCACTGTTCTCGCGCTCTCGCCCGCTCGGCGCGTGGCGACTGCGACTCGCCGCCGGACGCCTGCTCGCTCGGCTCCCGGAGCGCGCGCCGACACACGTCCGCGTGCTGCCGCCGCCGCAAGACGAGTACGTCGGGACGATTCCGGTGTCGCCCGCGGCGGTCCGTCGACGGCACCTCCCGCGCGCTGGCTTCGACGAGCTCGTGCGGGCGTACTTCCACGCGTACGAGCGAGACGGTGAGACCGTTCACGAGGTCGGTAGCTTCGTCCGGCGCCCGAACGGTCTCTTCGGAGACGGACAGCTCCACGTTCGGCTCTTTCCCGCTCCGGACGGCACCACCGAGGTGTGGGCCCACTGGGAGCGCAACCCGTACGTGGCACCGCTCGCACACCTCCGCATGGACGGATACGACCCCGCCGAAGGCGAGCGCCGGATCCGCCGACTGCTCGACGCCCTCGACTGACCGCCTCGGCCGCCTGCGCCCGTCACCTCGCCGGTCTGCGTTCGTCTCCTCACCGCCACTGGTCGACCGCGTCGACGACGACGTCGGCCACCTCGTCGAGACGGCCGGTAAAGCCGTGGTCTGCGTCGACGTCGACGACCGCACCCCCGGCGGCTCGTGCCGCCTCGACGACGGGGCCCGTCTCGACGGTCGAGTCGCGGGTGCCGTACGCGACGTCGACGGCGCAGTCGGAATCGGCGAGCGTCGAGAGCGCCGTCACGGCACTCCATTCGGTGTCCTCGCGCCCGTCGACACCGTGGTCGTCGGCCTCCAGCGCCGGTGCGGTCTCTCCCGCACGCGTGTCGTCTGTGCCGGCCGCGATTGGGAGCCGAGACGGCGGTGCGAGCGCGACGACGCCGTCGACGACCGGAGTATCGGTGACGCCACGGGCCGCCGCACAGAGGGCGACCGTCGCGCCGAACGAGTACCCGACGAGCCCGACGCACTCGGCACGCGCGCCTGCCCACTCGACGGCCCGCTTGACGTCGACACACTCTCCCCGACCGGCGTCGTAGGCGCCGTAGTCGACCCTGAGACAGTCGGCACCGGCCTCGGTCAGCGCCTCGGCGACCGCTCGTAAGCGTCGGTCGTGGCGCGACCCGCCCTGCAGCGGATGTGGTGGACAGCCGACGACGAGTGTCTCGGACGGGGCTGTGTCGTTCGCGGCGTCTCGCGTCGCACGAACGTCACGGCCGCCGGGGATCACGACAGTGTTGCTCACGGCTGTAGCGACGGCGGGTGGCTCACGGGACCGGCGTCACCCGGTCGACGTCCTCGAGCCCGGCGAGCGCGTCGGCCAGTGCCGATTGGTCGACGCCGGCCTCGTAGTAAAACACCACGTCGAAGCTGCCCTCTCGCAGGAGTTGTTGACACTCCCAGACGAACGACTCGTCGTCGAGGGTGAGCCCCTGGAACTGGTTCGAGGCGAAGTCGGTGTCGTCGTTGCCCGCCTCGATGTACGTCTCGCCCGCCCCGGCGTGTTCGGCGATCACGTCGTTCGCCGCGACGGTGAGCTCGTGCATCTCGAGGTCTTCGCGCCCGCTCAACGTCGTGTGGACGATACAGCCGACGAGGTCGATGTCGCCGGGCTCTAACAGCGCCTTCGTGCGCTCGTAGAGGTCCGAGTCGAGGGTCTCGCTCATACGAGACACAACGGCTCTACCGCTAAACGAATGACGATTCGCGCGCGGTCGACCGGTCCGCCGTCGTCTCAGGCGTCCCCGTGGCCGGACGACGGTCGGTGAGACCGGTCGCCGTCGATGGGAAGTCTTCTTAGAATCTGTCCAGTGGGTGCGAGCATGCGACTCGCTCGCGCACAGACGTCTCGCGGAATCGTCAGCGGCGCGTACGAAGACGGCGTCCTCGAGACGGCGACGGACGCCTACGACGTCGACGGTGACCTCCTCGCTCCCGTCCGGCCGACGACGATGTACTGCGTCGGCCGGAACTACGCCACTACGCTCGAGCAGATGGAGTACGAGCGGCCGAGCGAGCCCGACTTCTTTATCAAGCCGTCCGTCTCGACGCACCCACCCGACACGCCGATTCCGTACCCCTCGTTCACGAACGAGCTCACGTACGCCGGCGAGCTCGCGGCGGTTATCGGCGACCGATGTGCGGACGTTGCCGTAGACGACGTCGACGAGGTTCTGAAGGGGTACACGATACTGAACGACCTGGACGCGCTCGACCAGCCGGGCCGGACGGCCCGAAAGGCGTTCGATGGGTCGGGCCCGCTCGGCCCGTGGATCGAGACGGACGTGGACCCGACGGGGATAGAGATGCGGACGGTCATCAATGGTGAGCAGCGACAGCACGCCACCACCGAGCAGATGTTGTTTTCGCCGCGCGAAGTGGTCTCGTTCCTCTCTGCTCGGTTCACCCTCCAGCCGGACGACGTCATCGCATTTGGCAGCCCGGCCAACCCGGGCCTGATCGAGCCTGGTGATGTGATCGAGATCTCCTACGACGGTGTCGGCACGCTCCGGAACACCGTCGAGGTGTCGTGAGAATGGTGCTATCTTTCCCACGTTGAAGCGCGATACGTTCCCTCGATTTTTCGTACGCGGACGAAACGCTCCCTAGGATGTCACCGGAGCCGCGCTGTTACTCGATCGCCTCCGTCATCGATCTTAACGAGACCGTCGTCGTCGAGGTCCGAAAGGAGGCCTCGCAACCACTCACGTCCGTACTCCCCATCAGGAGTGTAGTCCACTCGGATCCGATGACCGAGCGTGTCTACCTCCATCTCGTCGTGGTCGCCGAGGAGTCGAACGATCCGACCGCGGAACTGGCGACGGCTCCCCTCGAAGCTCGGCTGAGTCGGAACGTCGGGCGCAGTGAAGTCGCCAGTCTGGTAGGCGTGACACCACTCGCGCCACGGGCAGCCGGCCTCGTCACACCGTGGTTTCTTCGCACAAGCGACGCCGCCGAGTTCCATGATCGCGTTGTTCCAGATTCGGGACTCTCCGGCCGGCATGAGTGCTCCAGCAGCCGACTCGTAGGCTCCATCGGTGACGTCGAGCGCGCGGTAGAGCACGCGCTTCACGTTAGTGTCGACGACGGCATCGCCGTTGTCGAACGCGAACGAGGCCACCGCGTTGGCGGTGTACGGGCCGACGCCCATGAGCGACTGGAGTTCGTCGGGCGTCTTCGGGAAGACCCCGTCGTACGCGTCCACCACCTGCGTCGCCGCCTCGTGGAGGTACGTCGCGCGGTTGTTGTATCCGAGCGCGTGCGTCGACCAGAAGGCCACCACGTCGCTCCGCTCGGCGGCCGCCAGGTCGTCGACGGTCGGCCATCGGTCGAGAAACGACTCCCACGCCGGGACGACGCGATCGATCTGGGTCTGTTGGCTCATCACCTCGCTCACGAGGATCGCGTACGGGTCGTCCGTCTCGCGCCAGGGAAACGCCCGGTGGTCGCGTTCGTACCAGGCGACGAGCGCCTCGCGCATGGGCTCCAGCGCCGCGGCGGACGGCGACGCGTCACCGGCGAAGGCCGTCCCGTCGCTGCCCTCGTCTGCGTCGGTCATGTCGAGTATCCGAGCGAGCGCGGTTTATCGGTGGTGATTCGATCGACCGGGTGGCCGCGCTCAGCGGTCGACGTACTGCGTCTCCCACTCGGACCGGGCGTCTATCTCGCGGCGCCCGCGACGCGTGAGCGTGTAGTAGTTGGTCCGGCGGTCCAACTGTCCCTTCTCGACGAGTCCCTTCTCGACGAGCGTATCGAGGTTCGGGTAGAGTCGGCCGTGGTGGATCTCCGTCTCGTAGTACTCCTCCAGTTCGTCTTTGATCGCCAAGCCGTGCGGCTCATCGAGCCCGCCGATGACGTAGAGGAGGTCCCGCTGGAACCCGGTCAGGTCATACATGAGGATATTCGAACATATCTGATTCACACACATAAATATATCGGTACGTATACCACGAAACGGCGATAGACGGGTCGAAAGAGCCAGTCAGTGGTCGTCCCAGTACTGTCAGTGCTGTAGACGATCCCGTTCGCGATCGGCGTCGTCGCGTCGCGTCGTCATTGTCGAGCCGAAAGCGACGTGGGCCGCACGCAGAAAAATGCCGCGTGCGGCTCGCGTCGACTGTGGTCCCCGCTGACGCTTCGGCCCTCCAGACGAAGCGTCGACTCGTGCTACAGTCATGAGGTACATAAACCCATCGAGGGCCGTCGACTCGCCCGCCCGATCCGTCTGCCGTCGCCGACCGCTGGGCGACGCGTCTCCAGGTCGATCACCGACGAACGACACGACTATACTTCGACCGTCGTTACTACGAGAGACGATGGACGACCGGACGCGTGAGTACCTCTCCGGACGCTTCGGTGACTACTACCGGGGTACCTCGCTGTCGCCGCCGCCGGACGCACACCTCCGTGAGTGGGGCCACATCCCCTGGACGCCCGGCTCGGGGACGACCATGGTCCGTCACCGGTCGTTGTACGACCTCGGCGACCTCGACACGTTCTTCGCCGATACGGCCCCTCGACACGCCTACTTCTCTGCCGCTCGGTACGACGACCCGGGGGCGTCGACGATGTCGAAGAAGGGGTGGCGGTCGGCCGACCTCGTCTTCGACCTCGACGCGGACCACCTCCCGTCGGTCGATCCCACGGATGCGAGCTACGCGGAGATGCTCGCGGCGTGTAAGGACGCGCTCGGCCGACTCCTCTCGTTTCTCGAGGAAGACTTCGGCTTCGAGGACCTCACCGTGGTCTTCTCCGGTGGCCGTGGGTACCACGTCCACGTCCGAGACGACGCCGTACGCGCACTAGACAGCACGGCACGCCGGGAGATCGTCGACTACGTGCGGGCGGTCGACCTCGATGCAGACGGGCTCATACGCACGGTCGCCGACCGCGGCACGACGAAGCGAGTCCTCGAGACGGCGGGCGGGTGGGGCGCCCGCGTCCACGAGGCGCTCGTCGAGTACGCACACGACCTCCGTTCGATGGACGAGACGGCGGCACGAGACCGGCTGATGGAGCTCGACGGAATCGGCGAGGGCCGTGCCGAGACGATCCTCGGCGCGTTCGAACGGAATCCCGAGGCGGTTCGCGAGGGGAACGTCGAGGCGGGGGGACCGGGCGTCCGCCGCCTCGTCGGCGCACTCGTCTCGCGGGTGACGGCCACCGAGACGGCCCCGATAGACGAACCCGTGACGACCGACACGAGACGCCTCATCAGGCTCCCCGGGACCCTCCACGGCGGCACCGGTCTCGTCGTTACGCCGATCGACCGCGAGGAGCTCGACGCGTTCGACCCGCTTCGTGACGCGGTTCCAGACCGCTTCGTCGGCCGCGACATCGGCATCGAGTGCGAGCGGTCGGCGACGGTAGAATTAAACGGGACGAGCGTGAGTGTCCGACCCGGAACCAACACTGTCCCCGAATCCGTGGGCGTCTTCTTGATGGCCCGCGGCGCGGCGCGGAAGACACCCGAACGATGAACCTCGACGAGCTCCGATCTGCCCAGGCGAAAGAACGCCGGAAGGACAGCCTCCAGCACCTGCGCGACGCCTTCTACGACGACGTCGCCGCGTACGTGGCCGACCTGCGCGCGTCGCGTGACCGGCGGGCCGAACAGGTCGAGAATCCGTTCTCGGACGACGACGTCCGGCGGCTGTCGGACGAACTCGAGACCACCGAAGAGGTCGCAGAAGCCCTGTACGAGCGACGAGTCGGGAAGGTGGTGAAGCTGGCCTCGTTTGCGGCCGCGGACATGTCCGTCGACACCGACGGGATGACGACCGAGGAGCGTGCACTGTTCGACGACCTCGTCTCGCGTATCCGGTCGAACAAGTCGACCGTCCTCGCAACCCTCTCCGGAGAGACGCCGGTCGATGCGACGGGTGACTCCGAGACGGGTGCGACGGACGCGGCGACGACCGAACCGACGGGGTCGACGCGCACAGCAACACAGACGGACGGACCGGCCGACGCGACCGAGTCGAGCCGCCCGGACACACCGACCGCGGCCGACGCGACGGCCACGTCTCCAGACCACGACCCTGCGTCGCCGTCGACGGAGACGGGGTCGGACGTGCTCGCCGGAGCGATGGGACCCACCACCTCGGACGATCCGACGCCCGATGCGCCCCCGGCGAGCGACCCGGTCGTGGACGACCGTACCGACGCGTCGACACCGGAAGCGGGTGCGACCCAGACGGACGGCGGCGCGGCGGTGGCGGCTGCGACCGACGACGGTGTGTCGACCGGCCGTGACGCACGCGTCGACCGCGAGACGGTTCGGATCACCCGCGACGTGGGAGCGATCCTCGGCGTCGACGAGCGTGAGTACGAGCTCGCGAGCGACGACGTCGTCACGCTCCCGGCGGCGAACGCGACGCCGCTCGTCGAGCGCGACGCCGCAGAGCGAATCGAGTGACCCTGGCACGGATCGACCGGTCGTCGTCTCCAACCGCGGTCACAGACCGACGGGCTCTCCCGTCTTCGACCCGTCGCCTCACTACATGGAGGCGTCGTTTCTGGGCGGAGCCGGAGAGGTCGGTCGGAGCGCGGTGCTCGTCGACGACTCGTTGTTGCTCGATTACGGTGTGCTCGCGAGCGACCCGCCACAGTACCCCGTGCAGACTCCCGAGCCGGACGCCGTCGTCGCCTCACACGGCCACCTCGACCACGTCGGCGCCGTGCCGGCGCTGCTGAAGGGACGACGCCGACCGGACGTCCACTGGACGCCACCGACCGGCGAGCTCACCCAGCTCCTCGCGAACGACACGCTGAAACTCCACGGCGGTAGCCCACGGTGTCCGTTCACCGACGAGCACGTGTCACGACTCGGCGAGGTGGAACGCCGGCACGGATACGAGGAGCCGTTTGCCGTCGAGGCCGGCGGCACGACCTACGAGGTGACGCTCTTCGATGCGGGTCACATCCCCGGCTCGGCACACGTTCTCGTCGACGACGGCGAGACGCGGTTGTTGTACACCGGCGACTTCCACACCGACGACCAGCGGATCGTGGCGGGAACGACCGCGCGTCCCGACGCCGACGTGGTGATCTGTGAGAGCACCTACAGCGACGTGACCCACGACGACCGTGCCGACGTCGAACGTGGGTTCGTCGCGAGCGTCGAAGAGACGCTCTGGGAGGGCGGGACGGTCGTCGTCCCCGCGTTCGCCATCGGTCGAACACAAGAGCTGCTGCTGGTTTGTGCGGCACACGATCTCCCCTGTTACGTCGACGGGATGGGAACGGAGGTGACCGCGATGCTCCGACACCACCCCGAGTTCGTCCGTGACGCCGAGGCGCTCCGTCGTGCGGCGGGTCACGCCCGCGTCGTCACCGGCCGCGACGGGCAGCGCCGGCGGATCACCGACCAGCCCACGGTCATCGTCACCACGAGTGGGATGCTCTCCGGCGGCCCCGCGATGACGTACATCCCGGCCGTTCGCGGTACCCCCGTGAACAAGGTGACCATGACCGGCTATCAGGTCGAGGGGACGCCGGGACGACAGCTCCTCGAGACCGGCACCGCGACGATCGACGGGCGACCGATGTCGGTCAGTGCCCAGGTCGAACAGTACGACTTCTCGGCACACGCCGACCGCGACGGCTTGCGCGGATTCCTCGACGCGTATCGGGACACGAGGGTGCTCGTCACCCACGGGGACCGCTGTGGGCGCTTCGCCGAGTCGCTCCGTGCGGCTGGCTTCGACGCGAGCGCGCCGACACTCGGGACGACGGTGTCGGTGTGAGTCGATCTCGTGTCGTCGCGTGTGCCGTCTCGCCGTCGCGGCACGCTCGCCGTCGACGCCGACTCTTCTGAGAACCGAGCCGCAAAGAGGGATCCAGTGACCGCGGTCGTCGACCGCGTCGCGCGTATCACTCGCCGCCGTCGGTGTAAAGCCGGTCGTCGACCACGCGCTCTGCGGTCTCGTTCGCGTCTGCGGGCGTCGGACAATCGCCACAGAAGACCGTCTCGGTGAGCTCGCCGGCGAGCGCGTAGACGGCTCGGCCGCCGGCCTTGTCGGCGACGCGCTCGAAGGTCGGTCGGTAGCCGGCCGCGGTTCGGTAGCCCTCCTCGTCGAGTGATGCGTCGATGGCGTTCTCGAGCTGACGGACCGCTTCTTGGGGGCGCATATTCAACTCAACTGTCTGTACATGCTTAAAGCTACTCGAATTCATAACTGAGTTAATCCCGTGCGGACGCAGCGGTCGACGCCGTCGGCCCGGACCGAGCGTCTCGCGTTCGATCTACGGATCGACGTCTATAGGCGCTTTCGTGGCCAAACGAGCGCATGAGTGACACCGACGAGCGCGCTGCGCTCGCCGAGCGGGCGGCCCGTGCTGGTGCTCGCGTCGCCGCCGACGCCTTCCGGACGGACGTACCGGTCGAGACGAAAGGCGAAGACGACGTGGTGACCGAAGCGGACCGGGCCGCACAGCGGACCGTGATCGAGGTGATTCGTGAGTCGTTCCCGAACGACGCGGTCGTCGGCGAGGAAGCCGACGTCAGCAAACGCGTCCCGGCGGACGGACCCGCGTGGATCGTCGACCCGATCGACGGGACGCACAACTACGTCAGGGGCATGCGCACCTGGGGGACTGCGGTGGCGGCCGTCGTCGACGCCGAACCGGTCGCGGCGGCGACGGTGTGTCCCGCCCTCGGCGACGTGTACACCGCAGACGCCGACGGCGCGTACCGCAACGGCGAGCCGATACGCGTCAGCGACGTCACCGAGCCACGCCAGGCAGCGGTCAATCCGACGCTCTGGTGGGACCACTCGACCCGCGACGAGTACGCGAACGCCTGTGCGGCGATCGTCGAGCGATTCGCCGACATGCGGCGTCTCGGCGCCGCACAGGTCGCACTCCCCACGGTCGCGGCAGGCGGGCTAGAGGGCGTCGTCTCCAACCTCCGGGCGAACCCCTGGGACTCCGTCGCCGGCGTCTTCATGATCCGGCAGGCAGGCGGGCGGGTGACCGACCTCGACGGCGACCGGTGGCGCCACGACGCCACCGGGCTCGTCGCCTCCAACGGCCACCTCCACGACCAGATGGTCGCGGCCGCGCGAGCGATCGGGAGCCGGTGAGGCCGGGGTCCTCCGTCCGGCGCTCCTCCCCGCCCGTCCCCACGCGCGTCTCACCGCGTTCTCGGGTCGTTTATCACCCCGCCGGCCCTTAATCGAGCTAATGAGTGAGGCCGACGAGCAGCCGGCGGCGACCGCCACCGGTCGAGAGATCTGGATCGAAAAGTACCGTCCGCAGGGACTCGACGACGTCCACGGCCAGGAGGCCATCGTCGAGCGGATCCAGAGCTACATCGACCAGGACGACGTGCCGCACCTGTTGTTCTCTGGACCGGCCGGCGTCGGAAAGACGACCACCGCCACCGCGATCGCCCGTGAGGTGTACGGCGACGAGTGGCGCGGTAACTTCCTCGAGCTCAACGCCTCCGACCAGCGCGGTATCGACGTGGTTCGAGACCGCATCAAGGGGTTCGCCCGGTCTTCGTTCGGCGGCGACTTCCGGATCGTGTTCCTCGACGAGGCCGACTCGCTCACGGACTCGGCGCAGGCGGCGCTCCGTCGAACGATGGAGCAGTTCTCCGACAACACCCGCTTTATTCTCTCGTGTAACTACTCCTCGAAGATCATCGACCCGATCCAGTCGCGGTGTGCGGTGTTTCGGTTCTCGCCACTCGGCGACGAGGCGGTCGCCGCCCAGATCCGCGAGATCGCCGCCACGGAGTCGATCGAGGTGACGGACGACGGGGTCGACGCGATCGTGTACGCCGCCGACGGCGACATGCGCCGCGCGATCAACTCTCTACAGGCGGCCGCGACGACCGGCGACGTCGTGGACGAGGAGGCGGTGTACGCGATAACCGCGACGGCCCGCCCCGAGGAGATCGAGTCGATGGTGACCGACGCGCTCGCGGGCGACTTCACCCGCGCGCGCTCAACGCTCGACACGCTGTTGACCGACATCGGGATGGCCGGCGGCGACGTCATCGATCAGCTCCACCGCTCGGTCTGGGAGTTCGACCTCGAAGAGCGCGAGGCCGTCCGTCTCCTCGAACGCATCGGCGAGGCGGACTACCGGATCGCCGAGGGCGCGAACGAGCAGGTGCAACTCGAGGCGCTGTT
Source organism: Halorubrum zhoui (assembly GCF_051194155.1). NCBI lineage: Archaea > Methanobacteriati > Methanobacteriota > Halobacteria > Halobacteriales > Haloferacaceae > Halorubrum > Halorubrum zhoui. The sequence continues at coordinate 151,506 of NZ_JBLZNJ010000007.1, read as the reverse complement.
GGCGACGCTGGCGCTCAAGGCAGTGTGAGGCGAGCGGTGCCGTCGACTCAAAACTCGTCGAGTGCCGACTGTTCGGCGGCCGCGAGGACGTCCGCACACGTCGCCCACGACCGGCGGGCGTGCGGCGGCACGTCGCCGTGGTCGCCGACGTACGCCCGGAGGAACGCGCGCGTCGTCGGGTCACTCGGGTAGCCGCTGCCGACGCTCTCGTACGCCGAATACGTGCGGTCGATCGCTTCGATCCGCGCGTCGCGAGCGACCTTCGCGACGATGCTGGCCGCGCCGACGACCGGGTCGGTCTCGTCTGCGCCGTGAGCTGCCTCCACGGCCATCGCCTCGCGCTTGTCGATGCTGTCGTCCACAGTCGACGCGAGTCGCGACGCGAACCGCGACTCCGAGGTGTCGCCCGCGTCGGCGACGACGCGGTCTCCAGGACGAACGATCTGCCCGGCGGCTCGCGCGTGACCACGAACGGTGAGCGTGTTCATGTCCGACGCTGGTGCGTCGATCGCGGGTGGGTCGACGGTGATGACCGCGAGCGCCACGGCGTCGTCAGCTCGGAGAGCGGCCGCGATTTCGGTGCGTCGCTCGGGGGTGAGCCGTTTCGAGTCGTCGACGTCGGCCGGAAGCCGAGCCGGCTCGGTGCGCACTGCCGCGACGACCATCGGCCCGATCACAGGCCCTTTGCCGGCTTCGTCGACCCCGACGTACGCGTGCTCGTCGGTGGGTGTGTGGGACACGGCGCGTCAGGAAACGTGGGGAACGTGGGCGAGAGTAGCTGTTTAGCCGAGGAGGACGGCGTTGACGTGGCCGGTCTGACCCGGTCGGGAGGTGACGCGAGCGCGACCCTCGCTGGTCTCGATGATGGCGCCTTTCGTCACGATGTTTCGGCGGACGTAGTTGACGTTCGAGGGGTTCTCGACGACGTCTTCGATCTCGGCTTCGACGACCTCACCGTCGTCGGCGACTTGGGCGAGGTTCGTCGACAGCGCGCGGACCTTCTGTTCGGTGCCGCGGGAGTCGATGTAGCGGACTCGGGTCTCACCGACGGTCGTCTCGGCCGGCTCGCGGCCGAGCTGGTGGCGCTTCTTGTTCGCGGCGTGTTTCAGGCGACCGCCGGTTCGCTTGCGCGTCGAGCGTCCTTGGTCCTTCATGTGCGTACAAGCGGCCAGCGAATACTTGAACCGTTCGACTCCGGTCGAGCCGCTCTCACGGCCGATCGCGACCGATCTGCGGCGGGTGGTGATCCTCGTCGTCGCTGGCGGCCTCGTGGACCGACAGACGAAAGTCACGTCGTCACGCATCGGGGGGTATGAGCGACGAGGTGCTGACGGCGAGCGACATCGGCGGGTCGGGGCCGCCGGTCGAAGAGAAGCCGTACAAGATCATCTTCGAGGCGAACAAGTGCTTCGGCGCGGGCAAGTGCGCGGAGGTCGCCGAGAACTGGGAAATGGACGTGATAAGCGGGATCGCGAAGCCGCAGACGTACTACGTCGGCGAGGACGACCTCGCAGAGAACGTGCGGGCGGCCGAGGTGTGCCCGGCGAAAAAAGAGCGCGGCGTGATCCACGTGATCGACCGGCGGACAGACGAGGAGATCGCGCCGGACCCGCACGGCGACGGAACGCTCTCGGTCGATTGGTGAGGCGTATCCGAAAGGCGTTTTATCGCGCCGGGGGAACCAGCGGATGCGCGGGGGTGGCTGAGCCTGGCCAAAAGCGGCGGACTTAAGATCCGCTCCTGTAGAGGTTCGAGGGTTCGAATCCCTTCCCCCGCATGCTGTCGCGAGCAACTCGCGAGCGACAGCACTCGGCACAGAAGGGATTCGAATCAAGGAGGTCGCGCGCAGCGAAGCGAGCACGTCCGACTGGGGTTCGATCCCTTCCCCCGCATACGAGCGCGTTCACACACCGTGCCCCACGAGACACACGTCTCGCCTCACGACACCCACATCAAGCGGTGGCGCGCGCCTCGCGGGCCGCGAAGCGTGCCCGCGAGCGCGTGCGAGGGATGAGCGAGGGAGCGGAGCGACCGAGCGAATCGGCTGGGGAGGGCGTGGCCCAACTGGCGCCCGGCTACCGTGTGGTCGTCTCGCTCATACAACCACCACACGCATAGAGAATCGGCTGGGGAGGGTGTGGCCAAGTAGTGCCTGGGAGCCGCGTGGTCGTGTTCGTCACAGAGCTACTACAACACCCGTACAGAATCGGCCCGGGAGGGCGTGGCTGAAAGAGCGCCCGGGCGTCGTGCGGTCGTGTTGCTCACGCTGCCACTGTCACAGTTGTACAGCATCGGCCCGGGAAGGCGTGGCAAAGTAGTGTCCGGGTGTCGCATCGACGTCGTGCTGTTCACACGCCCACTACACACGTATAGCGTCGACATCGACTACTCGACACACCGTATCGAGCGTGACGAGGTACTTATGTGACCGCACGGACCACGGGCGAGTGGATGGCTGATCCCGTGCTCAAGTGGGCGGGCGGGAAGCGACAGCTTCTGGACGCGATATACGCGCGCTTTCCCGCCACCTACGACCGCTATCACGAGCCCTTCTTCGGCGGCGGTGCCGTCTTCTTCGATCTCGAACCCGTCGACGCCACGATCAACGACACGAACCCGCGGCTCGTCACCTTCTACGAGGTGGTTCGGGACCACCCGGACGCGCTGATCGATCGCCTCCGCGCGTTCGACGACCCGACGGCCGATCCCGACGACACCCAGGCGTTCAGCGCGGAGACCTGGAACGGGACGGCCGTCGACCAGTACTTCTACCAGCAACGCGCTCGGTTCAACCGCCGGCCGTACGCCGACGAGCCGTGGCCGCAGACCGAGCGAGACCGCATCGAGGAGGCGGCACTCCTCCTCTATCTCAACCGAACCTGTTACAACGGGCTCTACCGCGAAAACAGCCGCGGCGGCTTCAACGTTCCGATCGGACGGTACGCCGACCCCGACTGGGTCGTAGCCGACCGCATCCGCGCCGCGAGCCGCGTGCTCGAGGGAGCGACCGTCCACGGCGAGGACTTCGCGTACGTCACCGACGCCACAGACCCCGGTGACCTCGTCTACGCCGACCCCCCGTACCAGCCGATGAGCGCGACGGCGAACTTCGCCGAGTACAGCGCGGAGGGCTTCGACCGAGAAGACCAACATCGACTGCTCGAGACCGTCCAAACCCTCGACGACGCGGGCGTGCACGTCGTCCTCAGCAACAGCGGCGTCACGTACGAGCTGTACGACGACGCCGGCTTCTTCGTCGAGACGGTACCGGCCACGCGCGCCATTAACAGCGACGAGACCGCCCGCGGGACCGTCGACGAGATCGTCGCGACGAACGTCCCACCCGACGCGCGGGCCACGGACGGACAGGCCTCGATCGAGGAGTTTTGAGCCTGAACCACTCCCGACGGGTCTTTACCATCGACACTCTCAGCCAATCCATGTCCGAGGACACACCGACGACGGAGCCGGTCACGTACGAGCCGATCGGCGTCGTCAGATCGCCGTTCGACGATCCGGAGGGAATGCCGATACAGCCGGCCGGTGCGGCCGACGCGGAGGGAGTCGTCGAGCTCGAGGAGACGTACGCGCCCGCACTCGCCGACCTCGAGGGATTCTCACACTGCTACGTGTTGTACCACTTTCACGCCGCCGAGGGGTCGGCCCCGCTGTCGGTCGAGCCGTTCCTCGACGACCGCGAGCGCGGGCTGTTCGCGACGCGGGCACCACGACGCCCGAACCCGATCGGCCTCTCGGTGGTCGCGATCGAGACGGTCCGCGACGCCGAGGTCGTCGTCCGCGGCGTCGACGTCGTCGACGGCACGCCCGTGCTCGACGTCAAGCCGTTCGTTCCGGCCTTCGACGTGCCCGCGTCGACGAGCGCGGGCTGGGTAGAGGCGTCGTCGAACTCGCCCGCGTCGACGCGGTCGGACGACCGGTTCGTGTGATCTCCGTCCCCTGTCGGAGCGGTCTGCTCACACCGCAGCGAGTCTCGACCGTGCTCTACGGTCCTCCGTCCCCGTCCCGAGCCGTCCATTTCGGTCTGCGTCGATACGGAGGACACATACCAAAGACTACGCTCCAGCACCCGGCGTGTGCCCCATGGGCACCCACGCCTCCCCGAACGTGTTGCTCGTCGTGCTCGACTCCGTGCGGGCCGCAAACTGTTCGCTATATGATGCGGCTCGCGAGACGACGCCGTATCTCTCACGACTCGCCGACGAGTCGACCGTCTACACTCAGGCTCGAGCCCCGTCGAACTGGTCGCTGCCGAGCCACGTGAGTCTCTTCACCGGGCTCGACGCGCACGTCCACCAAGTGACCGTCCACGACCGACTCCGGGCCGGACACACCGTCTTCGAGGCGCTCGCCGCCGACGGCTACGCGACCGGGCTGTTCAGCGAGAACGGCTTTCTGACCGGTCGCGACGCGGGCCTCGCCGACCCCTTCGAGACGGTGGTCGGCGTCCCAGACGACTACGACGACCGATACGACACGACCGTGCTCGACCCCGGCCCCGACGGCTTCTACTACGCAGACCGGGTGCTGGCGTGGAGCGGCGGGGTCGACGGCCCGTGGGCCGCGTGTCTGAACCTGATGGACGCCCACCGCCCGTTCGAGCCGCGCGAGGCGTACGACCACTGGGGTGACGACCGCGCACGGACGATTCAAGCCGACCTCCCGATCCGTTGGGAGTGGGCGTTCTACGGCGGCGACCGGCCGTACTGGCAGCTCGGCGCGCTCGAATCGCTGTACGACGGCGGGATCCGACAGGCCGACGCGGTCCTCGAACACGCACTCGAGTCGCTCCGGTCCAGAGGCGAACTCGACGAGACGCTCGTGGTCGTCTGTGGCGACCACGGCGACGGCTTCGGCGAACCCGGCCGCGTCCCCGGCGAACCCCCCGCCGTCTCACACATCCTCCCGATGCACGAGGAGCTGTTGCACGTCCCCCTCGTCGTCCGGCCACCCGGCGGGGCGACCGGCGAACGGGTCGACGAGCTCGCCGCACTCACCCGCTTCCCTGCCGTTGCTCGCGCACACGCCCGCGGCGATCCGCCGTCTCGCGGCTTCACCGTCGACCGGGCACTCGCGCTCAAACAACCCGTCACCGCCGACCTTCGCGAGCGGTTCGAACGGCGCTGTGATCCGGTCGAGCCGTACCTCGAACCGAGCCGTGCCGTCTACGAGAACGCGCCCGACACCTCCGGTGCCGTCCGAAAGCACTCGTACTGGGGTGACACGGGGGTGACGACGCTCGTCCACGCGCCGGGCGTCGTCGAACACCGCGAGCCGATCGAGCCGGAGACGGTCGACCGAGCCTTCCGTGACGGCAACGACCGCGACGGCGGCGACGACCGCGACCCCGTCCGCGAGCCGCTCGCGGGTCGACAACCCGACGCGGACGTCGAGGCACAGCTCGCCGCCCTCGGGTACTACTAACGACGAGACGGAGCGTGCGCTCTCCGTCGCGGGACGTCACCAGTTCGCCCGGTCGCCGCGCGAGACGATCCGGTCGGCGACGACCACGCCGCCGACCGCGAGCACGCCGCCGGCGACGAGGTCGGTGACCCAGTGGACGCCGAGGTACAGCGTCGAAAGCAGGATACTCGCGACGAGGACGCCGGCGACACCCGTCCACCGGGGGAACTCGTCGTGCGTCGACACCGCGACGAGGAACACGGTGATCGACAGCGCAGCGTGCATCGACGGGAAGACGTTCGTCTCGACGTTCACCCGCGCGGTGAGCCGTGTGACGCTTCGAAACGCCTCGAGCAGCGGCGCCTCGACTCGTGCGGCACTCGGGTCGGCCCCGGGGAGCCGGTGGTAGTTTCGAGGCCCGTACGCGAACACAGCGGTGTAACACGCGATCGCAGCGAGGTACTCCACCGCGTACGCCGTGACGAGCGTCTTCACGGCGCGCGCGTTCGTAGCGAAGACGTACGCGACGAGCGGGAGGGTGAGGACGACCACGTAGCCGAGCACGTACACCGGTCCGAAGACGTACACCCCCCACTCGGGGACGGCAGACTGCACGGTCGCGACCGCGTTGCCCTCGAGTTCGTAGAACCACAGGGTCGCCCGAACCCCGTGTGCACGCGAGAGCGCCTCGAGTCGCCCGAGTAGTCCCTTGTTCACGAGTAGGACGAGCGCCAGCCCCCCGAGGTACGGCGCGACGGCTCGCAGCCGGCGTCGACGGCGCTCCCGACTCTTCACCACCGCATCGATCCGGTCTCGGTCGACACAGTACGGCACGAGGACGGCGAGACTCACGAGCGCGCTGCCCCCGACGAGCACCACCAACGGAACGAACTGCATCGGTCGACGCGGCTTGCGACTCCCGACACATGAGTACACCGGTCCCGGCGGGTCGGGCCGCCGACTACCGCGTCGTCCTTCGGCGGCCAGATGGCAACGGTTAATCGGAGGGATCCCCTCCAGCTCGGTATGAGTCGCTCGTGTGAGACCGCCGTCGTCCCCGGCCACGTCACCGGGTTCTTCAGCGCCCACCCGGCCACCCGGGCGGCGGCGGCGGGGTCGCGCGGTGCCGGCGTCACCCTCTCGACGGGCGTCACTGTTACCGTCACCCCGACCGACGCGGCGACGTCGCTCGCGCTCAACGGCGAGCCCACGTCGGTGGGCGCCGTCGCGGACGTGCTCGACGCGCTCGGGGTCCGAGCGCGGGTCGAGATGACGACCGATCTCCCGGTCGGTGCCGGTTTCGGTGTCTCGGGTGCCGCGGCGCTCGGGGCCGCGATGGCGGCCAACGCTGCGGCCGACTGCGGTCGGTCGGAGAACGACCTCGTTCGGATCGCACACGAGGCGGACGTCGAGCGTGGGACCGGTCTCGGCGACGTGGTCGCACAGGCACGCGGCGGCGTGCCGCTCCGGCTCGAACCCGGTGCGCCGCAATACGGTTCGCTCGACGGTATCCCCGCCAGTCCCCGCGTCGAGTACGTCTCGTTCGGTCCGCTGTCGACCGCCGACGTCCTCGCCGGCGACACCGACCGCCTCTCTGCGGCCGGCACCGACGCACTCGACCGCGTGACCGATGACCCGCGTCTCGAGACATTCATGGCCGCGTCGCGGGCGTTCGCCGAGCGTGCGAATCTGCTAGCCCCCCCAGTCGAGAGGGCGATAGACGCCGTCTCGGCTGCCGGCGGATCCGCGGCGATGGCGATGCTCGGCCAGACGGTGTTCGCCCTCGAAACGGGCCTCTCAGACGCTGGGTACGACCCGCACGTCTGTCGGACACACCCCTCGGGCGCTCGACTCCTCCGTGACGATTCGGCCGCAGACGAGTCGATCGCCGTTCAGTGACCGGCTCGACGACTCGGCCGGCTCACTCACCCGACCGGTTCCGTCGCGGGTGGGCGTCGTCGTCGACGAAGGTTCCACACGTCAGACAGTAGTCGCGCTCTGCGCTCAGCTCCGACGGCTCGACTATCGCGAGCCGCTTTCTGGTCTCGGTCTCACAGTCTGGACACGTCGGCATGCGCCAGCGTACTCGTTTCAGCGAATAAACCGTGTCGCGGGTGTGCATGGCTCATGCATCACCGGCGCACGGACCCACCGCTCAACTCGGGCCGCTCGATCGAACGTCAGGCGGCACGCGACCGGCGTCGGGCTCGGCTGCCGGACGAACAAAGCTTTAGCCCGCGAGCCGCCTAGTACCGGCAAATGGTACTCGACGACCTCGGTACGTCCCTTCGGAGCAGTCTCGATCGACTCCAGGGGAAATCACGTCTCGACGAGGACGACGTCGAGGCGATCGTAAAGGAAATCCAGCGGTCGCTTCTGGCGGCCGACGTCGACGTCTCGCTCGTGATGGAGCTGTCGGACGCGATCGAGACGCGCGCCACAGAAGAGGAGCCGCCGGGCGGGACGACCGCCCGCGACCACGTCCTCAAGATCGTCTACGAAGAGCTCGTCGAGCTCGTCGGCGACTCCACCGCGCTGCCGTTAGAACCACAGACCATCCTCCTCGCCGGGCTGCAGGGCTCCGGGAAGACCACCTCCGCCGCCAAGATGGCGTGGTGGTTCTCGACGAAGGGGCTCCAGCCGGCGGTGATCCAGACGGACACCTTCCGACCGGGCGCGTACGACCAGGCGAAACAGATGGCCGAGCGCGCCGAGGTCGACTTCTACGGCGACCCCGATGGCGACGACCCGGTCGAGATCGCGCGCGAGGGGATGGCGGCGACCGCAGACGCAGACGTCCAGATCGTCGACACCGCGGGGCGACACGCGCTCGAAGACGACCTCATCGCCGAGATCGAAGCGATCGACGAGGCGGTCGACCCAGATCGGTCGCTGCTCGTGCTTGATGCGGCGATCGGCCAAGGTGCGAAAGACCAGGCTCGACAGTTCGAGTCGTCGATCGGCATCGACGGCGTCGTGATCACCAAACTCGACGGGACCGCGAAGGGTGGCGGGGCGCTGACGGCCGTCAACGAGACCGGATCGTCGATCGCGTTCCTCGGGTCCGGTGAGACGGTCCAGGACGTCGAGCGGTTCGAGCCGTCGGGGTTCATCTCGCGGCTGCTCGGGATGGGCGACCTCAAGCAGCTCTCGGAGCGGGTCGAACGCGCGATGCAGGAGGCCCAGGCCGAAGACGACGACTGGGACCCCGAACAGCTGCTCGAAGGGAGCTTCACGCTGAAAGATATGCAAAAACAGATGGAGGCGATGAACCGGATGGGTCCACTCGATCAGGTGATGGACATGATCCCGGGGATGGGCGGCGGCCTGATGGACCAGCTGCCGGACGACGCGATGGACGTCACCCAAGACCGGATGCGCAAGTTCGAACGGATCATGGACTCGATGACCGACGAGGAACTCGAGAACCCCCGCGTCGTCGGCCAGTCGCGGACCGAGCGGATCGCGATCGGCTCCGGCACCGACGAGGAGACCGTGAGACAGCTGCTCGAACAGCACTCGATGATGGAGCGAACGATAGAGCAGTTCCAGGGGATGGGCGACGGAGACATGCAGCGGATGATGAAGAAGATGGGCGGGGGCGGTGGCGGCCTCGGTGGCATGATGGGCGGCGGCAAGGGTCCCTTCGGCTAGACGTCGTGTTCGCGGTCAACGCCCACTCGTAGCCCTGCTCGCCCACACCCGAAGCCCCGCCCGACCTCACCCCGACCGCGTTCCGTCTCCGACCCGTTTAAGCCACCGAGGGGAGTACGACCGCCGATGGACGTCCGGCGGCTCCGTACGTACGACGCCGTCGCACTCACCGCACTCCTCTGGTTTCTCGGGAAGTTCGTCCGGTACGCGTTCCCGCCGCTCTTCGGCCCGCTTCAGGCGGGGTACGACGTCAGCAACGCCGCGGTCGGGACGGCCTTCACCGGGTTCATGCTCGTGTACGCGCTGATGCAGTTTCCAAGCGGGGCGATCGCCGATCGGGTCGGTCCGGTCCCCGTCATCGCGCTCGGGGCGGGCGTCGCCGGCGTCGGGTCGCTGGCGCTCGTGGTCGACACCCCGTTCATCGTGCTCGCGGGGATCATGCTCGTCATCGGGGCCGGCACCGGGGCACACAAGACGGTGGCGGTGCGGCTCCTCGCGCGAACGTACCCCGACCGAACGGGGCGCGTCCTCGGTGTACACGACACCCTCGGTGCACTCGGCGGGGTCGCCGCGCCCGCCGCGGTCGTCCTCGTCCTCACGCCGCCGCCGGTGCTCGCCGCGCTCCTCGCTTCGCTCCCCGGTGCCGACTGGCGCGGCCTGTTCGTCGCCGCCGGAATCACCGCCCTTGTGGCCGCCACCGTGTTCGCCCTACGGGTGCCCGCTCAACTCTCGGCGAGTGCGATGGCTCCCACCGACCCCGCCGCCGATCCCAGCGTTGACGCGTACCTCGTCGCGTTCCGCGACCCGCGGCTCGTCGCCTTCGTGTTCGTGACGGTTGCCTTCTCGTTCGCGTACAACGGCGCGGTCGCGTTCTTCCCGCTGTACCTCTCGGCGGTGGCGGGACTCTCGACGTCGACCGCGAGTCTGATCTACGCCGCGCTGTTCGCCGCGACGTTCGTCCAGCTCGTCTCCGGTGACCTCTCGGATCGGCTGGGTCGGCTTCCGGTGATGGCCGCGGCGCTGGCGCTCGCGTCGGTCGCACTCGCCGTCGTCGTCGCGCTCGGCTCAGACGGGTTCGCACTCACCGGGAGATACGCCCCGATCACGCTCGGCGCGCTCGTCGTCGCCTTCGGTCTCGGGTCGCACGGATTCCGGCCGGCCCGCGGCGCCTTCCTCGTCGAGACGCTGCCGGACCACATCGCCGGCGGCGGGCTCGGCGTCGTCAGGACGCTGCTCATGGGCGCGGGTGCGTTCGCGCCCGCTGTCGTCGGTGCGATAGCCGACCGCGCCGGGTTCCGCCCGGCGTTCGCCGCGCTCGCCGGCTCGCTCGCGCTCGCCGCGCTCGTCGCAGCCGGTCTGTGGGCGACGCGATGAGCCGCTCGCCGAGGGGGTAGATGGAACCCGCCTCTCGACGCCGAGGGGTGCCGCCGCTACCCGTCGAGCGTCCCTGGCTCGAACGTCTCCGGGTCGAAGGCGTGTTCACGGAGTCGGTCGGCGTCGACGGCCTCGAGTACCGACTCGTTCGTGGCCTCGAGCACGACCGGCGGCGCGACGCCGGCGTCGACGGCCTCGAGCCAGCGTCCGACGCACAGACACCACTGATCACCCGGCGTCAGTCCCGGAAAGTCGAACGCCGGCTGGGGCGTGATCAGGTCGTTGCCGCGGTCCCGACTGTCCGTCAGGAACTCGGCGGTCACGACGGCACACAGCGTGTGTTCACCAACGTCACCGTCGACGTCACGACATCGGCCGTCGCGTAGGTAGCCGGTCTCCGGATCGGTGCTACACGGCTCGAGGGGATCGCCAAACACGTTTCGCTCCTGTTCGGGGCGCGCTTCGGATGACACGTAGTATCGTAGCGTCGCGACGAAGTTAGGTCCCGCGGACTGCCGCCAGCTGCCGCGGCCGACAGTATATATGCGGTGACGCCGAAGCCGATCACGAATGAGTCGGAACGACGAGGTCGCCACCCTCCTTGAGGAGTTCGCGGACCGACTCGAGGCGACGGGCGTCGAGTACAAGCCGTCGGCGTACCGCCGTGCGGCCGAGAACGTCCGCGAGCACGCCACGCCGATCGAGTCGCTCGCGGCCGACGGCGAAGACGCCGTCGCGGCGATCGATCGCGTCGGCGAGGCCATCGCGGCGAAGATCGTCGAGTACGTCGACACGGGGTCGATAGACGAACTCGAGGCGCTTCGCGAGGAGCTGCCGGCGAACGTCGAGGCGTTGACCGCCATCGAGGGCGTCGGCCCGAAGACCGTCGGCACCCTGTACGAGGCGCTCGGTATCACCACCCTCGACGAGATGGAAGCGGCCGCCGAAGCGGGCGAGATACGGGAGGTGAGCGGGTTCGGCGCGAAGACGGAGACGTCGATCCTCGAGCACATCCCCTTCGCGAGGGAGTCCCGAGAGCGAACGCGTCTCGGCGACGCCCGGCCGCTCGCGGACGACGCACTCGCGTATCTAGCGGACATCGACGCGGTCTCGCGGGCCGAGGTGTGCGGGTCGATCCGCCGCTGGCGTGACACCATCGGTGACGTCGACCTGCTCGTCGCGAGCACCGACCGCGACCCGGTGTTCGAGGCGTTTCTCGCGTGGCCGGCGGTCGACGAGACGATCGAGGCGGGCACGAGCAAGGCCAGCGTCCGCGCAACCGGCACCCGCGTCGACCTCCGTGTCGTCGACGAGGATCAGTTCGGCGCCGCACTCCAGTACTTCACGGGGTCGTTGGCACACAACGTTGCGCTCCGCAACCGCGCACTCGATCAGGGGCTCACGCTCAACGAGTACGGGCTGTTCGAGCTCGCCGAATCGCCCGACGAGGTGGCTGAAGAGACCGCAGACACGGACGAGGGCGGTGACGCCGACGCCGGCGCAGTCGACAGAGAGACCGGCGACCGGGTCGCCGGCGAGACCGAGACGGGCGTCTACGAGGCGCTTGGCCTCTCGTTCGTTCCGCCGGAGCTTCGAGAGGACACCGGTGAGATCGCGGCCGCCGCTGCGGGCGACCTCCCTGACCTCGTCGAGACGGAGGCACTTCGCGGTGACCTCCACACGCACACCGACTGGTCGGACGGCGGGTTCTCCATCGACGCGATGGTGACGGCCGCCGAAGCGCGCGGGTACGACTACTACGCGGTCACCGACCACGGCGAGGGACCGGGTGTGTTCGGCGACATCGCTCTCGACGGCGAGGCACTCACGGCCCAGGCCGAGGCGATCGCCGACGTCGCCGAAGACGCCTCGATCGAGGTGCTCCACGGCGTCGAAGCGAACATCGCAGCCGATGGATCGATCGTGCCCGACGAAGACGTTCTCGCAGATCTTGACATCGTCGTCGCCTCGCCGCACGCGGCACTCGATGCCGATCCGGAGGCCGCTACGGAACGACTCGTCAGCGCCGTCGAACACCCCATGGTCGACGTCCTCGGGCATCCGACCGGCCGGCTCATCAACAGTCGCCCGGGCTTGTCGCCGAACGTGGAGGTCGTCGCCGAGGCGGCGGCGCGCGAAGGAGTGGCGATCGAAGTGAACGCGAATCCGGCACGGCTCGACGCGGACGACACCGCGGTTCGTGCCGCCGTCGACGCCGGCGCAACGATCGTCGTGAACACCGACGCCCACGCGCCTGAAGAGCTCGACAACGCTCGGTACGGGGTCCACACCGCTCGTCGGGGCTGGGCCGAGACCGCGGACGTGCTCAACACCTACGACCGCTCCGCGCTTCGGTCGTTCCTCTCGTGACGACCGACGGCCGCGACGCGGACCACGCCGCCGAGACCGAGCGGCCACGCGTCCTCGTCGACGTCATGTGTGGGACGCTGGTGACGTACCTCCGGATGTGCGGGTACGACGCGCTGTACGCACTCGACCGGGGAATCGAAGCCGACGACGAACTCGCGACGCTGGCCGCCGAGACGGACCGAACGCTCCTGACCCGCGATCGTGCGCTCGCCGCCCGCGTCGAGGATGCGGTCCGTCTCACGGAGCGCGACGTCCTCGACCAGCTCCGCGAACTCGACGCGGCCGGCTATGCGATCGGACTCGCCGACGAGCCGACCCGCTGTGGGGCCTGCAACAGTCCCGTAGAACGCGTCGCTCTCGACGCGCCCCGCCCCTCGTACGTCCCGGCGGACGGCCCGGAGCGACACTGGCGGTGTCGCGACTGTGGCCAGTGGTTCTGGAAGGGTAGCCACTGGGCGTCGGTCGACGAGCGGCTCGCCGAGGCGGGGCTGCCGGGTGGCGAAGACGACCCCTCGTGACTCGGCCCGATCGACGGCGCAACCGGTATTACTCGCCGGGATGTATCCGGAGTCGATGGAACGCGAACGGGCCGTCGACCGGCTTGAATCGATTCTCGACCGGGTCGACCGGGAGCCGCTACCGGTCCCGGTCCGTGAGGTGTGGGCGTACGGCGACGTCGCACTCGGGCTCGACCCGATCGACCGACTCGACGTCTACCTCACGAAAGACGTGCTCTTAGCGAGCGACGACGAGGCCGCGGCGTCGTTCGCGGACCGGTACGGCGTTCAGGGCGTCGGAAGCACCGTCCGCGCTTCGTGGGCCGAGGCACACCCCGACCGGGTCCGTGCGAGCGACAACGGGTACGCCGCCCCCGAGAAGTGTCTTGGGGCGGAGTTGCTCGCGCCTGCACCCGACGACGATCCGATCCACCTCGAAGTGTGTAACGCGAGCTTCGACGATACCGTCACCCAGCGACTGCGGGGGGCGCTCGCCCGCGACGCGTACGACGAGGTGATAGATCCCCGCGGGGTGTGTCTGTGGGTCGACGGCGAGCGCGACACGGCGGCGATGGAGCGGCTCCGCGCCGGTACGTTCGCGATGCCGACGCTCCCGGCCGCACTCGAGATGCTCGGCGTCGACGAGGAGGCGACTGCCGAGCGAATCGCCGACGCCATCGCCACGGCCCGCGCCGAGCAAGCGACGACCTCGGTTCGCGGCGACATGGTGTGAGCCGCTTTGGGTTGACGTCGGCTTCAGGCTCCCCGCGGGAGAAGACGACGTTTTCCGCCACCCGACGGCTTTTGCCGTCCATGGCCGTGGGGATCGTATGCCCACACCCACCGACCGCGTCCGTGAGGCGGGTCGCTCGAGCATCCGGGTCATGTACGACCTGGCCGAACGACACGACGGCGACCTGATCCGTCTCGAGGTCGGCGAGCCAGACTTCGACACGCCCGACCACGTCGTCGATGCGGCGGCCGAGGCGGCTCGTGGGGGCGCCACCCACTACACCTCGAACGCCGGCATGCCGGCGTGTCGTCGTGCCATCGCGGACACCCTCGCCGATCGGTACGGCGTGACGCACGATCCCGACGAGATCGTCGTCACCGTCGGCGGTATGGAGGCGCTCCACCTCGCCGTGCTCGCGACCGTCGGGCCGGGCGAAGAACTGCTCGCGCCCGGCCCGGTCTGGCCGAACTACGAGACCCAGGCGCGACTGGCGGAGGGAACGTTCCGCGAGGTGCCGATGCCGGCCGAGACGGGCTTCGCGCTCGACGCCGACCGCGTGATCGACGAGATGAGCGACGAGACGGCCGCCATCGTGCTCACGACCCCGTCGAACCCGACCGGGCGGGTCTACGACCAGGCGGCCTGTCGCGCGGTCGTCGAGGCCGCGGCCGACCACGACGCGTACGTGATCGCCGACGAGGTGTACCTCGGACTCACCTACGACGGGCCGGGTCAGGGGATCGCCGCGTACACGGACCACCCGGAGCACGTGCTCACCGTCGGCTCCTGTTCGAAGACGTACGCGATGACCGGGTGGCGGCTCGGCTGGCTCGCCGGTGACCGCCACCTCACAGACGAGGTGGTGACGATCCACGAATCGACGACCGCCTGCGCGTCGAGCGTCGCCCAACACGCCGCGATCGCCGCGCTCACCGGGCCACAGAAGCCGTTCGAGGAGATGTACGACGCCTTCGAGGCCCGTCGCGACCTCGTCGTCGACCGCGTCGCGTCCATCGACGGGCTCTCGTGTCCCCGGCCGGAGGGGGCGTTTTACGCCTACCTCGACCCCGGACTCGACGAGCCCGCTCTCGACGTCGCGACGTACCTGCTTGAGGAGCACGGCGTGGTGCTCGCGCCCGGCGACGGCTTCGGGGCGACGACACCGGGTCACCTCAGACTCTCGTTCGCGAGCTCGCCGGCCGAGTTACGCGAGGGCTTCGACCGGATCGAAGCCGGCCTTGAGGCGTACTGAGCGGCTCACCCCATCCGTTCGCCGCCGTTCACGTTTAGCGTCTCCCCTGTGACGAACGTCGCGTCGCGGAGGTACGCCGCGGCGTCTGCGATGTCTGCCGGCTGTCCGTATCGGTCGACGGGGATCGCCGCGAGCTCCTCGCGTTTGCGCTCCGGATCTCGATCGGCCGTCATGTCGGTCTCGACGTGGCCCGGCGCGATGGCGTTCACCCGGACGTCGGGCGCGAAGTCGGCGGCGTGACTCCGCGTGAGCGAGACGAGTGCGCCCTTCGAGGCGGCGTAGTGACACTCGATCGGCGCACCCGTGTGCGCGAGGATCGAAGAGATGTTCGTGACCGACGCGGGCTCGTCGGCGGCGCGTAGGTGGGGAAGTGCCGCCTTCGTGACGGCGAACGCCGAGTTGACGTTGACGTCCATCACCCGGTCGAAGTCGGCGGGGTCGAGTGACTCGGTGTAGACGTGCTGGTCGATTCCGGCGTTGTTCACGACGTGCGAGAGCCCGCCGAATGCGTCTACTGCGGTCTCGACCAACCGCGTCGCAGCGTCTGGATCCGACACGTCCGCACCGACGACGACGGCCGACTGTCCGCGGTCGCGGACGCTCTCGGCGACGGCGTTGGCGGCCTCCTCGTTCGTGTGGTAGTTGACGGCGACGTCGTACCCGTCGTCGGCGAAGCGGCGTGCGATCCCGCGGCCGATCCCTCTCGACGAGCCCGTCACGAGCGTGGCTGGCATATCTGTCGTCTTGGTCCCCCGAAGACTTCGGTGTACCGACCCCGGTGACCGAGGCGAGTCGTCCGGCCGTGGGCTCCGGCCTCACCGCACGCGCCCGACCGTCACCTCGAACGGGACGAGCTCGACGCGTTCGTAGTCGCGGTCGCGCATTCCGGCGACGACCTCGCGGCCCATCGCTCGCCACCGCCGTCGGAGGTCGTCGTAGTCAGCCGCCGAAAGCGCGCCACGAAGCGCCTCGCGATGTGCGTCGAGCCCGGCTCCCGACGCCTTTCGCGCGGCCGACTCGAGCGACCGATCGTCGTACGGCGGTACCGTCCGCTTCTCGTGGAGGTACCGACGCGACCGCACGTCGACGAGCCCGGCCGCTTCGAACAGCGTCTCGACGCGGTCCCCGAGCGCGACGTCGGTGCCGACACCCTCGAGGTACGCCGCCCGCGCCTCCCGTTCGAGAGTCGTCTCGCGGTCGACCGTCGAGGCGACCGCGACCGCCGCGTTGTTCGGTTCGATCGCGGCGACCAGATCCGACGACGCTCGAACGAGCTCGCGGACCGCGGCCGCCGGCGAGGGAAGATTGATCAACAACGCCTGGCACGCCGCGAGGTCGACGGCGTCGTCACCGACCGGCAGCCGCGTGGCGTCACCGGCGACGTACTGCGGGCGGCACGGGGCACTGCCATCTCCCGGGTCGTATCGGTCGCTCGCGACGTCTAACAACCCTATGTCGGCGTCGACGCCGATCACGGTCGCGTCCTGTGGTGTCTCCTCGGTGAGCACCCGAGTGAACGCGCCCGTCCCACAGCCGACGTCGAGGGCGCGGTCGCGGTCCCCGAGCGAACAGTCGGCGAGCGCCTCGCGGCCGCCGCTCCACATCCCTTCGCGGGTGTGTGCGAGGTACGACGCCGAAAACCGCCTCACGGGTCCGTCCACCGGCTCACTCGCGTCGTAACGACCGAACCCGGTCGATGTTCCACGCGAAGCTCTTGCCGTCTTCCGTCGGCGTCTCCAAGACGAGCGGCACCGACTGCAGGTCGGGGTGGTTTACGATCCGCTCCATTCCCGCCTCGCCAATCAGTCCCTCACCGATGTGTGCGTGCTCGTCTTTGTTCGTTCCACAGTCGTGTTTCGAGTCGTTGAGGTGGATACACTGGAGGTGCTCTAAGCCGACCACGTCGTCGAACGCCTCGACGGTCTCGTCGACGGCGGCGGCCGACGAGAGGTCGTAGCCCGCCGCGAAGACGTGCGCGGTGTCGAGACACACGTCGATGTCGGTGTCGGTTCGGTCGATGATCCCCGCGAGGTGTTCGAACTCGCCGCCGAGCTTGGTCCCCGCGCCCGCGTCGCTCTCGATCAAGATCGTGACGTCCGACGGCACGTCGACGTCGTCGACGACCCCCGCCGCGTTATCGAGCCCGCCCTCGACGCCCGCCCCGGTGTGTGCTCCGAGGTGGACGTTCACGTACGGAATACCCAGCTGGTCTGCGGCGTCGACCTCCCGCTGCATCGACTGAAGCGACTTCTCACGGAGGTCGTCTTTCGGCGTACAGAGATTGACGAGGTACGAGGTGTGGATCACCCACGGTCCATCGAGGTCGCTCTCGGTGGCCGATCGGAACTGTTCGGCCTCGGCCGCATCGACGTTCGGGTCTTCCCACACCTGCGGCGAGTGGGTGAATATCTGCCCGCAGTTTCCGCCGAACGCGGTCTGTCTGAACACCGCGTTGGCGATGTTGCCGTGCGGCGGCGTCTCGGGGTCGTTCGACGCGCGCGACGCCGAGATGGAGACGTGTGCACCGACTCGAAGACTCATACCCGGACCACGGCCGGGAGTCTCAAAGCCGCTTCGAAACCGCCGGTCGACGCCTCCGGACGTCAGCCCGACTCACGTACCCGGTCGCTGGCGGACCCACTCGTCGTCGCGATAGCGCGTCTCGACGAGCTCTCGGGCACGTGCAAGCTCGTCGTCCGTCCATGCGCCGTCCCGGTCCAGCGTCCCGCCGCCGGCGGCCACCCAGTCGGCGAGTGCGGCCTCCAACCGGTCGACGGCCGTCGCTCGGTCGACAGCGGTCGCCCCGTCCACGTCGGCGAGCTCGTCGATCCCAACCACTCGTTCGCGGACGGTCGCGGCCGACACCGGCGGGTCAGTGAAGCTGTCGAGATGTGCTGCCGCCTCGACCGTGTACGTGAGCGAGCCGTGTTGGACGACCGCCTCACGGGTTCGATACTGGGCGTTCCCCGCGATCTTTCGACCGTCGGCGACGACGTCGTGTGCCGGGTGCAGCTCGCGGAGGTAACATGCCGGGTGGTACAGCGCTGGGACCGTCTCGTCGACGTAGTCGGCGTCGACGCCGAGTCGCCCGAACGCGTCCAGTACTGGCGCACAGAGCAGGTGATACGCCTCGAGGAGCGCACCGGGCACGTCGTTTGCGTCGACGGCGATCGAGTACGCAATGTCGCCGACGTGGTCGTGGTATATCCCACCGCCGCCGGTCCGCCGCCGCGTGACGTCGACGCCGGCCCGCGCACAGGCCTCCCAGTCGACCGTGTCGGGGGGTTGGCTGTACCCGAGGGTGAGACAGCTCGGGTCCCACCGATACGTCCGGATCGTCGCCGGGCCTCCCGCACTCACGGTCTCTGCGGCCACCTCGTCGAGTGCCATCTGCATCGGTCCCGGTCGGCACTCTTCGCGGATCAACCGCCACTCGCCCGCCGGCGCGGTCATACGCTGTCTGGACGCTGTGGGATCAAATCGGTTGTGCTCTGTGTCGGCCTGCCGTTGTGGCGGGCCTCGTTACCGACGACCGGTCCGCCACCCGATGTCGTCCTCCTGCAAATTTGCTATTGCGACATATACTTTATCAACTCCATCGACCGGACGCGCGGTGCTTTTAGGAACTGCCGAAGTAGAGCCCGTATGGTTCGAAACGTCGCCGGCGAGATGGCGGAGCTCGAGCCCGAGGACTTCTATCTCCTCTCGGGTGTCGAGCAGGGGATGCGGTTCTCCGAGTGGGTTCGACGGGACAAACTCCCGGAGTACGCTACGCTCACGCGCGAGGAGGTCGACTACCGACTCGATCGCTGTCTCGACCGCGAGCTGATCCAGCGTAAGACGATCCAGTACGAGGGGTACCAACTGACCTTCGAGGGGTATGACGCGCTGGCGCTACGGACGTTCTCCGAGCGTGGGACCATCGACGGCGTCGGCTCACCACTGGGGCTGGGCAAGGAGGGTGACGTCTACGAGGTGCGGTCGTTCCGGCCGCACGCGCTGAAGTACCACCGCGAGGGGTACACCAACTTCCGTGAGGTGAACCGCGAGCGCGAGTACACCGCCGACCGCGACCACGTCTCCTGGTTCTACACGGCGCGCAAGGCGGCCGAACGCGAGTACGAGGTGATGGAAGCGCTGTACCCGGACGTCTCCGTTCCGCGCCCGGTCGATCACAACCGTCACGCCATCGTGATGGACACCTTCGACGGCGTGGAACTCGCCCGGGCTACGCTGGAGCCCGCTCAGGCATCGGGCGTCCTAGACTTGGTCTATCGCGAACTCGCAACCGCCTACGATCTGGGATGGGTCCACGCCGATGCCTCCGAACACAACGTCGCGGTCGCAGCGAGTGGTGTCACCGTCTTCGACTGGCCGCAGGCCGTTCCCGTTGACCACCAGAACGCCCGGGAGTTCCTCGAACGCGACGTTCGGAACCTCTCGCGGTACTTCACTCGGAAGTATCCCAATGCGGTCGAGCCGGTCGATATCCGTGCGGTCGCCGACGCAATCGTCGATGGTACCTTCGAGTCGGTGCGGGCTATCGACGCTCAATAAATCGTATTCTACGATATCAAAATCTCGTCTCGCAGTGGTTGAGGCTGGTCACCGCAATGCATACGATTCTCCCCGCTTCGTCGTCACCCGTGACTTTCCGCCGTCGTTTTCGTGGCTTTCAGTTGAGTCCGAGGCTCAATGTGAGCACGTCGTCGACCTCGCTCATCGTCGAGTCGGCGAGACTGCCAGCCACCGAATGGATTCGCGTCTCAACAGACACGACTCGAATCTGGTCAAGCCGCACGGAGGCGTCTTTCTCGAACGGTGAGCCAGACGCTTCCACGAGTACCTCAAATGGATAGCCTCGGTACGTTCCCGTCGCAGGTGCGACGATTGTGGTAGTAGCGTTCTTGTTCCCGACGTCGTTCTGCACCACCACCGCAGGCCGCGTTTTCCGCATTTTATGGCCCTCGGCAGGATCGAGTCGAACGACAACGACATCACCGCGCTGAATCTCGGTGTCGTTGCTCATTCACTACGTCCAGACCACGCCTCGTCCGACGTCTCGTCCCACTCGTCGGCAAGTTCACACGACGAGATCGACAAGCTGTACGCCCATGTAGAGCGCGGCGAGCCAGACGAGCACCGCCGAGATCGTGTTGAGGTGGCGCAGCCACCCGGGTGCGGCCCCGCCGAGTCGCCGCCCCGCGACGGCCAGTCCGGTGAACCATCCCCACGACACGATCAGACAGCCGACGGTGAACGACCAGCGGCTTCCTCCGGCGTACGCCAGGGCGTTCGTCCCGATCACACCGACCGTGTCCAGAATGGCGTGCGGGTTCAGTATCGAGACGGAGGCGGTGAAACCGACCTGCTCGCGCGTCCCGAGTCGGTCTGCTCCGATCGCTCCGGGCTCGAAGTCCGGTGCTGTGTAGAGCACCCAGCCGACGTACCAGAGGAAGACGAACCCAGCGGCGAACAACGCCGTCTGCAGCCACGCGAACTCGAGCACCACGACGGACACCCCTCCCACCGCGAGGAGAATCAACAGCGTGTCGGCGACGCCGGCGGTGACGACCGTGGGCAGCGCTCGGCCGACGTGCGGCTGTGTGGCGCCCTGCTGAACGATGAACACGTTCTGTGGCCCGAACGCGACGATGAGCCCGAACGAGAGCACCAGTCCGTGCGTGAACGCGGCCAGAGACATACTCGGTCACGCTCGGCGGCTGGTGGACAAAGCACATCCGATCCCGACGCCACGTCGTGCGTCCGGTCTGCATCCCTCACGCACGGGCCGACGAACCCACAACCTTCACGTCGACTCCCCCGAGAGAAGAGCCAAATGGAACGACGAGGGCAGCCCGGTCTGCTGGAGGCGCTCGCGTTGGACGTCGTTCGCCTCCACGAGACCTGGATGGAGACGGTCTTCCCCAGACAGCTCGACCCGAGCACGGTGCTCGGCAAGTGGAAGCCGGAGACGCTCCCGCAGCGGGCCGCGTACTACTTGTGGGGTGCGCTCGGCGCACCGCTCGTCGCTCTCGTGTACCCGTTTCTTCTCGTTGGCTTCGCGACCAGGTTTTACGCCCGCAAGTTCGACAGTGCGGTGACGCGGCTGGGCGTCGCCGGCGTGATCCTCGCGGCCGCGCTCGGGTGGGGCGCGCTCACCCTGTTCACGTACTTCCAACTCGGGCTCGCCGACGTCCTCGCCGTGGGGATCGCGAGCGTCGTCGCCGTCGTTGCCGCCGGGCTCGCTGCGGTCACCTCGAAGACAGGCGGTCGACTCACCAGCGTCCTGCTCGCGTACCCGCTGGCGATGACCGCGTTGTTTCTCCCGCCGGTCGTCGCCGCACTCGTCACCCCCTCGCTCGAGCCGTACGTCCTCGACCCGAGCTACGCGCTCGCGGTCTGGATCCTCGATACGGTCTTTGCTGTTGGCGGTCTCAACGAGGTCATCCGCGGTGCGTTCGACCTCGAGACGTTCGGTGCGGGCGTCGGGCTCCCAGGGATCGGCTACCTGCTGATGTGGATCGGAATCTCGATTCCGATCGGCTGGTTCCTCGGCGCGCTCGTCGCGCTCGCCGACCTCGTCCGGCCGGCACCCGAGTGAACCGCCCCGGCGAGGTCACTGGCTGACCGTCCCTCACGTCGACTCGTCGAACCGTTCGCGTGCGGTCTCGAACGCCGTCTCCTCGCGTTCTCTTGTCCGGCGTCCCTCGCACTCGGCGATCGCCTCTGGATCCGGGCTCGCGTCGTCGTCGATCCGTGCTATCGATCGATGTACTTTGGTGTGACACCACCGGCATAGCGCGACGGTGATCTCGTGTGGGCCGGCAGCTGCGGCGTCGGCCGTCGTCGTGGCGTCGCCCGACGTTTCGGCTTCGTCCGGTGTCTCGGCGTCACCGTACGAGAGGTGGTGTGCCTCCACGAGCGGCCGTGCGTCCTCGCCCGCGAGCCGGACCTCTTCGAGGCCACACCGCACGCACTCTCGACCGTCGGTCGTCGACCGGTAGTGCGGACACGCCCGCCAGGTTCCTTCGGGTCCGACGTGGCAGGCGTAGTCGTCGGCGCGGCGCGCGTCGGCGAATCCCGGGTCGTCGCCGGCCCGCGTTAGCGCGAACCGACACCGACCGTCGTCGGTGAGGTGGTCACAGATGCCGGCGACCGCGTACGGGTCGTCGACGCCGACCGGCGTGCCGTCTGGGGTCCGTTCCATGTCTGTCTCCGTTGATCGTGGCGTGGTTCACACCAGGCTCGCGCCGTCGCAGTCCGTCCGGCCGTACTCGACGTCGAGTAGCGTGAGCAGTGTGGGTGCGACGTCGAGTAGGTCGGCGTCCTCGACGGTCGCCGCCGGGTGGTCGACGAACAGCGCGGCGTCCTCGAAGGTGTGCATTCCTGTCCGGGGACCGTCGGGGTCGAACACGCGGTCGCGTGGACGGAATCCGGCCTTCAGGTCGAACCCCGGGTTCGGGAGTGCGACGAGGTCCGGTGCGATCTCGTCGTGGTCGCCGCGGAAGGCGGTCTCTCGTTCGACGACGCGGTCGACGACCGGCTCGCCGTTCGGTCCCTCCCACGTCTCGAGGGTCGCCGCGAGCTCGGCGCGGACCGTGTCGTACGCCGATTCGGGGACGGCCCCGTTCGGCTCGCGCCCCTCGAGGTTGAGATAGAACCGCCCGGGCACGAGTGAGTACGCGCGAGTGTCGTCGTCGATATCGGCGAGCGCGGCGTGGTCGTCGTCCGCGTACGAGAGCCACCCGGTCTGTTCGAGCCACTCGTTGCAGTAGACGTCGTACTCGAGGCTGGCGAAGCCGTGCGTCGAGCCGACCACGAGCGTCACGTCGTCCGCGAGTGCGTCGCGAAGGGTCGCGAGGTGTGCGTCGAGTGCGGCGTAGAAGTCGACGAACGCGTCGTGGTAGCGGCCCGCCTCGCGGTAGTCACGCCAGAGGAAGTGATTGACCCGATCCGGTGCGGTGAAGACGCCGACGAAGAGGTCCCAGTCGTCGCGGTCGACGTATCGCCCGAACAGCGCGGCGCGTCCGTCGAGCGTTTCGCGGGCGTCCTCGAGGAAGGCCGACTTGTCCTCGCGGTGACCGAGCTTCGCGTTCACCGACAGCGTGTAGCCGGCCGACTCGAGGTACGACCGCAGCTCCTCGGGGTGTGCGGCGGCGTCGACGTCGGGCGAGAGGTACCCGGCGACCGTTCGCTGGAGGTCGCGCTGGGGCGGAAAGGTGACGGGGACGTTCAACACCGTCGCATCGAGCCCGGCGGCCGTCGCCCGGTCCCAGATGCGCGTCGCTTGGACGTCACGGCCCATCGGCACGTAGGTGTCGTACGACCCGATCTCGCGGTCCTGAAAGCCGTAGACTCCGGTCTCACCGGGATTTACCCCGCTCGTGAGCGCGGGCCAGCAGGCGCTCGACTCCGGCGGGACGATGCTGTCTATCGCTCCGGCGTCGCCCGCGTCGGCGATAGCCGCGAGCGTCGGGAACGTCTCCGGCTCGTCGGCGACGAGGTCGTACGGGAGCCCCTCGATCCCGACGAACGCCACCCGTGGTGTGTCGTTCCCGCGCAAGCGGTCGAACAGGCCCATACCCACTCTGTCGGCGGAGCGGGGAAAAAAGGGTTGAGGTCGACCGCCGGGAGATTTTTCCTCACGCTCGACGACGAACGAGCGATGGACACCACACGTGCGCTCCTCGTCGACGCGTTCACCACGGAGCCGCTCGCCGGCAACGTAGCCGGCGTCGTTCCCGACGCGACCGGCCTCACGGACGACCAGCTGGCACGGATAGCCGCCGAGTTGGGGGCATCAGAGACGGCGTTCGTGACGCCCGCGGCGACGACCGACGGCCTCGAGACCGGCTACCGCGTTCGCTACTTCACGCCGAGCACGGAGGTCGACCTCTGTGGACACGCCACCATCGCGGCGTTCGCCGTCCTCTTCGACGACGGCGCGATCGATGCCGGCGAACACGCGATCCATACGAACGCCGGGAGCTTCACCGTCCGCGTGACCGACACGGGACGCGTCTGGATGCGTCAGGATGCGCCCCGCGTCGACGCCGTCGACGTCGACCTCGATCGACTCGCGGCGGCGCTCGGCATCGACGCCGCCGCCCTCCGTGACGTCGGCGCGGATCTCCCGGTCGCGGTCGCCTCGACCGGGCTGCCGTTCCTCGTCGTTCCGGTCAACTTCCTCGAACGACTCACCGAGGCCGACCCGGATCGGGCCGCCGTCGAAGCGCTCTCGGACGAGTTCGACATCGCCGGCGTGTACACGTTCACCTTCGATACGTTGTCGCCGTCGACGACCCTCCACGGTCGGACCTTCGCCCCGGCGGTCGGGGTGCCCGAAGATCCCGTGACGGGCACGGCGAGCGGCGCGGCCGCCGGCTACCTCCGGACCGTCGACGCGTTCGACGGCGACCCACCGGACGAGTTCGTCCTCGAACAGGGACACGTCCTGGACCGCCCCGGCCGCGTCCACGTTCGACTGACCGAGCCGACCGACGCTGCGGCCGACGACGCGGTTCGCGTGAGCGTCGGCGGGGACGCCGTGGTCGCCCTCGACGCCACGCTCCGCGTCCCACCCGCGGCCGACGACGACATCGTCGAAGCGTGAACGGCCACGAACGACGGCGACCCGCCGGTGACCGACGAGCGACGACTACCGAACGGGGTCGCCTGCGCCGCCCGACTCGGCACGTTCGGTCGACCGCGGGAACACGGAGACGTCGCGGCCGTCGAACGCGATCCGAACCCGGTCGCCCGCAGCCAGCCGACATCGGGTACACTCGGCCGTCACCGTCGGCGGCGAGTCGACTGCTCGCGGCGTCTCCAGGCCCTCGTCGATAGCCGTCGCCGAATCGAGGCTCACGTGCACGTCGTACCGGCTTCCGGCGTCCGCGACGCGCGCTACGGTCCCGTCGAGCGAGACGGTCGCGTCGCGGTCCGCGTTCGGACCGCCGCTCTCGGCGTCGTGGTCGCTCCCGTTTCGATCGGTCCTCTCGCGGTCGTCACCGACACCCGCCGCAGCGACGCGAACGGCCTCCGGGCGAACGTGCACCAGAACCCGGTCCGTCTTCGGTGCCGTGTCGGGGACGACGAAGCGCGTCTCGCCGACGGCGACGCGGACGAGATCGAGCTCGTCGTCACTCGCGGCGTCGCCGAGCGCGCGGCCGACATCGTCGTCGACGACCCGCCCGGCGAGTTCGTTCGACCGGCCGAGAAACCGGGCGGTGAATCGGTTCGGGGGCGACTCGTACAGCGCCCGCGGCGTGCCGGTCGCGGCCACCGTCCCGTCACGCATGACGACGAGCCGGTCTGCGACCGTCATCGCGTCGGCCTGGTCGTGCGTCACGAACAGCGTCGTCACACCCGTCGTTCGCTGGATCCGTGTGATCTCGTCGCGAAGCCGGACGCGGAGTCGCCTGTCAAGTGCGGACAACGGCTCGTCGAGCACCAAGACGTCGGGCTCTGGCGCGAGCGCACGCGCGAGCTCGACGCGGCGCGCTTGACCGCCACTCAGGGCGTCCGGGGAGGCCGCACGGAGGTATGTCAGCTCGACGAGTTCGAGGTACCGACGAACCCGTTCTGCGCGCGTCTCGTCGGGGACCCCCTGGGCGGCGAGGCCGTACGCGACGTTCTCGGCGACGGTCATGTGCGGGTACAGCGTCGACCGCTGGAACACCACGCCGACGCCGCGCGACTCGGGAGGCACCGTCGTGACTGTCGTCCCGTGGAGCGCCACCTGTCCGGCGGTGGGGTGGAGGTGGCCGGCGATCGCCTGCACGAGGGTCGTCTTGCCACACCCGCTCGGCCCGAGCAGCGCGATCAGCTCGCCGGGTGCGGCGGCGACCGACACGTCGGTGAGCGCCTGCGTCCGGCCGTATCGGTGTGAGAGCCCGTCGACCTCCAGCGCCGGGGTCTCGTCGCCGTCCCGGTCGGCGACCGCTCGGTCGCGTGTCCGTTCGACGCCAGTCACGCGTCCACCACCGTCGGGACGCGCGCGACACGCCTGACGAGCGCCAGCACGGCGAGGGTGATCGTCAACAGCGCAACCGCGAGCGGCACGATGGCGTCTATCCCGCCCGAGATGAACGCGACCCACAGCTGTGTCGGCATCGTCCGCGGGTTGTACGCGACCATCATCGTCGCGCCGAACTCGCCGGTCGCCCGCGCGAAGGTGAGGACGATGCCAGCCACGATGGCCCCGCGCGCGAGCGGGAGCGATACGTTGGTGAACGTCGCTATCGGTCCGTGGCCGAGCGACCGCGACGCCTGCTCTAACCGCTCGTCGACGGCGGCGAACCCGGCACGGGCGGTGATGACGACGAACGGGGCGGCGACGAACGTCTGTGCGAGGATCACGCCGAGCAGGCTGTCGGTGAGCGGAACGCCGGCGCTCGCGGCGGCCGCCCCGAGGGGCGTGAACCGCCCGACGACGCTCAACAGCAGTGCTCCGCCGACGACCGGCGGCACGACGAGCGGGAGGATCACGAGCGCCTCGACGACGCGCTTCCCCACGAACGACGCCCGTGCGAGGACGTACGCGAGTGGGACGCCGAGCGCCGTCGCGATCCCCGTCGCGACCGGCGCGGTGAGCAGGGAGTTGCGGATCGCGGTCCGCGTCGCCGGCTCGGCGAGCGTCTCCCAGAGGGCGACCGACCCGGCACGCCAGAGGAACGCGACGAACGGCAGCGCGAACCCGGCGACGAGGAGTCCCCCGAGCAGCCCGGCGACGAGCCGCGCCGGCGCCCGACTCCCCTGGTGTCGGATCGTCTCGCTCGCGAGACTCACGGGAGCACCCCACTCGGGACCGCACCGTGTGCGCGCGGGAACGACGCCACAGCGAGGCCGTTCTCGCGGAGCACGTCGGTGGCAGTGGCGAGGAACTGGACGAATCGACGGCCCGCCGTCGGTGCCGCTGCGTCCGCGAGCACGGTCGCGTTGTAGACGATCGGGGCGCCGGTGACGGTGTAGCCGTCCATGGTGGTGTACGACGCCGAGGCGTACGTCTCGGCCCGATCGGGGTCCGCGAAGTTGTACGCGGCCGGGAACGGCTCGAACGAGAGGTCGTGTGCGACCGCCATGTTCCGGTAGGCGACGGCGGCGGCGCGGTTGCCGGTCTCGACGCCGGCGAGCAGCTGCGGCTCCTCGGGCTCCCGATACGCCCGCTCGAGCGTCGGCGCGGCGAAGTCGTCGAGTCCGTGTTCGCGCTCCGCCAGTCGAAACGCCAGGACGGCGCGGTACCCCAGCGGGTCGAGTGCGGGATCGCTGATCGCCAGATCGCCCGCCGGCGCGTCACGGACCACCTCGTACCACGGATCGCCGGCCGCGAGTCTGTCTGCGACCCACGTGTCGCGCCCGTACGCGAGTCCGACCGCGTTCGACGCGAACGCGACGTCCCAGTCGGTGTGGCGCTCGTAGAGCCGGTCCCGGAGCAACCGGTGGTCCGCACTCACCGCCACGTCTGGGTGCTTCTGGTCGTCCGTTATCATCCGCATCACCGCCGTCGAGCCGTGGTACTCGCCGCGAACCGTGGTCCCCGTCTCCGCTTCGAACGCCGGACCCACGTGGTCTTCGAACACCACCGCGAGGCTGCCGGCCGCGAGCACCGAGACGGCGTCCGTCCCGCCCAGACAGCCGGTGACCCCGACGCCACACCCCGCCGCGACCGTCGTGAGCAGGGACCGGCGCGTTCGCGTCTGCATCTAGTGTACGGTCGGTTCGGCACCGGTTATAACTTGCCGGCATTGCAGATACGTGAGAACGGAGCCGATTTTGGTTTCGCGCCGGTCGGACGACCCCACAGTCGTTCCGCACCGTGTTATCTGGACGACACGTCACCGAACCGCTCGAGTGCGTCGGCGACCGCCTCGGCGGCGAGTCGGCTCGTGTCGGCCGCGACGGCGACGCAGACGCTCGTCGGGGCCGTCGGGTCGACCGGCCGGCGGTGGTGCACGCGGACCGCCCGTACGCTGTCGTCGGTACGGAGGGACTCTTCGACGCTCGACGCGCGTGCAGCGCGCTGCCCGGACGACTCGCCCGAGACGCGCTCGGCGGAGATCGGTACCTCGCTCGTCGCCACCGGGACCGACGGCTCGCCGACGACGGCCCGGACCGCGGCGGCGAGCGACCTCGGCGTCTCGGTCGGCGGGATCGTTTCGATCCGATCGAGTACACGCCCGTAGTCGAGATCGTCAGCACACGGCGCCTCGGCGACGACCGGCGGGGCCGTCTCGCGGCCGCCGAGCACGACCGTCGGGAGGTGACGCCCGCTGAAGCCTTCGACGAGGACGTAGTCGACGTGTGGTGTGAGGTCGTCGAGGACCGCGTCGAGCGTGCGGTCGTCTCCCGTCGCGAACCACCCGCCGTCCTCCGTGATGCCGACGGTGTGCGTTGCGCCCGCCGCGCGGTGGCGGTCGGTGTCTTTCCCTTCGGTGTCCACGTCCGGTTCGTGGGTGAGGTGTTTGACGGTCGCGACGCTGCCGCGATCCCGAAGTTGGGTCGTCAGCGCTGCCACGGCGGTCGTTTTGCCGGAGTCCGACGGTCCGGCGACGCACAGTACGCGCATGCGTTCGTTCCGTAAGCGGTCGACAAATACGCTAGCGATCGCCGGCGAGGACGCATCTGTGCTCACCGTCGTCCGCGCGAGCCGACGACCGAACGTTCATATCGGTTAGCGTGCTACTGTGCCCATGGAGTACGACCTTCCGCGCGCGGCCGGTCTCGTGGCGCTGATCATCGCCGTCGGAACCGTGGGCATCAGCGTCGGAACCCCGATGGCACTGCAGACGGTCCTCATGATGGTCGTCCCCTCGATGGCCGTCTTCGGCGCGATCGTCTTCGTCCTCGGGATGAAACACGGCGAGTTCCGCGCGACGAACGTCTGAGCGGCCGGCCGCGGGCGGCGGTCGCACGAACCGCGCTCCTTTTGTGACGACGGTCTGTTCCTCGGATATGCCACTCGGGTCGCCCGTGACCGAACTCGCGCTGCTGCTCGCCGGCGTCGCGCTGTTGTACGTCGGTGCCGAACTGCTCGTCGCGGGCGCACGGGACCTCGCGCTGGCGGTCGGCCTGAAGGCGGCGACCGTCGGCGTCACCGTCGTCGCATTCGCGACGACCGCCCCGGAGCTGTTCGTCGCGGTCTTGGGCGGGCTCACCGTCTCGACCGACATCGGGCTCGGCGCGATTCTCGGGTCGAACGTGGCCAACATCGGGCTCGTGCTCGGCGCGGCCGCCCTGATCCGCCCGCTCGACGTCTCCGAGGCGGCGCTTCGACGCGACGTGCCGTTCATGCTCCTCGCGGCGGCCCTGCTCGTCGGCTTCGGCTGGAACGGACAGATCGGGTCGGTGGAGGGCGGCGTCCTCTTGGCAACGCTCGTCGGGTTCACCCTCGTCGTGTTGCGCCGAGTCAGACGGACGCAGTCGGCGATCACGGCGAGCGAGCGCGACGGCATGCCGAACGCCACGGTCCGCGAGGTCGCT
Organism: Halorubrum zhoui; assembly: GCF_051194155.1. Lineage (NCBI taxonomy): Archaea > Methanobacteriati > Methanobacteriota > Halobacteria > Halobacteriales > Haloferacaceae > Halorubrum > Halorubrum zhoui. The sequence goes on along the minus strand of NZ_JBLZNJ010000007.1, from coordinate 121,721 downwards.
GCCGTCGTCGGTGGGCTCGTCGCGCTCGTCGCCGGATCGAACTGGTTGATCGCCGGCGGCCGGTCGTTGCTCGCAGCGGCCGGGTTCTCCGACCTCTTCGTCGGGCTCACGGTGCTCGCCGTCGGCACCTCGCTGCCGGAGTTCGCCGCCAGCGTCGTCGCCGCCGCCCGCGACGAGGGAACGTTCAGCGTCGGCAACGTCCTCGGGTCGAACATCTACAACGTCCTCGCGGTCGTCGGCATCCTCGCGGTCCTCTCGCCGATCGACGTCGGTCCTGGCGTCCGGGCGTTCGAGTTTCCGGCGCTTCTCGCGTTCACGCTCGTCGCGGCTGGGATGATGGTTCGCGGCGGTCGCATAACCCGGCTCGACGGCGGCGTCCTCCTCGGCGCGTACGGCGCGTTCGTCTACCTACTGGTGCCGTGAGCCGGCCGTCCACGTGCCGGCTCGGCGGCGAACCGACGGCTATTCGTGCGTCGATCACGCAGTCGCGTCCGTGATAGCGATCGTCGTCAGCCGGGCCGACAGCGCCTCCGAGCACGTCGGCGACCGGCTGCTCGCGGTCGGCGACTGGACGGCCCACGAGGACACGACCCGATCGGACGCCGCGGGCGGCGGCACCTACTACCGAACCGACGGCTTCGAGCTTCGGGAGTTCGAGACGCTCCACGTCGAGCTGTCGAACCCGGCGGCCGCCTTCGGGGGTGCGGACGGTGATGCCGCCTCCGACGACGTCGACCTCCTCGTCTTCGTCTCGCGACACGCCGGCGACTCCGGCCCGCTCTTGACCGCACACGTCACCGGCAACTTCGGCCCGTCGCCGTACGGCGGCGCGCCCGAAACGCTCGCCCTCGCGGCGCCCGGCGCGGTCTCCCGGGTCGTCGATGCGATGGCGGCGCACGCTCCCGACGGCTACGACGTCGGCATCGAGTGCACCCACCACGGCCCGACCGACACCGCGGTCCCCTCGTTGTTCGCCGAACTCGGCTCCGACGAGCCGCAGTGGCGGGACCCGGCCGGGGCCGAGGCGGTCGCCCGCGCGGTGTTAGACCTCCGCGGCACCGGCCCGGACGTGCGGGGATCGGACGGGCAGCGCCGCCACCTCGTCGGCTTCGGCGGAGGCCACTACGCCCCGCGATTCACCCGTATCGTCCGCGAGACGCCGTGGGCCGTCGGTCACGTCGGCGCCGACTGGGCGCTGGGTGAACTCGGCGACCCGGCCGCGAACCCCGACGTGATCGAGGCGGCCTTCGAGCGGAGCCGCGCCGACCACGCCGTGATCGACGGCGACCGGCCCGCGCTCGCGGCGGTGATCGAAGACCTTGGACATCGGATCGTGAGCGAGACGTGGGTCCGGACGGTCGGGGATCGCCCCCTGGCGCTCGTCGAGACGCTCGAAGCGGCCGTGGGACCCGTCGACGAGGGGCTCCGGTTCGGGTCGGTCGTCCCCGTCGACAGTGACCCCGACCCGGCCGACTGCGCCTCCGCGGTGGCCGTCCGGTCGTTCCCGGCCGCGTTGCTGTCGCGAGCGCAGGGAATCGACGCCGAGGCGACCCGCGCGGCCGTGGAGTCGCACGCGGTCGCGTTCGACACCGAGCAGGCCGGCACGCGCGCAGCCGGGTCGGTCGCGTTCGGCGCAGACGAGGCTACGCCCGGGTACGCCGGTCTCGTCGAGGCGCTGGCGGCCGTCCTCGAACACGGATACGACACGGTTCGCGTGGACGACGAGGCGGTGATCGCGCGTGAGACTGCGTTCGACCCGGCGCTCGCGGCCGACCAGGGCGTGCCGGAGGGTCCGGCGTTCGGCCGACTCGCGTCCGGCGAACCGGTCGACGTCGACGGCGAGACGGTCACGCCGACCGACGTCTCGACGGACCGAGAAGACCGATTTCCGGTCTGACCCCGGCCCGCCGGCCGGGGTGGCCGTTCGACGCGGCCGCAGATCGTCTCGAATCGGGCAGCGAGCCAGCCGACGCGCCTGCTCGAGTCCGACGTGGGTCCGACGATCGGTCAATAATATATACCTCGGGGTCGCAAGCCACGGTATCATGGACTCCATCGTTGAGGACGCCATCGACGAGGCCGAGGACGCCTCGGCGGACGCCGCGGGCGGGGGCGGCGACGCCGACGGCCACGCCGGCACGTCACCACAGAGTGGAACGATGACCGACGAGGAGCTACAGGACGTTCTCAAAGACCTCCAGACCAACATCACCGTCGTCGGCTGCGGCGGTGCCGGCGGCAACACGGTGAACCGGATGACGGAGGAGGGGATCCGCGGCGCGAAGCTCGTCGCGGCCAACACCGACGTGCAACACCTCGTCAACGTCGAGGCCGACACCAAGATCCTGATGGGCCAGCAGAAGACTCAGGGCCGCGGTGCCGGCTCGCTCCCGCAGGTCGGTGAGGAGGCCGCCATCGAGTCACAAGAGGAAATCCAAGACTCGATCGACGGCTCCGACATGGTGTTCGTCACTGCCGGCCTCGGTGGCGGGACGGGAACCGGGTCGGCCCCGGTCGTCGCGAAGGCCGCCCGCGACTCGGGCGCGCTCACCATCGCCATCGTCACGACGCCGTTCACGGCGGAGGGCGAGGTGCGACGGACGAACGCCGAAGCCGGCTTAGAGCGCCTCCGTGACGTGAGCGACACCGTGATCGTCGTCCCCAACGACCGCCTGCTCGACGCGGTCGGGAAACTCCCCGTCCGGCAGGCGTTCAAGGTGTCCGACGAGGTGTTGATGCGTTCGGTAAAGGGGATCACGGAGCTGATCACGAAGCCAGGGCTCGTCAACCTCGACTTCGCCGATGTCCGCACGGTGATGGAGAAGGGCGGCGTCGCGATGATCGGCCTCGGCGAGTCCGACTCCGAGTCGAAGGCGCAGGACTCGGTCAAGTCGGCGCTGCGCTCGCCGTTGCTCGACGTCGACATCTCCGGCGCGAACTCGGCGCTCGTGAACGTCACCGGCGGCGCCGACATGTCGATAGAGGAAGCAGAGGGCGTCGTCGAAGAGATCTACGAGCGGATCGACCCCGACGCCCGGATCATCTGGGGCACCTCCGTTGACGATGGGCTAGAGGGGACGATGCGCACGATGATCGTCGTCACGGGCGTGCAGTCGCCACAGATCTACGGCACCAACGACGTGGCTGACCCGGCCGACACCGAAGACGAGGACATCGACTTCGTCGAGTGAGTTGCCGGCAGTGTCGGCTGCGGTGGTTTGGTCTCCATCCGAGGCCTCGGCTCCTCCCGGCACTATCCCACTGTCCGACACCGTCGCCCCGCTCGGCACCCCGAGTTCGTGACGGGGCCGCAGCCCGAAACGCGACGCAGCGAGAATGCGACCGCACGCGACCGCAGACCGAAACGCAACGCAGACGCACGACAGCAGACGCATACGCGACCGCAGACGCACACCGACTCACCCACGATCACCCTCCACGATGCACCTCTCGACGACACCACCGACTATCGTACAGCTATCATCGGATCGTACCGCACCCGAGCGACGGCTCCGGCCACACGGGTCGCTTGACCGGTACCGAACGAGCACGACTGCCGCCTCGACCGCTCGATGACTGACAGCACGCCTGCTGCGGACCGACCAGACGGTAGCCGACCGGACGGTGGCCGACCAGACGGTAGCCGATCCGGTGGCGGTCGGTCGCTCGCGGTCCACCTGCTGACACGGGTGGCGATGCTCGCACCACTGGTTGGCGTCGGGTATCTCACCAGACCGCTCTGGCACGGGGTCGTGTACGGAATCGCCTACTCGCCGTCGGGAGCGATCGTCGGCGGGGGCGGAGCCCTCGCTGCGCTCGCCCTCTGGCTGCTTCCCCCGAGCGCGGTCGGTGGGGAGTCTGCATCGTCTCGCAGCCACCTCGACGCGCTTCGGGCAGCGGACTCACCGGTCGCGCTGTTGTTCGAACTCGAGGGGACGGCCGGCCGAAAGATTCGGATCTTCGCCGGCGTCCTCGGCGTCCTCGGGCTCCTCGCGGTCCTCGTGGGTGTGCCGGCGGGCGCGCTCGAACAACGGACGCTGGCCGAGACGACGACGAGCGAGGCGACACCGGTCGAGACGTTCCCGCAGGCGAATCCCGACAACCCGCGGGTCGTTCCTCGCCGGGTGGCCGACGTGACGACGCGCGGGTCCGTCTCGTATCGCCAGTATCGATTGGGGACGAGTGACATCGCGCGCACCGAGAACGGGTCGCTCGCGTGGTCGTACCCGATCCAGCCGGACGGATTCCGCAACGCGTTGATCGAGCGCCAACAGGGCGTGCTCGTCACCGATATGACTCGGATGGACGACCGGCAGATACGAACGGCCGAGGAGCCGTTCGTCCGCGGTGAGGGGATGATCCTGTGGCGGTCAGCCGACTGGCTGTTGAAGTCGACAGACTACTTTGCGCGGTACGACGACGACGCGGTCGAGTTCATTCACAACGGACGCCCGTACATGTACTACCCGAAGACGACACATCAGTGGCATCTGCTTCCGATCCCGCACACGACACCGACGTGGGACGGCGGCGCCCTCGTCCATCCGGACGGCACGGTCGAACACCTTACGCCTGCGGCCGCTCAAGAGAGCGCGATACTCGACGGACAGCGGCTGTATCCGCTCACGCTCACCCGCGCCGAGATGGCGTCGCTCGGGTACCGTAACGGGATCGTCAACCAGCTGCCCGTGGTGGGCGCACACGAGGGCGAAGTCGAGGTTGCCGGCCTCCCGGCCGGTGCCGACAACGACCAGCCGTTCGTGATCGACCTCGAGGGCGAGCGCCTCTCGTACGTGACCGCTCTCGAGCCGTACGGCGAAGACACTCGCGGGCTCGACGAGGTGTGGTTCGCCGACGCCGAGACCGGGGAGTACCGGTTCTTCAGCACCGGCGAGAGCACGCTCACCGGTCCCGAACGCGCCATGGGGATCGCTCGCTCGGCCGACTCGCGGACGAACTGGGGAGAGAACTTCGTCGTCACAGAACCCGTGCCGGTCACCGTCGACGGCGACCTCTGGTGGCACCTCAAGGTCACACCGACGGACGCCACCGACGTGACCCGCAGCGTCTTCGTGAACGCCGACACCGACCGGACCGTGGAGATACGCGAGGACGCGGCGGTCCGGTCGTTCGTCGGTGGGACGGTGACCGAAGACGACCTGACGCCGACGGAGGACGCGGGCACGGGCGAGTCCGCCGACGCGGTGTACTACGTGCTTGTCACCGACGCCGACGGCGAGGTGATTGAGCGGATCCCGGTCGAACCCGGCCAGGAGGCGACGATCGTCGGCCCCGACGACGAACGAGCCCGCGGAAATCGGACGAACGCGAGCGGCTCGTAGCCGGACGCGTCGCATCAAAAGGTAAAAACCGTCTCACGACGAACCACCGACCAACATGGACGTCCCGTACGACCTCACCAGCTACGTTCGCGTGTTAAAGCTGGCGAGCACGCCGAGCACCGACGAGTTCCTCCAGGTGGCGAAGATCGCCGGCGCCGGGATCCTGCTCATCGGGTTCTTGGGCTTTCTGATGTTCGCCACGATGAGCCTCCTGCCGGGGGTCGGCGCGTAATGCCGATCTACTCGGTCAAGACCACCGCTCGCCAGGAGCGGACCGTCGCCGACATGCTCGCCGAAAAGGAGATGCCGGAGATCCAGGCGGTGATCGCTCCCGACCAGCTCACCAGCTACGTGATGGTCGAAGCCGCCGACGGCTCCGTCTTCGCCCGGATACTCGACGAGATCCCACACGCCCGCGGCGTCATCGAAGGGCCCGACGGACCCGCTGAAAGCCCCTTCTCCGAGGTCGAACACTTCCTTTCGCCGACGCCAGACGTCGAGGGTATCGCGGAGGGCGACATCGTCGAGCTCATCGCTGGCCCGTTCAAAGGCGAGAAGGCGCGGGTGCAGCGCATCGACGAGGGCAAAGACCAGGTGACCGTCGAGCTGTACGAGGCGACGGTCCCGATCCCGGTCACCGTCCGCGGCGACCAGATCCGCGTGCTCGACAGCGACGAGCGCTGAGGCGACCGGCCCCGGGCGGCTACGACGCGCTGTGTCGGCTCTGCGGTCGATCACGCCTAACGACAAGGATTTTATCCGATGCCGGCCGACGAAGAGGCGATGACGATACCCGCCGCGTCCGCGGCACTCAGCGCCCTCCCTGACACGTTCACGTTCGCGTGGGTCGTGGCGATCCTCTTTGCGGCCGCGTGGGTCCTCGACGCCCGCGGTTCTGGGCTCGGGCGGTCGCTCGCGGCCGGCACGTGGGGGCTGTTCGGAGTGTTCTGGCTCTCGACGGTGCCGTACTTCGTCTTCGAACACCAGAGCTACGTCGAGTCGATTCTCGCGCTCGTCGCGGTCCCCGCCTGCGTGTACGTGGGGTACCTGTTGTACGACGGTCGAGCCTCGCTGTTCACGCTCACCCGGGCGGTGTCGATCATGTTCTTCATCTACCTCCCGTTCGAGACGATCCCAGCGCTCAGCCTCGCCGGCGTGGCGGTGCCGGAGCCTCGTCGAGTGCTCATCGAGATCGTCGCGGGCCACACCGGCGCGCTCATCGATCTATTGGGGTACGCACCAGAGCGCGTAGCGAGTTACGAGGGGTACGACGCGGCCTTCGCGTGGACGCTTTCCGACGGCCACCTGATGCGGATCAACGTCGTGCTCGCGTGTACCGGACTCGGGAGCATGGCGATCTTCGGCGGGCTCGTGGCCGCGGTGGACGGTCCGTTCGACCGGAAGCTGCGCGCGCTCGCCGTGTCGATACCGCTCATCTACGGGCTGAACATCCTGCGGACCACGTTCATCACGGTCGTCGCCGGCAACCAGTACATGCACTGGCAGCCGGAGCTCGTGTTGGCGATGTTCGGCGCGACGAACCCGTACCGGGTCTCGTTTCTCGTCTCCGACCGAATCTTGAGCCAGCTGCTCGCGCTCGTCGCGCTGATCGGGATCACGTACCTCGTCGCACGGCAGCTGCCGGAGCTCGTCGTGATCCTCGAGGACGTGCTCTACGTGCTCACCGGTGAGGAGCACGACCTGACGGAGGCGCTTGACCTCCCACGGGAGCCGACGAACCGCTAGCGTGGTGCGCTGACGAACGCCGTGCGTCGATAGCACGCGTACGATCCTACTGGCGCGCGCCTCGCGAGCCGCCAGAGGCGTGCTCGCGAGCGCGTGCGAGGGATGAGCGAGGTGGCACGAGGAGGAGCCGGAGGCGACGACTCGTGACCACCGAGCGAGTCGGCTGGGGAGGGCGTGGCGAAGTGGTGCCCGGGTGTCGCACGGTCGTCTCGGTCATATAACGACGACCACCGAGCGAATCGGCTGGGGAGGGCGTGGCGAAGTGGTGCCCGGGTGTCGCGCGGTCGTCTCGGTCATATAATCAGTACGGAGAATCGAGGAGAAAGCCTCGCGCTTCAGCGCGGGGAGGATGTCAACAACGTATCGAATCGGCTCGAAAGAGTGTGACACAGGTGTCGTGTGCTCGAGACGACTCCGTGGCTGCCGAGCACTCCTTTCAGCCACACTCTCCCCAACCGATTCGCTCGCATATGCCGAGGGGTACGTGACGGACACGACCCCGCGACAGCCGGACACCACTTTAGCCACACCCTCCCCAACCGATTCGCTCGCATATGCCGAGGGGTACGTGACGGACACGACCCCGCGACAGCCGGACACCACTTTAGCCACACCCTCCCCAACCGATTCGCTCGGTCGCTTCGCTCTCTCGCTCATCCCTCGCACGCGCTCACGAGGCCGCCTGCGGCGACCTCGCGAGGCGCGCGCCACCGCACCACACCGCACTGCACCACACCGCATTGTACTGCATCACACCGCACCACACCGCACTGCACCACACCGCATTGCCTGCATCACACCGCACCACACCGCACTGCACCGCATCGTGTTCGCGGAGCGCTCGTCACCACGCGCGGTGGTCCGTCGTGTGTCGAGTGGCCCAGACTACAGGGAACCGACGAGAGACCCCACGACGGCAGCCGTGAGCGGACGTCACGAGACGTGTTCGGCCACGTCGGTCGAAGAGATCATCCCGACGTAGTCGTCGTCAACGACCGGGAGGTGTTTGACGTCGTACATCGTCATCATCGCCGCGACCTCTTCCATCAGGAGGTCCGGCGTGACGGTTTCGACGTTCTCCGTCATCACCTCGCTGACGGGCGTCTCCGTTGTGTCTCGTCCCTCGGCGACCGCCGCGATGAGGTCACTCTGGGTGACGATACAGCCGCCGGCGGCGGCGACGACGAGCGCGCTGATACCCGCGTCGGTCATCCGCGCTGCGGCCGCGCGAATGGGCTCGTCCCCGTCGATCGTCTCGAGCGGCGTCGACATCACGTCCCGGACGCGGGTCCGGTCGTCTACGTCCATACCATTGATGTCGGATCAGTGGGTGTTGTGTTTTCTGGTTCCTGCAACGGACAGCACGCGCCGGCCGCACGCCCGCGCCGCCGAATCACCTTTACCGGTGCGAGCCTACGTACGCACTATGTCGACCGCCGCCGCTGGCCTCGCCGACTTCGGGACGCGATCGCTTCTCACCCACGCGATGATGGCCGTGACGCTGCTCTCTGGGTTTGCCATCGGGCTGACCATCGAGTCACAGCTCGGCCTCGTCTCGTTCGTCGCGCTGTTGAACTTCACCGCCGGCGCGTGGGTGTGTCAGTCGATTCACTCGCTCGGGAACACGGCCCGCGAGGACGAGTACGACGGCGTGCTCGCCGAACTCAAACGCTATGTCGAGTGAGCGCGGCCTCGACGTCGCCCGACTCGGTCGCCTGCTCGCGCTCATCGGCTTCGTCACCGCGGTGTCGCTTCTGACCTCCGCGCGGGTGCTCCCCAACGAGCTCTTCTCGGTGGCCGTGGTGGCCATCGGCAGCATCGCACTCGTCACCGCCATCACGGGGTTCCTGATCGCGGCCGGAGAGACCTACGAGCAACGGGCCCACGACCCGTGACGCCCGCTCACGCCGTGGTCACCGTCGCACGACGAACTGTTCGGTGAGGTCCGTCGTCGACACCATCCCGACGACGACGTCGTCGTCGTCGACCACGGGAATATGCGTATACTCGAGGTGTGCCTCCCCGAGTGCTGTGATCGGGTCCGTCGGTGAGACCGTCACGACGTCCCTCGTCAGACAGGCCTCTACGGGAGTCTCGTCGTCCGGGTCGTTCTCGCGAACGAGTGTGACGAAGTCGTGACTCGTGAGCAGTCCCTCGAGCCGGCCGGCGTCGTCGACAGCTAGTATCGAGCCGACGCTCGTCTCGAGCATCCGCTCGGCCGCTGCCGCGGCCGTCGCGTCGGGAGCGATCGTCACGAGGTCGGTGTTCATCAGGTCGGCGACGCGGGCGTCGCCGGCGGGTACGCTCTTCATGCTCCCTGCTAACGACCCCCATGATAATTAATCGTGATGGTTTGTCGGTCGACCCGCCTCGTACACTCTCGCCGTGTCTACTGTCCTGACCACTACCTTTCACTCCGCGTCCGCGACGAGCGCAGGTGGCGCGTCTGCGAGCCCGACGAGCGCGTCAGCCTCTACGTGGTGGAGGTCACCCGGCAGCACGAGCGTGTGCAGCGGGTCGCCGAAGTCACGCGCTGCGAGCGCAGAGAGCCGGTCGGCGGCGACGACCGGATCCGGTGCGCCGGCGCGGGCAACGACGACGCCGAGCCGGTCTCCGAAGGGCTCGGCGAGGAGTTCGGCGGCGTGACTCGCACGCATGTACGCCTCGTGGTCTGGGTCGGGACCGCGGGGACCGGTCCCGACCTTGATGTCGAGGTAGACGAGGGTGTGGAGGCCACGGTCACGGTTGGCCTCGACCGTCTCGATCACGCTGCCCGGCACGTCTCCGCCGCCGTGTGCGTACGGAAACGGGAGCGTCACGGCCTTCCCGAACCGGTAGTTCTGCAGGCCCGTCAGGCTCGAGGCGGCCGACTGTACGGTGACGCCGTGGACGACCCGCGTGTCGATCCCCCGGTCGATCGCGCGCAGCCGGAGGTCCGCGTGCGTCGTCGAGATCATCGTGTCGCCGGCGGTGACGAAGGCGACGTCGCCCGTCTCGGCGGCCGCGAGGATCGGCTCCGGGTCGCGTTCGACCCCGGCCCGGTCGCGGACCTCGACGTCGAGTCCGTGTGCTCGCTCGAGCGTCGAGATATCTGCGCCGACGAGCCGGCTCGTGTACCACTCGGCGAAGACGCGGTCCGCCGCCTGCAGCGCGTCCCGCGCCTCGATGGTGAGCGAGCGCTCGTCGTAGAGGCCGAGTCCGACGAAGGTGAGCATGCTAACTCTCGGCGGCCGAGCGGCTAAAACGGCTCGAACTACCGCGGTCGCGAACTTCGCTGCCACGCGTGGCGCTCAAGTCGCTCGCGACCTCGAGTCGGGCCACTCTGTCTTCGACTCGAGCCGTCTCCACCGTCGACTCGTGTCGTCTGCGAAGCGAGTCATTCACGATCGTTTCATGTGAATCCATAGCAAGCCATAAGAGGTGACCGGAACAAGTTCGACCCACTGGGCCTTACCGGGCCAGGATCCACACTATGACTGACGACGAACTCATCTGGCGGATTTCGGGCGGCTCCGGCGACGGAATCGCCTCGACCAGCCAGAACTTCGCGAAGGCCCTGATGCGGTCGGGGCTGAACGTGTTCACACACCGGCACTATCCGTCCCGGATCCGCGGTGGCCACACGTACACGGAGATCCGCGCGGCGGCGGATCCCGTACGGTCACGTGGCGACGGCTACAACTTCCTGCTCGCGCTCGGCGACTCCTTCGCCCGCAACCCGCAGGAGGGAGCCATATACGGGAACGAAGAGATCAAACCGCTCTCGGAGAACCTCGATGAACTCCGCGAGGGCGGCGTCATCGTCTACGACGAAGGGCTGTTAGACACCGACGAGATTCCGAACTTTGACGAGCGCGTCGAAGAGAACGGCTGGCACGTCTACCCCCTCGACCTCCGTGGGCTCGCCCGCGATATGGGTCGAGAGGTGATGCGCAACACCGCCGGCGTCGGCGCGACCTGCGCGCTCATCGGCATGGAGCTCGCACACGTCGAAGACCTGATGCGCGACGCGATGCCGGAGAAGATCCTCGATCCGAACCTCGAGATCCTCGAGACCGCCTACGAGCAGGTCCGCGAGGAGTACGACGTCGACGCCCACGACGTCTCCGTGCCGACCGGCGAGCACGACGAGACGCAGGTGCTTCTTTCTGGCTCCGACGCCATCGCCTACGGCGCCATCGACGAGGGATGCCGGTTCATCGCCGGCTATCCCATGACGCCGTGGACCGAGGTGTTCACCATCATGAGCCAGGTCCTCCCCGACCTCGGCGGAATCTCAGAGCAGGTCGAAGACGAGATCGCTGCGGCCGCACTCGCCGTCGGTGCCGCACACGCGGGTGCGAAGGCGATGTCGGGTTCCTCCGGCGGCGGCTTCGCACTGATGTCCGAGCCGCTCGGGCTGGCAGAGATGACGGAGACGCCCGTCGTCCTCATCGAAGCCATGCGCGCCGGCCCCTCGACCGGGATGCCGACGAAGCCTGAGCAGTCCGACCTCGAGCACGTCCTGTACACCTCACAGGGCGACTCACAGCGCGTCGTGCTCGCGCCCGGCACCGTCGCCGAGGCGTACGAGCAGTCGCGACTCGCCTTCCGGCTCGCCTACGAGTACCAGATCCCGACGATCCTGTTGTACGACCAGAAGCTCGGCGGCGAGCTGACGAACGTCCCGAAGAGCCACTTCGACCGCGAGCCGAACCCGACGCTCGGCAAGACGCTCTCGGAGGACCAACTCGCCGAACAACCCCACTCGGCCGACGGGAAGTTCCACCGCTTCCAACACGACGTCGACGACGGCGTGACGCCGCGGTCGATCCCCGGCCAGAAGGGTGGGCGGTTCCTCGCGACGGGGAACGAACACGACCCCACCGGACACATCAGCGAGTCGGCAGACAACCGCGTCGCGCAGATCGACCGTCGCCTCGAGAAGCTCGAGGCGATCCGCGCCGACCTCGACACCGAGGACACGAGCTCGTACGCCGGTCCGGCCGACGCCGAGTACGGTATCCTCACCTTCGGAAGCCAGCAGGGGACCGTCGAGGAGGCGGTCGACCGACTGAACGACGCCGGTGTCTCGGTGAAGTCGTTCGGCGTCTCTGACATGCACCCGTTCCCGACCGAGGAGGTGTCGCGGTTCGTCGAGAGCGTCGACGAGGCGTTGGTCGTCGAGATGACCGCCTCCGGACAGTTCCGTGGGCTCATACAGAAGAACCTCGGCCGCTACGGCGAGAAGCTCTCGAGCCTGCTGAAGTACAACGGTAACCCCTTCGAGCCGAGCGAGATCGTCGACGGCTTCGAGGCGGCCATCATCGAAGGCGACGGCGACGCGCCCGACCACCAGACGACCTTCGTCCCCGCGGCAGGTGATTAATCATGAGTACGTTTTCAGCGATCGGCGACGACCGCGAGATCGACCGCGACGAGTACACCCCGAGCGTCGAACCGCAGGCGACCTGGTGTCCCGGCTGTGGCGACTTCAGCGTCCTGAAGGCGCTGAAACAGGCGCTTCCCGAGGTCGGACGGACGCCCGAAGAGACGCTCTTGTGCACCGGCATCGGCTGTTCGGGTAAGCTGAACAGCTACCTCGACACGTACGGGTTCCACACGATCCACGGGCGATCGCTGCCCGTGGCGCGGGCCGCGAAGCTCGCGAACCCCGGCGTCGAAGTGATCGCCGCCGGCGGCGACGGTGACGGGTACGGCATCGGTGGGAACCACTTCATCCACACGGCCCGGGAGAACCACGATATGACGTACATCGTGTTCAACAACGAGATATTCGGGCTCACGAAGGGGCAGACCTCCCCGACCAGCCCGAAGGGCCACAAATCGAAGACGCAGCCACACGGTAGCGCGAAGGAGCCGCTCAAGCCGCTCTCGATGGCGCTTAACGCCGGCGCGTCGTACGTCGCCCGCACGGCCGCGGTGAATCCAAATCAGGCGAAAGAGATCCTGATCGAAGCGATCGAACACGACGGGTTCGCTCACGTCGACTTCCTGACGCAGTGTCCGACCTGGAACAAGGACGCCCGTCAGTACGTGCCGTACGTCGACGTCCAAGACTCCGACGACTACGACTTCGACGTGACCGACCGCGTCGAGGCCGCCGCGATGATGCGTGAGACCGAGGAGGCGCTGTACGACGGCACGGTGCTCACCGGCCGCTACTACGTCGACGAGGACCGCCCCTCGTACGGTCAGGAGAAGCGGCAGATCGGCGAGATGCCACAAGAGCCGCTGGCCGAGCGCTACTGGGACGACGACTACGAGTGGGAGCGCTCACACGACGAGTTCCTCGCGAAACACGAGTAGGCCGGCTCGACGGTCGACGCGCCCTCGGTCGACGACCGACCGACGACGATTTCGTGTTCGCCCGGTGGCTTTTCGGGTTCGCAAGGTATTTTTTCATTGGTGACAACGTACACGTATGAGCACTGTATCGACGGAAGAGCGCATCCTCTCAGTGTTAGAAGAGGACGCCCAGGCGTCGTGTGGGGAGATCGCAGACCGAGCCGACGTCTCGAAGCCGACGGTTCGAAAGTACGTGCGTAAGCTCGAAGAAGAGGGCGTCATCGTCGGCTACTCCGCCGACGTCGACCCGAAGAAGCTCTCGACGCGGTCGATCGCGATGGTCGGCATGGACGTCGACTCGGGACAGTACGTCGCGGCGACCCGCGCGCTCAAAGGACTCGACGCCGTGGAGGCGTTGTACACCTCGTCTGGCGACCACATGCTGATGGCCGAAGTCCGCGCCGAAGACGGCGACGAGCTCGGCGACGTGATCAACGACCAGCTACTCGCCGTCGACGGCGTCACCGCAGCACACCCGTCGGTGCTCCAAGAGCGCTTGAAGTGACGCTCGTCGGTCGGTCTCCGGTCGCCCGCAGTCGTCGCGTTCGACGATCCCCGACGAACGACCACGCTCGCCGGCCGCGGCTCACTCGGCGAGTTCGATCCCGATCGTGACCGTCTCGCCCTCGATGGTCCACGTCTCAACGAGCCCGTCCGCGGCGTCGGCGTCGTCGAGCCACACCGCCGCTCTGACCTCGCCGGCGACGAGGTCGGCGTGGTCGTCGACCGCGCTGGCGACCGTCTCATCGTCGGCGTCGACCCCGAGTCGAATGGCCGCCTCGACGTCGAGATCGAGCTCTTTTCGCATCTCCTGGACGCGGCGGATCACGTCCCGGGCGTACCCCTCCGACTCGATGGCGGGCGTCAGCGATGTGTCGACGTAGACGGTGCCGCCGTCGAAGTCGACGCCCGTGACGGACTCGGGGGGTTCGGCGACGTAGGTGACCATCTCGTCGTCGAGCTCGACGGTCTCGCCGTCGACGACGAGCCCGCTCTCGACCCCCTCGCGGGTGGCCCCCTCGACGGCCGTCATCACCGCCTGGGCGTCGGCACCGAACGCGGGCCCGATCGCGGCCATCTGTGGCCGTGCGCGCTCGACGAGCTCGTCGAATCGGTCCGTCGCGGTCACCGACCGGGCGTTCACCCGGTCCGCGAGGAGCGCTTCGAGTCGATCGACCGCGCCGGCGACCGCCTCGTCGTCAGTCTCGACTATCACCCGCGGCACGGGCCACCGAAGCTTCCGTCCGGCCTGCTGGCGAGCGTTCGCGGCCGCCTCTTCGACGTCGCGGAGGACGGCGATGTCGCGTTCGAGCTCGCGATTGTGCAGGTCGTCGTCGGGCTCGGGGTACGACAGCGCGTGGACGGTGGTCGACTCGCCGTCGAGCGTCTGGTACATCCGCTCGGTGAGGTACGGCGCGATCGGTGCGAGCAGCCGGATCACCTCGTCGAGGACGACCGACAGCGTCGCGTAGGCCCCGCGTTTCGAGGCCGAGTCGGCCTCCTCCCACATGCGGTCGCGCACCGCCTTGATATAAAAGCGCGAGACGTCCTGGGTGACGAACGAGAGCAGGGTGGTGACCGCGTCGCTGATCCGGTACTCGCTCCACGCGTCGGTCACCGTCCGTTCGACCGACTGCAGCCGGGAGAGGACCCACTCGTCGACGAGCGCCAGCTCGCCGTCGTCGAGACTCGCCGTCGCGGGATCGTAGCCGTCGAGCGTCATGTACTCCTGGGGGAACCGGAAGACGTTCCAGAGGATGTTGAGCTTGCCCTGGATCTCACCGAGGCCGTCCCACTCGAACGCGAGGTCGACGCCCTGTTGATCGTGGCTGAGGAGATACGTTCGGAGCGGGTCGCGTCCGGCCCGCTCTATCGCCTCCTCGGGCGTGACGATGTTGCCGACGGACTTCGACATCTTCCGGCCGTCCTCGTCGTTGGCGAAGCCGTGCATGATCACCTCCTCGTAGGGGACCTCGCCGACCGCTGCGGTCCCCATCCCGAGCTGGGACCAGAACCAGCCGCGGGTCTGGTCGTGCGCCTCGATGATCAGGTCTGCGGGCCACAGCTCCTCGAAGTCCGTCTCGGAAGACGGGTACCCGAGCGTACCCCAGCTCGCGACCGACGAGTCGAGCCACACGTCGAAGACGTCCTCAACCCGGCGGTACGTCATTCCGTCTTCGACGATGGTCAGGTCGTCGACGGACGGCCGGTGTAAGTCGATCGTCTCCGGGTCGATCGACTCCTCGACGCGCGACGCCAGCTCCTCGCGGGTCCCGATCACGATCATGTCGTCGTCGAGGTGGCCCGGCTCCGCGTCTTCGGGCACCCAGATCGGGATGGGAATCCCCCAGTAGCGCTGTCGTGAGACGTTCCAGTCGGGGGCGTCCTCGATGAAGTCACGGAAGCGGTTGTCTCGGGCCCACGAGGGGTGCCACTCCGAGGTCTCCATGTTTGCGAGTAGCTCGTCTTTGACGTCGGTTATCGAGATGAACCACTGGTCTGTGACGAGCTGGACGATCCCCGTATCACACCGCCAACAGTGCCCGTAGCTGTGTGTCAGCGTCTCGTTGGCCAGCATGTGGCCGTCGTCGACCAGGTCCTCGACGATCGCGTCGTTGGCGTCGCGAACGAACGTCCCAGCGTACTCGCCGGCCGCCTCGGTGAACGCGCCGTTCGGTTTCACCGGACAGTGAACCTCGAGCCCGAGCTCACGACCCCGTCTGAAGTCCTCTTCGCCGTGGCCCGGTGCCGAGTGGACGAGTCCGGTGCGGTCGGCCTCGACGTAGTCGGCGGCGTACACCCGTCCCGCTCCATCTCCGTCCGGGTACTCGGCGACGTGGTCTGCGAGCGGGTGGTCGTACGCCCAGCCGACGAGTTCGTCACCGGCGTGCTCGGCCTCGACGGTGTAGTCGTCGTACCGACCCGCAGCGAGGACGTCTTCGACGCAGGACGCGGCGACGTACAGCAGCTCTTCGTCGCCGTCCCGCTCGGCACGGACCGCGGCGTAGGTGAGGTCCTCGTCGACGGCGACGAAGGTGTTGGCCGGGATCGTCCACGGCGTGGTCGTCCAGATCACGAGGCTGCCTTCGCGCTCTGTAAGCGGGAATTTGACGTAGATCGAGGGGTCTTCGACGTCCTCGTACTCCACCTCGTTGTTCGCGAGCCCGGTCTCACACCGCGGACACTGCGCGATCGACCGCTTTCCCTGTTCGACGAGGCCCGCGTCGGTCACGTTCGAGAACGCCCACCAGGCGGCTTCCATGTACGTCGGTGCGATCGTCTCGTAGGGGTCGTCCCAGTCCATCCAGACGCCGATCGACTTGAAGTCCTCGTCCATCGCGGCCCGGTTTCGCTCGGCGAACTCGGTACAGCGCTCGATGAACGCCTCCATCCCGTACGCCTCGATGTCGCGTTTGTTCTCGAAGCCGAGCTCCTCTTCGACTTTCACCTCGATCGGGAGCCCGTGCATGTCGTAGCCGGGGCGGTCGGTGACCCGATGGCCGGTCATCCGCTTGTGCCGGATGACGGCGTCTTTGAGGGTCTTGTTCCAGGCCGTCCCGAGGTGCATCTGTCCCGAGGTGTACGGTGGGCCGTCGACGAAAAAGAACGGCGGGTCGTCGGCGTGCGCTTCGACCGCCGCCTCGTAGGCGTCCGACTCGTCCCAGTAGTCGTCGACCGCGGCTTCGACGTCCGCGGGCGTGTACTGGTCGTCGATCTGCTCCATATGCTTGAGTGTTCCCGCCCGCGTATTTGAATACGACGGACCGGCCGGCAGGCCTGGGTCACCTCGGACAGAGCGCCGACCACCGGCGACGGTCGCTCAGCCGTCGGTCGTGCGGTCGGCGGCCGTGAGGTCGGCGAGCGTCGCCATCCGATCGTGTGTCGCACACGCTGCCCGGTACGTCGCGATCGCCAGCGCCGCGCCAGACCCCTCTCCCAGCCGGAGGTCGTGATCGAACAGGGGGTCGAGATCGAGCGCCCCCAACTGGATCGCGTGCCCCGGCTCGGCACCCGCGTGCGACGGGAGAAGGTACGGTCGGACCGCCCCGGCGAGCGCATCGGCGAGGAGCGCGGCCGCACCGGAGACCACGCCGTCGACGACGACGGGTGTCCGATCCGCCGCGCAGCCGAGGGCGACACCGGCGAGCAGGCCGAGCTCGTAGCCGCCGACGTGCCGAAGCACCGCGACCGGGTCGCGCGCGCCGGGCGCCGCGAGGTCAGCCCGGCCGAGGGCCCGCTCGACGACCGCCACCTTGCGTGCTCGACCCTCCGCGCCGACACCGGTGCCGGAGCCGGTGACACGCGCCGGATCCGCGCCGGTCACCGCCGCCGTCATGGCGGCGGCTGCGGTCGTGTTACCGATACCCATCTCACCGAGCGCAACGAGGTCAGCGTCTGCGAGTTTGGTCCGGGCGGTTCGCACCCCCGCCTCGAGCGCGGCGACCGCGTCGGGACGCGTCATCGCCGGGTCCGCGGCGAGGTCGGCGGTTCCACGACCGACCCGCTCGTCGACCACCGACGCGGCACCCTCGGGAGACCCGACCGGATCCCCGTCGACGCCGGCGTCGACGACGACGACGTCGGCTCCGACTACGTCTGCGATCGCCGACACCGCCGCCTCCTCGCGGGCGAAGGCGCCGAGCATCGCGCGGGTGACGTCTGGTGGGTACGCCGACACGCCGCGGTCGACCACGCCGTGATCCGCGGCAGCGACGACGACGGTCGGCGACGACACCGTCGGTCGACGCTTCCCGGTGAGCCCAGCGATCGCGACGGCGAGGTCCTCTAGCCGGCCGAGGCTCCCGGGCGGCTTCGCGAGGGCATCCTGTCGTGCCTGTGCGGCACTCGCGGCCTCGTCGTCGAACGCGGGGATCGCCGGCGGGGCGAACGATTCGGACCGCACGGTCAGTCGTCGAAGTCCGGGAGGTCGTCGGGTGCCTCGTACGCCGACTCCCAGTCGACGTAGTCGGCTTTGAGGACGTCACAGACGATCTGGCCGAGTTCGGTCAGTCCCGCGTTGATCGCGGAGACGACGCTCCAGGAGTCGAGCCCGTCGTGGTAGTCTCGTTCCTTCCAGTCTTCGGGGATCCCCGGCGCGTGGTAGCCGACCCGGTCGGCAAAGGCGTCCCAAAAGAAGTCGAACCGCGCGATCAGCTCGAGGTCCTCGACGATCCGCCAGGTCGACGGCGCCATGTCGCTGTCGGCGGCCCACTGCTCGAACGCTTCCTCCCAGGCGCCCTCGGCGAGGAACGTCTCTATGTCGCTGCGGTGGTACTCGTCGCCGCCCACCTCGGCGTCTTCGTACTCGTTCGGGTCGACGGACTCCAGCTCGGGTGGCTCGGGCGTCTCCACGTCGAGTGTCATATCCCGTCTTCGGTGCCCGGAGAGCAAAACGCTGCGGACTCACGGCCGGGATCCGGTCCTTTTAGGCCGCCGCTTGGAGAGTCTCGTGTATGACCGTTCGCGACCGTGCTCGGCAGGCGGGCGTCGCCGCCGGGCTCCTCTGTGGCCTGTTGCTGGCGGCGCCGTACGCGCTCGTCTCGGGGTTCGACGCACAGCTCACCGCCTACTACGCCGCGGGCCCCGTGGGCGCGGGCGGCGTGGCGCTGTTCGCGCTCGTGAGCGCGGTGGTGTTCGCCTCCGTCGAGCAGGGGAACGTCGACCCCGAGGTGCTCACGGGCGTCCTCGTCGTGTTGGGTGCGGTGACGACGCTTCTGGCCGTCCTCTGGACGCTCAGCGTCGAGCCGACGACGGTCTTCGGCGAGTACCGCTGGCTCCAGTGGCACGCGCCCGCGGTGACGGCCGTCTCGCTGCTGCTCGCCGGGTGTGCCGGCGTCTACGCACGAACGTCTCTCGCGTGACGAGCGGCCGACGGACACGCCTCCGGCGGGTACCGTCGCCCGACGTTCACAGCCGAACGAAAGGCCCTTATGTGCTACCAGGGTAGGTGTATGTGGACTAGGTCGGGCGGTTAGGCCCCGCTCGTCACCCGTGAGGCAGTCTTCAGCGGGGACCGAACACCGGGCGCGTCCGGTCGGACCGGCGCGGGCCCCGAGAGCCAACGTGGAAGCCTCGTCCGCCGGGGACAGCGGTCCGCGGCGCCCGCTCGAAGGAGCGGTCCGTCGCGGTTCGCCGGCGATACCGGGTCAGGCGCGGAAGCGAGCAGCCCACCGCCGGACGCCCGTCGCTCGTCGGGTCGCGGGGTGGAGGAGGCAACCGGGATACCCCGGGTCGGAACGCCGGGCCACCTCGGCCGTCCACCACTCATACGATATCCTTCGAGCGACGCGTCCGTGTCCGCTCGAAGCCGCAACCACTTACTCCTCGTGTGTCCTTGCCGCACCCGTGACCTCGATACACGACCTCATCGAGCGGCTCGAGACCGAGGCGGCCGCCGACGTCGACCCGGCGACGACTCCCGACGTCGGGATCGTCATGGGCTCCGACTCGGACCTCGAGACGATGGCGGGTGCCGTCGAGGCGCTCTCGACGCTCGGCTTCGCCGAACAGACCGACTTCGAGGCGCCACCCGACGCCCGATTCACCTACGAGAGCTACGTCGTCTCTGCACATCGGACGCCCGAACTCATGGTCGCGTACGGCGAGACGGCCGCCGACCGCGGGATCGACGTCATCGTCGCGGGGGCGGGCGGCAAGTCGGCGGACCTCCCGAACATGACGGCGTCGATCGCGTATCCGATCCCCGTCATCGGCGTCCCGGTTCAAGAGAAGTCCGTCGACTCCGTCATCGGGATGCCCACCGGAGCACCGATCGTCGCCGTCGACGCCGGAAAGTCGTTCAACGCCGGGCTGTCGGCGGCACAGATACTCGCGCGCGAACACGGGTGGCTCGAGGACCAGTTGGTGGAGTATCACGACGCCCTCGTCTCCGACGTCGCGGCGACGTCGGCGTCGCTCCACGACGACGGCGTCGACGCCTTCCGCGACGGGTCTGCGTGAGCGACCGGCGGGCGTCGCCCGTCGGCGCGTCTCGCAGCCGGAGACGACCGCATACGGCCGGGCTCTGCACAACTCAACGCTTATCAGGGGGCAGTTCGAATCTCGTCGTGTTACGGAGACCTACATGAGCGATTGGATAGCGATCGGCGCCTTGGCGGCCGTCGGCCTCCTCATCCCGATCGGGATGATGACGGTCTCGGCGTTGCTCCGCCCGAGTGTGCCTGAGACCGGCAAGAGTACGACCTACGAGTCCGGCGAGACCCCCACCGGAGGGACGCGGATCCGGTTCAACATCCAGTACTACATGGTCGCGTTGTTGTTCGTCGTCTTCGACATCGAGACCGTGTTGCTGTTCCCGTGGGCTGTCATCTTCCGCCCGGCCGTCGCAGCGGGTGTGCCGATGATGGACCTGCTGTGGCCGATGCTGGCGTTCGTCGGCATCCTCGCTATCGGACTCGTCTGGGCGTGGCGGACGGGCGCGGTGCAGTGGGCCCGCAGCCCCCGTGCGTCCCGCAGAAAGACCGAGCGTGAGATCAACACATGAGCAGCGATCAACCCTTCATCACCGACGAATCGAGCGTGGTCACGGAGACCCGCGACAGCCGTATGAGCGGTCAGGGCGACCGATTCAACTCCCGACTGCGGGAGGCGTTCGGCTCCTCGCCGTTCATCCTCACCAAGTTCGATAAGTTCCTGAACTGGTGTCGCGGCTCGTCGATGTTCATGCTCCAGTTCGGCATCGCCTGCTGTAGCATCGAGATGATGCACACGTACGCGGTGAAACACGACCTCGACCGCTTCGGTAGCGGCGTCCCCCGCGCCTCGCCCCGACAGGCCGACGTGATGATCGTTCCGGGAACGATCGTCTCGAAGTTCGCCCCGCGGATGAAGCGGGTGTACGACCAGATGCCGGAGCCAAAGTTCGTCGTCGGGATGGGCTCGTGTACCATCTCCGGCGGCCCGTTCCAGCAGGGATACAACGTCATCAAGGGCGCCGAAGAGGTCATCCCCATCGACATCCACGTCCCGGGCTGTCCACCCCGGCCGGAGGCGCTCGTCTACGGCGTCGCGAAGCTGCAAGAGCGCGTCGCCAATGGCGAGGCCGCGCCGGTGACGGTAAAGCCGTACGAGTTAGAACAGTTCTCCGACCTCGACCGTGACGAACTCGTCGAGAAGCTCGCCGACCAGATCGACGACGACGAACTCGTCATGCGGTACAACTTCGCCGATTCGCCATGAGCCTCGAAGCACCAGACACCCCCGAGACGGACGCGGCCGTCGAGCCGACGCCGGACGAGCTGGCGGCGCTGCTCGGCGACCTCGTCGTCGACCGCGACGACCACCTGAACGCCCCGGGATTCGTGATCCGACCGGATGCGGTCCAGGAGACGCTCTCGACGCTCAAGACGGAGGCCGGCTACGACCACCTCTCGCTCGTCACCGCTCAGGAGTACGAGAACCGCTACGAGTCGATCTACCACCTGAAGAAGTTCGACGACCCGACCCAAGAGGTGAGCGTCGTCGTGCCGGCCGACAAAGACGATCCGGTTTCGGAGTCTGCCGATGCCGTCTTTCGCACGGCCGACTGGCACGAGCGCGAGGCGTACGACCTGATCGGCATCGAGTACGACGACCACCCCGACCTCCGGCGGATCCTGCTGCCCGAGACGTGGCAGGGACACCCGCTCTCGATGAGCTACGACCAAGAGCGTCCACAGATCGCGACGCTGCCGGAGCACGCGAACCCGCTTCAAGATCACCACCGCGACGCCGAGTCGGACACGATGTTCTTGAACATCGGGCCGCACCACCCGGCGACGCACGGGGTGCTCCACCTGAAGACGGTGCTCGACGGCGAGCAGGTCGTCGACGTCGAGCCGGACATCGGCTACCTCCACCGCTGTGAAGAGCAGATGGCACAGTCGGGCACCTACCGGCACCAGATCATGCCGTACCCCGACCGCTGGGACTACATCTCTGCGGGCCTGCTCAACGAGTGGGCATACGCGCGCGCGGCCGAGGACCTCGCGGACATCGAGGTGCCGGAGTACGCGCAGGTGATCCGCACGATGGGCGCAGAGATGTGTCGTATCGCCGCACACATGCTCGCGCTGGCGACGTTCGCACTCGACGTGAACGGCGACTTCACCGCGACGTTCATGTACGCGATCAACGACCGCGAGCGCGTCCAGGACCTCCTAGAGGACCTGACGGGCCAGCGGCTGATGTTCAACTACTTCCGGCTCGGCGGCGTCGTCTGGGACCTCCCCGAGCCCCGCGAGGAGTTCTTCTCGAAGACCCGGGACTTCCTGGACCAGCTGCCCGGCTCCGTCGAGGAGTACCACAACCTCGTCACCTCGAACGAGATATTCCAGATGCGGACGGTCGACACCGGCATCCTCCCGCCGGAGGTCGCGAAGAACTACGGCGCGACCGGTCCGGTCGCGCGCGGCTCCGGCGTCGACTACGACCTGCGTCGTGACGACCCGTACGGCTACTACGACGAGCTCGACTGGGACGTCGTGACCGAGGACGGCTGTGACAACTACAGTCGGCTGCTCGTGCGCATGCAGGAGGTCGAAGAGTCCGCGAAGATCATCGGTCAGTGCGTCGATCTCCTCGAGGATTGGCCAGAAGACGAGCGCACGATCCAGGCGAACGTGCCGCGGACGCTCCGCCCGGACGACGACGCCGAGATCTACCGTGCCGTGGAAGCGGCGAAAGGCGAGCTCGGGATCTACATGCGGTCGGACGGTACCGACAAGCCGGCGCGGTTCAAGATCCGCTCGCCGTGCTTTTCGAACCTGCAGACGCTGCCGGAGATGGCCAACGGCGAGTACATCCCGGACGTGATCGCGGCGCTCGGAAGCCTCGACATCGTGTTGGGTGAGGTGGACCGCTGATGGGGACCGCCTCCGTCCAGCTGTTCCCCGAGTTCCTCACGGAGACGTTCGGGCTCCCTGGCGTACTCGGTGAGATCGTCGCCGCGCTCGTCGCGGCGGCGATCGTCGGCAACATCGTGCTCGCGTTCACCGGCGTCGCCGGTCCGTGGGCAAAACGCAAGATCACGGCCGCGTTCACCGACCGGATCGCCGTCGACCGGGTCGGCCCGTTTGGGCTGCTCATCATCCCGGCATCGGCGGTGCAGCTGCTCGCCAAAGAGCTCATCGTTCCCGAGGGTGTCGACCGCCCGACGTGGGACCTCGCACCGACCGTGCTACCGGCGTCGGCGTTGCTCGGCTTCGCCGTCATCCCGATGGGGCGGCTCGGGCCGGTGAACTTTCAGCTCGCGGACCCCGAGGTCGGGCTGGCGCTGGTGTTCGCGTTCGCCTCCATCGCCTCGGTCTCGCTGGTGATGGCAGGGTACGCGTCGAACAACAAGTACTCCATGCTCGGTGGGCTCCGCGCGGTGGCACAGAACCTCGCGTACGAGATCCCGCTCATCGTCACCGCGATGTCCGTCGTGATCTTCGCGGGAACGCTCCAGATGAGCGAGATCGTCGCCGCACAGAGCGCGGTGCTGTTCAGCGTCGGTGGCGTCGAGGTGCCGAGCTGGTTCGCGTTCGTGAACCCGTTCGCGTTCGTCCTGTTCCTCACCGCGAACATGGCGGAGATCGGGCGCAACCCGTTCGACATCCCGGAGGCGCCCACGGAGATCGTCGCCGGATATCAGACCGAGTACTCCTCGGCGTACTTCGTGTTGTTCTACTTGGGCGAGTTCGTGCACATCTTCCTTGGCGGCGCGATCCTCGCGGTGACGTTCCTCGGCGGCGCGTCTGGCCCCGGCCCGGAGAGCATCGGGTTCCTCTGGTTCGTGGCCAAGATCTGGGGCTTCTTCCTCTTCACCCAGTGGGCCCGCTCGGCGCTGCCGCGGGTCCGCATCGACCAGCTGATCGAGATCGGCTGGAAGGGGATGTTGGTGTTGTCGTTTGCGAACCTGGTGCTCACGGCCGTAATCGTGGGGGTGATCGCGTAATATGATCGGACTCATGAAATCGATGGCGACGACGATGAAACACGCACTGGACGGTAACACGTTCACGGTGAAGTACCCCGAAGAGGCGCCGGACGTGAGTCCGCGCTTCCGGGGCGTCCACAAGTTCAGCCAGGAGCGGTGTATCTGGTGTCGACAGTGTGAGAACGTCTGCCCGAACGACACGATTCAGATCGTCCAAGACGACCAACGGAACGGCGAACAGTACAACCTCCACATCGGCCAGTGTATCTACTGTCGGCTGTGTGAGGAGGTGTGTCCCGTCGACGCGATCTTGTTGACCCAGAACTTCGAGTTCACGGCGGACACCAAAGACGACTTCGTCTACAACAAAGAACAACTGAAGAACGTCCCGTGGTACAAGGGGATCGACCCGCTGGAGTCTCGCAACCCCGACCGTGGCGCGTGGATCGGCGAGGGCGACGGCGAACTCGACTACCAGTGACGACAGCCTCGCACTGAGGTACCCGTATTCGGGCGGTACTGCGCCGGCCCCATCTCGAAATCTTCAAAGGGCCGCTGAGTGGAGAAGTACACAATGGTTTACGACACCATCGCGTTCGCGCTGTTCGCCGCGGTGACGCTGGCGTTCAGCCTCGGGGTCGTCCTCGCGCGTGACGTGTTTCACGCCGCGCTGCTTCTGGGCGGTGCCCTGACGAGCGTTGCGGTGCACTACGTGATGTTGCAGGCGGAGTTTCTCGCCGCCATGCAGATCCTCGTCTACGTCGGCGGGGTGTTGATTCTCGTCACGTTCGCCGTGATGCTCACGCGATCCGACCGAGCCGACGACGCGGAGGTGACGAGCGGATGAGTACCGACGGACCGTCCGGACGACTGCTACCCGCCGTCGCGGTGGCCGGCCTGTTCGCCGTGCTGGCTGCGACGACGCTCTCGGCCGGCTTCGGCGACGCCGCCGGCTTTCCGGCGGACGCGTCGGTCGTCCACAACGTCGGCTACGCGCTGTTCAACCTCGACGAGGCCGCGTCGATCCCGTCGGAGGGCTTTCTGGCAGCGTTTCTGATCGTCGCCGTGGCGCTCGACGTCGCCGTCGACGGCGCGATCTACCTGGCGCGTCGCGAGGACGACGGGTCGGTCGTCGCGGCGATCGGCGAGGCGCTCACCGACGGGGGTGAGCGGTAGTGATCCCGGTCGCGTGGTACCTGTTGCTCGCTGCGGGGCTGTTCTGTGTCGGGCTGTTCGGCGTGCTCACCCGGCGTGACGCGCTCTACTTTCTGATGAGCGTCGAGCTCATGATGAACGCGGCGAACGTCAACTTCGTCGCGTTCGCGCTGTACTACGGTGACCTCACCGGCCAGGTGTTCGCGCTGTTCGTGATCGCGCTCGCGGCCGCCGAGGTCGCGGTCGGGATCGGGATCATCCTCGTGTTGTATCGTAACTTCGGGGACATCGACGTGACGGTTCCAGCGGAGATGAGGTGGTAAGATGTTCGACGCATACGTACCGGCGGTCGTGTTGTTACCGTTCGTCTCGTTCCTCGTCGCGCTCGGCGCGGGACAGTACCTCCCGAGAGGCGGCGCGCTCTCGGGCATCGCCGCGACTGGCGGCGCACTGCTGTTGTCGCTGCTGCTCGCCGTCAGGGTCGCCGGCGGAGAGGCGTACAACGAGACGCTGTACGTGTGGGCCGCCGGCGAGCAGTTCACGCTCACGTTCGGCGCGCTCATCGACCCGCTGTCGGCGCTCATGCTGGTCATCGTGTCGCTCGTCGCGCTCTTGGTGCACGTCTTCTCGCTTGGATACATGAACGACGAGGGCGAGGTCGGCCTGCCGCGGTACTACGCCGGGCTCGGGCTCTTTACCGCCTCCATGCTCGGGTTCGTCGTCGCCGACAACCTGCTCATGGCGTTCATGTTCTTCGAGCTGGTCGGGCTCTGTTCGTACCTGCTCATCGGCTTCCACTTCCGCGAGCCCGGCCCGCCGTCGGCCGCGAAGAAGGCGTTCTTGGTCACCCGCTTCGGTGACTACTTCTTCTTGGTCGGCGTGGTCGCGGTGTTCGCGACGTTCGGCACGGCGGCGTTCGCGGGCGAGGGATCGTTCCCGGCGCTCGCCGAGGCGGCGCTCAACGGGTCCGGTGAGGCCGTGTGGACGCCTGGCAGCCTCGACGCACAGACGTGGTTCACCGTCGTCGGGTTACTCGTGCTCGGTGGGGTCGTCGGGAAGTCCGCACAGTTCCCGCTGCACACCTGGCTGCCCGACGCAATGGAGGGTCCGACGCCCGTCTCTGCGCTGATCCACGCGGCCACGATGGTCGCGGCGGGCGTCTACCTCGTCGCGCGGATGTACGGCTTCTACGCGCTGACGCCGACGACGCTCGCGGTCATCGCTTTCGTCGGCGGCTTCACCGCACTGTTCGCGGCGACGATGGGCGTGGTGAAAGACGAGCTAAAACAGGTGCTCGCGTACTCGACCATCTCACAGTACGGATACATGATGCTCGCGCTCGGCGCGGGCGGGTACGTGGCCGCGGTGTTCCACCTCACCACCCACGCCTTTTTCAAGGCGCTGTTGTTCCTCGGTGCGGGATCCGTGATCATCGCGATGCACCACAACGAGGACATGTGGGACATGGGCGGGCTGCGCTCGAAGCTCCCCGTCACCTACTACACCTTCCTGGCCGGGTCGCTCGCACTCGCCGGGATCTTCCCGTTCGCCGGCTTCTGGTCGAAAGACGAGATCCTCTACGAGGCGCTCGTCCACGCGCCCGGCGAGCCGCTGCTGTTCGGTGGCTACCTGATGGGGCTGCTCGCGGTCCCCGTCACCGCCTTCTACACCTTCCGGATGGTGTTTTTGACCTTCCACGGCGAGCCTCGCTCCGAGACGGCCCGCGACCCCGAACTCGTTCGCTGGAACGTGAAAGGGCCGCTTACGGTCCTCGGTTCGCTCGCCGTCGTCACCGGCTTCATCAACATGGTGCCGGTCCAGAAGGTCCTCGGAGTGGAGGGGATCGACCTGCTTCACCGCTGGCTGGACAACGAGTGGGGCGGCATCGAGGGACTTTCCTCGCACCACTACGCCGACATCGGTCCGTACAGCAGCGGGTACGTCGTCGGCGGCGAGGTCGCCACGGTGCTCGTCGGCGCGGCCGTCTCGCTCGGCTTGGCGTTGACCGGTCTGCTGGTGGCGTGGCGGCTCTACAACGTTCCGTCGCCGACGGAGCACACGGCCAAACTCGGCGGGATCAAAGACGTGCTGTACAACAACTACTACCTCGACGAACTGCAGGTCTGGCTCGCGTATCGAATCGAAGACGTCGCCGGCGGTGCCGACACCGTCGACCAGGGGATCATCGACGGCGTCGTCAACGGCGTCTCGTCGGTGAGCCTCGCTGGCGGGAGTCGAGTGCGTCGGATTCAGACCGGACTGGTCTCTGAGTACGCCGCCATGCTCACGCTGGGGCTGCTCGCGTTGTTGGTCGTGCTCGGCCTCGACGGGGGGTGGTTCCTGTGATACTCGAGGCGCTCATCGGGTTCACGTTCCTCGCCGCGCTGGTCGTGCTCGTCGCGCCCGACGCGTGGGCCGGTCGGCTCGCGGCCGCGGTGAGTCTCGTCCCGTTCGCGGGCGCGCTCTACGCGTGGTCGCAGTTCGACGGCGCTGGTAACGCGCTCACCGGCGGGACGATCGCCTTCGAGTCACGGGTCGAGTGGATCGAGGTCGGCGGCCGCACGGTGTCGTGGTTCGTCGGGCTCGATGGAATCAGCCTCCCGCTCGTGGTCCTCACCACGTTCCTCGTGCCGCTCGCCATCCTGAGCGCGTGGACGCCAATCGACGAGCGCCAGAGCCAGTTTTACGGCCTGATGCTGTTCATGGAGGCCAACCTCCTCGGCGTGTTCACCGCGCTCGACTTCTTCGTCTGGTTCATCTTCTGGGAGGCCGTCCTCGTGCCGATGTACTTCCTCATCGGCATCTGGGGCGGGCCGCGCCGGAAGTACGCCGCGATCAAGTTCTTCGTGTACACGAACGCGGCCTCACTCCTGATGTTCATCGGGTTCACCGCGCTCACGTTCGCGCTCGGTGAGTCGGTGGACTCGTTCGGCCTTCCGGCCATCACGGCCGCCATCGCGGCGGGCGAGCTCTCGACGTGGTTCGGGATCGCTCCCGGAACGATCGCGATGGGGGCGTTCCTCGCGATGTTCGCCGGCTTCGCGGTGAAGGTGCCGGTCGTCCCCGTCCACACGTGGCTGCCGGACGCTCACGTCGAGGCGCCGACGCCGGTGTCGGTGCTGCTCGCCGGCGTCCTGTTGAAGATGGGGACGTACGCGCTGTTGCGGTACAACTTCACGATGTTACCAGACCAGGCCGCCGCGTTGGCGGTCCCGATAGCCGCGATCGCCGTGATAAGCGTGATCTACGGGGCGATGTTGGCGCTCGCACAGAAGGACCTCAAGCGCATCGTCGCGTACTCGTCCGTCTCGTCGATGGGGTACGTCATCTTGGGGCTCGTCGTCTTCACCGAGTACGGCGTCGGCGGCGCGACGTTCCAGATGGTGGCTCACGGGCTCATCTCCGGGCTGATGTTCATGGCTGTCGGGGTCGTGTACAACGCGACGCACACGCGGATGGTCGGCGACATGGCCGGGATGGCAGACCGCATGCCGGTCACCGTCGGCATCCTCGTCGCCGGTGCGTTCGGGTACATGGGCCTGCCGCTTATGGCCGGCTTCGCGGGTGAGTTCTTCATCTTCGTCGGCTCGTTCGGGGCCCCGTCGCTCCCGTACGCGCCGGTTTTCACGGCGCTCGCGATGTTCGGCATCGTCATCGTCGCCGGCTACCTGCTGTCGGCGATGCAGAAGACGCTGTTCGGCCCCTTCCGGCTCGAGACCGACTACGAGGTCGGCAGTGCGCCGTTCCACGACGTCGCGCCGCTCGCGGTGCTGCTCGTGGCGATCATCGTGCTCGGCGTCGCTCCCGACCTCGTCTTCGAGATGATACGCGACGCGACGATGCCGGTCGTCGAGGGGGTGAGCGCCAATGTATGAGGCGCTCCCGGCGTGGGCGTCGCTCTCGCCGGCACTCCTGTTGGGGCTCGCGGGGCTCGCGCTGTTGTTAGTCGATACGATCCGACCGAACGAGCGGTCGAACACCGTGCTTGCGACCGTCGGGACCGTCGGTGCGCTGGCGTCGCTCGCGGTCACCGTGTGGTTCGTCGTCGCCGGCGTCGGTCACGCCGACACCGGTGGGGCGGTCACGCTGTTCGCAGACGCGGTGAAAGTCGACACCATGTCGCTGTTTTTCACCGCGATCTTCGCGTCGGTGACCGCACTCGTGGTCGTGGCCGCTCACGACTACTTCGACGACCACGCGCATCCGGCGGCGTTCTACTCGCTCACCCTGTTCGCGGCGACGGGGATGTCGCTTCTCGCGGTCGCGAACTCGTTCGCGGTCGTGTTCGTCGCCTTGGAGATGGTGTCGCTGCCGTCGTACGCGCTCGTCGCGTTCTCGAAGTCGAACCGCGGAAGCGTCGAGGCCGGGTTGAAGTACTTCCTCGTCGGCGCGCTCTCTTCTGCGGTGTTCCTCTTCGGCATCTCGCTGGTGTACGCGGCGACCGGGTCGCTCGTGCTCTCGGGGGTCGCCGCGGGCATCGGCTCGGTCGGCGATCTCGCCGGCATCGCTGGTGTTGGCATCGTAATGATCATCGGCGGCGTCGCGTTCAAGACCGCCTCCGTGCCGTTCCACTTCTGGGCGCCGGAGGCGTACGAGGGTGCGCCCGCACCCGTGAGTGCGTTCCTCTCGTCGGCGTCGAAGGCGGCCGGGTTCGTGGTCGCCTTCCGCGTCTTCACGGAGGCGTTCCCGATCGGCGCGTCGCTTGCGGCGAACGTCGACTGGGTGCTCGCGTTCGGCGTGCTCGCCGCGGTGACGATGACGCTCGGGAACTTCGCGGCGGCCGTTCAAGAGGAGGTCAAACGGATGCTCGCGTACTCGTCTATCGGTCACGCGGGCTACGCGCTCATCGGGCTGGCGGCGCTCTCTGCGGGCGGCAGCGGCAACCACGCGGTGATGGGTGCCGCGATGGCGCACCTGCTCGTCTACGGCTTCATGAACACCGGTGCGTTCCTCTTCGTCTCGATGGTCGAGCGGTGGGGCGTCGGGCGAACCTTCGCCGACTACGGCGGGCTCGCGCGCCGCGCGCCGCTCGCGTCGACGGCGATGGCCGTGTTCATGTTCTCGCTCGCCGGGCTCCCGCCGTTCGCGGGCTTCTTTTCGAAGTACTTCCTGTTCTTGGGTGCGATCGACAACGGCTTCGTCTGGCTCGCGGCGATCGGTGCCGTCAACAGCGTGCTCTCGCTGTACTACTACAGCCGCGTCGTCCGCGCGATGTTCCTCGACGACCCGGCGACGCCGGGCGCACTGGAGGTCATCGACAGCCGCCCGACGGCCCTATACGCGGCGGTGATGTTCGCGGCGGTCGCGACGGTGCTGCTCTTGCCCGGCTTCGGGCCCGTCATCGAGACGGCCGAGGCGGCGGCCGCGGCGCTCTTTTGAGCGCGGTCCGCCGATCCGCAGATACTCGTTCGTCCGGCTCGTCGGTTTCGTATGAGCCGAACGCGAACGTATCGGTGTCTCGCGTGTCGCGACCACACGGTGTGCCGGTCGTTCGACGTCGCATCGCTGTCGCTTCAGTGTCCCGTGTGTTCCTCGTTCGAGCGCTTCCTCAACGAGGCCGTCTACGAGCAGTTCGCGGCGTTCGAAGCCGAGCCGCCCGCGGACCTGGCGTGGGATCGACTCGACCGCCTGGAGAAGCTCGTGGTCTGTGAGCGGCTCGTGCGGTCCGACAAGACGCTTGCGGACTTCGCCGTCGAGGAGTGAGCGCGTCGCGGCCGCACGGGTGTCACCGCGTGTACAGACGTCACCGCGTGTACAGCGACGCGCCGACGAGCGTCGTGAGCGCGTCGTCTGGGGTGACGGCGACGTACGGGTGGTCGACGGGACCGAAGACGTCGACGACCCGACCCACTCGCGAGAGCGACTCGTCGACGACGCCGGCGCCGATGGGCGGCGGATCCGCTCCGGGGGACGCACGGGCGATGGCGAGCCCGCCCGCGGTTCGCACGACGGTTCCGACGCGCTGCATCGTCACTCGCGAATGACCCCGAGGTACGCGGCGACCGCCTGTACGAGGTCGTTCTTGCTGGTGTCGTCGGTCCCCTTCACCACGACCGACCCCCGGGGCGTGTGCTCGCGGGAGTACGTCGTCTCTCGGTCGATCACCGCGTCGTAGCCGACCTGCTGGACGGCCTTCGCGATCTCGTCGACGGTCGGCTCGGCGACCGCGAGTCCCGTCGGGACGCGACGGCCCTCGGTGCGCGACCGGTCGGCGTCGAAGTAGGCGGGATACACGACGTTCTCGACCATACCACAGAGAGCGGACCGGCGGCGTAAGGCCGTTTCGAACCACGGCGCGGGGTCGTCGCCGGCCGTGGACCGGCCGCGGTGACCCGTACACCGACGGCCGTGAGCCCGCCCCGGAACCCTTTTAGACGAACACGGGTCAGAACATGGTAATGAGCGATCTCGACGCGGAGTACCGCCTCGACTACTTCGAAGAGGAGGGATTCGAGCGAAAGGAGTGTCCCTCCTGCGGGGCGCACTTCTGGACGCGCGACGCCGACCGCGAGCTGTGCGGTGAACCGCCGTGTGCGGACTACACGTTCATCGACAACCCGGGCTTCGAGGAGGCGTACACGCTCTCTGAGATGCGCGAGGCGTTCCTCTCGTACTTCGAGTCGCACGAGCACGAGCGGATCGAGCCGTATCCGGTCGCCGCGAACCGGTGGCGTGACGACGTGTTGTTGACCCAGGCGTCTATTTACGACTTCCAGCCGCTCGTCACCTCCGGTGAGACGCCGCCGCCGGCGAACCCGCTCGCGATCTCACAGCCGTGTATCCGGATGCAGGACATCGACAACGTCGGCAAGACGGGTCGACACACGATGGCGTTCGAGATGATGGCTCACCACGCGTTCAACACGCGCGCAGACGCCGAAGAAGCGTACGCCTACGAGGGCGAGGTGTACTGGAAAGACGAGACCGTCGCGTACTGTGACGGACTCTTCGAGGCGCTCGGAGCGGACCTCTCCGAGATCACCTACATCGAGGACCCGTGGGTCGGCGGCGGCAACGCCGGACCGGCGATCGAGGTCATCTACCGCGGCGCCGAGCTGGCCACGCTCGTCTTCATGTGTATGGAACAGGACCCCGACGGCGCGTACGAGATGAAAGACGGGAACACGTACTCGTTCATGGACACGTACATCGTCGACACCGGCTACGGGTTAGAGCGGTGGACGTGGATGAGCCAGGGGACGCCGACGGTGTACGAGGCAATCTACCCCGACGCGATCGAGCTGCTGAAGTCGAACGCGGAGCTGTCGCACACCGACGAGGAGGAGGCGCTGGTCCAGCGTGCGGCGACACTCGCCGGACGACTCGACATCGACGACGTCGACGACGTGGAGGCCGCCCGCGGCGACATCGCCGACCGACTCGACGTCGACGTCGACCGGCTTCGCGAGCTGATGGAGCCGCTCGAAGCGATCTACGCGATCGCCGACCACTCGCGAACGCTCGCGTACATGTTCGGCGACGGGATCGTGCCGTCGAACGTCGGCACGGGGTACCTCGCGCGGATGGTGCTTCGACGGACGAAACGGCTCGTCGAGGAGGTCGGCGTCGACGCCCCGCTCGACGAGCTCGTCGACATGCAGGCCGAGCGACTGGGCTACGAGAACCGCGACACGATCCGCGAGATGGTCCGCACGGAGGAGACGAAGTACCGCGAGACGCTAGAGCGCGGCGCGAGACGCGTCGAAGCGCTCGCCGACGAGTACGCCGACGCCGGCGAACCGATCCCGACGGACGCGTTGTTGGAGCTGTACGACTCTCACGGGATCCAACCGGACATGGTCGAGACGATCGCCGCCGAACGCGGCGCGAGCGTCGCGGTGCCGGACGACTTCTACGCGCTCGTCGCCGACCGGCACGAGGAGACGGACGACGGCGACACGGCCGCAACACGCGACGACCGATTCACCGACCTCCCCGAGACGGAACAGCTGTTTTACGACGACCAAGGTCGCACGGAGTTCGAAGCGGTCGTCCTCGACGTCTTCGAGGCCGACGAGGGGTACGACGTCGTCTTGGACCAGACGATGTTCTACCCGGAGGGCGGCGGCCAGCCGGCCGACCACGGACAGCTCGTCCACGGCGAGACGACCGCGGAGGTGACCGACGTCCAGTCGGTCGACGGGGTCGTGCTCCATCGCACCGACGCCGACCCGGGCAAAGGCGAGATCGTCCGCGGCCAGGTCGACGCCGAGCGCCGCGACCGACTCCGGGCTCACCACACCGCCACGCACGTGATCGGCCACGCCGCCCGTGAGGTGCTCGGCGACCACGTCAGACAGGCCGGCGCACAGAAGGGAATCGACTCCTCGCGGCTCGACGTCCGCCACTACGACCGTATCAGCCGTGAACAGGCCCACGAGATCGAACGGGTCGCCAACGAGCTCGTCCGCGAGAACCTCCCGGTGTCACAGGAGTGGCCCGAGCGAAACGCCGCCGAGGCCGAGTACGGCTTCGACCTGTACCAGGGCGGCGTGCCGCCGGGGACGAGCATCCGACTGATCCACGTCGGCGAGGTCGACGTGCAGGCGTGTGCGGGTACGCACGTCGACCGCACCGGCGACATCGGTGCGATACGCGTCACCACGACCGAGCCGGTCCAAGACGGCGTCGAACGGATCGTGTTCGCAGCCGGTGCGGCCGCCGTCGAGGCGACACAGCGGACCGTCGACGCGCTGGCCGACGCAGCCGACGCACTCGACGTGGACCCCTTCGACGTGCCCGCGACCGCAGAACGGTTCTTCGAGGAGTGGAAAGCTCGTGGAAAAGAGATCGAGGCGCTCAAGACGGAGCTGGCTGAGGCGCGTGCGTCGGGCGCGGCGGCCGAGCCGGTCGAGGTCGACGGGTTCAGTGCCGTCGTCCAGCGGATCGACGGTGACGCCGCAGAGCTGCGAGCGACGGCGAACGCTCACGTCGAGGACGGCCGCGTCGCGGTGCTCGGCAGCGGTCTCGACGGCTCGGCGAGCGTCGTGGTCGGGGTCCCCGACGCGGTGGGCGTCGACGCCGGTGCCGTCGTCGCTGCGCTCGCCGAGCGCGTCGGTGGCGGCGGCGGCGGACCGCCGGACTTCGCACAGGGCGGCGGCCCGGACGTCGACGCGCTCGACGACGCGCTCGCGGACGCCCCAGACGTGTTACGCACGCTCAGCGAGGCGTGACCTCCGCCCGTGCCCCGAGCGACGAACGGTGACGTCTCGCTCCGCTACGAGGTCGACGAGGGGTCGGGAGGCGACGACGAGGCGGTCGTGTTCTGTGGCGACGTCGGGTTCGGCGCCTGGCAGTTCGGCTGGCAGCACGCCGCGCTCGCGGGCCCGTACACGGTCGTCACGCCAGAGACGCGGGGCGTCGGCGCGTCAGATGCCCCGCCCGGGCCGTACACCGTCGAGACGCTCGCGGCTGACCTCGACGCGGTGTGTACGGACGCGGGCGTCCGGAACGCCCACCTCGTCGGCTACGGGCTGGGCGGGATGGTCGCGCTCGCGTACGCGCTGGCCTCGTCACGCCCAGCGAGCCTGGCGCTCGTTGGGACGCCGCCGGCCGGCGACGCGTACAACCCCGACGGCGTGTGGGCCGATCCGGCGGATCCGGCGGCGGTCGAGGGGTCGCTCACGGGACTGCTCTCTGCGGACTTTCGGGAGGCACACCCGGACGCGCTCGCGCCGATCGTCGAGTGGCGACTCGCGGAGGACGCCGACCCCGAGGCGTTCGCGGCCCAGCGCGCGGCTATCGAGGGGTTCGACCTCGTCGACCGACTACACGAGGTACTGCCGCCCGCGCTCGTCGTGGTCGGCGCTGACGACACGGTGTGTCCACGGACAGCCGCGGAGACGCTCGCCGACGGACTGCCTCGGGGGGAGCAGTACGTCGTTGCGGGCGCGCGTCACCTCGTCGGCGTCGAGGCGTCCGCGGCGGTCAACGACCGTCTCGCCGGCTGGCTGGCGACGCACGCGAGCGATCGGCCGTAGCGCGCCGCCCCCCGGGGGACCGCACCCGCGACCGTCGGGCCACAACGGTTTTGAGCCCGTCACCCCTCCACGTGAACACATGAGCCGCCTCCGTTTCGCGCTGTTGAACGCCGCCCACGAGGGCGAGAGCACCCGACGAAACTTTCGGCGCGAACTCGACGCCGACCTCGCCGAGTACGACGCCACGGGTGGACACCTCCCCGAGCACACCGACTTCGACGGGGTCGTCGTCACCGGGTCGCGCTCGTCGGTGTACTGGGATGAGGCGTGGATCCCCCCGCTCGTCGACTACGTCGCCGAGGCAGCCGCCGCCGACGTCCCGATCTTGGGCGTCTGTTACGGCCATCAGGTGCTCGCAGAGGCGCTCGGCGGGCGCGTCACCGGGATGGACGACTTCGAGATCGGCTACAACACGGTTCACCACCACGGCGACGAGCTGTTCGAGGACGTTCCCGAGTCGTTCACGGTGTTCACGACCCACGGCGACGCGGTCGTGGACCTGCCGCCGAGTGCCGAGCTCCTCGCAGAGAACGAGTACGGCGTCCACGCGTTTCGCGACGGCCACTGTTGGGGCGTCCAGTTCCACCCGGAGTACGACCTCGAGACGGCCCGCGAGGTGACGGAGGGGAAACGCGACCGGCTCGGCGACCCACGGGTCGACGACGTGCTCGCGAACGTCACTCCCGAGGCGTTCGAGGCCGCGTGTGCGGCGAAGCCGCTCTTCGACAACTTCGTCGCGTACGCCCGTGCGCACCGGCAGGACCGGACGCCGGCGGCGGCCGACGACTGACGCGAGGCGGGCGGTCCCGAGTCGGCACGTCGCCGACAGCTATTTTCGCGGGGGCCGCGTACGCTCCGTAATGATACGTCGGCGAACGAAGGCGTGGGTCGCTCGGGCGAAGGCGGCGATCCACGGGTCGTTCGCGGGCGAGCACACGACCCGTGAGACCGCCGGGAGCTTCTCACTCGGCGTGTTCATCACGATGTTGCCGACGCTCGGGACCGGACTGATCGCGTTCGTCGCGCTCGGATGGGCGTTTCGCCGAATCAACCACGCCGCGCTGCTCGCGTCCGTCGTCGTGTTCAATCCGGCGGTGAAGTGGGGGGTGTACGCCGCCAGCTTCACCCTCGGCGTCGCGCTCCTCGGGCCCGTCCCCGGCGTCACTCCGGCCGAGGTCTCGTTGTCGGCGGGGCCGCCGATCCTCCTCCGGTTGCTCGTCGGAAACGTGATCCTCGCGGTCGTCGCCGCCGTGCCGAGCTACGTCGTCTCCTACCGGCTGATCGAGGCGTACCGGGCCCGCGACGTCGACGTCGTCGAGACGGTGACGGACGCGGTCTCGGGTGACACAGACCAGGCGACTGCGCCGGCGACACGGTCGCGAGAGTGAGACGCGGGGCGGTCGAACACGCTTATACGGTTCCCGCCCGCAGTGTTCGTATGAACGTAGTCCCGGACACCAGTGCGGTCGTCGACGGCCGCGTGTCCGAACGCGTCGAGGACGGCACCTACGAGGCGGTGACGGTCGTCGTCCCCGAGGCCGTCGTCGGCGAGCTGGAGTCGCAGGCCAACGACGGGCTCGAGTCCGGCTGGGACGGCCTCGAGGAGCTCAAGCGACTCGCCGCGTTTCACGACGACGGCACCATCGACCTGCGGTACGTCGGCGAACGACCGAGCGGTGACGCCCGGTCACACGCCGCCGAGGGCGACGTCGACGCGCTGATTCGCGACGTGGCCGACACGCAGGACGCGACGCTGCTCTCGAGTGACGTCGTCCAGGCGGAGGTCGCCCGTGCGAAGGGGATCGACGTCGAGTTCGTCGAGCCGGTCGCGCGTGGCGTCGTCGACGAGCTCCCGATCGCGGAGTACTTCACCGACGAGACAATGTCGCTACACCTCAAGACGGGGACGAAGCCGCGGGCGAAACGCGGCTCGCTCGGCGAGATGCACTACGTCGTCATCGAGGAGACGGAGACGTCCGAAGAACGGATGACCGAGCTGGCGAACGCGATCGTCGACCTCGCACGGCAGTCGGCAGACGGGTTCATCGAGCTCTCCGACGACGGCATGGACATCGTCCAGTACCGCAACTACCGGATCGCGGTGGCACGACCGCCCTTCGCCGACGGCGTCGAGATCACCGCGGTACGGCCCATCGCCAAGACGACGCTCGACGACTACGAGTTCGCCGACGACCTGCGGGAGCGGTTCCTCGAACAACAGCGCGGGGTGCTCATCTCCGGCTCGCCCGGAGCCGGGAAGTCGACGTTCGCACAGGCGGTCGCGGAGTTCTTGAACGAGAGCGACTACGCGGTGAAGACGATGGAGAAGCCGCGTGATCTTCAAGTCGGCCCCGAAATCACCCAGTACGGCGCACTCGGTGGCGCGATGGAGAACACCGCCGACTCGCTGCTTTTGGTCCGACCCGACTACACGATCTACGACGAGGTCCGCAAGACGCGCGACTTCGAGGTGTTCGCGGACATGCGGATGGCCGGCGTCGGGATGGTCGGGGTCGTCCACGCCTCGCGTGCCATCGACGCGCTCCAGCGGCTCGTCGGCCGGGTCGAACTCGGCATGATCCCGCAGATCGTCGACACGGTGGTGTACATCGACGCCGGCGAGGTCCACACGGTGTACGACGTCACCACGGAGGTGAAAGTGCCCGCGGGACTCACCGCCGAGGACCTCGCGCGGCCGGTGATCCAGGTGTCGAGCTTCGAGACCGGCCGCCCCGAGTTCGAGATCTACACGTTCAATCGGCAGGTGGTGACGGTCCCGCTCGGCGACGAGGACGGCGAGCAGACGGAGTCCGGCGTCGGTCGGATCGCGAAACAGGAGATCGAACGCGAAATCCGGTCCGTCGCCCACGGCCACGTCGACGTGGCACTCCGCGGCGACGACGAGGCGGTCGTCTACGTCGAAGAGGGTGACATCGGGACGGTGATCGGCAAAGGCGGCGGTCGGATCAACGACATCGAGAACCGGCTCGGTATCGAGATCGACGTTCGTACGCACGGCGAAAACCCGAGCGAGGGACGTGCGTCGAGCCGCTCTACGGGCGGACCGCGCGGCGACGGACGGACCGCGCAGGTCGGCGACGACCGCGGGTCGGTAGTGCAGCCAGAGATCACCTCACGACACGTCGTCTTGGACGTCGATGGGGGCGTCGGCGAGACGGTCGAGGTGCGCGCGAACGGCGAGTACCTCTTCACCGCGACGGTGGGCCGTGGCGGGGAGGTGCAGGTCTCACGTGGGTCGGCTATCGCCGAGGAGCTCGAGGACGCCATCGACCGCACCCAGACGATCACGGTCGTTCCGGCCCGCTGAGCACCCTCCGACAGTCGGTACGGCCGGGTTCCACGATCGTCGTACTCGGTCCTTGTCGAAAGATAACGCTTTTTTGACGGTGGTCGGAAGAGTAGCGCATGTCGAACGAGTTGAAACGCGGGCTGGAGGGCGTCCTCGTCGCCGAGTCGAAGCTCAGTCACGTCGACGGGGAGGCTGGCAGGCTCGTCTACCGCGGGCACGACATCGAGGCGCTGGCGCGCGGCGCGACCTACGAGGAGGTCCTGTATCTGCTGTGGCACGGCGCGCTACCGACGCGCGCCGAACTCGACTCGTTCGCCGACGCGCTCGCGGCCGAGCGGGCCGTCGACGAGAACGTGCTCGCGACCGTTCGCCGGCTCGCCGACGCCGACGAGGAGCCGATGGCCGCCCTCCGCACCGCGGTGTCGATGCTCTCTGCGTACGACGACACTGCGGCCGACGCGACCGACGGCGACGTGCTCGCCGAGGGCGCCCGGATCACCGCGAAGATCCCCACCATCCTCGCGGCGTTCGACCGGGCTCGACGGGGTGCGTCACCGCTCGAACCGGACCCGTCGCACTCACACGCCGGCGACTTCCTCCGGATGCTCACCGGCACGGCGCCCGACGACGTGCGCGAAGAGACGTTCGATATGGCGCTGACGCTGCACGCCGACCACGGGCTGAACGCCTCGACGTTCACCGCGCTCGTCGTCGGCTCGACGATGGCCGACGTCTACGCGGCCGTCACCGGCGGCATCGGGGCGCTCTCGGGCTCGCTTCACGGCGGCGCCAATCAGGACGTGATGGAGATGCTGTACGAGGTCGACGAGTCCGGAAAAGACCCGACCGAGTGGGTCCAGGCGGCCACCGACGAGGGGCGTCGGATCCCTGGCTTCGGCCACCGCGTGTACGAGGTGAAAGACCCGCGTGCACAGATCTTATCGGAGAAGCTCGACGACCTCGCGGCCGCCTCCGGCGACGACCGGTGGCTCCGGTACACTGCTGCGATCGAGTCGTACCTCACCGACGAGGGGCTCACAGACCAGGGGATCGCCCCGAACGTCGACTTCTACTCCGGCTCGGTGTACGAGACGATGGGCATCCCGATAGACCTGTACACGCCCATCTTCGCGATGAGCCGCGTCGGCGGGTGGGTCGCTCACGTCAACGAGTACCGCGCGGACAACCGGCTCATCCGTCCCCGTGCGCGGTACACTGGTCCGGAGTCAGCGGAGTTCGTCCCGATAGACGAGCGCTAGCCGACGCGACGCTTCCGACCCCGTCGTTTTCGCTCGCACCTCAGCGCCGCCGCTGCCGCCACCGGTCCATCTCGTGACCGCCTCCCCCCCCCGACACCGGCGACCATCCTTCGAGCGACACCGGCCCACTGAGACACATCCTGCGGTGGCGCGCGCCTCGCGAGGTCGCCGCAGGCGGCCTCGCGGGCGCGTGCGAGGGATGAGCGAGGTGGCGAAGCCACCGAGCGAATCGGCTGGGGAGGGTGTGGCGAATTGGTGTCCGGGTGTCGCGCGGGCGTCTCGGTCACACGGTCACTCCCATATGCGAGCGAATTGGCCCGGGAGGGTCTGGCCCAACTGGCGTCTGGGTGTCGAGAGGTCGTGCTGTTCGTCCTCCCACCGCCACATGCGTATGAGCGAGGACGTGGCAAACTGGCGTCTGGGTGTCGTGTTCGCCACAAAGCCGCTGTCCACACGTACAGGGTCGTTCCAGAACGCGTCCTCACGCGCGGCGTCTGCGTGTGCTGACCCGACTCACTCACGCAGACGCGAACCGCTGGCGGGCGTACTTCGCGAGCAGCGGGAGGTCGTCGAGGTGTAACAGCTTCGCCATCGCGCGCTTCTCGCCGCGGTTGGCACGAGCGAGCAGGTCGTCGGACGTCTCTCGGAGGTCGCGCATCAGCGTGTCGTATCGCTCGTTGGGCGCGAGATACAACAGCTCGGTGAGCAACAACCGCGCGTTCATGCGCGGGGCGACCTCCTCGTGCCAGAGCTGGTCGTACAGCTCGAGGTGGTCGGCGTCTCGTGGCCGGTCGGCGTGGGTGAAACAGCGGTCGATCGTCTTCGCGGCCGCGCGCGCAGACTTCATCCCCTTGTGTATCCCCTCGCCCCACAGCGGGTCGATCGTGGGGACGGTGTCACCGATCGCGAGGAAGCCGTCGGCGTGCATCGCCCCCGGTCGCTGGATGTGGGCGGAGCCGCGGTGGACCTTCCCCTCGAGCCGCTCGGCGTCGGCGAATCGAGGGTCACGGTCGAGCCATCCCTCGAGGTAGCCGTCTATCGTCTGACCCGCCTTTGCGGTCTCTTGGTGTCGGTCATTCTGGATGTAACACACGCCGACCTTCGCGGTATCCGGGCCGGTGGCGAACACCCACGAGTAGCCGCCGGGGGCGATCTCGTGGTCGAGCCGGAGCATCATCGCTCGGTCTAAGTCCGCGTAGTCCGGGTGGTCGAGGTCGACCCCTTCGAGCTCGTACTCGATGCCGATTGCCTGGTTCTCCCGCTCGAGGTCGACGACGTCGAGTGCGCTCGCTATCGGGGCGGCCGGCCCGGTCGCGTCGACGACGACGTCGGCGTACACCGTCTCGTCGCCGGCGTAGCGGACGCCCTCGATGACGCCGTCGTCGTCGAGCACCGGCCGCGACACGCGTGCGTCGAACCGATACTCCGCACCCTTCTCGCGACCGTCCTCGACGAGGAAGCGCTTGAACTCGGCGAACTCGAGGACGGCGCCGGGCTGGTACGACTCGTAGTAGTCGTTCGGCGACTCCAACACCACGGTGTCCGTGTACGACATCACGACGTCGTCGGGAACCCCGAACGCCGACATCATCGACGGGAACGTCCCCGCCGTCGACTTGTTGCTCTGTCGTGGAAAGTCGGCTTCGGCCTCGGTCTCGAGGACGACGACGTCGTACCCGCGGGCGGCGAGGTCACGAGCACACTGGGCGCCCGCTGGACCGGCGCCGGCGACGGCGACGTCGTAGCGATCAGGCATGTATGATCCGTATCGACCCGGCTAATTAGGTTTGCCGAAATGGGTCGATACGGCGAGTGAGCCGCCCGATTTTGACGGATCGCGGAGGTCGGGATGTTGGCACGGACAACTGGACAGCTGCCGCCGATGTGGCGGCCCGACCGTCCTCAGTAGAACTCGCGGACGAGGTCGGTCGCGTTCTCCGGTGCCCCCGCCGGGACGTCCGACATGTCGGCGTCCATGCTGTGCTGTTCGGTGTACGGTACCGACGACTCGTCCTGGTAGACGACGCCCTGGTACTCCTTTTCGGAGTCGAGGATGACGTCTTTTGCGGCGTCGCGGTCGGTGGGGTCGTGGTCGGTCTCGGCGAGGTCGACGAGCGAGTCGCGGAAGTAGTCGT
Organism: Halorubrum zhoui; assembly: GCF_051194155.1. Lineage (NCBI taxonomy): Archaea > Methanobacteriati > Methanobacteriota > Halobacteria > Halobacteriales > Haloferacaceae > Halorubrum > Halorubrum zhoui. Next base: position 79,528 of record NZ_JBLZNJ010000007.1, on the reverse strand, counting down.
ACGTGTCGACGTCGTTGAACGTCACACACGGGGAGTAGACGTTCACGAAGCCGAATCCGTCGTGTTCGACCGCCCGCTGAACGATCTCTTGGTGGCGCAGCGCGTCCGAGGAGAACGACTGCGCGATGAACGTCGCGCCCGACGCGAGCGCGAGCGCGTGCGGGTTGACCGGCGGTTGTTTGGGTCCCTCGGGGGTAGTCGACGTCTCGAAGTCGTCGCGCGAGGTCGGTGACGCCTGCCCTTTGGTGAGTCCGTAGATGCGGTTGTCCATCACGACGTACGTCATGTCGACGTTCCGGCGAACCGCGTGGACGAAGTGGCCCGCGCCGATCGAGTAGCCGTCGCCGTCGCCGCCGGCGACCATCACCTCGATGTCCGGACGCGCGAGTTTCACGCCGGTACCGACCGGCAGCGCCCGGCCGTGGACGCCGTGGAGCGCGTAGCTGTGCATGTAGGTGCCTATCTTTCCGGAACAGCCGATCCCGGCGACGACGAACGTGTTGTCCGGGTCGTTGCCCGTCTCCGCGAGCGCCTTCATCATGCCGTTCATCGTCCCGAAGTCGCCGCACCCGGGACACCACGTCGGCTGCTTGTCGGATTTGAAGTCGGTGAATCGTATCTCTGAGCTCATGGTTACGCCTCCACGACCCCCGTGAGGGTCGACCGTATCTCCGCTGCGAGTTCGTCCGCCTTGAACCGCACGCCGGTGTACTTGTTCACCCGCTCGACGCGGGTCAGCGCGTCGCGCTCGATCAGGTTCGCGAACTGGCCGGTCTCGTTACACTCGACGACGAGGACGGTCTCTGCCGCCTCGATCGCCGCCGACAGGTCCGGCCGGGGAAAGACGTACGGCACCGCGATCACACGGACATCGATACCCGACTCGCCGAGGATGTCGAGCGCCTCGACGAGCGCCCCCTCGTTCGAGCCCCACGTGATCACGAGCGTGTCCGCGTCGGGATCACCGAACTCGCGGGGACTCCAGTCTTCGCGCGTCTCTGCCGTCTTCACCTTGCGGTTTCGCTTGTCGACCTGTTCGACTCGCATCTCGGTGTCTTCGGTTCGTCGACCCTGCTCGTCGTGTTCGAGGCCGGTCGACATGTGCGCGCCGTCGGCCGTGCCGGGGAACGCCCGCGGGGAGATGCCGTCGTCGGTGAGCGCGTGTGGTTTGAAGCCACCGTCTTCGGTCTGGTGGTCGCTCACGGTCGACTCGTCGACGACGAACCCGCGGTCGACCTCGACGGCGTCCATGTCGAACGTCTCCGGTGAGAACGTCTGTTCTGTGACCGCGAGCGAGAGGTCCGCCGTGAGGTAGACGGGCAGCTGGTACTTCTCGGCGAGGTTGAACGCCTCGACCGTCTTCCAGAAACACTCGTCGATCGTGGTCGGCGCGAGGACGAACCGGGGGACCTCCCCGTGGCCGCCGTACAGCATGTGGTTCAGATCCCCCTGCTCCTGTTTCGTCGGCATTCCGGTCGACGGCCCAGACCGCATCACGTTACAGATCACGAGCGGCGTCTCGCTCGTCGCGACGAGGCCGAACGTCTCGGTCATGAGGTCGATGCCCGGTCCGGAGGTCGCGGTCATCGCCCGGGCGCCACCGCGGGCGGCCCCGAGCGCCATGTTGACCGCCGACAGCTCGTCTTCGGCCTGCACCACGTGGCCGCCGTACTGTTCGATCCGGCCGGTGAGGTACGTCATCACGTCGGTCGCGGGCGTGATCGGGTAGCCCGCGTAGAACCGACAGCCGGCGGCGATGGCGCCCATCCCGATCGCCTCGTCGCCGTTGAGCAGGACGTAGTCCTCGTCCGTCGTCTCCAGCTCGTAGGGGAACTCGTGGTCGTACTCCTCGTCGACGTACGCACGTCCGGCGCGGGCCGCCTCCTTGTTGTTGTCGACGAGCTTCTGGCCTTTGTCGCCGAACCGCTTTTCTAACGCGGAGTCGAGGTTCTCGATCGGGAAGTCGGCGACCGCACACGCCGCGCCGAGCGCGACGACGTTGCGCATGATCGCCCCGCCGGCGTCCTCGGCGAGCCGTTTGAGCGGCACGTCGACGCCGGTCATCTCGCCGGGGATCTCGACGTTCTGCATCGTCGTTCGCTCGCCGTCGTAGATGACGACGGACTCGTCGTGGAGCTCGTCGAGGTTCTCGTCTATCGTCCGCGGCGTGAGCGCGATGAGGACGTCGAGTCTGTCTACGACGCTCTGTACCTTGTCGACGGAGGTTCGCACCTTGTACGCGGTGTATCCGCCGCGGATCCGCGAGGCGAAGTCCTTCGACGTGAACACGTGCCGACCCGACCGCGAGAGGGCCTGCGCGAAGATCTTGCCCGTCGAGTCGATGCCGTCGCCAGCCTCCCCACCGACGGCCCAGTTGAAGTCCGCTGCCATTCTGTGTGGGCGCTTCACTCGGACTCATCAAAAGGCTTCTGGAAGGGGACACTCGACAATTACTTCACATCCGTATTATTTTTCGCAAGTATTGTCGAAATATCTCCGACAGAGTCGAGTATAAAGAATATAGAGTGGACAAACGTCCACCGCACTGGCGCCCGTCGCAGCCGCGTGTCGCACCCAATATTCGACAGTCGTCGAATTCACGCGACGGCCGCGGCCGGCACCGACGACGGTGCCCAGGCGACGGAAACACGTTTAGTGTGTGAAGGCCCGAACACCACCATGGACACCACAGTCTCCGTGACGACGGTCGAGACGGTCGGCCCGGACACGTACGCGATTCGGTTCGACGCGCCGACGGGGTTTTCGGCCGAGCCGGGCCAGTTCGTGCGGCTCGGCACCGAGATCGACGGTGAACCCGTCTCCCGGTTCTACACGCTGTCCTCGCCGACCGTCGACGAGACGGTCGAGGTGACCGTCGCGATCGACCCCGAAGACGGCGGTGACTTCTCACAGTTCCTCGGTGACGTCGACCCCGGCACGGCGCTCTCGCTCGCCGGGCCGTACGGCGACCAGCACTACGACGACGAGTCGCGAACCGTGATCCTGGCCGGCGGGCCGGGCGTGGGCCCCGCGGTCGCGATCGCCGAACGGACGGTCGCCGACGGCGGCGAGGCGGCCATCGTGTACCGAGACGGAACGCCCGCCCACGAGACCCGGCTCTCTGCGCTTCGCGACGCCGGCGTCGACGTCGTCCTCCTCGGTGCGGACGAACCGCTCGACGCCCCCGTGGCGGCGGCCGTGTCGGGTGGTGACGACGAGGGCGTGTTCGTCTACGGCTTCGCCGACTTCGTCGAGGACGCCACGGCGGCCATCGAGCGCGGCGGCGGCGATCCGGACGCGGCGAAAGTCGAGAACTTCGGGTAGCTCCCGCGGCCGCCGTGGAGACGACGTGTTCCGACGTCCTCGCATTTATCACGGCCGGGGGGATATTCAACACGTACCCTCGCTCACGATGGACGGCCACGGAGACACCACGACAGTCCTCTTTGCCGGCTCCGACCCCCAACCGGTCGCGACGGCGCTCGCGAGGGGACCAGACGGCTTCGTCGTCGATACTGCAACGACGGCGACCGAGGGCGTCGAGTTGCTTCGTGGACGCGCGTACGACTGCGTCGTCGTGGCCGCTTCCCGGAGTGCGCGGGAGACGGACGAAGCCGCGTGGCATCCGGACGATCTCAGCACGCTCGTCCGCGCGACCGACGAGGACCTGCCGGTCGTTGGCTTCGGCACCCTGGCCGACGGCCTCGGCGACCCGGCCGGCGAGGAGACGGCCGACGCGGCCATCCCCGAGGGACTCACCGACGTCGTGTACGCCGGACGCGACACCGATCTCGAGGCCGACGTGACTCGGCTCACGCGACGGATCGCGGCCGTGGTGGCGTCGCGTCGAGCGGTTCGCGAAGCAGAACGCCGCGAAGAACGGCTCGAGCGGTTCGTCGAGGTCGTCTCACACGACCTTCGGAATCCGCTCAACGTAGCCCAGGGACGGATCGAACTCGCGAGCGCGTCGTGTGCGAGTGCGGACCTCGAGACGGCCGCGGACGCGATCGACCGGAGTCTCGACCTGATCGCGGACCTGCTGACGCTCGCCCGCGAGGGTGAGACCGTCTCGACGACGGAGCCGATCGACCTCGAGGCGCTCGCGCAGACGTGTTGGTCGTCCGTGCAGACGCCGACGGCGACGCTTCGTCTCGACGTCGACCGGTCGATCGTCGGGACGCCCGGCCGGGTGAAACAGCTGCTCGAGAACCTCTTCAGCAACGCCATCCGACACGGTGGAGACGACGTCGTCGTCACCGTCGGCACGATCGAGCCGTTCTACACCGCGACGCGGGGTGGAGACGACGGGGGTGCTGGGTTCTACGTGGCCGACGACGGCGCGGGCATTCCGCCCGACGCACGCGACCGCGTGTTCGACACCGGGTACACGACCGCGAGCGACGGCACCGGCTTCGGTCTCAACATCGCCGCGGAGATCGCCACCGCACACGGGTGGGAGATAGACGTGACGGCGAGTCGGACTGGCGGGGCCCGTTTCGAGGTCACCGGCGTCGAGACGGTCGAGTGACTCTCACTCGCTCGCGGTCGCCTTCGTCTCCGCGAAGTAGTCGGCGAGCCGCTCTGCGGCCTCGAGCGAGCGCGGCGTGACGAGCGCGAACCGGATCCAGTCGTCGCGGGCGGTCCCGAACGTCTCGCCGGGCATCCCGGCGACACCTGCCTCGTCTATCAACCGTTTGACGTTCTCCATGGTGCCGGGGAAGCCGTCGAAGCGCGCGAGGACGTAGAAGCCGCCGTCCGGTCGGGAGTACTCCGCGCCTGCGGCGTCGAGCGCGCCGGTGAACGCGTCGATGCGGTCCGCGAGCTGGTCGCGCGCCGTCTGGTAGTAGCTGGCGTCCGTCGAGCGCAGCGCCTCGGCGACGGCGTGTTGTGCCGGGCGCGAGCCGGCGACGTTCACCAGCATGTGACGGGTCTTCGCGGCGCGGACGTGGGGCTCCGGGAGGACGGTGTAGCCGACTCGAAACCCGGTTATCGCCATCGACTTCGAGAACCCGCTGGTGACGACGACGCGGTCGGAGTCGATCGCGAGCGCCGACTCGAACGTCCCGGAGAAGTCGAAGTGGTCGTACACCTCATCGACGAGCACGAGCGCGTCGACCGACGCGGCGATTTCGACGACCGCCCGTACCGCCTCGAGGTCGTAGACGGCCCCCGTCGGATTGTTCGGGGTGTTCAACACGATCAGCGCGGTCTCCGCGCTCGCGGCCTCTCTGACCGCCTCCACGTCAAGATCGCCGTCGCGTTCGGTCGGGACAAGCGTCGGCGTCCCGTCGAGGAGTGCGGTCTTGCCGAGGTAGTACGGATACACGGGGTCCATCAACAACACCTCGTCGCCGGCGTCGCGGTCGAGGGCTCTGGCCATCCCGAGGTAGTTCGCCTCACCCGTCCCGTTCGTGACGACGACGCGGTCTTCGTCTACGTTCCGACGGGCCGCGATCGCCTCTCGTAACGCCGGGATCCCCTCGCTCGGCGGGTACTGGAACTCTGCGGTCGGGAAGTCGGCGTACGCCGCGAGCGCCTCCCGTAGCGCGCCCGGCGGCTCCCAGTCCGGGTTCCCACTCACCATGTCGATGACGTCGCGGTCGGCGGCGGCCCCGTACTGCATTACGTGGAAAAACTTCGGCTCCTCGTACTCCATGTGACTCCCTGTGGTGGTGGTCACCTGGCTCTTTCGGCGCGGATCGAGCGTCTCGTTGTTCGTGAGCGTCTCGTTGTTCGTGAGCGTCTCGGCTGCGATCCGAGTCTTTTGAGTCGCGGGCTGGCGAGTCGGCAGTATGAACAAACGCGGCCACGTGTTGAACGCGGTGTTGCTCGCGCTCGGGCTGGGCGTCGTCTTGGAGCCGAGTCTCGACGTCGACACGGTCCGAAAGATCGCACAGATCGCCGTTCCGATCGTGTTGGGTGCGTTGTTTCCGGACGTCGACACCGCCTTCGGTCGGCACCGAAAGACCCTCCACAGCCTCCCCGTGTTGGGGGTGTTTCTCGCGTACCCGATCGTCTTCGACAACCTCCAGTTCGTCTGGGTCGGGGTGACGACGCACTACGTGCTCGACCTCGTCGGGAGCCGCCGCGGCATCGCGTTGTTTCACCCGCTCTCGGACACGGAGTACTCGCTGCCGTTCGGCGTTCCGGTGAGCAGCGACCGGGCCGACCTCGTGACGGTCGTCGTCACCGCCCTCGAGATCGCGGCGTTCTGGGCGTTCACCACGTACGTCGTCTCACTCGACGTCGACCTGGCAGCCGCTCGGGCCGGCCTCGGCCTCTAGCAGTACGCCTCGTGCTACCGACTCGCGTGCGCCTCGTCAGATCCCGTGGCGCGCGCCTCGTGGGTCGCCGAAGGCGTGCCCGCGAGCGCGCGCGAGGGATGAGCGAGGTGGCGAAGCCACCGAGCGAATCGGCTGGGGAGGGTGTGGCGAAGTAGTGCCCGGCTGTCGCGCGGTCGTCTTGGTCACGCGCACACCATACGCGTACGAGAGCGAATCGGCTGGGGAGGGTGTGGCGAAGTAGTACCCGGCTGTCGCGCGGTCGTCCCGGTCACACGGCCACTCCGAAATACATACCGAATCGGCCCCCGAAGCGTGTGACCACGACATCGCTGCGACATCCGGACACCAGTTGGACCACGTCCTCCCCAGCCGATTCGCTCGCATACGGGGGTAGCCGTGTGATCGAAATGACCGCGCCACACCCGGACACCAGTTGGACCACGTCCTCCCCAGCCGATTCACTCGTCGCCGCTGGCGACTCGCTCATCCCTCGCACGCGCCCGCGAGGCCGCCTGCGGCGACCTCGCGAGGCGCGCGCCACTGCAGTGTGGATGAGAGGTGTGCGTCACTGCAGTGTGGATGAGAGGTGTGCGTCACTGCAGTGTAGATGAGAGGTGTGCGTCACGGTGTCCCAACGGTTCGGTGTGTGATGACGGCTGGGCGTGCATCGAAGAACGAAGCGCTTATGATCGAACCGACACCAGTACGAGTAACTCGCTGGTGTGGACCGCCAGTGGGCACTCGCCGCCGGACGAGCGTGACACGCTCGCTCGGGACGAGACGACATGTGGCCGGGGACCGGCCGAATCGCAAGCGTCCGCAGGCACCCATGACACGAAGCTTCTACTCACACATCAAGCAGGCGTGGCAGTCCCCCAAGGAGGGGAAACTCGCAGAGCTCCAGTGGCAGCGCAAACAGGCGTGGCGCACCGAGGGCGCCATCGAGCGGATCGACCGTCCGACCCGCCTCGACAAGGCCCGCGAGCTGGGCTACAAGGCGAAACAGGGCGTGATCGTCGCCCGCGTGAGCGTCCGAAAGGGCGGGTCGCGCAAACAGCGCTTCACCGCGGGTCGCCGCTCGAAGCGCCAGGGCGTCAACCGCCTCTCGCGGCGGAAGTCCATCCAGCGCATCGCCGAAGAACGCGCCTCCAGAAAGTACCGCAACCTCCGCGTGCTCAACTCCTACTGGGTCGGCGAAGACGGCTCACAGAAGTGGCACGAAGTGATCCTCGTCGACCCCGCTCACCCCGCGATCGAAGCCGACGACGACCTCGCGTGGATCTGTGACGACGACCACAAGGGCCGGGCCTTCCGCGGGCTCACCTCCGCCGGCACCAAGGGCCGCGGCCAGCGGACCCGCGGCAAAGGCACCGAAAAGACCCGGCCGTCCGTCGGCAGCAGCGATCGGCAAGGGAAATAACGTCGACTCGCTGGGGTTTTTCACTCGTCCGTCCAACGCCAAGTCGACTCGACGGGCCGCAGTCACACAGCAGCCGTCCGCCCACAGCAGAGTCCGGACGGTCTCTCAGTGGGTGTGCAACGACGATTCTGCGACACTCGAGCACCACGTAGCCACGCCCTCCCCAGCCGATTCTGTACGTGCCTGGTGGTTCTGTAACGAACACGACTGCACGACACCCGGACACCGATTACCGCCACACCCTCCCCAGCCGATTCTGTACGTGCCTGGTGGTTCTGTAACGAACACGAGTTCGAGACACCCGGACACCGATTACCGCCACACCCTCCCCAGCCGATTCACTCGTCGCCTGCGGCGACTCGCTCATCCCTCGCACGCGCTCGCGAGGCCGCCTGCGGCGACCTCACGAGGCGCGCGCCACACGGTGTGAGTGAGAGGCGCGCGCCACTCCCGTGGGAGTTCACCGTGACTCGGCGGGGAAGTCGTTATACCGGTCGCGGGCGGACGCGAACGTATGTCACTCTCGCTCGACTCGACGCAGCTCGACCGCTACTCCAGACACATCATCATGGAGGAGGTCGGGCCGGACGGCCAGGCGCGCCTCCTCGAGAGTCGTGCGCTCGTTGTCGGCGCGGGCGGACTCGGCGCCCCGGTCATCCAGTACCTCGCGGCGGCCGGCGTCGGCGAGCTCACGATCGTCGACGACGACGTCGTCGAGCGCTCGAACCTCCAGCGACAGGTGATCCACGCCGACGCAGACGTCGGCGAGCCAAAGGTCGCGTCGGCGAGCGCGTTCGTCGAGCGACTCAACCCCGACGTGACCGTCGACGCCTGCGAGACGCGTCTCGACGTCGACGACGCTCCCGAGCTGATCGACGGCCACGACGTCGTCGTCGACTGCACCGACACCTTCCGGACCCGGTACGTCATCAACGACGCCGCCCGGCTCGCCGACGTACCGGTCGTCCACGGCGCGATCTACAAGTTCGAAGGACAGGCGACGACACTCGTCCCCGACGGCCCCTGTTACCGGTGTCTCTTTCCCGAGGCCCCCGAGCCCGGGACGGTCCCCGACTGTGCGACGACCGGCGTCCTCGGCGTGCTCCCCGGTACCCTCGGCTGTATCCAGGCGACCGAAGCGGTCAAGCTCCTGCTCGAGACCGGCGAGCCGCTCGTCGGCCGACTCCTGTTTTATGACGCGATGGACACGACCGTCGAGACGGTCCCATATCAGAAGAACCCGGCGTGTCCGGTGTGTGGCGACGACCCAATCGAGACGATTCGCGACGTCGACTACACCGACGGCTGTCGGATCGACGCGGATTGAACGAACCGCGTTGGGAGGCGACACCAACCGGGCGACACCAACCGGGCGAGATCAACCGAGCGACACCGATGACGCCCGAAAACCCACAGCGCCTCAGTACGAGGCGGCGCGCTTGTCGAGCCCGGCAGCGACGATGTCTTCGCCGTCGACGGAGGTGCGGAGCACGTCCATCCCGTCGTCGCGGTCGATCCCGAAGTTGTCGGCGTACAGCGCCTCGAGCCGGTCGTACTCGGCCTCGGAGAGCGCCGGAACGTCGCTCGCGGCACTCCAGGCGGCGATGTCGTCGGCGTCGCGGAACGTCGGCGTCACGGAGGCGACCTCGTCGTGAGCGAGCAGCCAGCGGATCGCCGCCTGCGCCATCGTCCGCGACCCCTCGGCGTGGTCGGGCGACTCGAGGAACCGAATCGCCTCGACCTTCTCCCATCCGGTCTCGTACCACTCTTTTGGCCGGTGTGCGCGGTGGTCGCCGTCTTCGAGGACCGTATCGGACGTCACCTGCTCGTTCAACAGCCCCGAAGAGTGCGGGACCCGCGCGATGACGGCGGTGTCAGAGCCGGTCTCGCGGATCGTGTCGATAAAGTGCCGGCCAGGCTCCTGTTCGAAGAGGTTGAACACGGTCTGGACCGCGTCGAACTCGTCGTACTCGACGGCCGCATCACCTTCGGCCAGCCACCCGATGGAGGGCCCGAGCGCCCACCCGAGCGCCCGAACCCGTCCCTCGGCTTTCCACTCGCGGAGGAGATCGCGCACCTCGGCGTCGACCTCGGCGACGTTCGCGTTGTGCAACTGGAGCACGTCGACGTAGTCGGTGCCGAGTCGGTCGAGTGAAGCCTCGAGCGCCTCTCGAAGGTACGACTCGGTGAGTTCTTTGGGCAGTTCGCCGTGGCCCGCCTGCGGGTTGTCGTAGAAGTCGTAGCCGATCTTCGTCGAGAGGGTGACGGCTTCCCGACGGCCGTCTATCGCCTCGCCGATGACCCGCTCGCTGTCGCCGTGGCCGTACACGTCGCCGGTGTCGATGTAGGTGACCCCGGCGTCGAGCGCGTCTCCGACCATCCCGACGGCCTGCGCCGTCGTGCGGTCGCCCCACCAGTCGGTGCCGACGACCCACGCGCCGAAGCCGATCTCAGACACTTCGACCCCCGAAGACCCGAGTTCCCGGTACTGCATAACCACTTGTTGCGCGCGCGCACACTTATCGGGCCCGGTCGGTCTCGGTCGATGGGGACCCGTCAACCGCCCACTCGACCGCCCTCGGGCACGGACTGTGCACAACCGAACCCATTTCACCCTGCCAGTCGAACGGCGGCCAATGACAAAGCGACACGTGTCCCTCCCCGAGGGGGCGGATGCGGCGGTACAGGGGTTCATCGACGAGGTGGACGCACGACTCGCGTCGGACGAGGACACCTGTGCCGTCGTTCGGGACACGCTTATCGACCTCCACGGCGACCGCGACCGCTACGAGGCCTGGCAAAACGGCGAGTCGGTCTCGAAAGCCGAGCGGGTCCGACTCCAGGGATACGACCCGTGTAACGCCACCGTCGAGTCGGAGTACTACGCCGAAAAAGACGAAGACCGCTTCCAGCGTTCGAAACACCTCCAGTGGCTCTGGCGGCAGTTCGACGCCACGCCTATGGCCGACAACGTCGAGTTTGCGCTGCGGTTCCGCCAGATGCTCGCGGAACACCTCTTTGCGTCCTGTGGCGACGACTGTCGCTTTTTCAAAGGCATCTCGGTCACCTACGGTCACAACATCGAGGTCGGCGACAACGTCGTGATCCACGACGACGTCCACCTCGACGACCGCGGCACGCTCACCATCGGCGACCGCGTCTCGCTCTCGGACGGCGTCCACGTCTACAGCCACGACCACGACCTGGTCGATCAGACCGCAGTGCGCACCTTTCACACCGTCATCGAAGACGACGCCCGCGTCACCTACGACGCGATGGTGCGGGCCGGCTGTCGGATCGGCGAGAACAGCGTCGTCGGTGCGCGCTCGGTCGTTCAAGGAGACGTCCCCGCTCACCACGTCGTCGTCGGCACCCCCGCACGGAGCGTGCGCGTCAAGCCCGGCTGGGAGTCGGTCGCCGACGAGTTAGAGGACGGCCGCCTCCCCGACCGCGACGACGACCGCGAGATCGAGTACGACCTCCCCGACGACCTCGAGCCGTTCGACGAGTTCGGCCGCGACCGAACCCCACCGACCGCGACGGACCCGAAGTCCACACCAGACCAGCCGTCCGAGTCGACCTCCAGCCACCCGCCCGAGTCGGCACCCGACCAGTAGCCCCGCCACCGTGGTTCGCGCCGTCGCCGTCAACGTCGCCGCCAACACGAACGAGCCGGGCTTCCGCGGCCCGGTGTACCCGGACGGCACCTTCGCGTACGTGCCGATCCCCGAGTCTGCGGCGACCCTCCCGCGCGACCGGTTTCCGACCGACGAGCCACTCCCGACGTACGACGACCTGTCGCTCTCGTTCGACGTGCCGGACGGCCTTCGGCCGACACCCGTCCACGCGGACCCCGAGTTTCCCGGCATCCACGGCCGCGAGAGTGCGACATACGGCGACCCCTACGCGGTGAAAGCCGGCCGGATCGCGACGCTCGCGCCCGGCGACTGGCTGCTCTTTTATGCCACCCTCACGCTCCGACCACACGACTGGCGTGGACCGGGCACGACGCGCGTCGGCGACGACGGCGCCGACGACCGTGGTGGCGAGTGGCTGTCCGAACGCGGGATCGCCGTCGACGACGACCTCGCACCCACGTGGGGCGCGTACCTCGTCGCCGCCATCCGCGTCGAGCAGGTGCTCGAGACCCCGACACGCGAGGCCGCCGCCGACCGCGTCCCCACCAACGCCCACCTCAAACGTGATCCCTTCGACGCACGCGTCGTCGTCGCCGGTGACCCGACCGAATCGGGGTGTCTCGACCGGGTCGTGCCGCTGAGTGACCCGAGCGCCGGCGCGACGGCGAACCGCATGGTGACCGCACTGTCGAGCGACTCCGGGAAGGGCCCGTGGTGGCGACGCCCGCTGGCGTTCGACGACGACGCGACCCGCACGCTGCTCGACCGTCTCGATCCCGCCTGAGGCAACGTCGCCGCCGTGTCACCGGGGTGCCGACAATTCTTGCGGCTAGCTCTGTCGACAGCGCGGTCGGTCGCGGCTGGCCACAGAACGGTGGCGTACTCCCGCCGGTTCGACGCTGCTGTGATTTTGAGCAGAGTGTCGAACGTGTTTGGTAGCCGCAACGCTTGCCCGAAGGTGGTTGCACCGCTCATGCTTGTTGGTTTCCGGGGGTATACGCTCCGAGACGCCCAACGAATGTTCGATGTCAGACCTGACCGTCTCTCACGAGTACTTCACGTGGAAACTGGTACAAGACGTGGCAGAAGAGAACGACTACTTCGAGAAGGAAGGAGTCGAGGCGGACCTCTCGTACTTCGCTCCCGGGACGCAGGACTTCGAGGGTGAGAACGCACAGGACGCCGACTGGTGGGATGACCTCGACGAAGAGGGTAGCACCCACGGCGTCTGCGAGTGGAACGCGGTTCAGGAGGCGTCTGAGACCGACCGCGACATCGTCGGCTCCTACAGCGAGTGGGACCGCGTCGTCTTCGTGCGGGCTACCGACGAGGCCGAGACCGTTGACGACCTCAAGGGTCGACCGATGGGGATCAACAAGTACGCCACCTCGTTCTACTCGATGCGGGAGATGCTGGAGACGGCGGGGTTCGATGACGACGACATCGTCCTTGAACACGTCGGTGAGGCCGAAGAGCGCTTCGACGCGGTCAAAGACGGCGAGGTCGACTCCATCGCGGTGTTGGAGCCGTTCGTCACGCTCGGTCGCTACGACGAGGAGCTGAAGGAAGTGTTCGAGGGGCCGTGCCGCGCCGCCATCACGACGCGCGAGCAGCCCGACCCAGAGAAGCTAGAGGGGTTCCTCACGGCACTGAATCACGCGGTCGCCGACATCAACGACGACCTCGAGGGATACACCGACCGATACGTCGAACTGCTCGAAACAGAGGCTGCGGACAAGCCGGCCTTCGACGACGTGAATTTCGAGCGGCTCCGCGAGGAGTTCGAGCTCCGCGAGTTCCTGCCCGTGCGCGCCCCCGACGAAGAACGGATCGACGCGACCACGACCTGGATGCGTGAGAAGGGGTTCGTCCCGGACGACGCCGACATCGGGACCGCAGAAGAGCTCGAAGACGAGGGTGTGCTCCCGAACGACGAGTCCGAATCCGAGACCGACGAGCCCGAGGCGACGGCCGACTGACCGATGTCGCTCGAGTCCCGCGCGACGACCGACGACAGTGGAGACGAGCCCGACGCTCGGTCCGGCGCTGCGTCCGTGGCCGATGTCAACGACGCGAACCACCGCGCCGACGACGCGGCCTCGATCGTCGCCGACGGCCTCACGAAGCGGTACGACGAGACGCTCGTCTTCGACGGGCTCGACCTCTCAGTCGACCCTGGCGAAGTTTGTTGTCTCCTCGGACCGTCCGGCTGCGGAAAGACGACGCTGTTGCACCTGCTCGCGGGACTCGAAGCCCCGACCGACGGCCGCGTCGAGATCGACGGCGAGGCGGTGACGGGCCCCGACTACCGGTGGGGCGTCGTCTTTCAGGACCCGCTCCTCTACCCGTGGCTCTCGGTGCGTGAGAACGCCGCGATCGGTCCGCGGCTCCGCGGCGAGGAACCCGACACCGAGCACGTCGACGAACTACTCGAACTTGTCGGGCTCGACGGCTTCGAGGCTGCAGACCCCGCAGATCTTTCCGGTGGGATGGCACAGCGCGCGTCACTCGCGCGGACGCTCGCAAACGAGCCGGAGGTGCTGCTCCTCGACGAGCCGTTCTCGGCGCTCGACCAGCTGACGAAGATGGAGCTACAGGACGAGCTGTTGCGGATCGTCGACGAGCTCGGCGTCACTACCGTGTTCGTCACGCACGACATCGACGAGGCGGTGTACCTCGGCGACCGCGTCGCGATCATGGGGCCGATCCCCGCGGGTATCGAACACGTCGAGCGGGTCGGCAGCGACACGCGCTCGCGAGACGACGAGGCGTTCCTCGCGGAGCGGACGGCGACCTTCGAACGCCTGGAGGCAGTTGGATTCGAATGACACACGACCATCACACGGACCACGGCGATATCGACCCCGACGTCGCTGCGAGCGTGAGAACGCTCGTCGGCGGCTCGGGCTGGCGTACCCCCTCAGAGAAAGCCCGCACGAGTGGGCTCTCCCGACGCGCGTTCATGAAGGAGTCTGGGCTCGCGTCGCTCGCGGCGGCTGGTGTCGGCGCTACTGCGGGGTGTCTCGGCGACAACAACGACGGCCCCCCGACTGCGGAGATCGGCTACCTGCCAATCACGGACGCAGCACCCTTGCTGACGGGGTACGCTAATGACCACTTCACAGACCACGGTGTCGACGCCGCAGAGCCGACGTTGTTCCGCGGCTGGTCGGACCTCGCGGAGGCGTTCCTCGCCGGCGAGGTCAACATTGCGCATTTCCTCATGCCGATGACCGTGTGGATGCGCTACGGCGACGAACTGGATGCGAACGTGCAGGTTGTCGCATGGGACCACACCGACGGTTCTGCGCTGACGGTCAGCCAAGACGTCGATGAGTGGTCGGACCTCGGCGGTGGCACCGTCGCTGTCCCATTCTGGTACTCGATCCACAACGTCATCCTCCAGCTCGGACTCCGTGCGGCCGGGCTCACACCCCGGACGGACTCGTCGGCCGAGGAGGTCGCCGCCGATGAGGTCAACCTCGTCGTGACGCCGCCGCCGGACATGCCTGCAGCGCTCGAGAACGGCTCTATCGAGGGATACATCGTCGCCGAGCCGTTCAACGCGATCGGCGAGCTGGAGGCTGGTGGGAAGGTCCTCCGATTCACTGGCGACGTCTGGCGTGAGCACGCCTGTTGTGTCGTCGTGATGCGTGAAGAGCTGGTGGAGGCACACCCCGAGTGGACGACTGACGTGATGAGCGGACTCGTCGACGCCCAGCAGTACCTCCGTGAGAACCGCTCTGCGGCCGCACAAACGCTCTCCTCTGAGGGGAGCGGCCTCCTCCCACAGGGCCCGGAGCCGATCGATCGCGCGCTCACCCACTACGACGAGCACGAGCCGTACCGCGAGTCGGGTGCGATCCAGAACGAGGGGTGGGACAGCGACCGCATCGGCTTCTATCCGTACCCGTACCCGTCGTACACGGAGGAGTTGGTGCGGCGTATGCGCGAGACGCGCGTGGAGGGAGAAGATGCCTTCCTCGACGAGTTGGACCCGAGCGAGGTCGCCGACAACCTCGTCGCGTACGACCCCGTTCGGACGGCGCTGGAAGCGGCCGGTGGACCGACAGTATTCGACGTTCCCGAGGACGATGGCTACGAAAGACGAGAAACGATACAGTTCTAAGCTGGTTGGGGACGCTGGCCGCCTGCTACCGGCGGTTGGGCTCCTCGGCGGCTTCGCTGTCTGGTGGGCGGTGACGGCGTTCGGCAGCGGTATCATCACGAACTTCGCGCCGGCGGCAGCGTTCACCGTCCTCTCGGAGTTGGTCGTCTCGACCGCATTCTACGACCACGTCCTCGTCAGTGTCTATCGGTTTGCGGTCGCGCTTGGGTTCTGTCTGATCGTCGGGCTTCCGGTGGGAGTCCTCGTCGGTTACTTCGAGACGGCCGAGCGCGCGACCACGGTGCTGTTCCAGTTCATGCGCATGATCTCGCCGCTTGCGTGGTTCCCCATCGCTATCATCGTCTTTGGCGTCGGGACTCAGTCGGCGGTGTTCGTGATGTTCGTGGCTGGGCTCTGGCCTATCGTATTGAACACGGCTCACGGCATCGCGACTATCGACGACGACTGGATCACGGTCGGCGAGTCGCTCGGCGGCGACACCCGCGCCTTGCTCCGCCGCGTTATCGTCCCTGCGGTGATCCCAGACATGCTGACGGGGATCCGCCTGTCGATCGGTATTCTTTGGATCATCCTCGTCCCCGCGGAGATGCTTGGAGTAAACACCGGATTGGGGTACCTGATCTTGGACGCCCGCGACCGGTTCGCCTACGCGGAGATCCCCGCGATCATGCTGGTCATCGGGTTCATTGGATTCTGGCTCGACCTCTCGGTTCGCCGACTCCACGCTCGGTGGAACTGGGGGTAGTCTCGCGTCTCGATTACTGCACGGGCCTACACGACAGCCGCCGGTCCGACGCGATCACGACCCGTCCGCATCGAGCGGGTCTTCGAGCTGCCCCATCACCGCCTCGAGCGCGTCGGTGGCGGTGACCAACCCGACGACAGTGCCGTCCTCGACCACGAGCGCCAGCTCCTGTGCCTGTGCTTGAAACTGGTCGTAGGCGTCGCTGACGCTCACCTCGGGAGAGAGCGTCATCGGCGGCGCGGCGATCTCGGTGAACGTCACGTCGCCGGCGGTGAGCGCTTCGAAGTTAGACACGATCGAGGGAGCGTACACGATCCCCTCGACGTCGCCGAGGTTGTCGCCGACGAGCGGGAACCGGCTGTGTGGGGTGCCGCGGATCCGGTCGAGGTTCGTCTCGACGGAGACGGCCGTCGACAGCGCGACGACGTCCGCCGCCGGCGTCGCGATCTCGGCGACGGGCCGCTCGTCGACGTCGAGGGCGTTCAACACCTCTTCGCGACGCTCCTCGGGGAGCTCGACGTCCTCCATCATCGATCCGAGCCGGGTCCGCAACTCGGCACGCGACTCTAGGACGTCCGTTTCGGTCTCGGTCCACGAGCCCGTCATCTCGACGCCGAACAGCCGGAGCGTCGCCTTCGCGACCCAGTCGCCGACGCGAATCAGCGGCGAGATGAGCCACGCGAACCAGTACAGCGGCCGGGCACCGTACGCGACGACCTGCTTCGAGCGCTCCACGCCGAGGTACGTCGGCGTCTGCTCGCCGTGAGTGAGGTGTGCCATGTTGATGAGCGCGAAGCCGAGCACCGAGCCAGCACCCGCAGACGCGAGCGCGGTGTTCGCGAACAACGGCTCGAACAACGCGGCGAGCCCGGGCTCTGCGACGACGCCGAGGGCGATGCTCGTCCCGGATATCCACACCTGACAGGTGGTCAGGTAGAACTCGAGGTCGTCAGTCATCTCCCAGGCGCGCTCTAGTGCCGGCGTGTCGATCTCCGAGGCCGGATACTGCCTGAGTCGCGTGAGGCCGAACTCCACGGCGACGAAGTACGCGTTGATCAGGATCAACAGGACCCCGGCGAGCACTCGAAGCCCGATCTCGATCGGGGACATTGCCACCACCAGCGGACGAACGATCGGGCTCGAAGCCGCAGCGAGCGTCAGCGTGGGTGCCATCGGATCGGGGTGTCGACGGCTCCGTAAAAAAAGCCGCGCCGGGCACGCCGTGTGCCCCCAGCAGCCTCACGCGAAGTCGTCGTACGTCGGCCGCCCGATCGCCGGCGGGAACGTCTCGACCGGGGCGGTCGTCTCCGCACCACTCGCCATGTCTTTGACCGTCACCTCGCCGTTTGCGAGGTCGCGCTCGCCCACGATCACGACAGTCTCGGCGTTGATCGAGTCGGCGTACCCGAGCTGTGCGCCGAACGACCGGTCGGCGACGTCGGTCTCGACGACGACCTCGTCGTCGATCGCCCGGAGGTCCTGGGCGATCCGCGCGGCCGTCTCGCGGGTGTCACCCACCGAGAGCACGTAGTAGTCCGTCGAGAGCGCCTCCTCGGGCCAGACGCCGGCACGCTGACACAACAACGCGAGCGTGGCGTGGCCAGGCGCGACGCCGACCGCCGGCGTCGGCTGCCCGCCGAAGCTCTCGATGAGGTCGTCGTAGCGGCCGCCACCGAAGACGGAGCGGGACACCGTGCCCGTCGAGTCGAAACACTCGAAGACGACCCCGGTGTAGTAATCGAGGCCGCGTGCGGTCGTGAGCGAAACCGTACAGTAGTCGCCCGCGCCGAAGTCGGCCGCGGCCGCGAGCACGTTCTGGAGGTTCACGACCGCGTCGGCGACGTCGTCGCCGCCGGCCGCAGCGACCGCGTCGAGGTCGTTGACGGTCTCGACGCCCGCGATCAGCTCGTCGAACTCGCGGGCGGTCGACCGCGAGAGCCCGGCGTCCGAGAGCAGCCCGAAGTACTCGCCTTCGTCGACTTTCGCCCGCTTGTCGACGGCGCGGATCGCGGCCGGCGTGTCGACGGCGTCGGGGTCGGCGGCGAGCGCCCGCACGAGCCCACCGAGGATGTCTCGGTGTGAGACCCGGAACTCGAAGTCGTCTGCGGTGAGCCCGAGGTCGGTGAGCGCGTCGGCGGCGACCGCGAGCACCTCGGCGTCGGCTTCGGGCGCCGCGGAGCCGAAGACGTCGATGTTCGTCTGGTAGAACTCGCGGAACCGACCCTGTTGGACCTGTTCGTAGCGCCAGAACGGCCGGGTCGAGACCCACTTGATCGGCTTCGAGAGTTCCTGACCGCGGGCGACGACCATCCGGGCGACCGTCGGCGTCAGCTCGGGGGTGAGCGCAACTTCCCGCCCGCCGTTGTCCTCGAAGGCGTACAGCTCGTCGACGATGGCCTCCCCGGACTTGTCGACGTACATCTCGGTCCGTTCGAGCGCGGGCGTCGCCACCTCCCGAAAGCCGTAGCGCGCCGCGGCTCGCTCGACCGTGTCGGTCACCTCCCGCCGAGCTGACTGCTCGCCGGGGTAGAAGTCGCGAAAGCCTTTGAGTCGATCGTACATGCACGGCGATTCGCCGAGCGCCCGCTTGAAACCATCCTTTCGGCGGCGTGTGGCCGCCTCAGTCGGCTCGGTACTCCTTCGCGAAGCCCCGGAACTCGGTTCGGTGGGCCTCCTCGTCGGAGAGCAACATCACGGCGAGGTCTTCGGTGACCGGGTCGCCGGCGTCGTCGGCGACGTCGACCAGTTCGCGGTAGGTCGCGATCGCGTCTTCTTCGGCGTCTAACACGCCCTCGATGACGGCCAACACGTCGGTCGAGTCCGCCGGCGGCTGCAGCGACTCCTGGCGGGCGACGAACTCCGCGGAGCCCGGCGGGCGCGCGTCGAGCTGCTTGAGCCGTTGGCCGAGCTGTTCGGCGTGCCCGAGCTCCTCTTGGATGTCTGCCTGAAGGCTCTCTTTGATTTCTTCGGCGCGGACGCCGTCGAGGACGATGGCGTTCGTCTGGTAGTTCATGACTGTTTCTAGCTCGTCCATGTACGCGGCCTGTAACAGGTCGACGACGCGGTCGGATGTCATACGTACACTTCGGCGGCCGGTGATAAAACACTACGCGGGCGTTCCGGCACGTCGGGAAGCCGCTGAACGCGTCCCACGAGACTGCTCGCGTGCACCGCAATCGGACTCGGGACGCTCGCTGGACGCGGTCAGTCGTTGCGGCCGCGCACGTACGTCTGGTCGTGTGCCGGAAAGACCTCCTCGATGGCCTCTACGCCGTGTGTGTCGGCGATGAGCGTCCGCAGCTCGTCCTCGTAGTCTGCTTTCGGCACCTCCTCGCTCGGCCCTTGTTCGACCTCGAAGGTCGCCTCGACGAGTCGGTCGACCGCGTGTCGGCCGAACCCGGACAGCGGCGAGAGGTAGTCGACGCCGTGGCGGTCTTCGAGGCTCTGTGCCTGCGCGCGCGAGACCGTCGGGACGCGGTCGTCGCGTCGGGTGCCGTCGGCGATCGCGTCGACGTCCCGGTCGGCGATCGTCTCGAGTGCGTGCTCGTGGACGCGCTGGATCCCGTTGCGTGGATAGCCGTCGGCGACCATCGTCGCGGCCGCCTCCGTGGCGACGTCCGGATCGAGGTCGACGCGGTCGAAGGGGAACCCGAGGGCGTCTGCGGCGCGCGCCGCGTGCTCCCAGTCGTCGGTGAGCCCGAAACTCCCGGTGACACACCGAACGTCGTAAAATCGGTCGAGTAAGACGGCAGCCAGCGAGGAGTCTTTCCCGCCACTGTACAGCAGCGCGAGCTCCATCTACCGCCGCCGGATGTCGAAGCTTTGTTGTTCGGGTTGCAGCTCCTTGAGCAGGTCGCGCATCTGGTCTTCGTCGATGCGTCCCTGGACGCGGCCGCTCTGGGCCAGCGACGCCACCTGTTGTTTCACCTGCTTTGCGAAGTCGGGCTTCGACATCTCGACGGCGTTGAGCCGCTGGCGGGCGCCGTCGGTGAGGTACTGTTTCAACACCGCCTCCTGTTGGGCCTCCGCGCGCTGTTGGGCCTCTTGGCGGGCCTCGGCGCCGGCATCGCCGTCGCCGCCGGCGCGGTCCTGGAGCTCCTGCAGCTTCTGTTCGCGCAGTTCTTCGAGTCGGTCGTCGTCTGGGCTCCCGCTCATAGAGACGCATTCACGGCCCGAGCGAAAAACGATTTCGGAGGCTCGTGCAGTCCAGCTGCCAGTCCGACCGCCCCGCGCCGGGTCGGGCCGCTTAAACGCGACACCGCCGTACGAGGTGGTATGAGCGAGTCGCGCGAGTTCTGCCCGCGGTGTGGCGACGCCGTCCCCGAGCGTCGCGACCCCCTCCCCGGCGAGCCGAGCGGCCGAGACGCGCTGTTGTGTGACGACTGTTACTTCGCGGACTTCTCGCTCGTCGACGCGCCCGACCGGATCGAGGTCCTCGTCTGTGCCGGCTGTGGCGCGGTTCACCGCGGCGACTCGTGGTGGGACGTGGGTGCGCGCGACTACACCGACGTCGCGGTCGACGAGGTCGCGGGCGCCCTCGGCGTCCACGTCGCGGCCGACGCCGTCGAGTGGGGCGTCGAGCCCGAGCAGGTCGACGAGAACACGATCCGGATGCACTGCCGGTTCTCGGGGGTGGTTCGCGGAACGCTTCGCGACGCCGAGGTGACCGTTCCGGTGAAGATCTCCCGCGGAACCTGTACGCGCTGTGGCCGGATCGCCGGCGGGTACTACGCCGGGGTCGTCCAGGTGCGTGCCGACGACCGCGAGCTCACCTCGACGGAGCGCACGCGAGCAGTCGAGATCGCCGAGTCCTACGTGGCCGATCAAGAGGCCGACGGCGACCGCGAGGCGTTCCTCACGGAGGTGAAACAGACGCCCGACGGGCCGAACGTGAAGCTCTCGACGAACCGACTGGCACAGAACGTCGCGACGCAGATCACGACGGAACTCGGCGGCAGCTACGAGTCGTATCCGACGCTCGTCACCGAGGACGGCGACGGCAACGAGGTGTATCGGGTGACGTTCGCGGTGCGGCTCCCGCGGTACGCCCCCGGTGAGATACTCGATCCGAACGACGGTGACGGCCCGGTGCTCGTCACCGGCGTCTCCGGGCGGCTGAGTGGCGTGCGGCTCGCGACCGGCGCGTCGTACGCGTCCTCGTTCGAGGCGGGGGCCGCGCCCGAGGCGACGCGGCTCGGGACGCGCGAGGACGCGAGTGAGACGACCGTCGTGACTGTCGAAGACGACCACGCGATCCAGGTGCTCGACCCGGAGACGTACGCGGCGCGCACGGTGCCGAATCCCTCGTTCGTCGACGCGGACGCGGAGACGGTGCTCGCGTTCAAACACGGCGACGCGGTACATCTCGTTCCGCCGGAGACGTAGGGACGGAACAGACTCCGATAAAAAGCGTGTGTTAGTCGGCGCGAGCAACCGGCTCGTTCGTGGCGGCCGTCGGGCGCTCGGCTTCGGGCACCTCGATGCCACGGCGTTCGAGCTGTCGGACGAACGACGCCTCGCTGAGTCCGGCCTGAGTTGCCGCCTGCGAGAGGGTGAGTGTCCGCGCACCGTACAGCGTCATCGCACTCGACAGCGCAGTCGATGTCATACCTCCCTCTTCCGCGTGAACGTTTATGAAGATTACTACTTCATTCAGGGGCCTCATACACCTTATACGGTATATATTGTCATTCGTTCTCGGCAGTGAGTGATGTGACATATATCCACACGCAGGTGGATCTCCCGGAACCACTATACTTCGGGCGATCTGAGGTCGGGCATGGACAGACAGCAGCTCATGGCCCTGTTCTTCGCGTTCCTCATGGTGAGTTCCATGCTCGCGTGGGGCATCAGCTTCCTGTGAGGCCGGGACGGCGAGTCGACGACGGCGTCGCGATGGTCGGCGCGCCGACCGTGGTCGATCACCCATCGCCCCAGACGTCGGAGAGCGGATGGTTCTCCCGGCGGTCGGCGTCGGCCTCAGAGCGCGTACGGCTCCCCGAGTGTGAACGAGACTCGGCACTCGGGCGTGTGCCGGTGGCATCTGTCGACCCTGACGCGCCGGTCCCAACCGTCCCGGCCGGGTCGGCGTCGATCGATGCGAGCGCCGCCGCCGGGTCGAACGGCGGGAGCGAGGGCGCCGTCATCGCGTCGACCTGGTCGCGAAACCACGACGGGGTGTCGGTCCGTGCGCGCTCGAACAGGTCGAGTACGGAGTCGTCCGCGAGGTACGTCGCGCCGTAGTCGTCCGGTGCGCGCACGACCCGTCCACACGCCTGAATGACGGTGCGCAACGCGACGCGATGGTACCACCCCCACTGGTCGTCCGCCAGCCGACGGGCGACCCGCGAGTCGTTCGTGTTGCGGTACGGCGCCTTACACACCACCTGCCAGCGGCAGGCGTCACCGGCGAGGTCGAGCGCCTCCTCCATCTTCACCGAGACGAACACCGACGGCTCGGGGCTCGCCTTCCACGCGTCGAGTTCTGCGTCGCGGTTTGCCCGTGTGTGATGTCTGACGCGCGCGCCGACGCCGAAATCGGCCAGCCGGTCGACGAGTCGCTCGGCGATGTCGTACGAGTGTGCGTGTATCAATCCCTTCTCGTCCGGGTGGTGTGTCATCAGCCGGACGATCAGGCGTGCGATCTTCGGGATCGTCTCGTCGCGGTGCTCGTACGTCATCGACCCCTGGGTGACGTCGTACAGCCGGCGGTGCTCGAGCGGGAAGGTGTGTTCGACGTCGACGAGCGCGACCCGTGATGGGTCGAGTCCGACGCCGCGACAGAACGCCGACTTCGACAGGATCGTCGCCGACAGCAGCGCGAAGCGCTCGCCGCGGTCCCAGACGGTGTGTCTGAGGTAGCGAGCCGGATCGAGCGGCTTGATCGCGATCGGCCCACCGCCGTCGCCCGCCCCGGGCGACTGGTCGACGACCCACGTCGTCGGCGACGTCCGGTCGCGGTAGTCCTCAAGGAACCAGCGCAGTTCGCCGATCAGCTCCTGGAGTCGGTCACGGCGAGCGACCGCCTCCGGCGTGAGTTCCGGCTGCCCCGTGAGCTCGTCTTTCGCACGGGTCGCGACGCCGACGAGCGTCTCGACGAAGCGCGCGGTGCGGTCGAGCGCGTCCTCGTCTGCGGCCGCGTCTCGCTCGACGTCGGGCACGCCCACGTCGTCCCAGACGGGCACCCGCTCGGGGGTGAGCTCGATGGTGGCGTACATCTCGGCCCACTCGGCGAGTCCGTGCGCCTCGTCTATCACGACGACGTCGCGTTTGCGAAACAGCTCGGAGCCGGCCGTGCGCATAAAATACGCGAGCGTCATCGCCGCGTATCGCCCGCCCGAGGCGATCGCCCGGTCTGAAAAGTACGGACAGCGGTGTTCGATAGCGCAGTCGAACCCCTGCTCGCGAGCGCAGGGAGCGCGATCGACCGGCGTGTCGTGTTCACCCGGGAGGATGCAGTCGTAGTTCGACTTCCCGCGAATGATCCGGAGGTCGTTGAGCAGCTCGTCGCCTTCGACGTCGTCGAGCTGTGACACCTGTGGCGTCGTGTAGTACGCGCCGGTCGGATCGCTCGGTGTGGCCTCCCCGGCGGTCCGGGCCGCGCCCATCACGGCGCGCGCGAGCAGCGACTTGCCGCTGCCGGTCGGCGCGCGAACCAAGACGACCTCGTTGCCGGCGGCGAAGGCGTCACGGATGTCGGCGACTGCCTGCGCCTGTGCGCCGCGAAAGCTCGGCGCCGGGAACGCGTCTGGAATCCGGTCGGGGTCCACACGACTCCCTGGTGCGCTCTCCGAATTAAACCCTCGGAGGTCGGTGGGTCGCCGGCGGCGTACCTCACGCCACCGAATCGGTTATGTGCGTCGCGCGGCTCCTCGCCGGTGTGTCCTCCGGAGAGACGGGCCCGACGGTGTCGCCGGCGGTGCGCGAGGAGACCCTCCCGCAGCTGCTCGAGCGCGTCGCCGCCGACGCCCCTGACCGCGTCGCCCAGCGGTACAAAGGCGACGTCTACGACCGGTCGCTCGTCGACGCAGGCGTCGTCGATCCCGCCCCGGCCGGTGCGTACGCGTCGCTCACCTACGCGGACCTCCGCCACGTCGTCCGTCGACTCGCGGCTGGGCTTCGGGCGCTTGGGCTCGACCCGGGAGACCGGGTCGCCATCGTGGCCGAGACTCGCATGGAGTGGGCACACGTCGACTTCGCGACGCTCGCCGCGGGCGGCGTCGTCACGGCGGCGTACCCCGGCAGCTCGCCCGACCGGCTGGGCGCGCTCCTCGCAGACGCCGACCCGACACTCGTCGTCGTGGGGGGCACAGCCGAAGTCGACGCACTCGAGACGCTCGGCGACGACGTCGTGACCGACGACGAGCGACACCCCGCGGTCGACGACGCGACCGGCCCCACGGCCGTGGTGACGATGGACGCGGTCGCCGAGACGGGCCCGCTCGGTGTGCGCGCTGACGTCGATCTCAACGGTGACGCCGATCCCAACGGTGACGCCGATCCCGACGTCGACGTCTACACGCTCGGCGACGTGTACGAACGGGGCGAGAGGCGGTTCGACGCCGACCGGTATCGAGCGTGGGTCGAGGCGGTCGCTCCCGACGACCTCGCGAGTCTCGTCTACACCTCGGGGACGACCGGCCGACCGAAGGGCGTCCGGCTCACCCACGCCGCGTTCCGCGCGAACGTCGCGCAGTGTCTCGACCGTCTCGGCGGCGACGCGAACGACGACGGTCTCGACGCGGACTCGACGGCACTGTCGGTCCTCCCACTCACGCATGTCTTCGAGCGGACGATGGGCCACTACCTCGTGTTTGGCGCCGGCGGCACGGTCGCGTACGCGGAGGGGCCGAAGACGCTGGCAGCGGACCTCTCACTCGTGCAGCCGACGATGGCTTCGGGCGTCCCACGAATCTACGAGAAGCTGTTCGCCGGGCTCGTTGACCCCGACGCAGAGGCGGCGACACGGGCGGCGTTCGGCGGGACCATCGACTGGCTCGTCTCCGGTGGCGGGGCGCTCTCGCCCTCGTTGTGTGCGGCGTACCACGAGGCCGGCGTCCCGATCCTCGAGGGGTACGGGCTCACCGAGACCGCGCCGGTCGTGAGCGTGAACGCGCCGAGGGACCCCGCCGTCGGAACGATCGGCCCCCCGGTCGCGGACACCCAGATCGCGATCGACGAGCGGGTCGGCGACGGCGTCGAGGCGCGTACGCGCGGCAGCGACGACGCGCACGGAGGCAGCGGACGCGACAGCGACCCGGTCGGCGACCGCGACGACGAGCCGGTCGGTGAACTCCTCGTCCGCGGCCCCCAGGTGACCGACGGCTACTGGAATCGACCGGACGCCACGCGGGAGGCGTTCTCGTCGCCGGCGTCGCTTCCGGACCTCGTCACGGTCGGGCCGTCGCCGGCGACGTGGGGCGGCGATCCGGACGAACCGTGGTTTCACACCGGCGACGTGGTGCGGCTCCGCGTCGACGGCCACCTCGTCTTTCACGAACGGAAAAAGCGTCTCCTCGTCCTCTCGACGGGCGAGAACGTCGCGCCGAGACGCATCGAGACGCGGCTCACCGACGACCCGCTCGTGGACCAGTGTGTCGTGCTCGGCGACGACCGACGGTTCGTCTCGGCGCTCGTCGTCCCCGACCTCGACGCCGCGACGCGGTGGGCCACAGACGCCGGCGTCGACCTGCCGACCGACCGACCGGCAGCGAGTCGGGACCCCCGGCTGCGTGAACGGCTCGCGGCCGCCGTCGAGACGGCCAACGACGACCTCGAATCCGTCGAGCGCGTGAAGCGGTTCCGCGTGCTCCCGACGCGGCTCACCCAAGAGAACGGACTGCTCACTCCGACGCTGAAACAAAAGCGCGAGGTGATACGCGACCGATTCGACGACGCGATCGAGTCGATGTACGCGCCGTCGACCCACGACTGACGTCGCGGGCGTCCGCCTCGAGCACGCGGGCGGAGGCGACGGTCAGCCGTCCGCGACGACCACGTCGGTGTGGTCATTCGTCAACCAACGACAGCGATCGCGGGCGAACGCGCACACAAATATCCACGTTTTATATCGGTTGTTCGTATCGTGGTGGTAGATGCCTCCCACCGACGATGCTGACTCGCTCGTTCAGTACGGGATCGAAGACAGGCCGCCGCTGAAGACGTCGCTCTTGTTGGGCATCCAGCACTACCTCACGATGGTCGGCGCCAACATCGCGGTGCCGCTCATTCTCGCGGCGGCGCTGGGGATGCCGGAGGCGATCGTCCCGCGGTTCGTCGGCACCTTCTTCGTGGTGTCTGGGATCGCCACGCTTGCACAGACGACCGTGGGCAACCGGTACCCGATCGTCCAGGGCGCGCCCTTCTCGATGCTCGCGCCTGCGCTCGCAATCGTCGGCGTCGTGACCGCGAACCCGCCCGCGGGTATCGAGGCGTGGCGAGCCGCACTGGTACAGCTCCAGGGCGCCATCATCGTTGCCGCGCTCGCCGAGGTCGCCGTCGGCTATCTCGGTCTCATCGGGCGGCTGCGACGGTTCCTCTCACCCGTCGTCATCGCGCCGGTCATCGCGCTCATCGGGCTCTCGTTGTTCAACTCCCCCGACATCACGACGGCGACACAGAACTGGTGGCTCACCGGGTTCACCCTCCTCGCCATCGTCGGGTTCTCACAGTACCTCGACGCGAACGCCAAGCTGTTCGAGTTGTTTCCGGTGCTGCTCGGGATCGTGACGGCGTGGCTCGTCGCGGCGGTCCTCTCGGTCGCCGGCGTCTTCGGCCCGGAGGCGTCCGGCTACGTCGACCTCGCGAGCGTCGCGGCGGCCGACCCGGTCCACCTCATCTACCCGTTACAGTGGGGGACCCCGAGCGTGACCCCGGCGTTCGTCATCGGCATGCTCGCCGGCGTCGCCGCCTCGATCATCGAATCGATCGGCGACTACCACGCCGTCGCGCATCTCTCGGGAGAGGGCGCACCGAGCGGCAAGCGCATGACACACGGGATCGGCATGGAGGGACTGATGAACGTGTTCTCGGGACTGATGGGCACGAGCGGGTCGACGTCGTACTCCGAGAACGTCGGTGCCATTGGGCTCACCGGCGTCGCCTCGCGGTACGTCGTCCAAGTCGGGGCGGGAGTCATGCTCCTCGTCGGATTCGTGGGGTACTTCGGGCAGCTCGTCGCCACCATCCCGGGGCCGATCGTCGGCGGGCTCTACATCGCGATGTTCGGACAGATCGTGGCCATCGGGCTCTCGAATCTCACGCACGTCGACCTCAACTCGTCGCGAAACATCTTCGTGCTCGGCATCACGCTCTTCACTGGGATGGCGATCCCGGAGTACGTGCGCAACGTCGGGGGCGCGGGCGCGTTCCAAGAGGGGCTCGCCAACACCTTCCTGCTCGGCCCGCTGCTCGGCGGCGACGTCGTCGCCAACACGATCTACGTCATCGCGTCGACTGGGATGGCCGTCGGCGGCATCGTCGCGATCGTACTCGACAACACGATCGGCGGGACGGACGAAGAGCGCGGGCTCGCGGCCTGGGAGGCGCTTGCGGAAGCGGACGTCGACTTCGCCTCCCCGTACGACCGCTTCCTCGGAGACGAAGAGTCGACGTAGGGCTCCCGACCGTCGGCTCCATCGAGGAGCGTTCGAGTCACCGATCGGTGCGGCTACTCGCTGTCGTCGTCGACGCTCCCTCGAACGGCCGTCACGGCGAGAACGACGGCGCGGCGTGGGTGTCGTCTGCGGGTCTCGCTTCTGTACTGCCGTCGCTCTGTGTCGACTCTGTACTCTCGTCGGTCGACTCGACGCCACCGTCTGCGGCTGCGACGGGACCGGTGCCGTCTGCTGGGTCGGCGGGCGTCGTCGGCTCGCCGAACGCGTAGACGGTGTTGTGGCCGGTCACCGTCACCGTGAGGAAGTCACCGACCGCGATCCCGTGGTCGCTCGCGTGCTGGACGATGATCTGGCGGTAGGCGCCGTCACGGCATTTGACGGAGTCGCCCGTGCCCGGCTCGACGACGAGCACGTCGAACGTCTCGCCGACCATCGCCTCGTACGCCTCGCCGACGACGTCCATCTTCAGTTCGGTCATCGCCTTCGAGCGCTCCTTCTTTATCGTGCCGCCGAGCCCCTTCATGTCGGCGGCGTCGGTGCCCGGGCGCTTCGAGAACCGGGTGACGTTGATCTTCTCGGGGCGCACCTCACGGAGCAGGTCCATCGACCGCTCGTGGTCGGCGTCGGTCTCCGTCGGGAAGCCCACGATGAAGTCGGTCGAGAGCGTCCAGTGGTCGAGCCGGTCGTCGAGGGCAGCGACGACCGCGCGGAACTTCTCGACGCGGTGTTGTCGGCGCATGTCTGCGAGCACGGTGTCGCTGCCCGACTGCACCGGCGCGTGGATGAAGTTGTACAGCTTCTCGTTGCGCGCGAAGACGTCGGCGAGCTCGTCGTGGATGCCGTGGATCCCCC
Source organism: Halorubrum zhoui (assembly GCF_051194155.1). Classification (NCBI taxonomy): domain Archaea; kingdom Methanobacteriati; phylum Methanobacteriota; class Halobacteria; order Halobacteriales; family Haloferacaceae; genus Halorubrum; species Halorubrum zhoui. The sequence goes on along the minus strand of NZ_JBLZNJ010000007.1, from coordinate 50,845 downwards.
CGGGGTTCGCCATCCCGAGGCGGACGCGGAAGTCGCCCTCGATCGCACAGATCCGGTCGAGCAGCTCGGGGAGCTTTCGCTCGCCGGTGTCCCAGCCGTACACCCCGGTGTCCTGGCCGGTGACGCGGATCTCTTTGGCACCCGCGTGCACCAATGCCCGAGCCTTCTCGACGTTCGTCTCGACGGACGGCGAGTCGACACGGCCGGTGGCGAACTTCGTGATACAGTACGAGCAGTTGCTCATACAGCCCCGGGCGATCGGGAGGAGGCCGACGACGCCGTCGAGGACGGGTTCGGCGTCGGGCGTGACCGTCGGGCACTCGCCGTTGAGCACGTGTTCCGGCACCTCGTCCCAGTGGAGGATCTCGGCGTCGATGCCAGCCTCGCGAAACGCCTCGCCCTGTGCGAGCGCCATACAGCCCGTGATCACGAGCTCCGTGGTCTCCTCGGCGAGCGTCTCGGCGCGCCGAAGCATGTTCTGTTCGGTCTTCTCGACGACCGTACACGTGTTGAGGATGGCGACGTCGGCCGTCTCCGGGCCTGCCGCCGGGCGGTGACCACCGTCGCGGAGCGCCCGCTCTATCTCTCGGCTCTCACCCCGGTTCGAACTACACCCGTACGTCTCGATGTGGTACGTCGCCATCAGCTATCGTTTCTTGACGGCCGCCACGCAAAAACACGACGGATCGTGGGGATCGGTGACGACGGCGATGGCGACGTCGACGGCGATGTCGATGGCGACGTCGACGGCGATGCCGACGGTGGCGATGTCGACGGCGATGGCGACGTCGACAGCGATGCCGATGGCGACGTCGACGGAGCACCCCTCACTCGGCTCGCCGGAGGTGTCCGTCGCCGCGTCCACGAGTTCGAAGAGGCTACCCCACCCGTCGCTTCCGTGACCGCCAGGGAGCATGTCGCGGAGCTGTTCGACGTCCGAGCGCGGTGCCACCTCGCTCACAGCCTTCGATCTCGCTCACGCGGTCGACGAACGTCGGCCAGTCGAACCGCTGGCCGTGCTCCGTGACCGGGCCCGTGAGGTACCACTTGATCTCGATCGGCAGCGACGCCGCGAGGTCGGCGGCGTTCTCCTCGGGGATCCGCGAGCCGAGCGTCGAGAGGGTGGCACGGATCGCCCGCAGCGTCTGTCCGGTGTCGGCCGTACCGAGTCGGTTCTGTGCCTGCCCGGTGAACTCGTCGAAGTTCATGCGCCGATCTGGCCGGTGAGAAAATGTCACCGTTTGTGTTGTTCTCAGTGTATGAGACGTTTGGCCGTCGGTGTCGGGTGCACAGGATGTGCACCCCTCACGCGTCGGCGACGTGGTCGCGACTCGACTCGAGAATCTCGACACTGGAGGAGGCACCGATCCGGCTCGCGCCGGCGCGCACCATCGCCATCGCCTCCTCGTACGTCGAGATGCCGCCGGAGGCTTTGATCGCGGTGTCGTCGCCGATTCCCGCCCGGATCGCGTCGATCTCTTCGCGGGTCGTCGGGCCGTCGTACCCGACCGCCGTCTTCACGTAGTCGGCACCGCCCGATTCGACGAGCCCGGCGGCGTGGGTGATCGCCTCGGGGTCGAGCGTCGGCGACTCGACGATACACTTGAGCGGTCGATCGCCGACGGCGTCACGAACCGCGGCGACGTCGTCGATCACGGCCTCGTCGTCGCCGTTCGCGAACGCCGTCCGGTTCATCACCATGTCGAACTCGTCCACGTACGGCCGGAGCGCCTCGACTTCCGCCCGCTTTGCCGGAGCGTTCTGGATCCCGTACGGGAACCCGACGACGGCGACGACGTTTGCCGCCCCGTCGAGACACTCGTGAGCGAGCGGGGCGTGGTACGGCACGACGACGGCCGAACAGAAGCCGTGCTCGCGGACCTCACGACAGAGCGTGCGGATCTCCGCGCCGGTCGCCGCCGGGTCGACGTTGGTGTGGTCGAGTATCGAGGCGATCTGCGTGGGATCCGCGTCGAGGGTCGCTTCGAGTGACATATCGGTACCTCACGCTCGAACCGGCATATGTCTGCCGTCCGGTTTCGGCGGCACAGCCCGCTCGGGGCCCGGCCGGCCGTCCGGCGCTCACTCCTCGGCGACCGCCGCAGTGGGACTGGTCTCGGTGTCGACGCCCGTGGCCGGCTCATACACCGACCGGCGGGCGTCTGTCGGACAGAAGCCTTCTTCGACGAGCCCGGCGTCGGCGAGCTTGTCGACCGCGAACCGGACCGTTCGCGTCGAGAGGCGGGTGGCCTCGGCGAGTCCGGTCTGGTCGTACCGGCCCTCCGCGTCGAGCACGTAGTACACGAGCTTGGCGCTCGGTGGGAGGGGATCGAGCCGATCGCGTACGGATTCGTTCATAACATTGTATGGGCCGTCGCGTGGATAATCGTGGTCCGGCTGTGCGCCCAGTGCGCACAGGCGGTCGCGTGGTCGGCGCGCGCCCGACCGTGCGACGCGCGTGGTCGGTGCACGTCCGACCGTGCGACGCGCCCGGCCGGTCGCGTGCGTCCGCAGGGGCCGTGCTTAGAGGATACGCTCGACGTGGTCGGCGACCTCCTCGGGGGTGTCGCCGACCGGCACGCCCGCGTCGTTGAGCGCCTCGATCTTCGACGCCGCGGTCCCGGTGCCCGACCCCGAGACGATGGCGCCCGCGTGGCCCATGCGTTTGCCCGGCGGGGCCGTCCGCCCGGCGATGAAGCCTACGACGGGCGTGTCCATGTGGTCGCGGACGAACCGCGCCGCCCGTTCTTCGTCTTCGCCGCCGATTTCACCGCACATCACGACCGCTTCGGTCTCGGGGTCGTCCTCAAACGCCTCTAAGGCGTCGACGAAGGAGGTGCCGATGATCGGGTCGCCGCCGATGCCGATGGCGGTCGTCTGGCCGATCCCTCGTTCGGTGAGGTTGTCGACGACCTGGTACGTCAGCGTGCCCGAGCGCGAGACGAGCCCCACGTTGCCGTCCGCGAAGATGTTCCCCGGGAGGATGCCGAGTTTCGTCTCGCCGGGCGTGATGATCCCGGGGCAGTTCGGCCCGAGCAGCCGGGTGTCGGTGTCGGCGAGCCCGCGGTTCACCGTCGCCATGTCCTGGGTCGGGATCCCCTCGGTGATCGCGACCGCGAGGTCGAGGTCGGCGTCGAGCGCCTCGAAGATCGCGTCCGTCGCGAACGCCGGCGGCACGAAGATCACGGACGCGTCCGCGTCCTCGGCCGCAGCAGCTGCGCTCACGGTGTCGTAGACGGGGACGCCCGCGGCCTCCTGACCGCCCTTGCCGGGCACCGCGCCGGCGACGACGTTCGTCCCGTACTCGATCATTTGTTCGGCGTGGAAGCCGCCCTCCCCGCCGGTGATCCCCTGGACCACCACTCGGGTGTCGTCGTCGACGAATACGCTCATTGTGTCACCTCCGCGGCGTCCGCAACCGCACGCTGGACCGCCGCCTCCAGCGTCTCTTCGACCGCGATCCGGTCGGTGTTCAGTATCGCCATCCCTTCGTCGGCGTTCGTCCCGGCGAGTCGCACGACGACCGGCTTCGGGATCGCCTCGAACTGACCGAGCGCCTCGTTGATTCCCTTCGCCACCTCGTCACCGCGGGTGATCCCGCCGAAGATGTTGAAGACGACGCTGTCGACGTTGGGGTCTGCAAACACCATGTCGAGGGCGTTCGCGACCCGCTCGGCTTTCGCGCCGCCGCCGATGTCGAGGAAGTTCGCGGGCTCGCCGCCGTAGTGGTCGACCAAATCGAGCGTCGTCATCACGAGGCCCGCGCCGTTGCCGATGATGCCGACGTTGCCCGCGAGTCGAACGTAATCGAAGCCGTACTCGCCCGCCTTGCGCTCTAAGTCGTCCTCGTAGGAGGCCTCGGCGAGGTCGGCGAGGTCGGGCTGTCTGAACAACGCGTCCTCGTCGACGTTCATCACCGCGTCGGCGGCGACGACATCGCGGTCGCTCGTTATCATCACCGGGTTGACCTCGATCTCGGACGCGTCGTTCGACGCGTACAGCTCGTACAGCGTCGAGAGGACCGACGCGACCTCGAGGGCGACGTCGCCGTCGACGCCCGCCTCGTAGACGACCTTCCGGGCCTGATACGGGTGGAGACCGAAGGCGGGGTCGACGTGTTCGCGTGCAATCGCGTCGGGGGTCGTCTCGGCGACCTCCTCGATGTCGACGCCGCCCTCCGTCGACATCATGAGGACGGGTTCGCCCGCGCCGCGGTCCATCGTGACGCCGACGTAGAGCTCGTCGACGAAGTCGACGCCCGACTCTACGAGGACCTCCTCGACGGTGTATCCCTTGAGATCCATCCCGAGGATCGCCTCGGCGTAGTCGGCCGCCTCCTCGCGGTCGGTCGCGATCTCGATGCCGCCGGCCTTGCCGCGTCCGCCGACGTGGACCTGTGCTTTGATCGCGGCTGGATAGCCGATCTCGTCGACGGCCGCGAGCGCCTCATCGACGGTCGACGCGAGCCGCGACTCCGGTACCGGGATCCCGGCATCGGCGAAGATCGCTTTCGCCTGGTGCTCGTGCAGTTTCATTCACGTACACCCGCGTCCGACGCCGGCTTAAATGGTGCCGGTTCGGCGTGACCGTCGCGCGGCGAGACGACGCTGTGACAGCTGGACACCAGTTACAGCCACGCCCTCCCGGGCCGATTCTGTACGTTGGTGGTGACTGTGTAAACGAGATGACTCCGCGATAGCCGGGCACTACTTACCGCCACACCCTCTCCATACATGACTAACCATGGCTAGGTGAGCAAGACGACTTCGCGATAGCCGGACACCAGTTACTGCCACACCCTCCCCAGCCGATTCTATACGTTCGTGGAGGTGGCTGCGTGAACAAGACGACTCTGCGATAGCCGGACACCAGTTACCGCCACACCCTCCCGGGCCGATTCTATGCGTTCGTGGAAGTAACTGTGTAAACGAGATGACTCCGCGATAGCCGGACACTACTTCGCCACACTCTCCCCAGCCGATTCGCTCGTCGCCCATGGGCGACTCGCTCATCCCTCGCACGCGCTCACGAGTCCGCCTTCGGCGCCCTCGCGAGGCGCGCGCCGTTGTTTTTCCAAGTCGAAACCCAATAAAGGCACGGGTCTCTGGTCTCGAATCACGGTGATTCTTCGATGGGATCCACCAGAAAGCCACGGGAACACGGATACGCGTACCGTGACTGTCTCGGCTCACGACTTACTCAGCATTGGAACGCTTCATGATGTTGCTGACGACGCCTGATAGAGATTTTGATCACGAGTGTGCTCCGACGGCAATAGAGTTATGACGTTTTCGGGCATTTACTGACATAGACAGACAGCAATGCCAATCAGAATCGATTCCAGCGGAGGGGACACGCCACCTGTTAAACCGGGGACGAACGCCCACGAACTGCTCACAGTGTTGTGCGATCATCCCGAGATGGGGTTCAGCCCCAAGGAACTGACGGAACTGACCGACGTTCCGTATTCCAGTGTCCACAAGACCCTCTCCCGGCTCCGAGAGAAGGGCCTCGTTCAGAAGGTCGATTCCTACTGGGCGGTTGCCGAGGACGTCGCAGCCTCGACGATTGCGAACGTAGTGAGCCTCCAGCAGATCGAAGCCGAGTACGGCGATGACGCCTATGGCGACGATGACGAGTGGGCCGACGCCGCGCCGGATTTAGGAGAGAACGCGTAGGATGGCCTACGCACAAGGCAGTGTCGTCCTCGCGCCAGCAACGTTCAAAAGCGGGGTCCGACCGTATCTCATCGTCTCGAATCGGAACCGACCGTTCTTCGGCGATCGGTATACGGTTGCGGTCATCACGTCAACCGAGCGGGAGACGGCAGTTGCACTGACGGCCGATTCACTCACCGAAGGCGAACTGAAGACGTATCCGAGCTACGTGAGTCCGTGGTCGCTGCACGTCTTTCCCCACCAAGCGATCACCAAGCGTGTGGCGGAGGTCGACAACTCAACCATGAGTATCGTCGCAGACCGTATCCACGAACTGACCAGGATCATGCGTTGACATCCTCCCCGCCCTGAAGGGCGAGGATTCCCGAGCGTTGGGATATTAAGGTTCGCAACCCACCTGTTCCCTCGGTGCGAAACGCCCCGAGGTTTGATTGAACAAGCGAACTACTGGCCGTGCCAAACGACCGTTACTCATATCCCCAGTTGGGGGATTCTGAGTTATCTTTCTGCGAATGTTCACCGCACCATTCACGTCTGCATTCATCGTTGTACCGCACGACTCACAGACGTACAAGCCACGCTCCACACGGTTTGAGTCACGCTTCCGTCCACAACACGAACACGTCTTCGACGTGTCTCGCTCGCTCTTGCGGTCAACAAGGATACCGTGTTCTTCGGCCTTGTATTCGAGCAACGTGGTGAAGCGGTTGAACTCCCAGCCGTGGAGTTTCTTGTTCCCACTCCGACCCCAATTCCGAGCCTTGCCGTCCTCCTCACGAATCTTGCTCAAGTCACCGATGGCGATGCGACCAACCTCGTGGTCGATACACTGCTCCACGACGTGCTTGGCGAGCGCGTGGAGGAAGTGGTCTTTCCGACGCGAGAGTTTCTGCCGGGCGCGGAGCGCACGGCGTGACGGCCCGTTCTCGCCTTCCGTATCGTACTCGTCGCGGGTGAAGTAGTGCTTGTCTTGCTTCAACACGTTCCCCGGATACAACTCTGCCTCACCGTCATCGTAGGCGATAGCGAGGTAATTGCTGATTCCGAGGTCAATACCCGCCGTATTGTCGCCGGGTGCGTCCTCGACGGGGATTTCGACCTTGCATACGAGGTGGAGTTCCCATCGGTCACCGTTCCACACGGCTCGCACCTGCTGGATGTTCTCCACGGTCACGTCCGGTCGTGTCTCGTATTCTGTGAGGATGAAGTCTGAGCGGTGGTTCTTCAGGTTGAACCCCTTGCTCAGTCGGAGTTGGTTGTGCTTAGAATCGTGCTTGATACCGTTCTGCTTCCACGTTACGGTGGAGCGCGGGTGGTTGTCGCCTCGCTTGCGGTAGCCGGGTGGATTCGCGTCTGTGTCGCCTTTCTTGCGCTTTTTGAACCAACCGTTGAACGACTCAGCGAGCTCTTCGAGAACGCGCTGACTTGACTGAGAATGTAGGTCACTGTATCGTTCGTGGTCTTTTAATTCGCGCTTGAGGTCGGCTTCGGACGGAATCTCGCCCGTGTCATCCCATTCTTGTTGGGAGTGGTAGCGGGCGACGTTCCACAGTTTGGATGCTGAGTGTCCGCAGTCATCGAGGTCGTCACTCACTTGGGTGTGGTTGACGATTTTCGCTCGGTAGGTGCGGGTTGTCTCCAGCATCGGACTGTGTTCATAAGCACTTATGAGGATTAGTGTATTAAACGTAGCGGTTGAAACGTGGAATATCCGGCAGTGCTATCGGCGGTGGGTTGTGTAGAAATTGTCGGCTGTATCCCCGCCCTGAACGGCGGGGTTTTAGCCTTGTAACTTTCCATAAGTACAGCAGATTCAGATTTGCAATTCAACACCAAGATATCCAGCAGTATCCTCTGCGAGCCCGCCGTCGGCGTGCTCACAAGGCGCGCGCCATTATGTTTCGTTTCGTCCCTCGTGGACCATCTGTGAGACCTCCTCGAGAGAAATCTCGGTCGTTTCCGCTCGCGCCTCGACGCGGCGCTGAAACTCCTCTACCGATGGCAGATCAATCTTCTTTAACACGAGGCCATACTCTGTTGGGACTACCATGAGCTTCGTCCCTTGTTCGAGGCCAAATTGATCTCTGAGTGCACGTGGAATCGTGATCTGCCCTTTCGACGTTACGGTTGTTACTTCAGGGTCGCTGGAAGCCATGCTGTGGGTAAGAATTCCTTACGCACGGGATTGAATCTACCGGTCACTGCTACATTGCGACACGCTTCCCGGGCGACCCTGTACGTTGGTGGTGACTGTGTGAACGAGACGATCTGCGACGGCCGGGCACCTATCAGCTACTCCCTCCCGATACATGACGAACCATGGCTAGGTGAACAAGACGACTCCGCGATAGCCGGGCACCAGTTCCCGCCACACCCTCCCCAGCCGATTCGCTCGGTCGCTTCGCTCCCTCGCTCATCCCTCGCACGCGCTCGCGAGCCCGCCTTCGGCGTGCTCACGAGGCGCGCGCCACCGCAGGTCGGTGGGCTGTGCTCGCGTCGGTGCGTCTCAGTACTCCAAGACGCCGGCGTAGTGGTCGACGGCGAGGACGCCAGCGGCGGCGACGACCGCAGCGAGCCCGAACCGCGGGAGGGCACTCGCCCACGACTCACCGGCCGCGGTGAGTCGCATCGAGACCTCGAGGACGGGTGCGCGAAGCGCCCCAACGACTAGACTCACTAGGAATGCGAAGGTCGCCGCCCGAGCGGTCTCGAGGGCCCGCCGAACCGCGTGGGCGATCGTGAAGAGCCCGACGAGGCCCCCTGCACAGAAGACGACGATGGTCGGGAGCGGGTCGAGGAGGGCGTCGAGCCCACCCCCGCGTGCGGCGGCCGCGAGGCCGTCGAAAAAGTCACTGAGGGTGTCGGCCATGAACGCATACTGGCCGAGCACGACGAGCAACAACGACCCGGAGAGCCCGGGCAGCACCATCGCGCTGACCGCGACCGCCCCGGCAACGAAGACCACCGGCAGCGCGTGCCCAAGGGCAGTCGCCGCGTACCCCGACGCGAGGAAGGCGACGAGAAAGCCCGCCACGGCGGCGATCTTTCGTCGTGGAGTCGTGAGGTCGACCGCACCGAAGAGCGCGACCGCCGACGCCGCGATCAACCCGAAAAAGAAGCCGTACGTGGCGACCGGAAGGGTCTCGAGGAGGGTGTCGACCAGCCGCAAGACGAGCACGACCGCGGTAAGGATCCCCGCACCGAGAACCGTCAGGAAGGCCCCGTCGACCTCGTAAAAGGCCTGGCGGGCGTCGGCGCGATTCTCGGCGGTGAGGCCTGCGAGGACGCGCCGAATCTGTTCCGGGTCGATCGCGGTGACGGCGGCGATGAGTCGCTCGTAGATCCCGACGATGAGCGCGATGGTCCCGCCGGAGACGCCCGGGACCGCATCGGCTGTGCCCATCGCGAGCCCCCGGAGGTAGACGCCGACCCACGCCCGGAGGTCGACCATCGACCCGTTACCCGACCCGACGCAAACGGGGTGTCGCGATCGAGGCACCCGCCGCGAGCCCCGTTACCGGAGTGAGTTGATACCCCCCGTCGGAATCGGAGCCGTTGGTCGTGTCGTCGGCTGAGTCGCTTGTCGCCGTGTCGTCGGTCGCCGTGTCGTCAGTCGTCGTGTCCTCGGTCGTCGTGTCGTCTGGAGAGTCGCTTGCTGTCGTGTCGTCGCTCGTGCCCTCTGTCGGCGACTCACCGCTTGTCTCCCCGCTCGTCGTGTCGGCGTCACTCGAGGTGTCGCCCTCGTCGCCGGAGTCCCGCACGACGATCCGCTCGAGTTCGACCGTCGTGGCCGTCTCGTCGACGCCGACGACCTGCGCCTCGGTGACGTTCGCGCGCGCCGACGCCGGGGACGCCTCACTCGTCGGGTCCGTCACGCCGGTCGTGATCTCGTAGGGGCCGGTGGCAGTGACGCTCGTGTTGGTGTAGCCGTTCTCGGGGCCGAACGCGTCGTAACCGGTCGTCGAGTACGGCAGCGTGAACGTGAACTCGCCGTTCGCGTCGGCCTCGGCGTACTGCTGGTAGATGAACGTCTCACCGGTCGGCTTCTCCAGCTGTACTGCGGCGCGCACCTCCGCGCCGGGTTCGGCACCCGAGCCCTCGAGGGTTGCACCGGGGACCCGCTCGAAGGTCTTCACGAAGTCGTCGGCGGCCGCACTCTGGAGCGACTCACCCAGGACGGCCCGCGGGTTCTGGACGAGCTGCTGGACCACGCGGGCCTGTCCGACCGAGGGGGCCGAGCCCTGCGTGTCGGTGACGTGGACGAGCCGGTAGTGCTCGAGGGCGGCGACCCGCTCGGAGGGGACCCCGCCAAGGCCGCCGACCTGGGCGCTGCCGTCGTCGGCCACGTACTCGCGGGCGGCCGAGACGTTCTCGAAGCGCTGGATCGTCCGGGTGACGTTCTGCGGGAGGGTGTCGACCTGGATGGAGTCGCCGCCCTGCGTCTGGGCGGCCTGTGGCTGCCAGTCGACGACGACCGGCTGCGGGTCGACCGCGCTGCCGTAGTGTTCGTACAGCCGGATCATCTGGCTCTCGTGGTAGCGCTGGGTGTGGACCTGCATCACCCGACCGAACCCGCCGTTTTCGCGCTGCTGGTAGATGACTCGGTTGAAGTCGCTCGTGGTCTCGTTACCCGAGTAGAAGGTGACCGGGGCGTTGAACTTCGAGTTCGGCGAGGCCATCTGGCTGTCGACCATCACGTAGCGGGTGTTCGCGCCCTCGGTGCTCTGATCAGCCCACACCTGGTGAGCCTGTTGTTCACTCGGGGCGAGCAGGTAGTCGGCGGCTTCGCCCGCGTTCTGTTGGAACGGGTTGGCGTTCGGGATGCGTTCGGCGCGGGTGGTGATCCAGTGGCCGTAATCCCACCACGACTGGACGCCGTAGGCACCCTCGGGGTACTCGAAGTCGTCGTCGGCCGGGCGCTCGTAGGTCGCGTACGGGTCCATCGCGTTGTCGTGGCCCTCGAGTTCGCCCGGGACGGGGGTCTCGTCGTTCATCCACTGGAGGCTCTGGTCCCACTGGACGACGTTGCCGGGGCCGGTGGAGGCGCCGGCGGCCCACACCGGGGTGGCGGCCCCGACGAGGGGGACAAAGAGGATCGCGATCACGGCGAGGGCGGTCATCGCCTGCCACCCCTCGATATCGCGGAGGGCCGCGAGCGAGGAAAGGTCGATGACGTCGAAGGCGACTTGGAGGAAGTACGCCGCGCCGACAGCGACGACCACCGCGAGGTAGTAGTTGAACCGGACCTGGGTGAAGGCGGCGCTACCGATGAAGGCCGCCCAGACGACGAGGTAGAGCTCCTCGGCGTCGTACTCGACGAGGAACGTCGCGCCGACGAGCAGGGCGGCCGCGAGTGCGAGGCCGACGACCTGCCAGCTCACGCCGACGAGGCCGCCGATGGCCCCGTAGAGCTGTGGGACCGCGTAGACGGAGCCGACGAGCGCGAGCGCGGAGACGATGTAGACGGAGTCGGTGAAGTCGTCGGAGTCGTACAGGGGCCGCGCGAGGATGTAGACGACCGCGCCGAGTGCGAGGAAGAACGCGAGGCCGTACTGAGAGATGACGAAGTCGGAGAAGGCGGCGTTCTGGAGGGGGGGTTGGCCTTCACCGATGGTGCGGGCACCGGCGGAGGCGGAGAAGCCGACGAATCCAAGAAGATTACCGATGAGTAGCGAGTACAGTGACGGCAGCACAGCCCAGATTACACCGACACTGGCGACGATCAAGCCACCGACGGCTGGAGGGTAAGTTGTCATATCGATGCTGCGAGACTCCCAGAATCGAGCCAGCCACGCGAGGAAGACGGCACCAGCAGCGACACCGAGTGGTAAGATGACCTGGAGAAGCGAGTAGCCAGTGGTGTCGAACGAGAGCGTATCCAGAGCAATGAGTTGCATCACCGTCGTCACGCCCATCGCTACTGCGCCGGCAAATGCGACTGGTTCGGGGCTCTGGTCGTGATACACGTCGCTCGTGATCTTAACTGCGAGGTAGATCCCGGTAAACCCGACCATCAAAATGCCCGGCTGCCACGTCCAGATGTAGAGCCCAAGCCCGACACCGGCTGCTGCTGCGTAGCCGACCGGTCGCTTCAGGGCGGTCCAGTCGCGATCAACGACGAGCTCCCAGACCGGCTTCTCTCGCTCGGCGACACCGAATGCGACGAGGAACCCTAAGACGGCGATGCTCTGAAAGAGCACTTCGGCCGCGGTGTGGTCGGGGAACCCGACGAGTGAGTAGCTGAAGAACGTGCCTGGAAGGAGGGCCAAGGTGACTGCTCCGGCGAGGGCAGCCGGTCTGTCGACGAACCGCTTGGCGATGAAGTACGTTGGAATCGCGACGAGTGACCCAGCGAGCGGGGCCATGATGAGCATGACTTCTTCGGTGCCACCCATGATCGGGCCCGCGATCCACGTACTGACTACCATGATGTGGTCCCAGAGCGTGCCGAACTGACCTGCCTGTCGACCCAATGGGAACCCAGTGAAAACGTCGAAGGGGAGCCGGTTTGGATAGTTCGCCATGAGATACGACGTCTCACGGAGGTGGTACCAGGGGTCGTTTCCGCGGAAGTACACCTGGCCATTTCGGACGAAATTTCCGTACGACTGCAGTCGTGTCCACAGCATTAATATAAAAATACCTGCCAATGTTGGTATATGATACCACTTCTTTAATATATCAACCGGAGCCGAACCTGACTCTTTGAACACTCCCTGTTGATCGCTCATTACTGATGTGGACTGTCAAATCGTGCTTAAGACTTGTTATCTTGGTATGAGTAGTAGGGCGAGACAATTTATCTGACAACTATCGAATATTATATCAGAGGGTTAAATTCACACCATATTTATTCGATCGCGGTTGTACATGTGATATCATGACATTCATCTCGGCACTACTGAGACATATTGATGAATAGCAATTTTTTTGAGTGGGCTTAGAGAAATTTCCATATGAAATTCTCTGTCGTCATCTGCACGTATTCCATCGATATGTACGATGAATTTCAGGATGCTGTCGAAAGTATAACTGAGCAGACTTACGATGATATTGAAATTGTGCTTGTCTCCGATGGGAACACTGAGGTATATAATCAAATTCAATCCGATTATGGGAACCGATCTGACACAATTGTCACCATGACGAATGAAAATGTTGGTATCTCAGCGGCACGCAATCACGGAATAGAGGCTGCAACTGGAGATATTGTAGGCCAAATTGACGACGATGCTGTCGCAGAACCCGACTGGGTAAAAGAACTTGTTTCAGTGTATGAGAAAAGAGATGCTATCGCAGCAGGTGGAAAAATGACCCCATTGTGGGTCAGTGGCAAACCTGACTTTCTCCCAGAGGAGTTCTACTGGCTTATCGGAGTCACACACAGGGGCTTCGCTGAGCCGGGCGAGGAAGTTCGTAACACGTTTGGCTCAAATATTTCCTTCCGCCGAGAGGTGATCTCTGAACTCGGTGGATTTGATCCTAATGTCGGCCGAAAGGGTGATGCCGAGATTCAAGCGCATGAGTCAGAACTCTGCACTCGACTCCGCCAAGAGTTCGGCCAAGGGGTGGTGTACAACCCCAACGCAAAGGTTGCACACAAAGTATTCCACTATCGCACTGAGCCAAGATGGCTAATTGAACGCGCCTTCTGGCAAGGGTACTCTAAACGGGTCTTAGAAATACTGCTTCCAAATTCCAGCCGTCAAGAAGAATCGGCGTTTCTGTCGTTTCTGCTGTTGGATTCAGTCCCGTTACGTATTCAACGGTTCATCTCCTCGCCCTCAACAACCCCGATTGCTCAACTCATTTGGCTTGTCTTACTGACCGGTCTCGTCGGGAGCGGGTATATTTACGGCATGATCAAGTGGAGATAACGCGCATATCGCTGGGTGCTTACGATGACCTAACGATCAGGAACATCAACAAATATATATCTACCGGTGGCAAAGTAGATATAAATGAAAGAACTGCGAAATAAAATTGGTGTTGTTGGGCTGGGATACGTCGGGCTCCCGCTTGCTTTAGCGTTTACACGTGCTGGTTACGAGGTCATTGGTGTTGACATAGATGAAGAGCGGATCAACGCGCTACAAAGCGGAGAATCATATCTGACAGATGTTACCGACGACGCAGTTGCGAACGCAGTTGCCGAGGGATTCCGACCAACGACTGAATACGCAGAGCTTGGCGATGCCGAGGGTGTGTCAGTCTGTGTGCCGACACCGCTCCGTAAGACGGGGACTCCGGAGATGTCGTACGTCGCCGACGCTGTCGAACGACTAGCGGAGATCGTCCCGCGGAACTGTACGGTGGTGCTCGAAAGCACGGTTTACCCCGGTGCCACGAGGGAGGTCGTGGTGCCGGCTTTCGAGAAGAATGGCTACCTGACCGGTGAGGACTTGTTTTTAGCCTTCTCACCCGAGCGGATCGACCCGGGCAACGAGGAGTACAAGCCACACGAGATCCCGAAGGTTATCGGAGGCGTGACTGACACTTGTGGTGACCGGGCTGAAGCGCTGTATACTCCGGTCTTTGACGAGTTGGTTCGTGTCAACTCTGCTACTGAGGCCGAACTGGTGAAACTGCTCGAAAATACGTTCCGGGCGGTCAATATTGGTCTAATAAACGAGCTCGCACAGATCGCCCACAAACTCGACGTCGACATCTGGTCGACAGTAGATGCAGCCTCAACCAAGCCGTTCGGATTCATGCCGTTTTACCCCGGCCCAGGACTAGGCGGCCACTGCATTCCAATTGATCCAACCTTCCTCTCGTGGAAAGCCAACCAGCACGACATCGAAACTCGGTTCATTGACCTCGCCGACCGGATCAATCGCGAAATGCCTAGCTACGTTGTCCAACGGATCACTGATATCGTCAACGACAACGGTGTGGCACTCCCCGATGCCCGCGTGCTCGTCATCGGTGTTGCGTACAAACCGGAGGTAACCGATACCCGAGAGTCGCCCGCTCACGACGTGATACAGTTACTTGAAGACCGCGGCGTTGGTGTCGACTACCACGACCCACACGTGCCGGTCTTCGAGACTGACGGACTACACTACGACTCAGTACCGCTGGATCACGGGAGCCGCGAGGCCTACGACTGTGCGGTGGTACTGACCGACCACGACGCCGTAGACATCGACGCCGTCATTGACTCGGCATCTACCGTCTTCGATACACGAAACGCAATTAAAGAGACCAAGCGGGACGACGTGTTTCAACTCTAGGGCTTTTCAAGGACGACATCACCTAACACGAGAATATCGAGTCCCATCCCATAAAAGTCTTTGACTGCCTCGGTTGGTGTGGTGACAATCGGCTCGCCGTGGTCGTTGAATGAGGTGTTGAGGACAACTGGAACGCCGGTAATGTCCTCGAATTCACTGATCAGACGGTAGTAGCGTGGGTTCTGCTCCTCGCGGACTGTCTGTGGCCGTGTCGTGTCGTCAGCCGGGTGGAGGACAGCTTCGATGTCGTCTCTTGTTTCGGGCTTAACACCGAACGTCTTGATCATGTATGGCGATGGCTCTGCGTTGAGCAGATAGTCGTCGATGGCTGATTCGAGCATCGACGGCGCGAACGGTCGCCACTCCTCACGGTGTTTGACGTACTTGTTGACACGGTCACGCGAGGCCGCCGTTCGGGGATCGGCGAGGATACTCCGGTTTCCAAGTGCCCGCGGCCCCATCTCCATGCGGCCTTGGAACCACCCCACGAGTTTGCCGTCGGCGAGTCGCTCCGCGATGGTTCGTTCGAGATCATCGGGAATCTCGTAGTTCAGTTTGTTCTTATCGAGTACCGCAGTGATCTCCTCGGTCGAGTACTCCGGACCGTAGTAGATGTTCGGCGTGTCGATGTCGGCCTGCGAGTCGAGGAGTCCTGCGCCGAGAGCAAGCCCACCATCGTGGGCGACTGGCTGAATAAAAATATTGTCGACACAGTCGAGCTCCATTACCTGTTTGTTCATTTTACAATTAAGCGCTACACCCCCCGCGAGCCCGACATTCGCCGTATTGAAATCGTCAGTGTAAGCGCGAACGATGGAGACGACAGTCTCTTCGACGAACGTCTGGACGCTAAAGGCGAAGTCCTTCTCCCACTGTGTGAAGTCAGTTGAATCCTTCTTCCGCGATCGACCGAACAGCGTCTCGAGTTGGCTAACACCGTCTTCGATAGTGCCAGTGGTGATCTCGGTGACATCGTAGTCGACCCCGCCGCTGACGGCACTGCGGAGTTTGCGGTCGATCTGTTGGTTTCGCTGGCCGTATGGAGCCAGCCCCATGATCTTTCCCTCTCCGTTGAACGCACGGTAGCCGAGGAACTCAGTCACAGCACCGAAAAAATGTCCGAGACTGTTTGGGTGTTCGTAGGTCTGCTCCCGCGTCAGCTGTCCGTTCTGGGCGCGCCATACGACAGTCGAGTCGTACTCGCCACGTCCATCGATTGTGAGGACGAGCCCTTCGTTGAACTCTGCCGGATAGTACGCGCTTGCAGCGTGGCAGCGGTGGTGTTCAAGCGTCGAAATCGGCGGTAGCGGACCGGTGAAGGTCTTTTCGAGCTGTCGCTCGACGACATCGAGGAGATTACCAGACCGGGCGGCAAGATACTCGTCGGCCGTGCCGGCGACAGTTGCGACGTTGCCGAGGAACGACCCGGAGCTCTCATCACCCGCCGAACGGCGGAAAAACGATGGATTCTGAACGACGTTTCGAACGTTTGCAGTGATGAGTTTCGAGAGCAGTTCGGGCTTGTATGGGAGATAAATCCGGTCGACATCGGACAGAGAGATGCCACAGTAGTCGAGACAACCACGAATCGCCCGCCTTGGAAACTGGTTTTCGGCGTGTTTCTGGCGTGAGAGTCGCTCCTCTTCGATTCCGTAGACGGGGACTCCGTTTTTGAAAATAACGGCGCTCGGATCATGAGTTCCGAAGCCAGCAGTAGTGGGTTTGAACGAAAGAACGTACTCGGACATTACCGGGGGTTTTCCTGATCAGCGATATATACCTTTGGGAATGAAGTCTGCCAGCGCCGGCCTGACAAGCAACCATAGACGACGGTACCGTCTCGAGACACAGGCACGTCGGATCGATGGGAGAACCGTTTTATTATGATCTCACAGATGAAGAGATATGAACGGTCCATGGAGTGATACACACTCTCCGAGTGTGATTCACCAATGAACGAGCGGCCTGATGTTTGTGTTGTGTCCCACCCGATCGGTGCGGCTGAAGTTGCCGTTGAGGATCTACTTGCGGTGCTCACCACAATTACCGCAACCTCACTGATCACTGCCGGGATCGACGACGAGTCGGGGATGCCCGACGACTGCGAAGTCGTCATTATCTCAGGAGATGATACCGGCCGTAGCGTTATGATCTCGGCATTCCGATACCTCCGCAATCAGCTACGGATGTGTCAACAGCTCCGCCGCCGGGACGAGCCCGTGGTAATATTCTTTGGTGCGACCTCGTATCTGCTTCCGATTCTCTTTGCTCGACTGTTGGGGAAAACGGTCGTCTTGGAACCGCGAGGTGACGTGCCACTGTCACTGAAACTCAACTGGGAACAACAGATTCCCACGCTGGTGGCGAAGCTGCTGGCCGGAAGCGTCGGCCTGCTTGAACGGATCGGATACCAAGTATCAACTGGAATTATCACCTACACACCAGCGATGGCCACGGAGTTGGGTCTCGACCGCTACGCCGACAAACTCTACCCGAACGGGGCCCGGTACGTCGACACTGACCGATTCGCACTCGAAACACCGTTCGAAGACCGTGAGCCGGTCGTCGGCTTCATCGGCCGGATGGACGAAGAAAAAAACATCCGCACGCTAGCGGCGGTCGCGAAGCAGCTTCCCGACAACATCACGTTCCGCTTTGTCGGCGATGGTAGACTCAGGTCGTGGCTGGAAGACGAACTCGCTGACGAAATCAAGGCGGGCTCAGTTGAGACGGCAGGGTGGGTTGACCACGACCAAGTCCCTTCTGAGCTAAACCAAATTAAATTACTCGTACTGCCGTCGGAGCCGACCGAGGGGCTGCCGACCGCGATTCTTGAATCGCTTGCCTGTGGGACCCCAGTGTACGCCACACCCGTCTCTGGCGTTCCAGACGTTGTTCGGGAGGGCGAAACCGGGTTTCTGATGGCGGCCAACCGCGCCGAGACGATCCGCTCAGAGATGGCCGAGATCCTGCAGCGGGACGATCTTGACGAGATCAGTGCGGCCGGGCGGGAGCTGATCTGCGAGGAGTACAGCTTCGAGGCGTCGGTCGAACGCTACCGGACAATCCTAGCCGAGCTTTCGACGCCGGAGTAGGCTGAAGGGCGACGGCTGGAAGCGGGCGAGTCGGTCACCAAACTGGCGATCAAGACCGAATCATTCATTCACCTACTAGGCCAGTATGCAGCCATGACTGTCGTCGTCTTGGGTATCGACGCTCTGGATCCCGACATCGTCGATCCCGACGAGTATCCACAGCTGACGCTGGCGGCCCACCGGGATATCGATACCATCGTCTCGTCCAGCGGAGAACCGAGCACCCACGAACTGTGGCCGACGATTATTACTGGTCTCCAGCCGGTTGACCACGGCCTCATCCTTGACGACGGAGTCAGTTGGGAGAACCCGCTTTTCGCCGCCGCGAGTACCGTCGCCGACTACGTCCTCCCCGACAGCCTCCAGACACGGCTCGGTGGCTGGCTGCTGACCAACACTGATGCCGACGCCTTCCGAACACCGGCAACGTACTATGCTGACAACGGTATCGAGACGGTTTTTGATGGGCATGAGTCGAAGGCGATTGGCATACCGAACTACGTCGTTGACCCCGATACAGAGGACAGGGAACATCAGTTACGGCGGCACATGGGTGAGCTGTTCAAACGCGATCCAACGGCACAAGGAGGTCACACCTCTACCGACCCGGAAACGTTCTATGAGCAGTGTTTAGAGATGGTAATGCTCCGTATCGCTCGCGTCCGGCGCGCTCTCCGCGGCAAACAGCATGAACTCGTCTTTGGATACACGAGCGGACTTGATCTGGTCGGTCACGTATCGTACGACCGGCCTACGCTTCAACGCCGCGCATACGAGGAAATAAATCAGTTCGTCGGTGAACTCGTTGCGGATTTGCATGACAGTGATGAACTATTGCTCGTAAGCGATCATGGTCTTCAGAACGGACTGCATACCGACGAGGCGATGGTTGCAAGCACTACCAAAGAGCTAATCCATGACGTTTCGAGCGTAACCGACATTCGGCAAGCAATTGAAGACGAACTCCGAACAGAGAATCATATCCCGGATTCTCCATGGGACGAAACAATCTCAAACTACGAGACAGCAGGACGCGTAGCCGAACAGCTCGAAGATTTGGGATACATGTGAAAATCACATAAGTAGAAGACGGGTCATATTGTGGTAATCGTAAGCGGCTCTCTCAAAAACGCTGCGTGTCACTATGTATAAAGATGCTACCCAACAGAATAATTTAGAGAAGTTCTGCATACAGCTCAGCGTAGGCTGCCGCAACCTGTTCGAGAGTATACTGCTCTTCGACCAGTTTCCGTCCCCGTTGTCCATACTGCTCGCGGAGATCACTATCCGCGGCGAGCTCAGCGAGTCTGGCGCCTAGCTCACGGCTGTCATCGAGGGTATGGAACAGCGCAACGTCCTCGTAGGGAATCAGGAACGGATCAATATCGGAAAACACACACGGCTTGCCGGCACCGAGTGCCTCAACAGCAGCGTTCGAGAACCCTTCCCAACGCGACGGCATGGCATAGATATCTATCTCTGAGAGGATCTCGTAGACACGCTTTCTGTCGACCAGACCTGTAAAGTGGACCCGGTCATCGATACCGAGACTCACAGCGAGGGTTTCGATCTCCGACCGCAGCGGGCCGTCTCCAGCGACGACGAGATCGATACGATGGGAATCGAAGCGAGTGTTCGCACGGTCGACTGCTTGGACGAGAATGTCGTGTGCCTTCTGTTCGGTGATCATGGCTGCAGTGCCGACGACAACCGCATCCGAGGGAATACCGAACTGGCCACGGAGACGGTAGTCGGAGCGGCCTGCCCGGTCGATCCGTTCGAGATCGACACCGTTCGGGATAATCTGAACGTGGTTGTCATTAATAAGCAGTCGTTCCCAGCGTGTAAACGAATTGTAGACTGCTTGTGAGTTCGGAACGATACGATCAACAAGAGCGTTAGTGAGTCCGTTTGCCATCCGTCCCTTTCGGGTGAATCCATCACGGGTGTTCCCCTCTCTGGAGACAAGCGGAATACCGAGTCGGTAACCAATGACTTTCGCGAGTGATCCTGCGTGGTTGAGGTTTGCTTGAATAAGGTCGTACTCTCGGAGGACATTACGTGCCTCGCGGTACGTTTGTCGATCAAGGCCGATACCGGACCGTGGAGCGTCAAGAACTGTCAGTCCAACACGGCCATCACCCTCAAAAGACCCACCCTCGAACCATGCTAAGATGTCGACTGCTATATTCTCGTAATCAACAAGTGCAGTCGCAATTGTGGCTGGAACCGATGTTGGTGAGACCGAATTTACGACGTAGCAGATGTTGGCACCCATGTTGATGAGAGATTCTTATCGAGGTGGTTTGAGTAGTTCGATACTAAAGAAGAGAAGCCAGTACAGACATTTTCATACATTCCGTAATAACGATAAATTTCGGTTAAGAAAGATAGCTGAATCCTCCACTGCAAAATGGCGTAGCAACAGAGTACTCGGCTAGCGAACCGCCCCAAGGAGTTCTACTAGTTTTGGGATTTGATTGGCTGCCGAAAACATCTCGACGCGTTGTTTCTGTGCCTGTGGATCATGAGATTTTAACGCACGATTGATCGCCTCTATCCATGCGTCAGTCTGCTCAATATCAGTTACGACTTCACCCGTGTCACCAACAACCTCAGGTAGTCCCCCACGGTTACTGACGGCACATGGAATTCCACTCACCATCGCCTCTGCAGGAACCCGACCAAACGGCTCTTCCCACCGTGAGGGGACAACAACGAGCTTCGACATTGCATATGCCTCACGCATATCCTCACACCACTCCCAGTGGGTGACATTTGCCAATTGCGTTGCTCGCTGCTTTATTTCTGGTTGCGACATCGGTCCAACTAGCAGGAACTCATCATGAGGGAGACTGTCAGCAAGGTCAAGGAATATATCTGCCCCTTTATATGCAGCGCGTGGATTGACCATAGTAATATATCCGTCTTCGTCATACTCAGTTCGGTATTTATCCAGCTTAATCGGTGGGTAGATTACTTCAGAGTCAACGCCCAACAATTCTCGGATTTTTCGTGCGGTGAACTCACTGTTGGCGATGGTGTATGTCGCTGTATGTGTTGCTTGTTTATACTCATGAAAATTCTTCCAGAGGAACGGGTACTGGACCCGACCGCCAATATCAGTCCGGAGGATATTCGAGAGATGGCTCCGACTTGGATCGTACTTTTCGTATCCTGTCAGCGCCATGCTGCGAATGAACAGCAGCGACGGGATATTCCGTTCAGCCGCGACCTGAACCGACACCGGTGCCATTCGATTTTGCGTGACTAGACAGTCGGTGTCTCGAGTGAGCTGTGTCCGAAGATAGCGTCCCCATTGTGCACGGGATATGACTTGGTTCGTCCATGTGAGTTTCGGGATATCGTACAGCCGTTTGGTGTGGAGTTGGTATTCGAAGTTCGTTAACGGTGGGTCATCTGTCGGGGGTGTTTGATAAACATCCGCGGTGAGGTCGGTCGTTGTAGCCACTCCACGGAGAAGCGTCAGTAATGATTCGCGTGCCCCTCCGGATTCTGAGGTCGCAAACTTACTGTAAGAGACAGCGATGTTCAGCATGCTGATGCGTATTCACGCTGAGAATAAATCTCTGTGTTCTCGTACCCCCAGGCTATCGTCATCTTTTTTATATTAGGAAAGTCGTAATACATGTCGTATAATTCAATCCACACAGATGCAATATGTATTATCACAGCTTAGACGAGTAATTGATAACCCGACACTCATCCGTGGGGAGATTCGGAAATTCGGTCACCGTTTCAATCACTGGTATCATCAACGGTTTTACAGCCACGACGGAGTCGATATCTTCGAAGAAGAATGGGACAATCTCATTATTCTGGACGGATGTCGGTTCGACACATTTGCAGAGCGAAACCACCTACCAGGACGACTTGAGTCCCGAACCTCCTCTGGAAGCACGAGTTGGGAGTTCCTCCGAGCGAACTTCCAAGATAGAGAGCTACACGATACGGTGTACGTTACGGCCAATCCACACCTCTATCGGCTGGAAGAAGGGATATTCCACACCGTCGTTGACCTGCTTGAGAACTGGGACGACGATTTGCAAACTGTCTCGCCGGCAGACGTAGTAGCTGCCGCCGAGGTAGTCAAGTCAGAGTATCCACACAAGAAGTATATTTTTCACTTTATGCAGCCACACTATCCGTTTCTCGGCGAGACCGGAAAAACGATTAACCACAGAGGACACGAAAAGGATGTGGATACTCCGGAGCTAAACCAACCCAGCATTTGGGACGTGCTGCAGTGGGGAAAGGACTCGACTGTAACTGAAGCGAAAGTCTGGCAGGCGTACAAAGAAAATCTCGATATCGTCCTCAGTCACGTCCAAGATCTGCTAGATATACTGAACGGTCAAACAGTGATTACAGCGGATCACGGGAATTTAATTGGAGACCGCCTGCGTCCGATACCAGTCCGGGGGTACGGTCATCCCAGTGGGATGCGGTCTCCCGAACTCGTTACCGTCCCGTGGCACGTGATCGAATCAGCCACCCGGAGACAGGTCATTGCAGAGTCACCATCGGAAGTACAAACACGGAGCGAAGGTGAGGTCGTTGAACAGCTTACTGCACTCGGATATAAATAGTAGCCAAAATGCTCACACGTCACCTCAGTAATTTTTATGTCGCATCGGTATGAAAATCGACCAAGCAATTCCGACAGTAGACGACCACTGAACGATATTATCAATCCAAACTGTCTAATTCCGCAAAAAACAAATACTCCTGCAGGTAGGATAAGTTATGCATCTTAATTTACGATCGTGGGTCAAAGACACGGTACAACGGGTGCGTTCTGATGGGATCGGTTCGTTACGGAGACAGCTGTTCTGGTGGTATGCGGGACTGTTTTTAACCGTTACCTCACGGTGGCCGATAGGGCAGAACATCTACGAAGAAGACTGGGATATGCTGATCATACTCGATGCGTGTCGTGTAGACGCGCTGCGGAAGGTTGCACCGGAGTACTCGTTTATTGACACGGTCGACAAGCGAGTGTCTGTTGGAAGCCATTCCAGAGAGTGGGTCGCAAAGACGTTTACCGAGAAGTACCAAGACGAAGTTGCAAATACCACGTACGTTTCTTCGAATTTGAATGCAAAAAAAGTACTCGAAGAGAAGAAACTTCCGGAAGGTCGTCGGAGAGACGAAATTCCGTTCAGCTTTCCATCATATAGCTTCCTGCATGTGGATGACTTCGACCATCTCGATCCTGTTTGGGAATACACTGAACACGGAGCAGGCGGTGGGTTTCCACCGAACGTCGTTACGGATCGTGCGATTCAGCTCGCCCGCGAGCGTCCACGCGGCCGGCTCATCGTCCATTACATGCAGCCGCACTCGCCGTATATCGCGACGGACGAACGCATAAAGGACTTGAACGTAGCGGGTGAACTCAATAGGGAGACTTTGTGGGAGGCGTATCTCGACAACTTACGATACGTCCTCGACGAGGTTGATACACTCCTCAACAATGTGGACGCTGAGAATACAGTCATTACCGCAGACCACGGTGAAGCACTCTGGGAGAACGGAATCTTCGGACACAATCTGACGAATCCGATGCCCGAGGTTAAGCATGTTCCATGGGCTGAAACGCAAGCGATCGATACAAACTCATACGAACCGAAAAAAAGGCATAGGACAGAACTCACTGACGAGGAAGTGGAACAACGGCTCGCTGATCTTGGATATGCATGATACGTCGGTAAAGCATTGTATGGCAATAGCGAAATATATGTATACCTCTGACAGATAAATAAATCAATGGAAACCATTGTACTCCCAGTTGAAACCAAAGTGCGGGAATTCGATGGTAAATTGTGGTTGGGGATGAATTTCGTTAGTCGAGGGAAAGAGGTCATTCTTGGGCCTAGTGATGAAATTCGTAACACAGTAGATGTAACCGAGCCAGATGTGTATATTACAAAGGATCCTGGTGATAGTAATATCGATTTTTTCAAACGGCTACGCTCTGCAGGAATTTCAGTATGTGGGCTCGATACAGAAGGTGGTGTATTCGACTCGATAAGTAACTATTCAATTAACAAAAGGAAAGTTCTTAATTATCTCGATGCATTTTTTGCATGGGGTGAAAGACCAGCCATCGAGATCCGGAATCAGTATGAAAATATGATGAACATTCATGTCACCGGAAACCCACGATTTGATCTGTTGCAACCACATTTGAGATTTATTTATCAAAACCGAGCAAAGCCAATTAACGAGCGATACGGGGACTACATATTACTTAATGGAAATTTCTCCCAGGCAAATCCTGATAATCAAGGAGTTATAACCAAGATTGAAGAGATATATGGGTCAGCCCCGGAGGAGGAACACACGTATAAAAACCGTATTTTTAATCTTTTTCTCGATGCAATTTACCACCTACAAGCAAAGTTTCCAGAGACCGATATTATTATTCGACCACACCCATCCGAAAATAATACTACATACGAGGAAGCATTTCAGCGATGTGATCACGTACACATAGAGGATACAGGTGACGTACGCAACTGGATTGCAGGTGCAAGCGTTACGGTACACCACGATTGTACCACTGGTATTGAAAGCGCGCTTATGGGAACACCAGTGGTTTCCTATCGTCCTATTCAAAACAAGGAGTATGAGGCCGAACTACCACAAGTTGTAAGCAAGCAAGCCCTCACCTTGGAGAACCTCACAGAGTATATCTCTAAGAGTCTTAACAGAGATAAATACTATGAGATGACCACAGACCAAACTACGCATTTAAAACAGTACTTTCACAATATTGATGAGTCTGCTGCGGAAAAGATGTGTGACGTGATTAGTTCTTTAGACACAGACAACGAGAGGAACTATGCTGAATTGAAGCCTGATCTCAAGCAAGATATTGAGCGTCGAGTCCAAACTTCGGTGTTTTCTGATGAAATAATTACATTATATGATAAAGTACACTTGCTACTAGGGAACGAGTCGCCACAGAAACAACGTCAGTATCGCAAACAAAAGTTCACAAGTGTCGAAAAGGAGGAGATTCTCCAACTCATCCAGCAAATAGAACAAGTGTTGGATATCAATCCTGTTTCCGTAGAAGAGGTATCGATGACGAATAATACGTTTTATATTCGACCTGAATAGATGGTTCATTAGTTAATATTTGACTATGTATCATGAACAGTATGGCGGTGGTACAGAATTGATCTCATAGCGTAATGGTTGAGGGCGTCACAGAATCATTGACACACCTCGACTGAGTTCTTTCCGGGGTTGGCACCTCGTTCGTAATTGGCTATGGCAACCGCCAGCCGCAAGCAGAGAGCTAGAAACACGTGTGTTTTCACGTGAACGCGGCCTCGGACGCGCGGCGTCCCGAGGCCGCAGTCTTTGCTTGCACCGATTGTTCGTTCGACCTGTGTTCGGCGATTGTACGTCTCTTCCAGCACCGATTGCTTCAGATGAACGTCCTCGGTGTGGTTTTCCATACGATCTTCGATCCTGTACTCGATGTCGAGTGGATCGTCGGTGTTTCTCGGATTGTACGGGGCCACCGGCACGACGGCCTCGTCAACGAGGTCATCGTGCCACTCAAGAATGTCAAAGCCGCCGTCACCGAGCATCCAGATCGGCGTTTCGACGGCGAGCGCGTCACAGGTGACGCGCTTCGCCGTCTCCTCATCGACCTGTTTTCGCTGTGTAAAGGCCGCCGCAATCGGCAGTTTCGGCCCTGTCGAGACGATTAGACAGCCGTAGCCGTAGTAGTAGCTGTCCTCATCTTCGTCATTTTCCTCGTCTTCGTTCTCGTCATCCTCGTTCTCTGTGTCGTCTGATTCAGCCGTTGGGTCGTAGTTCCACGTAGCGTCGTCATCGTTGGGGTGTGCCCGCACATCTGTCGAATCGATCCGGAAGGTGTTGTCGAGCAGGTCGCGGTCGGCGACCTGCTCGACGAGCTTGGTGAATGCGTCCTCGGCGACCAAGGCGAAGTCCGTGAAGAACCGATGAATCGACTGGTAGGACGGCGCACTGTCGAAGCCACACTGTCGCCAGATCAGCTCATCGTGGAGCTCTCTGGTGACTGCTTTGACGCCGTAGATGTCTCGGCTGAAGCAGTAGAGCACTCCCTTGAACAGTTCTGGTGCTTCGTGTTCCCGTGTTCGCCCCCGACCCGTGGGGGCGAACACGGGGAACTCCTACAAGAACGAGAGATCAAGATGCTCGAACAACGCCAACGGCACCGTATCCACGTCTTTGAATAGCTCTTCGAACGAAGGATGATTCTGCGGGGTTGTGGCACTCATGTTCCATTTACCACTCCCCGCTCACTGGTGTGTCAACTTTTCTGTGATGCCCTCTAATAGTTGGCTTGCGAGATCGTTTCCTTGATCGTGATTAGCGAGTGCAACACCCAACCGAAGGCACAAGACGAGAAATACGTGTGATTTGACTCTCACTCGGCCTCGAACCCGTGGGGTTCCGAGGCGGATATTATTATAAACCCCAATCGCTGTTTCAACTTGTGAACGGCACGGATACATTTCTTCGAGTTGTAGCCGCCACAGACGCATAGTCCCGCTGTGCTCTTTGAGTCGCTGTTCGACGCGGTAGTCTATATCCAGCGGATCAGCTGTGGTTCGTGGATTATATCTAACTCCGAGTCACCGACTATTCAACGTGGAGTTTCAACGGCGGGCTCGTCACGAGTGACGCGTATCGCCGTCTCCTGATTGACTTTTTTCGCAGGCGTGAACGTTGCTACGACAGGGATGTCATTTGCAGCAGTCACCACACAACAGCCGTAGCCGTAGTAATCATCTTCGGTGTGATCGTAGTTCCACGCTACGTCGTCGTCACACTGATCAACTAAAATGTCTGTCCCGTCGATACGTACAAGCTTGCCGAGCAGTACCTGCTCGCAAGCTCGTGGACTAATTCGAGGAAGACATTCTCTGCAACGAGAGCGAAATCGGTGATGAACCGCGAGAGCGTGCACCGGTAATAATCAAGGAAGTTTTGTAGATCGAAGAAATTCCGACCATGGTACCTACTTGTATCCGAGTTTTCTGAGCCGTTCTTTCGCATCTTCTGATACTTTCACACGCCCATTTTCGATAGGCTGTGTGGGGTTCGCGTCAGCGATGTGGTTTTCGATAACGCGTTCGATTTCATCGCGCAGAGAGTCAGACGGATCAGCTCGATCCAGCGGCTCACCCGGTCTCCGAGAAGTAGTATTGAAAAACCGCACATCCACGGGTCCATCCGTCAGCTGTGCCTCCGTAGGTTGGCTAGGATAATTTTCTTGATACGTGTAGACGCCCTTTATTGACTCTACTTCCACCGAAATAGTGTACCAGTCCGAGCGAACACGTTCGGTAATCCGAGGGGTATCAGATTTCCGTTGCCAGGCAACCCCCTCGGACTGTGCGGGAACGTCTTCGTCGATGAGTTCTGCGATAGTCGGAAGAAAATCGATGATATCAGGAGTGTCTGGGACACGGAAGTCTACACCAGCAGGTGGTTTGATTACCATACCCGGTCTGATGTTTGCATCAGTAACGCTTTGGTGTCCTGCGAACTCCCGTTCGAAAAAGTCTTCTCCATGGTCGCCAGTTATGATGAGGAGGGAGTCCTCGTAGAGCCCAACCTGCTTGAGATGACAGACCAACCGAACGATCTGTTCAGCAGCGTATCTCACCGCACGATAATAATAGGATTTGATCAGATCGACGTCAGTGTCGGACATTGAGGCAGGCTGGTCAAGCGCCTCGAGATAATCATCGACGCCCATTTTCGACTCGAAACGCTCAATTAAGTCGAAATCGATGGGCGAAACATCTGAAAAGACAGTTGGTACGTACGGGTAGTGAGGATCGAAAAGATGGAGGAAGTAAAACAGTCGGTTCCCCTGAGTGCGTTGATCGGCAGAAATCCACCTGATCGCCTGGTCTATGGTATCAGCACCGTCATAGTCGGGATCGGCCCACGAGATCGGGTTGTATTTGTATCGATGCATACCACGACCGAATCCATACTCGACACCGGTTTTTGATCGTGGCACACATCCCGAGCATTTATACGAGCTGTTGGAAAGGAGTTCTGGAAGGGTGGTTAACTCTGCGGGAAGTCCGTACTGGCCCTCTTCTTCACTGGCAAATCCGACGTATTTGTGTGTACTTGGATGGACTCCGGTGAACATGGAAGCGTGCGCTGGCCGCGTCCAATGGCCCTGCGTGCGCGGTTCGGAGGGAATTATTGCATCACTTCCCAACGCCTCAAGCACCGGCGCAAATGCTTCGAGGGCGTCATACCGGAAGGTGTCGACTGAAATCAAAAAGATCGGTGTTCCATTCTGACCACGTGGGGCAGGAACAGACAGTCGTGGCGACTGGTCGGGTTTCCACTCGTGTTTTCTGAACTTCTCCGGCAGTAGTCGTGATACAATCGGTCGTGTATCGTGATGATCGGTTTCGAGTGTAACTGTTGCTTCCGTCGCTGGCCTAGGCGCGGAAAGATGGAGAGGCAACACTCTCCCGTCGTGGAGACTGTAATCCTGTAGATTGTAGCGGATAGAATCGTTAGTCGTACCCCCGTCAGGGTGTGTGAATGTGGCACTGAGATTTACAGTATCAGTATTCTGTACATCTACGATCTGTGTATCAATTCCAGTGAAATTCTCTGAAGAAGATACCGACACCGACTGCGTAGCGTCTGAGCTATCAAAAACGGGATAAAACTGCGGCCGCCGGGGGCCTCTTTTTACTGCGAAATACTCGTTTTTGACACCTGATTCGGTGCCAAGATAGACGCCCTGGTTAGGTGTCTCAACCGAGGGTGGGACAGACACTCTGTCGGTGACTGTCCGGAATTCGGACGGTGCGAGAGTTCGTTCAACTCCATCCCGCGCGTGCTTCAACCCCCATTTAAAACTATCCCAAATGTCATCAATCATAGATAGTTTTCCAGTAGAAAGCATATAAGCAATTCGGAACTACCGATCAAAATAAACTGGAGACTCTGTGTACCGAGTAGAGTGCTGGATGCAGTCAACGAAGGTCGGTTCGGAACGGCAGACGAATCAAAAAACATCACTTGATTGTCCATCCTCCATCAACAATCAGATTCTGTCCAGTCATGTACTTCGATGAATCCGATGACAGATACACTACAGGCCCCTTGAGATCCTCTGGACGTGCCATGCGAGACAGCGGAACTTTCGATTCGTACTGAGTAACAAACTGTTCAGCCTGCTCATCAAACACACCGCCAGGACTCAGTACATTCGCTCTGACACCGTACTTTCCCGCGTACGAAGCAAGATATCGCGTGAAGTTGATGACTGCTCCCTTGATTGCGGAATACTCGACGGGGCCCGTCATATCCGTTCCAGTATACACGTCGAAATCGGGGGCCTGAACACCATAGATCGAACCCAGATTTACGATGGATCCACCAGTTTCTTGTCGTCTCATTATTTCAAATGACTTCTTGCACGATATATAGTAACTGTTTAAATTCAGGGCGATGTTTTCTTCCCAGTCGGAGAGAGACACGTCCTGGAATTCGGTTCCGTACCGCTCGTTTCTCGGGTATGCTGAGTTGACAACAGTATCTACTGACCCAAACGCGTCGACTGCATACTCGAACACTGCCCCCATCTCAGGTGCTGACGTGACATCGGCTGCTTGTGTGACGACGTGACCACCGATCGAGTTGGCTGTTTCTGCAGCCGCGTCTTCGTCGGCATCGACGAGAACCACAGTTGCGCCATGTTCTGCAAGTCCCTCACAGAGCGCACTACCGATGAGTCCGGCACCACCGGTTACCACAGCGACTTCGTCGGAGAGGTCAAACAGGTCACTCATAGATACTCTATCCCGTTCTCAAGCAAAAACTCAACGAACGCAAGATCAATCGGTCGGTCAATGTCGACTGATCGCTCCGGAGGCATTACTGAGGCCTTTGTTTTGTTACCGTGAACCGAGTCCGCCTGCAGAAGAAAATCTCGTTCGAATACATAGATGGATGCATTCATTTCGTACACCGTCGGTGCATCCTGTCTGCGGACAACTCCAGACTCGGTCGTTTTTGAAAGCGATGCATACCCCATCTCATCCAGTTCGACCATATTGAAATAGGGGTTTTTGTCAGCTTCGGTAACTGTGTATGCGTTCTGGGCATCGCCGTCAGCGACGAGGTCGAAACAGTTATCAATGTCTTCGATTTCGCGGATCGGGGCTGTAGCATCTAGATCGACGACGTAGTCGTACGTCGTTCCGAACTGTTGTTCAGCTTCAGTTACGGCGTGCTGGATCACAGGTAGTTTCGCAGCGGTATCGGTAGCGAGCCTATCGGGTCGAATGAATGGAACGGTCGCGCCGTACTCCCGTGCTATGTCGGCGATCATCTCACTGTCTGTCGATACAACCACCTCTGTCTGGCGGTTCCAAGCTACTGCGTGTTCGATAGTGTGGGCTATCAGCGGTTTCGACCCGACTTCGCGAAGGTTTTTGTTTGGAATCCCCTTGGATTCCCCCCGTGCGCAGATAGTACACAGAACGTTCTCAGTATCTGTCATCGTCTGTCTTGATTTCGAGTGCGATTTCTAAAACCTTTCTTGCTTCTCGAAGGTCGTTCTCACAGGGGGTTCCGCTCTGTATGTGTGAGAGAAACAAATCCAACTGGCGTTTATACAATTCATCCCGGTCAATATCATACTGTTCAGTGTCTCGATTACCGTTCGTCAGTATAGTGACAGTGTTATCAACGAGGTTACCATGAATAACGCCTGATTCGCCACTAATCTCGATTGTCCGCCGTGGCTCTGAGCGGTAGTAATCAAGATGTATCTGTCCGATAACACCCGTTTCCGTCTCAACAATCGTTTCGGCGAGATCCTCTGATTCGATATCAAGATTGCTTACCTGACCGACCCATGAATTAACAATTGTGATGTCACCGAACAGCCAGTATGAGTAGTCGATTTCATGAATGAGATCCAGTATGACACCGCCGCCCATCTCCGGGTCAGCACTGTAAGAGCTTCTGTAATCTTGCTCTGGACGCCAGTCTGGTAGATACGAGCCTGAGTAGACACGAAAACTATACACTTCGCCGATGATATCGTTGGCTAACAGCGTAGAGATGCGCTGTAAGACCGGGTGAAACCGGAGAACACACGCAACATATGTGAGTAGCCCATTATCAGAGACAGTTGTAATCAGTTCGTCTACACCGTCCAGTGTGTGAGAGAGTGGTTTTTCAATGAACAGATGACAACCTGATTCGGCACACACTGTCGCAGTTTCAACGTGTAACGATGTCGGATTCGTAATAAAAGCAATATCTGGATCCATAGCCAGCGCATCAGTGAGGCTTGCATGCTGGACAACATCCGGAAACGCAGCTTCATCTATGCCACCACTCCGATATGCATGGAGTTCCATCGGGTCGTCATGATTCTGGAGGAGACGTAGATGCCGTTCGCCAATCGAGCCTAGCCCAGTAAACAAGATTTTATACATGGTTGGCGATATAATTTGCTCGCACTTACATCGTCTGGTAACAATGGCCTCAAAAAACGTCTTAGTCCTCACCGGTACGCGGGCTGAATACGGCCTGCTCAAATCGTCTATGGAAGCTATCGAAGCACATGAACAGCTATCGCTTTCCGTTGTCGCGACCGGTATGCATCTCTCTCCCAGATACGGGAACACAGTCTCTGATATTCGCGATGATGGATTCACTGTTGACCGAGAGGTACTGATGCTTCTTGACGGAGATACGGGGACTGCGATGGCGAAATCATTGGGAATCGGGACAGCTAGCCTCGCAGATGCGTTTGAAAGCCTCAACCCGGATATCGTCCTCTTGCTTGGAGACCGGGACGAGGCACTCGCAGGTGCACTCGCTGCGGCTCATATGAATATCCCAATTGCACATATTCATGGAGGAGATGCGATGAGAGGGGCAGTAATCGATGATAGTATTCGCCATTCGATCACGAAGTTTGCACATATCCATTTCCCAGCTTCGGAAAAAAGTGCTGAGCGGATTCGAAAGTTGGGTGAGTCAGAGTGGCGAATACAAATCTCGGGTGCACCAGGACTTGATGACATTCTTGCTGGCGAGTACGAGGATCCAAAAACAGTGCTCACCCGATATGGTTTCGATCCCGAACGGCAGTTATTACTTCTCGTTCAACATCCGGTGACTACCCAGTCGGAGCGAGCCGGCGACCAGATGGCAGTCACTCTTGATGCTGTCGAAGAATTTGATGTACAGACAGTCATTATCTACCCGAACTCGGACGCGGGCAGTGATCAAATAATCTCGGAGATTGAATCCCGGACATTCGACAGTAGTATACAGCTATTCCAGAGCCTCCCTCGTCGAGAGTATCTTGGGTCGATGGCCGCAGCCGACGTGATGGTTGGGAACTCGTCCAGCGGAATTATTGAAGCCCCTTCGTTTGACCTTCCAGTGGTTGATATCGGACCACGACAGGATGGCCGCGAACGAGCCGCAAACGTACGCTCCGTCCCACACGATACCGAAGCGATTCAAAAAGCAATTTTTGATAGTCTTGAAGATCAGTCGACTCAACAGCGGGCCAAAGAGTGTGAGAACCCCTACAAGTACGGTGGTGCCGGAAAAAAAATTTCTGCAAAGTTATCTCAGGTAGAAATAAACGAAAAGCTATTGAGGAAAGAGTCAGATTTCGACTACTAACGACATTATAATTAAGATACGATCGAAAGAACGTTTTTAATAGAGAATCGTAATACAGCATGAGTGAAGATCCACGTGATCGATTTGACGACTGGGAACAACCGGAAATAGCTCACGGAGAGCTTACAGAATACAATTGGGTTGTTCACAGACCGGAAGAGTTGCAGCTCAGTAAATACGTAGATATCGGTGCGTTCACTGTAATCAACGCACACAACGGTGTTACCATCGAATCAGGAGTGCAGATCGGGCCGCATTGTGACATCCACAGCAAATCGACAATCGACGAACGGAGGGGATCAGTCGTTATCCGTCAAGGTGCACGTATCGGATCACACACGACGATTCTACCGGATGTCGAGATCGGTACGAATGCAGTTGTTGGCTCACATAGCTTGATCCGCGAAGACATCCCCGCGAATTCATTTGTGGTCGGTGTTCCTGGCGAAGTCGTCGATTAAACGCAGTAAATTGCCATCAGATAATTTCTCAGCTACCCAGACCCTACGTCCGAGTTCAATACAGACTCCAAAACCGGGTCACCCTCAGAAAGATCTTCAGTTATTTTACTCCCCAGAATAGATTCATATACCGTTGGAGAGAGACCATCAGCGGGCCGAATGATTGTCGTGTTCGCCTCTGTGAGGATCGCGCCTTCACGCAAGTCAGTCGCTGCGTGTATACTCTTTCGGACAGCCGAACGGTTGACTCGTTCTGCTTCAGTGACCTTTTTTACCGAGCAGCCTCGGGATCGGAATGCATCACGTGCTAACGCCACAGATCGGGTCAGTTCGGCAGGCTCCAACGATGTTTCTTGATCCGGCCCGGCCAGGGATATATCAAGCGTAAAGTGCTTCTCAACAAGCACCGCACCCGCAGCGACAGCAAAAGCGGGCGTTTCCGGAAGAGTCGTATGATCTGAATAGCCAACTGGTTCGTCCAGTTCGTCTATCATTGTCCTCATCGCCCGGAAATTCACATCATCCAGCGAACATGGATACGCAGAAGTGCAGTGTAAAAAAATTACATCAAGCTTGTGATCTACTGATCGGATCACGTCTTGTGCGGCATGAACTTCATCCATCGTGCTCATCCCGGTGCTGACGATCAACGGTAGTCCCAATCCGGCAACGTGTTCAAGCAACGGATGGTTGTCGAGTTCACCAGATCCAATCTTTATCGCGGAGACTCCGAGATCAGCCAACATGTCTGCGCTTTCCGAATCAAACGGCGTCGATAGAAAGGTAATGTCTCTTTCGTTACAGTGCTCTATCAATTGTTCGTGAGCCTTGCGGTCAAGCTCGTATCGTTTCAACATTTCATACTGTGATCCATCGCCAGTTGTCTCGGACTGGTAGTCGACTTTCGAGGCATCTTTCGTGACGAGTCGATCAGCGCTAAATGTCTGGAATTTGACTGCATCCGCGCCACTCGTTGCGGCGGCGTCAATCAGTTTCTTGGCCGTTTCGAGGCTCCCGTTGTGGTTGACACCCGCTTCCGCAATGAAATAGACAGTATCCTCATCGAGTGTAATGTCGTCGATTTCCATACATAACATAGTTGACTAGCCATAATGTATCTAACGAGTAGCAAGCGATCCGATGAGTTTTTCAAAAGGATTAGTACCATCAACTCTCTGTCTACGCTCATGGATGCGATTCGAGGGAAACAACTCCTCGTCACAGGTGGCTGTGGATCGATTGGATCTCAGATCACGAAACGCGCACTCAATGAAGGTGCTGACACTGTCAGGGTGCTAGACAATGATGAGGCAGCTCTTTTCAAACTACAACAGGAAATCGATGACACCAGTCGTCTCCGGACACTATTAGGAGATATCCGTGATCGTGATCGGCTCCGATTCGCACTCGAAGGCATCGATATCGTCTTTCATGCAGCCGCGCTGAAGCACGTCGAACTCAATGAATACAATCCCTTCGAATCCGTCCGGACAAATGTCCAAGGGACTCAGAACCTGATTCGGGCAGCACTCGAAGAGGAGGTTGAGTCGTTCGTCGGAATCAGCACCGATAAGGCCTCAAATCCAACATCAGTAATGGGTGCAACGAAGCTGCTCTCGGAGCGGCTTGTCATCGCTGCGAATTGGTACAAAGGCCACAGAAATACACAGTTTAGCTGTGTCAGATTCGGGAACGTTATTGGATCCAGCGGTTCTGTCATTCCACTGTTTTACCGACAAATTATGGCCGGAGGCCCAGTAACCGTGACAGATCCGGAGATGACGCGGTTTATTATGCCGATCAACGAGGCAGTTGACCTTGTTTTCAGTGCAAACGAACAGATGAACGGGGGAGAAGTATTCGTATTCAAAATGCCAACATTTGAGGTCGGGACACTTGCGGAAACAATGATCGATGCTTACAGTCCCGAGTCGCCAGACGACATTGAGATCGATATCATCGGTCCACGTCCCGGCGAACGGAAACATGAAAAGCTTCTGTCAGAAGATGAACTCAAGAACACAGTTGAAAAACCAAACATGTTTGTTATCTATCCAGATATCGACCTCAGTGATTGTGACCGGCAGGACGAGACGGTTTCGCTCACGAATGAATATACCTCCGAGAAGGATAAGCCATTACCCCCAAAAGAACTCCTTGATATGATTGAACAGACTGATACCATCGCAAAAGGCGTAAATCAATGAGCGAAGAAATTCCACTTTTCGAAATTTCATGGGATGAAGAGGATATAAGTAATGTAGTTCAATCTATTTCTCGAGGGAGTTATTGGGCAAAGGGTCCGTTTGTTGACCAGTTCGAGACGGAGCTTGAATCGTATTTTGGAGCTAACTATGCAATCTCAGTAAATTCTGGAACAACTGCACTGGTCACAGCACTCAAGGCTTGTGGCATCGGTAACGGTGATGAGGTGATCGTTCCCTCATTTACATTCATTGCAACAGCCAATGCAGTGAAATTAGTTGGTGCAGAACCAGTATTTGCAGACATTGAATTAGATACATTCGGGCTCGATCCAGCGTCAGTCAGATCGAAGATTACGGAGAATACAGCAGCCATTATACCAGTACATCTCTATGGAGCTCCGTGTCAAATCCACAAACTCACTGAAATTGCAGCGAATCATGATCTGTGGGTTATCGAAGATGCGGCCGAAGCCTTCGGTGCCACCGCAAATGGAGACCTAGTAGGAACAATTGGTGATATCGCAGCACTGAGCTTCTGCCAGAACAAGATACTCCCGACTGGAGAGGGTGGAGCAATCATAACAGATGATGCAACACTCGCAGCGGCGATAAGTCAATTCAGTAATCACGGCCGAACTGAAGGAGAGTACTTCGATTCGGTCGAAAGCGGTGAGTACGTCACTGTCGGTTCAAACTATCGGATGGCAGACATGGTTGCCGCAGTCGGCTGTGCTCAGCTTTCGAAAGTTGATGACCTCATTGAGTCCCGACAAAACATAGCAGCCCGCTACCATGATGGGTTGTCAGCAGTCAACAAAATTAACCCTCACAAGCCAGTGGAGGGTCATGATCATGTATACCAACTGTATACTGTGCTCTGTGAAGATAAAATCACCCGATCCCATATTATAAACGCCCTGACAGCAGCGAACATCAGTTGTAAAATCTACTGGGATACTCCAGTCCATCGTAATGGAACCTTTGCGTCAGAACAACACCAATCACTTCCCCAGACCGAAGATGTAAGTGATCGAGTGGTCTCCTTACCAATGTATCCAACACTACCGCTCCGAGATGTGGAGAGAGTAGTAAAAACTATTCGTGACGCGTGTGAAAATATATAAAGGCTCTTACCGAAGATGGCGAAACATATTTATCACGATTCTATCAAGATGGGCAGTGCAAGATGGAACGCGCGTATCTTGCACCGAACTGCGACTGTTGGGACGCCGACGCCGAGCTCCTGTGTTAGCCGTGCTACCGAGACGGGTTCGACGTCCCGAACCCGAGCGCCGGCGAGGACTAGGTGCCGACTCAATTCATGCTCGGTTAACACTGCCGGTAATATTTTCGAGCAGTGATAATCAACCGGACTCGCTGAACTTGCCGAATTCGACTGCTTGAACGTTCCTCGTCAAAGCTGGTACCGAACAATCTGGCGCTCTCGGGGTTAACCGAACACCAATGGTACCGACTTATGATCAGCCTGCTATACTGGATCAGCTCAGACCAGTTCAGAGAAACAGTGGAATAGTTCCTCAGTTAGCGTACTCTATGTTCTCGAAGTCGGAAACTGGTTTGGGTACTGTGCCGGATTTGAGGAAGGATTCGTCGAAAATCTCCTCGTTTCGATGTTTCTCGACAATCTCCCAAAACTCACGATCGGAGTATCCAGTGAAATCCAAGAAATCGTCAAGAATCTCCTCGTCAAGTTTGTGATCGTGTTCGCGAATAAGTTCCACGCCTTCTTCCACGCTAATGTCAAAATATTCACTTCGGCGACGATACCCGACAACATCTGTAGTCCGCATATACCCCATCTTGGGATATTTCATCCATACATTCATCAGATAGGCCTTCGAGTCAATTTGATCGTACGACTCGATGAACCCCTCACGATTCCACTCGTTTTCGAGCGTCCGGAACCCGTAGTTTCTCGCGATTTGATAGTTTCTATATCCGTCCCAGGGCTGGAAGTAGCTAAGATAGATTGGCTCAAGACCAGCAGATTCCAGCTCTTCGATCTCGGGATAGCGCATCATGTTCATATCCTCTTCACTTACGCCATTCTCAAACCAGAGGTCGAAGTCTACTTCCTTCGCAACGTCGTTCTCGATTTGGTCGATGGCACTATACGGTTCTTCTGCCTCGTGGTCGTACTGCACGCCACCGTACTCCCAACTCGTATTCTCGCCGTACACGATAAGAGGAATATCGAGATTGATGCCCATTTGGATAGGCACACAGTAGATAGCCCGGTCGACTGGCCAGGTCGGGCTCCCAAGTTCCTCGAACGCCGTTCGCATCATTTTCTTCACCGTTGCTGGACTGAGGTCAACAGTGATTAGGTCACAATCAAAGGCCTCCGAGTTATTGTATATATTATGTTTCCCAGCCTCAGTCTTTGAGAATGGATCGCTCACAGCTACTAACAGAGGATTCATGTCTAGTTCCTCTTTCATCATGTACGTCTGGTAGTGGCTATCTTTCCCCCCACTCACCGGTATAATACAATCGTACGACCCGTCAGTACTCCGATGCCGATCGCAGATTTTCTCGAGTTTCTCGAATCTCTGCTCGTAATCGGTATCCTCGCGCATTTCAAGATGTGCGCAACCTTGGCACCGCCCATCGGAATCAAGTTCCACACCAGGTTTTGTGACTGGAATCAAGCAATTAGTGCATCGTCGCACAACCTCAAGCGTGGCCCGCAACAAAATTAAATCTTATGAGATATATCGACTTCCGCAACCACCACCGAGGACTGCGACTGTTGGGACGCCGAACTCCCGTGTTGACCGTGCTACCGGGACGGGTTCGGCGTCCCAAACCCGAGCGCCGGCGAGGAGTAACGCCGGCCCGCTTTGTCTGACGTACTGTAATGTATCCACCCTTCGAGGTGTGTCACGGCGTCCGGCGAACGTCGTAGTTTACTACAGATCCGGATGTTGGTTTTGTATTACAATCCCGTGCTGCATGGATTCTCTATATTCAGCACTCCGAACATTCCCATATCACACTTCAGACAGTTGTTTCACCAGATTAGGTAAGAGCCTATATAAAATATTCATAGTTAACAATCAGAAGGGAAGATCTACAGTGGCGATTGTAAATCAGTGACGAATTTGATTATTTCATTAATTAACAAAATTCTTGTTGGGCGTCATGATGTACCTGACGACTGAACAGTATACAATTCTGCATACTCCCCTTTCTCCCCAAGTAACTCCTGATGTGTGCCGGCTTCGATGATCTCACCGTTGTCAACAGTATAGATCCGATCCGCGTTCTTCACCGTCGACAACCGGTGAGCAATTACGATAATCCCATAGTCTTGATCCATCGACTCGATAGCTGCCTGCACTTCTTTTTCCAGATTCGAATCGAGATCACTCGTTGCCTCGTCTAACACCAGAAAGTCAGCGTCCTTCAGGAGAGCCCGTGCCAGTGCCACTCGCTGCCGCTGCCCTCCTGATAGCCGAACACCATCATCACCCAGCTGTGACTCATACCCATTCGGAAGCTCATCGACAAACTCGTCAACCTTGGCGATCTCACAGACGCGTTCAACCTCTCGACGCGTCGCATCTCGATTACCGATGGTTACGTTGTTCTCTAGTGTGTCAGTGAAAATAAACGGCTTCTGCCGGACGACTGCAATCCGCTCGCGCCACGCCCTGATGTCGTACGCATCGATCGGCACTCCATCAGCACGGATGACCCCTCTATCTGGATCGTACATTCGCGCTAACAACGAGACGATCGTCGATTTGCCTGCCCCGGACTGTCCTACAAACGCAATGAATTCACCCTTAGTGACCTCGAATGACAACCCGCGTAACACGGGCTCGTCGTCGGTATAACTGAACACCACGTCGTCGAACTCAATCGCGTCTATGGCATCGACTGGTCGATCACCACTCGCCTCTGTGCGTGCATCCAGCCTGTCCAAGAAGTCGTACGTACGAACCGCGTGAGAGAGTCGGCCCTCGACTTTGTAGTACACGCTGTTGAGTGTACTCACCCGTGGCGCAAGCTGGAACATTGCAATGAGAAAGATGCCGAGTTCACCGAGTGCGAGCCCCGTGAATGTGAATCCGACGTAGATCAGCACGAAGATTGTGACCGCTGCAGAAAGCTCAAATAAATTCTTGATCGCCGCTTCATTTCGGCCGAGGTCGATCTCTGAGTCGACGTACTGAGAAATTGACTCGTCGAACGACTCGAACGTCTCCTCACGGAGCCCGAACAGCTTCACGTCTCGAATGCCCTGTGTACCGGCTTGCACTGCCTCCTGAATCCGTTCGTTCGCCTCGGCGACCCGCGACCCAACAGTCACTGCTGGCTCAATGACGAACCGTAGCAGGATCGTGATCCCGCCAAGAATCACGACTGCGAGTAGGGTCATCGGTGGCGACGTGTATAGCATCACGGCGGTGTACATCCCGACGAGAAAGAACGTCTGCATGAGTCTAACGCCTTTATCAATGACTCCTCCTGAGTACCGCGTTTCAGTAATAATCGCATTGAGAATGTCGTCTGTTCCCTCTTGATCGTAGTAGCCAATCTCAGCGTCGAGTGCACCATCGAAGGCACGCTCACGGAGGTGCTTCTCGTACCGCTTTGTGAGGATGACTGAAAGCCAACTAACGACGAACGACATCGTGTACCGAACGGTCATGACCCCGGCGACACCGAGAATGAGATACCCAAGCGTAAACGGCAGCCCAACAAGCTCGTAGGCCCCGACGAACGTCTCCATCACTGGCCCACTTACCGCCGTTGGATCCTCGGACTGCGCTGTCTCGATTATCGGGTAGATGAATCCGAGGCCAATTCCCTCAAACACCGCGACGACTGCACCGAGCACGACGAGACCGAAGGAGAATCCTGGTCGGTACGCTGCAACCCGTCGGAGTGCCTGCAGCTTCTCTCGGTTCGAGAGCTGTTCGGAGGTGGACATCTGGTGTACGAACGGCTCATTCGTGTTTCGGCATAAGGATGCTGTTTGTCTCCGCGCAGGTCTCGCTCCCCAATTTGACGAGAGACATCCAGATCCCAGCGTCAGGAGTTCCGAACCAGCGGGTCGTACCACGCCTCGTTTGCTCGATACCACTCGATAAACGCCGACACCCCGGCACGGATGTTCTTGGTCGGCTCGTA
The DNA here is from genome assembly GCF_051194155.1 of Halorubrum zhoui. Classification (NCBI taxonomy): domain Archaea; kingdom Methanobacteriati; phylum Methanobacteriota; class Halobacteria; order Halobacteriales; family Haloferacaceae; genus Halorubrum; species Halorubrum zhoui. The sequence continues at coordinate 10,272 of NZ_JBLZNJ010000007.1, read as the reverse complement.
CCCGAGCAACTCGGCCGCCTTCGTGATGTCTGCGTGGGTGTGTTCGGCGTCGCTGTCGTGGCGATCCGCAAACTCAATTGCAAGCCCCGGATCAATCGCATCCCGGACCTCCTCGGCAAGCGTCAGGATGTCGATGTTGTCCGTCGAGCCAATGTTTAGCACCTCGCCGTCTGCACTGTCGTCGGTTAACAACTGCTGATTCGCGGCGACGACGTCCTCGATGTACGTGAAGTCTCGCGTCTGTGAGCCGTCACCGTAGACGACCGGCGGTTCGCCGTGCAGACACCGCGACACGAAGTTCGTGATCGCCATGTTCGGACGCATCCGGGGGCCGTACACGGTGAAGTATCGCAACGAAACCGTCGGCAGTCCGTACACCTCGTTGTACACGCGCACGTAGTGTTCCGCAGCGAGCTTCGAGGCTCCGTACGGCGAGATCGGTGTCGTGGGGTGAGCCTCGTCGTACGGGAGATACTCCGGCTTGCCGTACACACTCGAGGAGGAGGCGTTTACCACCCGCGTCACCTCGGCGTCTCGAGCCGCGTCAAGCACGTTCAGCGTCCCCTCCACGTTGTAGTCGGTGACCTTTCGTGGCTCATCGACACTGGTCCGAACCCCCGCCTGTGCCGCCTGGTGGTACACGACGTCGACTCGGGAGACGATGTCAGCAACCAGGTCCGCATCGGTTGTCGATCCCCTGATGAGCTCGTAGCTTCCAGCGGAGGAGTCGGCTGCCGACCGAGCGACCTCCACGTTGTGCTCTTTGATGCCGAGGTCGTAGTACGGCTCGAAGTTGTCGAGGACGACGACGTCGTGGCCGTCTTCGGCGAAGGTCTCGGCGAGGTGGCCGCCGATGAACCCGGCCCCACCCGTGACGAGAATATCCATGCGGGTTCGTCTCGGGGTGTAGTCAAATGGGTTGTGGAACGTCGCGCTGACGTCTCCGACCGGTAGTGCTCAAATACGACGATCTGTTCAGTGGTGAGAGAGTACGTTTCGTGTGCTCTCTGGTCAGCGGCCCCATATTAGTAAATAGACTATTATAGCGCAGACTATTATAGCCTCGTTTCTAACTTCGGAGCATATATGTATCTCACACAACGAGGAACAGTATGACCCAGTTTGTCAACCGTCTTGAGGAACTTGATCGGTTACAGTCCCTCTATGCGAGTGACACTGCAGAACTCGCGATCGTGTATGGGCGTCGTCAGATCGGCAAAAGCGAACTCGTCCGTCGATCGATCGCCGACCGCGACGATGCCGTCTACTATCAGGCCGTCCAGGGGACAGCGACGACACAGCTCCGGCGGTTTGTCGAGGCCGCGGCGACGACCTATCCGGACAGTACGGCCGTCAAAGAAGAGTGGGAACCCCTCGTAACGTACCTTACTGAGCGAGACGCCATCATCGTCATCGACGAATTTCCATACCTTATCGAATCGAACGAGGGGCTCCCATCGATTATTCAGCACCTGTGGGATACCGCCGTCGACGAAAGCCAAGCAACCCTCGTGCTCACGGGCTCTGCAATCGGGATGATTCACACCCACGTCCTGGACGGCGGTGCGCCACTCTACGGTCGGGTCTCTCAGACACCGAATGGTCGTGTCGAACTCACCCAGCTGCCGTTTCACTCCATCAAAGCGTTCGTACCGACCTACACGTCCGAACAGCGGGTGTTCGTCTATGGCGTCTTCGGCGGCACACCCCGCTATCTCACCCCACTCGATCCAGCACGGAGCCTTGGTGAGAATATCACGCGGTTGTTGTATGACCCGGATGGGCCACTCCACAACGAGCCCGAAACGGTCCTCCAGATGGAACTCACCGAGGTGAACACGTATTTTTCGATTCTGGAGTCGATGGCGAGCGGGAACCGCAGTCGAAACGAGATCGCACAGGGGGCTGGCATCGAGAGCACCAACACATCGTACTACTTCGACCGATTGGACACGCTCCAGATTATCGAGAAACACTATCCAGCACTCGCCGAGCCGGCGCGCAGCAAGCGGACGCGGTATCGGATTCGTGATCCCGTCTTCCGGTTTTATTTCCGGTATCTCTACGGCCGTGGGGGGCAGTACGACCTCTACGGCGAGGGCGCCTATGAGGATCTCATTCAGCCGGAACTGGCCGACTTTGTCAGCGAAACGTTCGAATCACTCTGTCACCAGGCGGTGCCAGCGCTCTATCCAGACTACCAGCTGACACAGGTTCCGAGTCAGTGGTGGTACAAGGGCCGCGAAATAGATGTTGTTGCACCAACCGACGAGTCAACGCTGATCGCTGGCGAAGCGAAATTCACCTCCACTCCTCTCGGGTATGCTGTGCTCGCGACGCTTGAGGACGATATCTCTCATATCGACTGGACACCTACCGGAGGTGGCGAGCCCACGTATGAGTTCGCTTTGTTCAGCCGCGCCGGGTTCAAACGGTCCGTCGAAGAAGCGGCAGACGAGCGTGACAATCTTCGGCTCTTCGATCTGTCCGATATTGTTGCCGTTCTCGAGCGTGAATCCGACCGGTGATGTCGACGTGAATCGGTACCGCAATTGCTCTGCCGCAATCGACAAGGTGCTTCTGCTCTCGCCGAGCAAACGGTCTGATACCCACAGAGAACGCAAGCGAGTGCCTCGAAGGCAAGCCCCGAGGCTTGACCTCGGGGTGGGTTCACGTTTTCAAGATCAGGATCCCCTCGTAGATGGTTGCCCAGACGACCGACAATTCGACACTCGCGTACCCATGGATCAACAGCTGATTCGGAGACGAATCTCACAAACTATTTGCCACCACGCTGATACCGAAAACCCATGCAAGCAGTCGTACTCGCCGCCGGCAAGGGCACGCGCCTTCAACCACTCACCGAGGACAAACCGAAGGTCCTCGTCGAGGTGAACGGCACCCCACTCATCCAGGACGTCTTCGACAACCTGATCGACGCGGGCGCGGACGACCTCGTCGTCGTTGTCGGCTACAAGGCCGAACAGATCATCGATTACTTCGGTGACACCTACCGCGACGTCCCGATCACCTATGCGCACCAGCGCGAACAGCTCGGCCTCGCGCACGCCATCCTCCAGGCGGAGCCACACATCGACGGCGACTTCATGCTCATGCTCGGTGACAACATCTTCCGTGGCAACCTCGGCGACGTCACCAATCGCCAGCAGGAAGATCGCGCCGACGCCGCCTTCCTCGTCGAAGAGGTGCCCTACGAGGAGGCTTCCCGCTATGGCGTCCTCGACACGAACGAGTACGGCGAGGTCGTCGAAGTCGTCGAGAAACCCGACGACCCGCCGAGCAACCTCGTGATGACTGGCTTCTACACGTTCACGCCCGCCATCTTCCACGCGTGTCACCTCGTCCAGCCCTCTGACCGCGGCGAGTACGAACTTCCCGACGCGATCGATCTGCTCATCCAGTCCGGCCGCACCATCGACGCGCTCCGACTCGACGGCTGGCGGATCGACGTGGGCTACCCCGAGGACCGCGACCGCGCCGCGGAGCGACTGGACGAGCTGGCGGCCGACTCGGGCACCGAGAATACCGAGGGAGCCGCCGACAGCGACGAAGCGGTCGTCGACGGCTGACGATTCGTATCAGACTAATCCACCACTACGACACTCGGTCTAAAGAGTAACTACGTTGCAGAAACTACTGATATGTATGTCGACAGCGGTGAAAATGGACGAAGCGGCGAAATCCAAACTCGAGGAGCTTCAGGCGGAGATCAGGCTGAAGACCGGAAAGAAGGTCACGCAACAGGAGCTCCTCACGCGGCTGATCGAATCGGCCGTCGACTCGCGGACGGGGTTCGTCGACTCGTTTCGCGACGGGAAGACGAGTTTGCGTGAGACGGAGATACAAGCGTTTAATAAGGGGGCGATCGCGTCCGGCGTGGAGACGGATCAAGAAGATATCGACGACGTCCTCTACGGATGAGCGTCTTCGTCGATACCGGGGTGTTCTACGCGCACCACGATACCGATGCCAGCCGACACGGGACGGGAACGGCGGCGCTGAACGCCGTTCTCAGATCGCCCGAATACGGCCACGTGATGACGAGCGACTACATCTACTCGGCTCGTGCTGAGCACGCTCTCGTCCGGAGAGTGATCGCTGGTGTCCGTCTGGTGAGAGGACCCATCGGGGGCAGAGAACCGATGCGATAATTCCTTTCTCCCGACGACAACCACATAAGCTGAAGGAGTTCGTGGAGTACAAAGCCGAGTACGAGGGCCTGTTTGTTGATACGACGAATCCTCGGAACACGTCGAAGCGGTGTAACGAGTGCGGGTTCACACACAATGACAACCGACACGCTGGGCAGTTCGAGTGCCAGTCGTGTGGGAAGTCGAATCACGCGGATTATAATGCGGCGAAGAACGTGGCAGAATTGTATCTCCGGCGGGGCCATCAGCCGTACGGTCGGAAGAGCGTCAGTCAATCCGCTCTAAAGTCAGGAGCAAGGACGCCGAGTTAGCCAGATACACTGGCTCCCCCACTCTTGGGGTAGAGGCCGAGTTCACTGACAAGCCCCGCGCCACCGTGCGCGGGGCAGTTGACCTTCAGGTGGTCAGAACTCCCTGCTATCATCCGTCTGTAGCAAATCTCATGAGAATGTTCATGCGAACATCTTATACTTCATAGAAAACTAGAAGAACGTAGCAACGAGGGTCCCTATGAGCAGTAACGACACCAAGCACGTTCAAACCGAACTGAACGAAGACGAATACGAACGCTTCCGCGAGTTTGCGAGCGAACACGGTCTCTCGCTCAAACAAGCCGGCCACGAGGCGCTCATCGAGTGGATCGAACGCCAGCAGCAAGCCGATCCAAACGACCCGGCGTTTACCGTCCTCGACGACCTCGAGGACGAATCGCTTCCAGCATCGGCGGCGACCGATGCCCGCGAGGAAGACGATCCCGTTGACGAGTGGCATGGGAGCAACGAGTCCTTCACGCTCGCCGACGACCCGTCCGCGCAACCCTGAATCCAGATGGCAGAGCCAGTTGAAACCCCGATCGGGACGGTCACACCCGAGCATTTTCGCCCAGGTCACGTCCGACATCAGGTCGTCGTCGGTCCGAAGTTCCTATATGCATTATTTAACCCGCAAGAGCAGATGCACACAGTCTCGCGGGCGTTCATGGCGTTCGTCCGCGACGGCGATCTCCCGTATCGTCGCCTCATCGTCAACGATCACATTGTCGACGAGGCGGCCACCCGGCTGAAAAAGCAGGCGGCGATACAGAACGCAGCCTCATTCTTAACGACGCTCGACGAGAGTACGCTCTATCAGTTCGAATCCGTCTCCGAGGATGTTTTCGATGCCGCGAAAGCGACGTTCGTCGAGTGGACCGACCTGAATGCGTCATTCACTGATTTCGCCGTCGCCGCACACATGGATGAGCTGGCGGTCGATCACATCCTCACCTACGACCGACACTACGATGCGTTCGACGTGACAACGCTCCCGTATCGGAATCAGGACTAGCGGTGCCAAACATGTCCGATCCTCCACAAAATGGAATCCAGTCGTGGACGGAGTCGATGAGCGCCCGCGCCCGCATTCGAGCAGTTGCCGAGACCCTTCGGGAACCGCGGTCGGTCAACAGGATCAGCGAGCAGGCCGACGCCGCTTGGAGCACGACCAACGAGGAACTGCAGGATCTCGTCGACCAGGACCAATTGCGTCGCATCGAGGCTGGCGAGACCACACGCTACCAGCCGGACTACACGCGACTACTCTTCGAGGAGATCCGGACGCTCATCGAGGAGAACACTCGCGAGGAGCTGCGGAGTGAATTGACCGCGATCACTGAGGAGATCGAGGAGTGGCAGGTGACCTACGACGTTGAGACGTGGGAAGGGCTCGAACAGTCGCTCGCCGACGGCGACCTCGCAAGTGCGAAGCTCCGAGACCGCCGCGACGTGATTACACGCTGGGAAGAGAACTCGGACGACCGTCGCCTCATCAAGCACGCACTGGAACTCTACACCGACGTCGAAGCCGCCCGCGAGCAGATGATCGACGTGGCTGACCGCGACACAAACTAATTCTCGTGATCTTCGAACTTGCGGGCGTCATCGAGGGCGACAAGGCTACTTGTCAGACTGTTCATTCGCCTTCTCCCGGAGTTCGACTGTGGCCTTCTCGAAGTGTTCCGCGAGGAGCGGTGTGCCCGATGTCCCCCGTGCTTCAAGAAATGCGACGGCGTCAGTGACCGCATTAGCGTCGCGTTCCGCGGTCACGACACAGTCGACGTACCCATCAAGTGCCCGACTGAACGCACGCGAGAAGTGGTCGTACGCGCCGTCGACGCGCACCATGTTGTCGTCAAGTGAATCGACGAGCGCCCGATAGACGGTCGCCGCCGACGCGTATTGCCCCTGCTCGCGGTACTCGTTCGCGAGATCGAACCACCGCGTGACGTCGATCGGCTCGAAGACGACGTGGTACTCGGGGTTCGTCTGGTCAAACTGCCGGTCGATCGCGGCCCGAAGCTCGTCGACCGACCGGCTCGTCGGCTCGCCAGCGCGGGCGAGAAACCGCTCGCGGAGAGCCGTATTGCTCGCGAGTTCCCCACGCAGGAACGCGCGGAGGTCGTCGGCGTCGGCATCGTCAAGTGCGGCGTCGAGTCGGTCGCCGTCATCTGCCGGTGGGTCGTCGATACACCGACACAACACGGCGACGATGTGCTTGCACGTTCCCGGCCCATCGTACGGACAATCACACCACGGGGTGAACCCGTCGGCGACAAGATTGACACGGACATCGTACTGACGGCTACCGCTCCCGACGGCGGTGACGGTGCTGTCGACGCGGTGGATCTCGCGGATACGACCGTCAGCGAGATATCGTTTGCCGCGTTCGAAGACCGCGTCCGTGCAGATATCCCGAACTGCGTCCTCGGTTACGCCCATATGCGTGGCCGATGTTCCAGTGCGAACGGGAAAACCGATGCGTCAATCTCGCTTTCGATCCGGATTGGAACGGTCTTGCTCTGCGAGAAACCACGGTACTGTCGCAGTACTACGAAGAACAGCTTGGAGAGAGTCCTACTCGGTCGCGAGTTAGTCGTAGATCTCCTCGTGCTCGTCGAGGTCCTGCCGGCCGAGGAATCGAATGAGATACTGCCGCGCCTCCTCGGGGGGCAGATCATTAGATGTTACGCGATTGAGAGACAAATAATTTTCTGAGAAAATTATGTATCGGTGCACTCGTTGTGAAATAGCTACCAGCACCCCAGCGTATCCCCGAGTCAGCACGCGCGACCCCAATCAGCCTCGCCCACCCTCCCGACCACACGTTTCTTATCGGTAATCCACGAACCCAGTCACATGCACCTCTCTATCGTCGGCAGCGGCTACGTCGGCACCACTGTCGCAGCCTGCTTCGCGGATCTCGGCCACGACGTCGTCAACATCGACATCGACGAGTCGGTCGTCGAGACGATCACCGCCGGCGACGCCCCGATCCACGAGGCGGGCCTCCCGGATCTCATCGCCACCCACACCGGGCCAGATGGCACTGGTCGCCTTCGGGCGACCACCGACTACGGGGCCGTCCTCGACACCGACGTCACCTTCCTCTGTCTCCCCACGCCGCAGCACGACGACGGCAGCATCGACCTCTCGGTCATGGAGGCGGGCGCGCGCCAACTCGGCGAGACGCTCGCCGGCAAAGAAGACTGGCACACCGTCGTGGTCAAGAGCACGGTCGTGCCCGGCTCGACCGCAGACACCATCACGCCGATCCTCGAAAGCGAGAGCGGCAAGACCGCCGGCGAGGCGTTCGGCGTCGGCATGAACCCGGAGTTCCTCCGCGAGGGGACGGCCGTCCACGACTTCCTCCACCCGGACAAGGTCGTCCTCGGTGCCGACGACGACCGCGCGCTCGCGGATATGCACGACGTGTTCGCACCACTCGTCGAGGCGGCCGACGCGCCCGTCGTCGAGACCGACACCCGTACCGCCGAGATGATCAAGTACGCCAACAACGGCTTCCTCGCGGCGAAGGTCAGCCTCATCAACGACCTCGGAAATATCTGTAAGGAGCTCGGCGTCGACGCCTACGAGGTCGCCGATGCGATCGGCCTCGACGACCGAATCAGCGAGCAGTTCCTCCAGAGTGGCGCGGGCTGGGGCGGGAGTTGTCTCACGGGCGACCAGCACGTTGTCGCAAAAGACGATACAGGAACGAAGCACCTCACGCTTGCCGAGTTCTTCGAGCGATACGTCTCCGAAGGGACGCTTGAGGATGTCTCCGTCCTCAGTCGGTCCACTGGTGGAACGTTCGTGTTCAACCCGGTCACTGCGGCGACACGCCGAGAGTACGAGGGTCCGCTCCACACGATTCGGACGAAAATGAACAAGCGCGTAACCGTCACCCATGATCATCCCATGCTCACGCTTGACGGCAACGAAACCACGGTCAAGCCAGCCAACGCGCTCGAAGTGGGTGATTCCCTGCCCGTGGTGGCCGATATCCCGAACGACCCCGTCTCAACCTTTGATATTATTGATATTATCGATGCGTCGTCCACCTTCGAGAACGATCGCGTCTATCTGAAACCATCGACGCCGCTTGAGACGGTCAAAGAGGAACTGTACGAGACGCTCCAGGAGTACAACCGACAGTTCAGCTATCACAAGGTCCACGACCTCGTTCGGAATAATTATCTCCCCCTTGATGTGTTCCTCAACTACGAGGATACGCTGCCCGTCGACAGGGCAGAGCTCTCGCTGTACACGACGCGAGGCGGTGGACAGACGTACATCCCAGCGATCCTTCCCGTTGATGAGCAGTTCTGGCGATTTATCGGCTACTATCTCAGCGAGGGACACATCAACGACGACACCTCCGGCCACGGCTCTACAGCGCGACGGCGGGCAGAACTGAGTTTTCATCCCACCGATGAGCCGGCGTACGTCCGCGATGTGGAGTCGTACTACGAGCGGCTAGGTATCCGGTATCAAACGACACAACAAGAGACCGCGACGGCTGTCACCGTTTCCAGCCGTGTATTCGCCGAGTTCCTTGAGTGGCTCGGGTGTGGGACCGGATCCTACTCCGCGGCTGTTCCTGACACGGCGTTTCAAGCAACAGCCGACGAGCGCGTCGCACTGCTTTCGGGACTGTTCCGGGGGGACGGTCATGTCGCCTACCCCAACCACTCAAACGCAGTCGTCTACGAGTACGGGTCGGTAAGTGAGGAGCTCATCGATGGGATGACGCTACTCTTACACAGCCTCGGTATCGTTCCGAGTTACAAAACCTCGACATCAGCAAAGGCGACGCGGCCGGCTCATTTCCTTCGTGTGAGCTCAAAGCGACAGATTATCCGACTGAAAGAAATGTTTCTGCCGGAAGAGCGGGACCGGATCGACGACCGACTCGCGAAGTATGATCGGGACATTGCGCCGACCGGGCACACCGCAGACGGCGGCTTCACGTCGGTCCCTGTTCGTGACATCACCGTCGAGGAGACGACCACTGACGTGTACTCACTGGAGGTCGCCGACGAGCACACGTTCGTCACGACCGATGGAGTCGTTGTCCACAACTGCTTCCCGAAAGACGTCGCTGCAATTATCTCGGCCGCCGAGGAGGCTGGCTACGACCCGGCCGTCCTCAACGCGGCGGTCGAGGTCAACGATCGCCAGCCGGAACGCCTGGTTTCCCTCCTCGCCGACCACCTCACAGCGAACCGTGACGCGGGGTTCGAGGACGCCGAGATCGCGGTGCTCGGACTCGCGTTCAAGCCCGGCACCGACGACATGCGGAACTCCCGAGCGATCCCGGTCATCCACGACCTCCAAGCCCGCGGCGCGATGGTCACCGCTTACGACCCGGTCGCGACCGACAACGCGCCGAACTACGTCGACGACGTGACGTACGCGGACTCGGCAGCAGCCGCACTCGAGGGTGCTGACGGTGCCGTCGTCGTGACCGACTGGGACGAGTTTGCCGCCCTCGACGAGGCGTTCGATGCGATGACGATCCCGATCGTCGTCGATGGAAGGCGCATCATCGAGCGCCGCGAGGGAATCATCTACGAGGGATTGACCTGGTGAGCTTGCTCGCCACCAGTCGGTTCAGCGATCAGAACCACCCATCGACCGTCTCTGCCGTCTCCACTTGACATCCACCCACGACTGAAGTCGTGGGATTCCTCTCGTGGGAGTCTCAGTCGGTCTGAGCTTCCCCGAGAGCGACATTCCCACTCGCTGTGGTACTCTGGGTTGTGCATTCCTCGTTGGCCGTT
>NZ_JBLZNJ010000006.1:0-187947 GCF_051194155.1 Halorubrum zhoui | reverse complement strand
CGAGGCAACGAGGCGTTGAGTCCACGAGCACTAACAGACCATGCCACAGTCATACGTCCACTGGAGTTCCACACTCCGGATGGGTTCAGGCGGTAGCTGGATCGCACGGATACACGGTCGTGCTGGAATCTTCCAGCCGAATCGAACCAGCCCGACACAGGCGTCTCCGCGAGGAGTCTCGGTTCGAGCCCGAGAGTCGGCATAAAGGCGGCCAGAGCGGTGGGGAGACACCCGTACCCATTCCGAACACGGAAGTTAAGCCCACCAGCGTGCCGGGAAGTACTGGAGTGAGCGATCCTCTGGGAACCGCGGGTCGCCGCCTACCCACTCATACGGGGGCACTCCCCCACGCATCTTCATCACGACGAGCAGCAGCCATCCGGGTCGACCGCTAGGCTTAAACGCTCGACCTGGATAGCGATACGTAGCGCCAAGGTGGCAGAGTTCGGTCAGACGCAGCGGCCTGCAGAGCCGCCCTACGCCGGTTCAAATCCGGCCCTTGGCTTCTTTCGTTCACGTCACCACAGCCACGGATGTCGACGGACGGATCTCCCGTGCGCGCCGTCTGAGTGTCGTGGGTCGTCGAGGCGGAGCCGACGGGAGTGTTCTCCATCGGAGCCGTGGTTCCGCTGGCGGCCTGAGGCGTCGTCGATCCTGTCGGCCAGCACGTGCTCTCGAACCGCATCGGGGGTAAGATACGTTCCACACCGATCGCCTCAGATGTCGCCGTTGAGCACCTCGTGTGGAACGTTCTTTTCGCGGAGGACGGCGGTGTGCCGGGGCAGCTGGTCGGTCACGGCGGCGAGGAGCACGTCGAGTCCACGGACGGCGGCTTCGGCGACGCCGTCTTCGGTGCCGAACCGGATGTCGGGCCGGCAGTCGGCACGCGTCGCCAGCGCGTACGCCTCGGTGCCCGCGGTCGCGAGCAGCCCGTCCGTCGGGCGATGACTCGCGAGCGTCGCCGGTTCCAGCGCGTCGTCTTCGGTGACGGCCGGCACGGGGAGGATGGTCACGGTGCCGGTCTCGTAGTCGACGACGCCCTCGAAGTCGGTGACGCCGACGGCCTCACCTGCGGCTCCGCCGGTCACGGTGACGGCGGTGGCGGTGTCACCGGAGGGGCTCGCGTGGAGGACGCCGTCACGCATGACGAGTCCGACGGTCTCGCCTTCGACGAGGTCGCCGAGCGCGACCGCGGCGTCGACGTCGACGCTCTCGATGACGTCGGAGGTCACGTGTTCGAGGTATCCCTCTAACCCCTCGGTTCGAGAGATGAGCCAGTCGACTCCTTCCTTGGTCACCTCGTATCGACCGCGACCGCCCTTCTCGACGTAGTCGTTCGCGACGAGGGCTCGCACGTACTCACTCACGGCCTGTGAGGTGACGCCGATCGTCTCGGCGATCTCACCCTGGCTCACCGCAGGCTGTCGGGCGGCGATCTCGACTAGCACCTGATACCGCGTCGCGTCGCGTTTGTTGTTGAGGACCGCCGGCGGCGTATCCCCGCCCGAGTCTGTCATCGGTCGTCGTTACCGCCGGCAAAGTAAAGCGCTGTTGTGCTCGCGTCCGCCGCTCGGCGCTCTCGTGCAATCCCGATGTACGTAAAACAAGCACAATTGGGATACCGGAGAGTGTGTTTGCGTGCGGCCGATGCCGCAGACGACACACCTTCCCACCGATGCGACGGCCGGCCCGACGAAGCCGGCGGTTCAGGCCGTGCTCGCGAGCCTGCGTCGGCCTTGGACGACGAACTCCGCGTTCGTCGTTCGTCGGTGAGCGCTGGCGGCGCGACTCGCCGCGGCCGCTCTCGGTTAGTAACGGTTATACGGCGGCTGACCCACACGCGAACTATGCAACGACGCGCTGTAGCGGTATACGTCGCGTTCTTCCTGCTCGTCGGGAGCGCGGCGGGTGTCCTCGTCGCGACTGCCGAGACGCCCGAGATATCCTTCGCCAACCCGGACTACGAGCTGTCCGCGGGCGACTCCTTCGAGGTGAACGGCACCGAGTACACCGTCGCCGACGTCTCCGAGAGCGAGGAGGGCGGCGGCCACGGCGGCTCGGCACACACGGTCGTGAGTGGGGTCGTCGAACGAGAGCGTGCCGTCGAGCAGACGGCATCGTGGGAAAACGGCTCTACCGTCACCTACGACGGCCAGGAGTGGACCGTCGCCATCGACGGCCCGAACGCCTCTGGTGTCACCCTCGTCGAGCCGGTCGACCGAACCGCGATACTCGAGAACGACACCGACGCGCTCAACGAGACGCAGACCATCGACGGCGAGCCGTTCGTCGTGGTCACCGATGGCGGTGAGGCGCGCGACCTCGTGCCGGCGAGTGCGTACTTCCCCGAGCCGACGACGACCTCGTTCGCGGCCGGCGACCAGGTGACCTACGACGGCCATACCGCGACCGTCGACGCCGTCTCTGCCGACGCCGCGACGCTCGTCTGGACTGGCACGGAGACGGTGTCGATCGACGTGGCACAGGACTCGCGCGTCACGATCGGCGACACGGAGTTCCTCGGCCACTTCCCCGACGCGTCCACGCTCGTCCTCTCGACAGACTTCGAGTCGTACGAGGCACAGGTCGACGCCCAACAGCGGCACACAGAGCAGAGCAACGGACTGTGGCGCGTCGGCGTCGTCAGCCTGCTGTCGTCGTTGTTGCTGCTGGCGATGGCGTTCATGCCGTCCCGGTACTGAACCCCGCTCGCCGTCTCCTACGTTTCGTCGCCGACTGACACCGGATCCGAGTCGTCATCTCCGACTCCGTAGCGGCCGACGACGATACCAGCCGCGAGCGACAGTGCGACGGCGGCGCCTATCCACAGCAGTGCTGGGTGTCCGTGCCCTGCGTGCAGGAGTACATCCATGCAGTCGTGTCCGTCCTCGCAGTCAAAAACGCCTCGTCTTTGCGCCCGCACGTGTACTCGAACACGCACACGCACTACCACGGTGGCGCGCGCCTCGCGGGCCGCGGAGCGTGCCCGCGAGCGCGTGCGAGGGATGAGCGAGTCGCCACAGGCGACGAGCGAATCGGTTGGGGAGGATGTGGCGGTAATCGGTGTCCGGGTGTCGTGCGGTCGTGTTCGTCACAGAACTGCTACCACACACGTACAGAATCGGCTGGGGAGGATGTGGCGGTAATCGGTGTCCGGGTGTCGTGCAGTCGTGTTCATCACAGAACTGCTACCACACACGCAGAGAGGCGGGCCGCGCTTGCGGGCCGACATCATTCTGCTGTACCCTGCTCCTCTCCGATACTCCTCGCCTTTCACCATCCTCGGCTCCTTCCAATAACACCCACGTCAGCCGGTCACCCGGTGGTCTCTCCCGGCTTTATGCCGTCGACGGCCGTACCTGCAGCCATGCCATCCGACCCCGACGACACGCCGATCACCGCTACGCCCCCCGACGCCCCGACACACACCACCGGCACCGACCACGTGACCATCTGGGGGAGCAACGAGGCCGACACGCTCGCGTTCTACCGCGACCTGCTCGGGATGCCGCTCGTCTTGCGCCAACCCAACCTCGACGACCCCACACAGACGCACCTGTTTTTCGACACCGGCGACGGCCGCATCCTCACGGTGTTCGTGAGCGACGACCGCCCGTCTGCACGGGGACAACGCCCCGGAGTCGGCGCGGTCCACCACGTCTGTTTCAGCGTCGACCCCGAGGAGTACGAGACGGTGATGCAGGCACTCGACGACGCGGGGAAGGGATACAATGTGTTCGACCGCGGCGTCTTCCACTCGATTTACACCCGCGACAACAACGGACTCGTGGTCGAACTCTCCGCCGACAAGTACCAGATGCCGACCGACCGCAAAGGCGAGGTGTTCGCGGCCGCACAGCGACACCGCGAAGCAGACGGCGCCGACTTCGCACAGGACCGGCACCTCGAGGCGGCACTCGAGGAGCTCGGTCTCCCCGTGATCAAACACGACCTCCCGGACGCCGACGCCGGCGTCGGCACGTAGGCGGCCTACGCCAGCCACTCCTCGGGTGTGGTGTCGTAGTCGACCTCGTCGGCTTCGATCTGCGCTCGAATCTCGCGATCGAGGTCGTGTTCGGTCACCTCGCCGCCGTCGTACTGGAAGCGGATGCCGACCTCCTCGCCGGCCGGTTCGCTCCCGCGCCGTTTCGCCCGGCGTCGCTCGTCGTCGGGGTACTCCGTCCGGATCGTCGCCAGGTTCACGGGTCGCCCCCAGAGCTCGAACACGCGCTCGAGCGTGGCCCGTGCCTGCCCCTCGTCGAGTGCGACCCCGTTGTATCGGTGGCCCAACAACAGCTCGCCGCGGTTGCGGAAGTTGCCGTCGAGCACCACGATGGTGGGCTTCCCGAAGTTGGTAAACCGGAGCAGCAGCTTCCGTTTTACGTCCTCGGCGTCGGTGCTCGCCACCCGGAACTCCTCGCCGGCCTGGCTGTACTCGTACGCGAAGTAGTTGCGCTCGCGGACGAACTCGTCGGTGAGGAACGCGTCGATGAACGTGACGTCGTTGTGACTCTCGCGCACCTCGAACATCCGACGCCACCCCGCGGTCCGGTCGACGTCCTCGAGCGCCGCCTCGACCGTCTCGTAGCGGTCGACGTCGAACATGTAGCGCGCCCGCTCCTCCAGCGTCGACCGCGAGATCCGTCGAAGCGCCCCCCGGTGTTCCGGCCGGGTGAGCACGTAGTGGCGCTCGGCGAGCCCCTCGTGGGTGAGCAGCTTCCACGGGTATCGATCGATGTTCGGGCCAGCTTCACTCGACGTCTCCAACTCACCATCCCGTGCCGAGAGCGCCCGGTCGACCGCCTCCGCGTCGACCCGCGGGTCGTCCGCGGCGGCCAGATCGGCGAGCGCGTCGAGAGTCGCCGGCCCCGCGCCGGCGATCGCCGGGTGCGGCTCCAACGCGTCGGCGACCGCATCGAGGTCCACCCGCGAGTGGAACGTCTCCGGCGTGACGCCCTCGACGCGCAACAGCCGGTCGACGACGTCGCGTCTGGCGGCCTGTAACTCCACGTGCGTCCACAGCTCGAACCCCAGCTTGTACGGGTTGAGCCCGGGCGAGCCCAGCACCCGCGACATGTGGTCGGCGTACGTGAGGAACTCGTCGGGACCGGCGAAGCCCTCTCCGCCCATCATGAGTGACTCCCAGTACGTGGCCCATCCCTCGTTGAGGACCTTCGTCTGCTTCTGGCCGGCGAAGTAGTACGCCTCCTCGCGGAGGGCATCGATCACGGTGGTCTCCCACGGCTCGCGGTCGACCGCCCGGCCCGTCTCCGCGTCGTAGCGCTTGCCGTGGTCGCGGACGAACGCCAAGACGTCGGCCCGCGGATCGTCGGGCTCCACGCCCGCGGCGTGCTCGTCGAGCCACGCCTCGTCGAACACCTCCGATTTGACCGCCTCGGAGAGGCCGAGCTCGTCGATCTGTGCTTCGATCGCGGCCGCGTCGTCCGGCGTCTCCTCGGCCACGTCGGCCGCGACGTCCGGCTCGTCGGCGGTCCTGGCGGCGTCGATCGGACTGTGCTGGTCGATGGTGTCTTCGAGCGTGGAGACCGCGTCTATCAGCCGCTCGACGTCCTCGCGGTCGACGTCCGGGCGCTCGACGATGGCGGCGATGCGGTCGGCGTTTCGTTCGAGCCGCGCGGCCGCGTTCGGTCCGTCTTCTCCCCTGTCGGCGTACAGTCCGAACCACTCGTTGTTCGCGAAGAAGTCGGCGTGCGCCTCGACGTGGGTGATGACGGCCTTCTGGTCGGCCGTCGTGTTCGACTCCTGGAGGAAGGCGTGGCTCGGGTCGTCGTTGTTGACGATCTCGAACGCCTTGCCGAGCCCGTGGCGGTCCTGTTTTTGTTGTCGCTCGTAGTTCATCCCCCACCGCCAGTGCGGGTACCGGCGCTGGAACCCGCCGTACGCGATGAGTTCGTTCATCTCGTCGTGGTCGACGACCCAGTACCGAACCGGGTACGGCTCGAGCCCGAGCCGCTCCGCGAGCTCGCGTGCGGCCGCCGCCGGCTCGTCGAGGGTCGCCGCCTCTCGTTTTGCTTCGATTCTGTCGTCTCTCATGGGTCGTAGTCGATCATCGGCTCACTCGTTCGCGTCCTCCGTGCTGAGGATCTCGGCGATGGCGTCGGTGACGTCCTCGGGCCCGGAGACCCGCGCGACGGCAACGTCGTCGGCGTCGCCGAGCGCCCGCTCGACCTCGTCCGCGTGGCGGGCGTTCGGTGCGGTGCCGCCGGGCTGGGTCTCCACGTACGCGTGGAGGTTGGCGTCTATCGACCGCATCATCGGGATCACGGCGCTCGTCGTGTCGTCGCTCGCGTTCTCGGAGTCGCCGGCGGCGAACACGTATCGGTTCCACTCGCTGTAGGGGTACTCCTCGAGGATCTCCTCGACGAGGCGGTAGGCGCTCGATATCTGCGTCCCGCCGCCCGACTGCACGCCGAAGAACGCCTCGCGGTCGACCTCCCACGCTTCCGCGTCGTGGACGACGTACCGGAAGGCCGCCTCGTCGTACTTTCCGGTCAGGTACCAGTCCATCGGCGTGAACACCCGCTCGACGAGTTCGCGTTTGTCAGCGCGCATCGAGCCCGAGGCGTCACGGACGTTCACGACGACGACGTTTCGCTCGCGTCGTTCCGTCACCTCCGGGTGCCGGAAGCGCTCGTCGTCGCGCCGGAACGGCACGCGTTTCAGGCCGTCTCGTCGGATCCGCTGGGTCACCGGCTCGCGGTCGACCGCGGCCGCGAGCGCCCCGAAGTCGGCCCAGCGATCGAGCGCCGCGACCGACTCCCCGTGTTCCGTCTCGAGCGACCGCGCCGCGTCCGCAATCCACGCGCGTGAGACCGGGATCCCCTCCTCGCGCGCCCAGGTGAAGACGTCGTCGACGCCGGCGCCCGCGACGAACAGCCCCTCGCGGACGTACGACTCGTCGAAGTCGGTCGCGAGGTGACGCGTCAGCCCTCGCTTGAAGAACTCGTCGACGTCGAGGGTGCCACGCGGTCCCGACCGCGCCGTGTCGGTGAAATCGCCCTCTACCTCCTCGACGACGCGTTTCCCCTTCGGCT
Source organism: Halorubrum zhoui (assembly GCF_051194155.1). Classification (NCBI taxonomy): domain Archaea; kingdom Methanobacteriati; phylum Methanobacteriota; class Halobacteria; order Halobacteriales; family Haloferacaceae; genus Halorubrum; species Halorubrum zhoui. Next base: position 180,892 of record NZ_JBLZNJ010000006.1, on the reverse strand, counting down.
CGAGGTCCAAGCCGAGCTCCTCGTCGAGCTCGCGGGCGAACTCCTCGGGGTCCATCTCGTAGTACTCGTGGTCGCCGCCCTCCGCGCCCGGGTCACCCGATTCGTCGCCGTCGGCAGACTCGTCGCCGTCGGCATCGGGTTCTACGTCGACCGGCTGCCCGGGCTGGGGCTGTCCGCCGTCTCCCTGGCCGACGCCGCCGGCGTCGCGGCGGTCGTACTCGAACGACGGGAGGTCGACGATCTTGATCGGGATGCGGACGCGGTCGGGTCCGGAGCCACCGAGGTTGCCCTGGGTGATGAACTCCGTGAGGTCCTCGCGACGCGCCTCGCCGATCTCGCGGAATCGCTCGCGGTCCGACGAGAGTCCCATCAGCGATCACCTCCGCCGCCGTCGGTTGCGAGGGCCGCCCACTCGTCACGGGCCGAACGCATCACGGCTCGGCTCGTCAGCTCGGCGGACGCCCGGCTGTAGCCGCGCGCCTCGAGCCGGTCGAGCGTCGCGGCCTTCACCGACGCGGTCTCGGTGTCGGCGGGCGGGTCGGCCCACTCTGCGGGGTCGAGATCCGGGAAGCGCCGCTTCAGGTCGGCGAGGTCCTTCGACGCGAGCACCGCCTCGAGCTCGGGGATCGCGTCGAGGTCGACGTCGTCGACGCTGAACTCGTCGCCCCGGTTTCGCCAGGCGTAGCGGGTGAGCGCACGGATGACCTCCTCGCGTCGGAACGCGACCACGTCGCTGCCCGGCTCCGTCCCGCGGTAGTCGCGCTCGTCGAACCGACCGAGCGTCTCCGTCTCGAACACCTTCATCGCCAGCGCGTCCGGCTCGGTCGGCCCGCGGTCGGTCTCGACCGGCTCGCCGGCGTCCCACGCGTGTACGTGTTCGACGTACTCTGCGACGGTCTCCGTCGAGACCCGTTCGGCCGCCAGCGCGGCGTCGACGACGTCGGCTCGCTGTTGCTCGCGCACGGCGTCTTCGACCGGTGCGAGCCGGCTCTCGAACTCGGCCGCCTCGGCGCGAGAGAACACCGGTGCGTCGGTGAGCCCGTCGGCCATCGCCGTCAGCACGTCCCCGGGCGTGACGACCCGCTCGACCGGCAGCGTCGGGTGGCTCCGGTCGGCGTCGGTGCTCAACACGGCTGCGATCCGGTCGCGCGTGTACGTGACCGGGATCCCCGTCCGCCCGTCGTCACCGCCGAGGTCGACGTCGTTGACGGTCAGCCGCTCGCCGTCACGACGGACCTCGCCGGTCTCGTAGAGCGTCGCCTTCTCGACGAGGTCGACGTCGTTCGGCAGCGTCTCGGCGTCGAGACGGGTGACGACCGCGTACAGCGCCGCCGCGCCCACCGCGTGCGGGGCGAGCTCCCGGTCGCGTTTCGAGCCGTCGTCGTCGCGAACCGTGAGCGTCAGCGCCGCCCGGGCGTGCTCGGTCGCGCCGTGGCCGCCACCGGCTCGGGCGTCGTCAAGCGGCTCGTCGGCGACCCACTCGTCGTCGGGTCGTCCGTCGCCGAGTCGCTCGTCGCCGGCGTTCCGAGGCGACCGGTCGTCGTCGGCACCGGGCACCGCGTGCTCGCCGGCGACCTCCCGGCGGAGCAGGGCGGCCTCTAGCCGTCGGTTCGTGAGGTAGCGAAACTCGTGGCGGGTGAGCCGTCGCTTCAGCGCCTTCAGCGGATCGGCGTCCTCTCGGTCGGCGTACTGGTCGAGCTCGGCCTCGAGGTCGGGGTTCGAGATGACGATGAGCTGCGTGTCGAGGTCCATGCCGATCCCCGTGTCGAGTTTCACGCGGCGCTCGTCCGGGACGTTGAGCAGCCGTCGAAGGAGGTCACCGTGCTGGCTCGCGTCCTCGACGACGGTCGCTACGCCGTTCCCCTGTGAGAGCACGCCGTCGTAGCTGAACGCCTGCGGATTCTTTCGGCCACGAGAGTCGAGCTCGCGCACCATCCCGCCCATCCACGAGCCGACGAGTCGTTCTTTGGGCGTCCCGTCGTCTTCGGCGTGGAGCACCCCGATCCCCCGGCCGACGTCGACGACGTAACTCGTCACCCGGAGGTGGTCGCGGTCGGTGATCGCCGAAAACCGGTCGCGACGTCCCTCGTCGCGGTACACCGACTCGAGGCGGTCGTACGCCTCGCGACTGAACGGGTCGAGTTCGACCTCGGTCGGGATCGACGCGTCGTCGTCGACCGCCGACGCGATCGACTCGCGCACAGCGGCCGGGAACACGGACAGCGGGTTCGACTGGACGGGACTCCGATACCACGCCGCGGCGTCGCCGCCGTCGCCGTACGAGAGCGACCGGTCGCCGGTGCCGGCTCCGGTGACGTTCCACTCGACGGTGTACCGGCGGCCCTCGTCCGTCCGGGAGAACGCCCGAAGGCCGTTCACCAGACACCGCTTGAACTCCGACTTGCCGGTCGCGGTGGGGCCGTCGATCCAGACGATGGTCTCGTCGTTGCCGCGGCCCGCGGCTGCCGCCCGGAGGTCGTCGACGAACGCGTTGAGCGCGGCCGTGTTCCCCAACACCGCGTGCTCCCCGTCGTTTGGTGGGTCGTCGAAGAACCGGTAGCGCTCCAGGGTCTCGCCTCGTTCGCGTACCGTGCGCGTCCCCTGTGACTCGATGGCCGCGAGCAGGTACCGCGCCCCCGAGGCGGCCGCGAGCGGGTGCTCGAGGACGCGGTCGACGTACGACTCGAGGCTCATCGGCGGGTCGTACGCCCCCCTGAGCCGCTCGTCTGCGGCCCGACAGAACGCGGCTCCGTCCGGGTCGTCGCCGACCGCGTGGCGGTCGGTCATGGGTCGCTCCCCGGCCGCGGCCCTCCGGCCGCCGGCCGACGCGGTCGATCAGTCACCGTTCTCCTCCATCTCGGCGCGGGCCACCGCGGCCCCCGCGTACTCGAGCACCTCGCCGGCGCCGGCCTCGGAGTAGCCTCGATCGACGAGCGCGTCGACCCACGCGCTGTGTTCCGTCTCGTCGAGGTCGGTCGCCGACACTAGCGCCGAGAAGTTGATGTTGTGTTTTTTGTCCTCCCACAGCTTGCGCTCTAAGGCGCGACGGAGCCGGTCGTTCTCCTGGGGGTCGAACCCGCGTCCCTCGCGGGCGCGGCGGGAGACCCAGTTCGACACCTCCTGTCTGAAGTCGTCTTTGCGGTCCGAGGGAACGTCGAGCTGTTCTTCGACCGCCCGGAGGAACGTCTCGTCCGGCTCGGTCTCTCGGCCGGTGAGCTCGTCGTTCACCGTCGCGTCGTCGATGTACGCCATCACGTGGTCCATGTACTTCTCGCCCTGCCGGCGCAGCTCGTCGACGTCGTACGCGAGCGCGTGTCTGACGTCGTCGATCGCGCGGTCGCGGTACTCCTCGCGAACGACCTCGAGGAGCCGCTGGTAGCGGTCGAGGTCGCCGGCCGCGATAGAGCCGTGACTGTCGAGGTTCGCCTCGAAGTGGTCGAACACCGACAGCGGCGAGAGGTACGACCGGTCGCGGTGGGTGGCGTCCATGATCGCCTCGGCGATCTCGTCGCCGACGAACCGCGCCGAGACGCCGTCCATCCCCTCGCTCACGTCTGCCTGGGCCGCGGCGTCCTCACGGAGCTTCCGGCGGTCGATCTCCTCGTCTTCGAGCTCGCCGTTGTACACCTTCGCCTTCTCTAAGAGACTCACCGTCTCGTCGGTCGGCTCTTCGAGTCTGGTGAGCACGCCGAAGAGCCCGGCCATCTCGAGGGTGTGCGGCTCGACGTGAACGTTCGGGACGTCCGCGTTGGCGAGCATCTTGCCGTAGATCTCGGCTTCGCTCTCGTACTCTAAGACGTACGGGTAGTCGATCCGCTTCGTGCGGTCGTTGAACGCCTCCATCTTCTCGTCGCCGGTCTTCTCGCGGTACTCCGGCATGTTCGTCCGGCCGACGATCACCTGGTCGATGTCGATCCGCGGGTTGTTCTTCGGTTTGATCGTCGACTCCTGCGAGGCGTGGAGGAAGTCGTAGAGGAACTCGCGTTGGAGCTTCAACAGCTCCTCGCCGGAGAAAAGCCCGCGGTTGGCGTTACAGAAGGCGCCGGCGTAATCGAACGCCCGCGGGTCGGACTCGCCGTAGACGGCGAGTTTCGCGTAGTTGACGTCGCCGGTGAGTTCGGTCTCGTCTTGATTCTTCTTGTCTTTCGGCTCGAACGTCTCGATACACTCGCGACGGTTCTCGCTGGCGACGAGCCGAATCACCTCGACGTGGTTCGACATCACCGCCGCCAGGTCGTCGTCGTAGTGGGCCAACAGCTCGTTCAGGTAGAACTCGGAGGCGGGGTCCGGATGCTGGTCGTTCCGCAGCGTGTACGGCGCGTCGAGCGCCTCGTTGAGGTCGTCGAGGATCGCCTCCCGCTGGGGTCGCGGCACCAACACCAGTGGGTCTTGGTTCATCGGCGACCGCACCACGTCGTCGTCGGGATCTTGGTCGTCGATCACCGATCGGAGGTCGGTCCACCGGAACGTGTACATCCGGCCGGCGTCTTCGCGCGTGTACGCCTCGAAGTAGCGACGAACGAGGTAATCGAAGTGTGACTTCCCGGAGCCGACCGGACCCAACAGCAGCTTGATCCGCTTTTCGGGACCGAGCCCGCGCGCGCCGGATTTCACCTTGTTGACGAACTCGTGGATCGCCTCGTGGACCTCACGGCCGTAGAAGACGTTCTCGCCGTCGTGGAGGGGGTCGTCTGCCGCCAGTGCGTACTCGACGACCCCGCGTTCGTCGTCGTAGCGGGTGCCGTAGTGGTCGAACATGTCTGCGACCCGCTGGTGGGCGTTGCGGGCGATCGTCGGGTCGTCGTACAGCGTCTCGAGGTACCAATCGAACGAGCGAGCTTCCCGGAGATCGTCCGGCACCTCCGTCTGGTACTCCTCGCTGAGCCGTTCGAGCGTTTGTCTGTCTGCCATCGTATCACGTTGCTCGGGCGGGACTGCGCGCGGACGCCGGCAGCAGAGACGCATCGCTTTGCGTCCCAACACCACGACTCCCGGCCGTACGCCGGGCACCAACACGCCGCCGTCCTCGTCTCGGCCCGCGACCGAGGCTAGTCGTGTCAGAGGGACTCACACGGATAAGGATGTCGCCCGGTATCACGGCGCAATCCGGCGATTTTCCCCGCTACTCGCGAACCGGGCTACAGTGGTGATTCAGGACTCCTCGGCACGGATCGCGGGCGTTTAACCGATCGAGGTGCGACCGCTTCGGCCGTCGTGGTGGCTCGTCGCCCCCCGATCCGCTCAGTCGCCGATCGACTCCAGCCACAGTCGGGCGAGCACCGGCAGGTGGTCGGACGGGTACCGCCCCCGGTCGTCACGGTCGGCGAGCGTTCCGAAGGCCTCGACGTCGACGGCCGGCGAGACGAGCGCGTGGTCGATCCGGCGGTTCTCGATCAGCCCGGCGTAGTCGGTCAGGCTGGTCCGCGGGCCGTGGCGAACGGTCGCGGCGGCGGCCGCGTCTCGCAGTCCTCCGTCGGTCAGGACCGCGTGCGGCTCCGACCCCGGCGTGCAGTTGAGGTCACCGACGAGGACGACCGGCGGCGTCTCTTCTGTGTCAGCCACGTCCGCTCCGTCGTCGGCCGCGAGAGACGGCACTCGGCTGTCGAGCAACCGTGCAGACTCGACGCGTGCGCGTGCGCTAACGTGGTCGAAATGCGTGTTGGCGACGAGGAACGACGCACCGTCGTCCGCCGCGTCCCCAGCTGCCGGCCGAACCCGTGCCCAGGTGGCGATCCGCGGATGAGCAGCGTCCCACCCGGCCGACGGCTCGTCCGGTGTCGGCGAGAGCCAGAACGTCCCGTGGTCGGCGACCGCCCAGCGGTCGGCTCGCACCCCGATCGGACAGCTCTCTCCCTCGTCGCCCGGCTCTCTCCCCCGCCCGACGAGGGTGTACGCCGAGAGGCGCTCGCGGAGGTCACGCCGCTGGTTCGGCAACACCTCCTGGAACGCCACGACGTCCGGCCGGTGGAACCGGACCACGTCGGTCACCCCCTCTCGCCGCTCGTGCCAGGCGTCGTGGACGTCGTGTCGATTGTCGTAGCGGACGTTGTAGCTCAGCACCCGAACCCGGCTCATTGCCGGTACCTCACGCGCAGCCGAATTAAACCACACGACACGTCGGACGCCACGGCGTCGCCCGCCGGCGGCCGAACGTCGGACGATTTTAATCGGCTGCACGCCCTACGCTGTGTCGATGACGCGCTCGTCGACGCGGCACGCCGACCCGGAGCACAACCCCTACGTCGAGGAGCCACTCCCGTCGTTCGATCCCATCGAGTCGCTGTCAGAGACCGACGCGACGTGGCAGGCGCGACAGCTCCGGGCGGCGATCCGCGAACACGACACCCGGTACTACGTCGAAGCGGACCCGCTGGTGAGCGACGAGGCGTACGACCGGCTCTTCGACCGCCTCCGCGAGCTCGAAGACGCCTTCGACGTGCCGACGGAGCGGTCGCCCACCCGCCAGGTCGGGGGCACCCCGGTCGACGAGCTGGTGTCGGTCGAACACGTCGCGCCGATGCGCTCTATCGACAGCGCGAAGGACGCCGACGCGGTCCGGGCGTTCGACGAGCGGGTCCGTGACGGCCTCGCCGACGCCGGCTTCGACCCCGACGACCGCCAGTACGTCTGTGAGCCGAAGTTCGACGGGCTCTCGATCGAGGTGGTGTACGAGGACGGCGAGTACGTCCGCGCGGCGACCCGCGGCGACGGCGAGGTGGGCGACGACGTCACAGAACAGGTACGGACGATTCGAGCGATCCCCGGCCAGCTCAGAGGCGATCCCCCGGCGCAGTTGGTCGTCCGCGGCGAGGTGTACATGCCCCACGAGGCGTTCGAGGCGTACAACCGAACCCGTCGTGAACGCGGCGAGGAGCCGTTCGCGAACCCCCGAAACGCCGCGGCGGGAACCCTCCGCCAGCTCGACCCGTCCGTCGTCGCCGAACGCCCGCTCGACGCGTTCTTCTTCGACGTGCTCGCGTGGGACGCCGGCGCAGACGGCCCCGACCGCCCCGACACCAACTGGGACCAACTCGCGGCGTTCGACCGATTCGGCCTGCCACGGACCGACCGGGTCGAGCTCGTCGACGACATCGCCGCCGCGATCGACTATCGTGACCGAACGCTCGCGGACCGTGACGGGCTCTCGTACGGCATCGACGGCGTCGTGATCAAACTGAACGACCGGGAGACCTGTGCGGCGCTCGGCGCCACCGCGCGGGCTCCGCGCTGGGCGTTCGCGTACAAGTTCCCGCCGCGCACCGAGACGACGACCGTCGAGGCCATCACCGTCCAGGTCGGGCGCACGGGCCGGCTCACCCCCGTCGCCGAGCTCGACCCGGTCGCCGTCGGCGGCGTCACGGTCTCGCGCGTCTCGCTGCACAACCCGGCCGAGATCGAGGCGCTCGGCGTCGACGTCGGCGACCGCGTCCGCGTCTACCGCGCGGGCGACGTGATCCCGTACGTCCCGGAGGTCGTCGAGCATCGAAGCGAGGGAAGCTACGACTTCCCCGAGGCGTGTCCGGTCTGTGGCGCGCCGGTCGAGCGCGAGGGGCCGCTCGCGTTCTGCTCGGGCGGGCTCGGCTGCCCCGCCCAGCTGGAGCGGGCGGTCGAACACTGGGCTCGCCGCGACGCCCTCGACATCGAGGGACTCGGCTCAGAACGGGTCGAGACGCTTCGTGCGGAGGGACTCGTCGAGTCGCTCCCGGACCTGTACGACCTCTCCGTCGCGGACCTCGCCGCGCTCGACGGGTGGGGTGAGACCAGCGCACAGAACCTGATTGACTCACTCGAGGAAAGCCGAGCGCCGCCGCTCGACCGATTCCTCGCTGGCCTCGGCATCCCCGAGGTCGGTCCGACCACGGCCGACGCGCTCGCCCGCGCGTTCGGCGACCTCGACACTCTTCTCGCGGCCGACGAGGAGACGCTTCAGGCCGTCGACGACGTCGGACCGACCGTCGCGGCGTCGATCCGGTCGTTCCTCGACGCCGAGGAGAATCGCGCGGCGATAGACCGGCTTCGCGAGCGCGGGGTGGAGCCGCAGCCGGTCGAGACCGAGGGTGGCGACGCACTCGACGGGCTGACGTTCGTCTTCACCGGGTCGCTGTCGACGACGCGGAACGAGGCGCAGTCGCTGGTCGAAGCGCACGGCGCGAACGCGACCTCGAGCGTCTCCGGCAACACAGACTACCTTATCGCCGGGGAGAATCCGGGTCGGTCGAAACGACAGGACGCCGACGCCGAGTCCGTCCCGGTGCTCGACGAGGAGGCGTTCGCCGAGTTCCTCGCCGACCACGACATCGCCTGGCCGCCGACGGAGTGAACTGGAGCCGTCACCGTCGAGCGAGCCACAACCCTTTATTGGAAGCCGCGGAAGTCGGGGGTATGACCGCCATCGAGCTGCGCGGCGTGCGCAAGGAGTTCCCCGGCGTCACGGCCGTTCGCGACCTCGACCTCACCGTCGAGACGGGCGAGGTGTACGGGTTTCTCGGCCCGAACGGCGCGGGCAAGTCGACCACCATCGACGTCGTCCTCGACCTGGTCCGGCCGACCGCGGGGACGGTGCGCGTCCTCGGCCGTGACCCCGCCACGGAGAGCGTGGCGATCCGCCGGGACACCGGCGTCCTCCCCGACGGCTTCTCGGTGTACGGCCGGCTCTCTGGCCGCCGGCACGTCCAGTTTGCGGCCGACTCGAAGGCCGTCGACGCGGACGTCGACGCCGTCCTCGAGCGGGTCGGTCTGGCGGACGCGGCCGACCGCGCCGCCGGCGACTACTCGAAGGGGATGCGCCAGCGGCTCGCCCTGGCGATGGCGCTCGTCGGCGAGCCGGACCTCCTCATCCTCGACGAGCCCTCAGCGGGGCTCGACCCGGCGGGCGTCGTGCGCATGCGCGAGATCGTGACCGCGGAGGCCGAACGCGGGGCGACCGTCTTCTTCTCCTCGCACGTGTTGGGGCAGGTCGAAGCCGTCTGTGACCGCGTCGGCATCCTCCGCGCCGGCGAGCTCGTCGCCGAGGACTCGATCGAGGGGCTTCGCGAGACGGTCGGCGACGAGGCGACGCTCGAGGTCACCGTCGACGCGGTGACCGACGCGGTACAGACGGCCGTCAGCGGGGTCGAGGGCGTCTCACACGTGAGTGCGGCCGACGCGACGCTCACGGTGAACTGTGCGCCCGCACAGAAGACTGCCGTCATCGACGCGGTCGAGGCGGCCGGCGCGCGCGTCGAAGACTTCCACACGCGCGAGGCCTCACTCGAGGACCTCTTTCTGGCGTACACAGAGGGCGAGACGCCCGGGTCCGGCCCCGATGCGTCTGCTACGACGGCCGGATCCCCGGAGGTGAGCGAATGAGCCTCCGCGCAGTGGCGCGCAAGGACTTCCACGACACCGTCCGGTCGCGCGGGATGGTCGCGCTGGTCGGGTTGTTCTCGTTGCTCGTGGCGTTGTTCGCGTACGTCGTGCGACCGCAGGGGGCGGCCGGCCAGTTCGCCACCGAGCTGCTGTTGAGCGCGTTCGTCGGGCCCGTCCTCGTCACCGGACTCGTCCCGCTCGTGGGCGTCGTCGTCGGCTACAACGCGGTGAGCGGCGAGCGTGAGTCCGGTTCGTTGAAGCTGCTGCTCTCGCTGCCGCACTCGCGCGCCGACGTCGTCTTCGGGAAGGTGCTCGGTCGGAGCGCCGCGCTCGTCCTCGCGGTGTTCGCCGGCTTCCTCCTGCCGGCGACGGTGCTCGTCGCGACGCCGGTGCCGTTCAACGCCGGGTCGTTCCTCGGGTACACCGTCTTCGCGGCGGTGCTCGGCGCCGTCTTCGTCTCCATCGCCGTCGGTTGTTCGGCGGCGCTCGCGACCCGCCAGCGGGCGCTCATCGCCGGCATCGGCATCTACGTCGCCTTCGTGCTCCTCTGGGGCTTTTTTACCGGACGCGTACTCGGCGCGTTCCAGGGACCGATCGAGACGCTGCCGGTCACTGTCAGCTCGGTCCGGTCGTTCCTCGACGTCGCCAACCCGACGACGGGCGTCGAGGTGTTGGCGAACGGGTTCCTCGCGGACCAACTCTTCACCGGCGACGCGGTCGACAGACAGGTGTCTGCGGTGTCGATGCTCGTCTTCTGGGCGCTCGCGCCGCCGCTCGCGGGGTTGTGGGCGTTCGACCGCGCCGACCTGTGATCGTGGCTTGCCGCTCGGCCGCCCCCGGTGCCGTCCAGCCGCACCGTTGATACGCCCGCTACGCAAACACCCGTCCATGCACCGACGCCGATTCCTCACGGCCGCTGGACTCGCCGGGACCGGAGTGCTCGCGGGCTGTGCGGGCCGGAGTTCGAGCGATGCGCCCGATACGCCGGCCGACGCGGCCGCCGACCTGCGCGTCGAGCCCGTCGCCGAGGGCTTCACACACCCGTGGAGCCTCGCGTTCCTTCCGGACGACGGCGTGCTCGTAACCGAGCGCCCGGGCGAACTGTCGCTGCTCGACCGCTCGACCGGCGCGGTCCAGCCGATCGACGGCGTCCCGACCGTCGACGCCCGCGGGCAGGGCGGGCTCCTCGACGTCGCGCTCGGCCCGGCGTTCGCCGAGACCGACCTCGTCTACCTCACGTACGCGGCCGCGAACGACGCCGGGGCGACGACGACCCACGTCGGGCGCGCTCGACTCGACCGTGAGGCCGCCCGCCTCGAGGGGTTCGACGTCCTCCACGCCGCGACGCCGTTCGTCGACTCGACGGGCCACTACGGCTCGCGGCTCGCGTTCGACGCCGACGACCGGCTGTACGTGACCGTCGGCGACAGACAGTTCAAGAACTTCGGCCCGGACCACGTCGCTCAGCGGCTCGACTCCGAACTCGGTGTGGTCCTCCGACTCGAAGCGGATGGGTCGATCCCCGACGACAATCCGTTCGTCGACGAGCCGGCCGCAAGCGACGCGATCTACAGCTACGGTCACCGCAATCCGCAGGGACTCACCGTCCATCCGGAGACCGGAGCGCTCTTCGAGAGCGAGTACGGCGAGCAGGACGGCGACGAGATCAACGTGCTCGAGCCGGGCGCGAACTACGGGTGGCCGGTCGCCGACGACGGCTGCACCTACGGCGAGGGTGAGCCCATCGGGGTCGCCCACGAGGACCGCTCGGACGTCGTCGCGCCGATTCACTCTTGGCCGTGTGGCAGCGGTGGATTCCCTCCGGGCGGGATGACGATCTACGCCGGCGAGGCGTTTCCCGAGTGGCGCGGTGACCTCTTCGTCGGCGGACTCGCCTCGCGGTCGATCGCTCACCTATCGCTCGACGGGGAGGCGGTGACGGGCGTCGAGCGGCTCCTCACCGGCCGCGACCAGCGCATTCGGACCGTCGCCGAGGAGCCGGAGACGGGGTTCTTCTACGCCGCGGTCGACGCCGACGACGCCCCAATCCTCCGGATCACGCCGGCGTGAGCGGGACGCCGGCCGCGATCACGCGGTCGCCGCTTCGATCACGCGGTCGCCGCTTCGATCGCCGCCTCGAGGTCGGCGACGATGTCGGCGGGGTCTTCGATGCCGACAGAGAGTCGAACCATGTCGCCGGTGACGCCGGCGGCCTCGCGCTCGGCGTCGGTCAGCTGCTGGTGCGTCGTCGAGGCCGGATGGATGACGAGCGTCTTGGCGTCCCCGACGTTCGCGACGAGCGAGGCGAGGTCGGCGTTCTCGACGGTCGCTTTCGCGGCCTCGTAGCCGGCCTCGAGCCCGAACGCGATCATCCCGCCGTAGCCCCCCTCGAGGTACTCGGTGGCTTCCGCGTGCGTCTCGTGGGCTTCGAGACCGGGGTACGTCACCCAGGCGACGTCGTCGTGGTCAGCGAGGTACTCCGCGACGATCCCGGCGTTCTCACAGTGGCGCTCCATCCGCAACGGGAGCGACTCGACCTGTTGGAGCGTGTTCCACGCGTCGAACGGGGCCTGCTGGTTGCCGAGGTCGCGCAGGCCGCGGGTGACGGCCGCGTAGGCGAACGCCGCGTCGCCGAACGCCTCGACGAAGTTCACGCCGTGGTAGGCGGGGTTGTCCGTCGCGATCTCGGGGAACTTCTCGGGGTACTCACCCCACGGGAACGACCCCCCGTCGACGAGCGCGCCGCCGACCGTGGTGCCGTTGCCGGTGAGCCACTTCGTCGTCGACTCCCAGACGAGGTCGGCACCGTGTTCTAACGGCCGGCAGAGCGCGGGCGTCGCGAACGTGTTGTCGACGAAGAGCGGCACCCCGTGGTCGTGGGCGATCTCGGCGACGCGCTCGATGTCGGGGGTGACGAGCGCGGGGTTCCCGATCGTCTCGAGGTGGACGTACGCGGTGTGCTCGTCGATGGCGTCGGCGTATCCCTCGTAGTCGAGCGTGTCGACGAACCGCGTGGTGACCCCGCGGCGCTCGACGGAGTGGGTGAAGTAGGTGTAGGTGCCGCCGTACAGCGCCGAGGAGCTGACGATGTTGTCGCCGGCGGACGCGAGCAGGAACGTCGCGAGGTCGAGCGACGACATTCCCGAGGCGGTGGCGACCGCGGCGACGCCGCCCTCGAGCGAGGCGAGCCGCGCCTCGAGTGCCGCGTTGGTCGGGTTCATGATCCGCGAGTAGACGTTCCCTGCCTCCTCGAGCGCGAACAGCCGTGCGGCGTGGTCGGCGTCCTCGAACTCGTAGGCGGTCGTCTGGTAGATGGGCGTCGCCCGCGCGCCGGTCGCCGGGTCGGGGTCCGTTCCGGCGTGGACGCTTCGCGTGCGGAACGACTGCCCGGTCGACTCGTCGGCTGGCCCGGTCGAACCGTCGTCTGTTGGCATACCCACCGCTCCGGTCGCCACCGGCTAAACCGAACCGACCCGTACAGGAACTGCCGGTAGCTCGGAGCGTCGGGTCGCGTCCCGGTGGCACCCTCGACCAGTGGCCGAGGCGGGCTCATTCTGTTGTGAACAATACGTCCACGACCAATCCGCCGCCGCCCCGCCCAGGCCGACGCTCAGATCGGCACAAATCGCATCTGTAGGCGCTACTGCTCGCGGAACGGATCAACAACTATATCAGCATACGGACGTAGTATTGTACACAGCACGATATACTATGGACGAGAACTCACGCTCACCTGACCCGGCGGCGACCCCGCAGGGACCAACGACGCGAACCGTAGCGACGCTCGCCATGGTCGCGCTCCTCCTCACCGCAGGAATGGCAGCGACCCTCGGCGTCGCAGGAGCCCAGTCGGCGAGCGGCGGCGACCCGGACCTCGAGGCGTACGCGCCCGACCCGACGCTCACGCCGGGCACCGCGTCGACGCTGACGATTCAGATCGCGAACGACGCGACGACACGGTACGATTCACCGCCGGAACGCGCTCGGGTGACGACCGCACGAAACGTCGTCGTCGAACTCGACGCGGCCGACGCGCCGTTGACCGTCGAGACCGCAGAACACTCCGTCGGCTCGATCACCGAGAGCCAGCCGCGGTCGGTGCCGTTCGCCGTCGACGTCCCCGAAGACGCCGCACCCGGCACCTACGAGGTCGACGTGGAGATGACGTACTCGTACACCTCGTTCCGCCGCGCCGACACCGGTGAGAACGAACGGACCTACACCGTGACCGACACCGTCGACGTCGAGATCGACGACGCGCCTCAGTTCCGGCTCACCACGGCCGACGACAGCCAACTGCAGGTCGGTGAGTCCGGACCGTTCGCGGTGACCGTCGAGAACGTCGGCGGGGAGCCCGCACGGAACCTCGCGGTGTCGCTCACCTCGCAGAGCTCGATGGTCGGCTTCGACGGCCAACAGAGCGACGTCGCCCGCATCGACCGGCTGGCGCCCGGTGAGACCGCCGACGTCACCTACGAGGCGGTCGTCAAGCCCGACGCGCCGGTTCGCCAGTACGAACTCGACGGCTCGGTGCGGTACACCGATCCGCAGGGAATAAACGACCGTGACACCGACCTCTCCGTCGGCATCGAGCCGGCCGCAGAACAGGACTTCGCACTCGAGTTGGTCGAGAGCAGCCTTCGCGTCGACACGGAAGGCGACGTGGTGGTCCGCGTCACGAACGACGGTCCGTGGACCGCGAACGACGTCGCACTCGACTTCGCTCGCGAGTACCCGACGCTGCGGCCGCTCGAGGGGTCCGTCTCCGCGGGGACGCTTGAGGCGGGCGAGTCGTCGACCGTCCGGCTCCCGGTCGCGGTGAACGCCGACGGTGAGGCCGTCGAGAAGTCACTCGACATGGTCGTCCAGTACCGGACCGACGCCGACGAACAGCGCCGCGACGAGGACGTCTCGCTCGTGACGCCGATCGCGCCACGGCGTGACGACTTCACCGTCTCCGTCACCGACCCGACCATCGGGGTCGACTCCACCCGGCTGATCGAAGTCGAGGTCACCAACAACCGCAACCAGACGCTCACCGACATCGAGGCGAGCCTCGGTACGAGTGACCCGCTCGACAGCGACGACGACGGCTACGTCGCGTCATTAGAGCCAGGTGAGTCGGCGACGATGACGTTCGAACTCACGACGACCGCGGACGCCAACCCCAAGACGTACGCGGCGAGCATCGACTTCGCGTACGAGGACGAGCGCGGCAAGTCGATGCTGTCTGAGGCCTACCAGCTCCCGATCCGCGTCCAGGACGGGAGCGGTGGCGGCATCCTCTCCGTGCTCCCGTTCGTCGGCCTCGGACTCGTCGGCGTCGGCGCGACCGTCTACGTTCGACGCCGCGGCGGTGGCTTCCCGTGGAACGCGTAAGCCCGTGACGCCATCCAGCGCTTCCACCGCACGGTCCACCGAGCATCACCCACAGACCACTCACCGCACCACCACTGACGCATGACCGACGACGAAACCCACCCACTCCGCGACCGTCTCGAGCAGGTCGGCCGATTCTCCGCCGAGAATCGCCGGACCGTCTTCGCCGTCGTGGCCGCCCTCGTGCTCGTCTCGCTCGTCATCGCGGGCGCGTCGGTCCAGATGAGCCTGGGGATGGAGCTGTACATCGACGACAGCTCCCAGACGAACCAGGACTGGCAGGAGGTCAAAGGCGAGGACGCGTTCGACCTCGGCAACAACGTCTTCGTGATGGTCGAGACCGACCACCTCTACGAGCCGGAGACGATCCGGACGATCGACCGGCTCGACAGGCGATACGCCGCCGCAGACGAGTTCACGAGCGTCACCAGCCTCGCGGACGTGGTTCGTCGGGGGAACGGCGGTGAGATCCCGTCGACCGAACGCGAGGTGCGCGCGTCGATCCGCCGCGTCGAGACGATGGACCCGAGTGCCGCCGCGCTCGTCAGTAACGTCAACCCCGACCGCGAGACGGCGCTCATCGTGGCGACCTACGGTGAGGTCGACGTTCCCGACTCCGAAGACCAGTACTTCGGCTTCCTTCCGGGGACCGCCGCGGGCTACGTCACGGGGGAGGTCGCGGACGCGACCGACCACGTCCGCGTGCCGCCGAACGTCGACGTCACGGTCACCGGCGCGCCCGTCTTCGAGAACGCCGCGTTCGGCCTGATGCTTCCGGAGATGATCCAGCTGTTCGCCGTCGCGTTCGCGATCATCTTCACCGTCGTCTTCCTCGTGATGCGCGGCCGGCTTTACCGCACGTGGAAGGTGCTCATACCCGTCGGGACCGCGATGGTCTCGCTCGTGTACATGCTCGGGATGATGGGCGTCGTGGGGTTCAACTTCAACGCCATCATGCTCGGGGTGTTGCCGATCGCGTTGGGGTTGGGGATCGACTTCAGCCTCCAGTTACACACCCGCTACATCGAAGAACGCGAGAAGGGGCGCGAGCCGGTCGACGCCGCGGGCGCGGCCGCCCGCACCACCGGCAACACGCTGCTTCTTGCGATGGCGACGACGTCTATCGGCCTCGGTGCGCTGTTGGTCTCTGCTGTGCCCCCGACCCGTCAGCTGGGAGCGACCGCGGCCTTCGGCGTGATAGCGGCGACCGCGCTGTCGCTCACGCTGCTCGTCGCGTTGTTGGTTCACTTCGACGACGACGAGTACGAGCTGGTGACCGATTCGGGTGATGCCCCCGCCGACGCGCCGACCGCAGCCACCGACGGCGGCGAGCCGACTGACGACGACCGGTCACGCGACGGCGACGAACCGATCGACGGCTCGTCACCGGACGGCCCAGCTCCGCTCGACCCACCGTCGGCAGACGGCGGCGGTGGCGACGGACCGCTCCCCGAACCCTCGGCCAGCGGCGGTGACCGATCTGATTCAGACGAGTCCTCTACTGGCGTCGTCGGCAGCGACGACCCCGCCTTCGAGCGCTTTATCGGCGCGCTCTCGGGCGGTATCGCCGCCGCGCCGTTGTTGGTGCTGTTGTTGATGGTCGGGGCCATCGGCGGGGGCGCGACCGTCTATCACGACGTGCCGACCACCCAGGAGATGCTCGACTACTGGCCGGACATCGAACAACGCGACGACCTCGAGAGCCTCGAGGACACAGCAGAGAGCCCGAGCGTGATGTACCTCGTCGTCGAGGGCAAAGACGCCTACTCGCCGACGACGTTCGAGCGCGCCTCGGCGTTCGAGACCGAGATCGAGGACCATCCGGACGTGAACGCGGCGATGAGTCCGGTGACCGCCGTCGAGATGGCGAACGACGGGGAGATTCCGGAGAGTCGGGCACGCGTGATCGGTCTCGCCGAACAGCAAGCCGCCTCCGAGCTCATGCCGATCGGGAGTCGCGAGGAGACGCCGGACCGGTTCATCATCCAGCTCTTCGTCGCCGACATCGAGGGCGAGGAGGTTCGACACCTGATCGACGACACCGAGGCCATCGCCGACAAACACCTCTCGACCGAGCGGACGGCGGTGACCGGCAAGCCGGTCGTCAACCGGAACGTCATCGAGAACGTGACGTCCGGGCGCGACCCGATGACGGTGTTGAGCTTCGGGATGGCGACGATCTTCCTCGCGTTGGCGCTTCGGTCGCTGCGTGAGTCCGTGTTGCTCGTCGTCAGCGTCGCGATCAGCGCGGTCATGCTGATCTCGATGGCGATGTACGCCCTCGAGATCCCGTGGAATCCGCTCACCGTCGCGACCGGATCGATCGCACTCGGGGCCGGGATCACCTACGGGATCCACGTCCACGAGCGGTTCAAAGAGGAGCTGTTCACCCACGGGTCGACGCCGACCGAGGCGATGCGCGAGGCGATGGTACGGAAGTCGCGTCCGGTGGTCGGCTCCGGTGCGACCACGCTGTTCGGGTTCGGCGCGCTCGGGATCTCACAGTTCCCGGTGCTCGCGAACTTCGGCATCGCGGTCGCACTCGCGATGACGTTCGCGCTCGTGACCGCGTTCGTGTTCCTCCCGGCGGCCGCGCTGGTGTTGGCGACCCGGACGAACACGTACGCGACCGCCTGAGCCGACCCGACGACGGTCGTCGCGAGACGACCCGACCCCGCGTTTCGCCCCTTCACGCGCGCCTCGTGCGAAGCGTTAACAGCGTCGACCCCCACCAGTGCGTATGGGAACGAACGGGTCTCCGGGCGAACCGCCGACGCTCTCCGCGCTGCTCGGGGCGGTCCCCGACAGCGTCTGGCAGTACACGGCGGTCGCCGCTGCCGCCGTCATCGGCGTCGCCGTGTTGCGTCAGAGCCTCGTCTTCGGCGTCGGCGTGCTCGCGATCCTCCTCGCGCTCGTCACCGTCGCCAGCGCGGTCGAGGTCGTCGACGCCTACGAGAAGGAGGCGCTCACCGTCTTCGGCGAGTACCGAACGCTGTTGTCACCGGGCGTCCACCTGATCCCGCCGTTCGTCTCGCGGACGTACGCGTTCGACATGCGGACACAGACGCTCGACGTGCCGCGACAGGAGGCGATCACTCGGGACAACTCGCCGGTGACCGCCGACGCGGTCGTCTACATCAAGGTGATGGACGCCACGCGTGCCTTCCTCGAGGTCGACGACTACAAGAAAGCGACCTCGAATCTCGCACAGACGACGCTCCGGGCCGTCCTCGGCGACATGGAGCTCGACGACACGCTCTCGCGGCGCGAGCAGATCAACGACCGGATCAACGAGGAACTCGACGAGCCGACCGACGAGTGGGGGATCCGCGTCGAAGGCGTCGAGGTCCGCGAGGTGAGCCCCTCTACCGACGTCAAGCGCGCGATGGAACAACAGACGTCGGCGGAGCGTCGTCGTCGCGCGATGATCCTCGAGGCGCAGGGTGAACGACGCTCGGCGGTCGAGCAGGCGGAGGGTGACAAACAATCGAACATCATCCGCGCGCAGGGCGAAAAACAAAGCCAGATCCTCGAAGCACAGGGCGACGCCATCTCGACGGTGTTACGCGCACGTTCTGCCGAGTCGATGGGCGAGCGAGCCATCATCGAGCGGGGGATGGAGACGCTCGCAGAGATCGGTCAGGGCGACTCGACCACGTTCGTCGTGCCACAAGAGCTCACCAGCCTCGTGGGTCGCTACGGAAAGGGTCTCTCGGGCTCGGACGCCCAACAGATGGAGGGACTCGAGGGGCTCGAGTTCGACGACGACACCCGCGCCATGCTCGGTCTCGACGACATCGACGAGATGCTCGAGGAGCTCGAGACGGTCGGCGACGACGAGGCGGCCGTCACAGATGCGGCCGTCCCCGATGCCGACGGCGACGAACTCGAGCGCGAGGCGGACCGCGACGTGGAGTTGGAAACGGAGAGCGAGCGCCCTGGTCGATGAACGGTGGCTGTGACGCACTCGACACGACGCGGTTGTGGTCGAATCGGACCCACGTTGGAGCTCCGGCGCTCGCTCGCGGCCGCCGTGCTCACTCCTCGCCGATGGGCGCGGGGACGCCGTCGTCCGCCTCGAGTTCGAACGTCTGACGGAGCTCCCGAATCCGGTCACGGATGTCGGCGGCGAGCTCGAACTCGAGGTTGCTCGCGGCCTCGTTCATCCGGTCTTCGAGCGTCTCGATCTGCGCGCTCGCCTCGGCTTCGCTCTCGACATCGTCGACGCGCACCGACGAGGTGTCGGTCTTCGAGCCTGGCAGGTTCGTCTCGCCGACCGGCTTGTCGATCGTCGTCGCCTCGTGGCCGTGCTCGTCGTTGTACTCGAGCTGGATCGCCCGCCGCCGCTGGGTCTCGTCTATCGCCGCCTGCATCGAGTCGGTCACGCGGTCGGCGTACAACACGACCTCGCCGTTGACGTTGCGGGCGGCCCGCCCCATCGTCTGGACGAGCGTCGTCGTCGAGCGGAGGAACCCCTCCTGGTCGGCGTCGAGGATCGCGACGAGGCTCACCTCCGGGATGTCGAGTCCCTCCCGAAGGAGGTTGATCCCGACGAGGACGTCGATGGTCCCGAGCCGGAGGTCGCGGATGATCTCGTGGCGCTCTAAGGTGTCGGTCTCGTCGTGCATGTACGCGACGTCGACGCCGGCCTCCTCGAAGTACTCGGTGAGGTCTTCTGCCATTCGCTTCGTGAGCGTGGTGACGAGGACACGCTCGTCGCGCTCGATCCGCTCGGCTGCCCGGTCGAGGAGGTCGTCGACCTGACCGGTCGCCTCGGTGACCTCAACCTTCGGGTCGACGAGGTGTGTCGGCCGGACGATCTGTTCGACGACGTTCGCCGACTGCTCGCGCTCGTACTCGCCGGGCGTCGCCGAGACGTACAGCGTTCGGTCGGTCTTCGCTTCGAACTCCTCGAAGGTGAGCGGGCGGTTGTCGTAGGCGGTCGGCAGCCGGAAGCCGTTCTCGACGAGCGAGTCCTTCCGAGACTTGTCGCCGGCGAACTGCCCGCGGATCTGCGGGAGCGTCTGGTGTGACTCGTCGATCACGGTGAGGAAGTCGTCGGGGAAGTAATCGAGCAGCGTGTACGGCGCGTCACCCGGGTCGCGGTCGTCCATGTGGACGGAGTAGTTCTCGATCCCCGAGCAGTACCCAGCCTCGCGCAGCATCTCGACGTCGAAGGTGGTGCGCTCTTCTATCCGTTGTGCGGCGACGAGGTCGCCCTGCCGCTCGAAGTACCGCACGCGTTCGTCCATCAGCGTCTCGATCTCCGCTATCGCCTGCTCCAGCTGCTCGTCGGGGATCGAGTAGTGTTCTGCGGGGTGGACCATGACCGCCGGCTCCTCGCTTACGACCTCGCCTTTCATCGGGTCGACCTTGCGCATCCGGTCGATCTCCTCGCCCCACAGCTCGACGCGCACCGCGTACCGGCCGTACATCGGGTAGATCTCGACGGTGTCCCCGCGGACGCGGAAGGTCCCCTGGGCGAAGTCAACGTCGTTGCGCTCGTAGTTCAGGTCGACGAGGTGAGCGAGCAGCGCCTCACGACCCACCTGGTCGCCGACCGCAAGTTCGAGCGCCATCTCTCTGTAGTTCCCCGGGTCGCCGAGCCCGTAGATCGCAGAGACGGAGGCGACGACGATCACGTCGTCGCGGGTGAGAAGCGAGCGGGTCGCGGAGTGACGCAGTCGGTCTATCTCCTCGTTGATCGACATCTCCTTGTCGATGAACGTGTCCGTCTGTTCGACGTACGCCTCCGGCTGGTAGTAGTCGTAGTAGGAGACGAAGTACTCGACGGCGTTGTCCGGGAACAGCTCTCGGAACTCCTCGTATAGCTGGGCGGCGAGCGTCTTGTTGTGGGCGAGCACGAGGGTCGGCTGGTCGAGCGCCTCGGCGACCCACGAGACGGTGTTCGTCTTCCCGGAGCCGGTGACGCCGAGCAAGGTTTGTTCGTCGGCGCCCGACTCGAATCCCGTGACGAGTTCGTCGATCGCCGCCGGCTGGTCGCCGGCCGGCTCGAAGGGGGCGTCGACCCGAAGCGAGCGGTCGACGGTCGGACGGTCCTCAGAGAGGGGGGAGTCGGCGTCGCTCACGATACGCGTCGTTGGGCGGCGAGGCACTTGAGGGGCGCGGCTACGTGGCTGGCGGCGACGAAAACGGTCCCAAGCGGGCGTTTCCATGTGGGGGAAGACCGATTGCTGATCGGACTGCACGCAGATCCGTGTCCCTCCTCACACCGGCCGTCGCGTTCGGCGCGGCCCTCGTCCTGTTCGTCTGGGTCGCGGGTCGGCGCGTGGGTCACCTTCGACGCACACGCCCGCGGAAGCGACCATCTGGGACTCTGGGGCGTGCTCGCTCCGGTCTCGGGGATCGTACTGGCCTGCTACCTGCTGTGGTGGCGCCCCGAGCGCTCCCGCCGTCACGGTGGGAGCGAGCCACCGCTATCGTCGTCGTCGCCGGCCTCGTGGGGCTGGTCGTCGGGAGCCTCGTCTCGCCGCCCGATCCGGCCTCACAGTTGACCGTCTGGCCGGTCGCGTTCGGCAGTTGTCTCCCCGTCGCGTACTGGGTGGTCGAAAGAACGTTCGACCCGACCGGCGACTCGGTGATAAATGATCGACTGTAGATCGGCGGCGGACATCTCCAAAGCCCCAGCCGCGAGGCGGCCAGAGGCGACGTAAGCACCGAGAAGCGAGTGGAACGAGCGACGAGGACGCAGCGAGCGTCTGGCCGCCTCGCGGCTGCCCCTTTGAGTCCCGCCCCGCCCCGCTCCGCACAGCACCTCACGCCTCCCCAGCCTCGTCGGTCGCCGTCGCTTCGCTCGGCGACCGACTCCCTCGCGCGTGCGGTTCGCGGCCAGTCGGCCGCTCTCCGGCACGCGCCACCGCACCACTCGGTGGACCTCGTCTCCCCGTTCCCGCGTTTCCCCGTCCCTCGCGTCTCCCTGTCCCTCGCGTCTCCCCGTTCCCGGACGAAAGCGTTTCCACGTCCCCCTGCGACTCCCCGACTATGCGCATCGCCGTCCCCAACAAGGGCCGCCTGCACGACCCGACTGTCTCACTACTCGAGCGTGCAGGGCTCCACGTCGAGGAAACCGCCGACCGCCAGCTGTACGCCGACACGGTCGATCCCGACGTGACGATCCTCTTCGCGCGAGCGGCCGACATCCCGGAGTACGTCCGCGACGGGGCGGCCGACCTCGGCGTCACCGGCCTCGACCAGGCCGCGGAGTCCGGTGGCGTCGCGCCCACGGCGGCCGCGGCAGACGAGAGCGACCTCGTCGACCTGCTCGACCTCGAGTACGGCTCCTGCCGACTCGTGCTCGCGGCCCCCGAGGGCGACGCGGTGACGACTCCGGCCGACCTCGCGGGCGCGACCGTCGCCACCGAGTTCCCGACCGTCACGCGCGACTACCTGGACCGAGTCGGCGTCGACGCCGACGTCGTCACGGTCACCGGTGCGACGGAGCTGACGCCGCACGTCGACATGGCCGACGCCATCGTCGACATCACCTCGACGGGGACGACCCTCCAGGTGAACCGGCTCGCGGTCGTCGACGAGGTGCTCGACTCGTCGGTGCGGCTGTTCGCCCACCCGGACGTCACGACCGACCCGAAAGTCGAGCAGGTCCGAACCGCCTTCGAGTCGGTGCTCGCGGCGGACGGACGACGGTACCTCATGATGAACGCGCCGAAAGCACGCCTCGAGGAGGTACGAGCTGTGATCCCCGGACTCGGCGGCCCGACCGTGATGGACGTCGAGGCCGACGAACACGGCAACGGGATGGTCGCGGTCCACGCCGTCGTCGAGGCCGACGACGTCTTCGCGACGATAGCCGAGCTGAAGACGGTCGGTGCCAGCGGCATCCTCGTCACGGAGATCGAACGCCTCGTCGAGTGAGCGGCTCGGAGAGTATCCGCCTCCCAGAGCCAGCACCGTGGTCAGTCGTCGGTGCCGGCTCGGTCACGCTCTGCTATCACCCGCTCCTTTTGCGCGCGTGACAGTGACTTGATCGCGTGCTCTCGCGACAGCGCCGCCGAGCGCGAGTCGAACGACTCGACGTGTCGCAGCGTCACCGGCGTGCGTCCGCGGGTGTACTTTGCGCCCTCGCCCGCGTCGTGTTCGGCCACCCGCCGCTCCACGTCGGTCGTGTAGCCGGTGTAGAGGCTCCCGTCGGCACACTCGATCACGTACACGTGGTGGTCGCTCACGACTCGTCCTCACCCACGATCGCTCGAGCGATCAGCCCAGCCTGCGCGCCGGCCACGAACCCGGCCCCGACGTTCACCGTCGTGAGGACGGTACACGACTGGAGCGCGCCGGCGAGCGCCGCGGAGCCGTCGCCCCCCTCACCGTACCCCGAGGCCACGGGCACCGCGATCACGGGTGCGGCGACGAGTCCGGCGACCACCGTCGGTAGCGCCCCCTCACGGCCGGCCGCGACGACGACGACGTCGGCCTCGCGGATTCGCCCGAGCTGGTCGAGCAACCGGTCGAGGTTCGCCACGCCGACGTCGCGTATCCGGTCCACGTCGGCGCCGACCTCGCGGGCGACCACCGCGGCCTCGCCCGCTACCGGCGCGTCAGCCGTCCCCGCGGCCACCACCGCGACCCCCACGTCGAGCGACGGCGGCTCGTACGCCGCCGCGTGGACCACGACGGTTCGCGTCACCTCGTCGTGCTCGACGGTCGCGTCGGGGGCGTCGGCGTCGACGGTCTCGCGGATCGCCGCCGCGTGCTCGGCCGTCGCCCGCGTCACGATCGCTCGGCCGGTGGTCTCGAGCGCCGTCGCCGCCAGTGACGCGGCCTCGATCGGGCGCTTCCCCTCGGCGAGCACCGCCTCTGGAATCCCGCGCCGCCGGTCGCGGTCGGCGTCGAATCGCCCTGCCGCCGTCGTCGCGTACCCCGCGAGTCGTGACTCTGCCTCCTCGACGCCGATGTCGCCCGCCGCGAGAGCGTCGAGCGTCTCCCGGGCCGGCGTCCCGTCCGTCCCCGTCGGCTCACGTCCCGTCTCCTCCTCGTCGGTGCCGTCTGGCGCGTGCATGGCCGATCCTTCGCGGCCCACGGCCTCGTAGCCGTCGATCTGCGCGCTGCGGTGTCGTCCGGTGTGCCCCGCGTCTCGCGTCGGTCCGCGCCGACGGACGTCGCGACACGTCCCCGACGAGTCCGTGCCACGATCCGCCTCCACCCCTCCTGTGATCTGCCGGCACGGGCCCCCTCGCGGCAGAATTCAGGAACGCTTATTAACTATGGCCGGGTAGTCGAGAGCGCATGGCAGACCTCATTGTCAAAGCGGCAGTCAAGGAAGCGCTGGAGGACAAGAACGTCGCGTCGGACTTCTACGATGCGCTGGACGACGAAGTGACCGAGCTGCTCGAAGACGCCGCCCGCCGCGCCGAGGCTAACGACCGGAAGACGGTCCAGCCCCGCGACCTGTAAGGCGCTCACCCTGTCGTTTTATTCTCTCACCCGGAGCGTTGCGGCCGTCTCGGACTCCCGTGTCGGGTCCGGTCGTGGCCCGTCCGGTCACCCCCGGCCTGGGTTCGTGACGTTGACGCCGGTCTCGGTGCCGACGTGAAGCTCGTCTGCGAGCCCGACGAACAGTCCGTGTTCGACGACCCCGGGCGTCTCCGCGAGCGTCCGCGCCAGTGCAGCCGGCTCCGCTATCGGGCCGAAGTCGCAGTCGAGTACGAGGTGACCGTTGTCGGTGACGACCGGTCCGTCCTTTCGCTCGGCTCGCCGCAGCGTCGCGTCGCCGCCCGCAGCCGCGACCGCCTCGGCGACGACCCCGCGGCCGCTCGCGAGCACCTCGATAGGGACCGGGTGTGTGAGGACGTCGGTACACTTCGTCGCGTCCGCAACGACGAGGAACCGGTCTGCGGCCGCGTCGACGAGCTTCTCGCGGGCGTGGGCGGCGCCGCCGCCCTTGATCAGGTCGCCGCCGGCGACACAGTCGGCGCCGTCGACGGCGACGTCGATCCCACCGGCACCCGGACTGGTGACCGCCGCGAGGTCGACGAGCGGGATCCCGGCGTCGAGCGCGAGTTCACGGCTCGCGAACGATGTCGCGACGCCGGTGATCGAGAGCCCGTCGGTGACGCGCTCGCCGAGCGCGCGGATCGCGTGTGCTGCCGTCGAGCCCGTCCCGAGTCCGACCACGTCGCCGTCGGTCACCGCCTCGGCAGCCGACTCGCCTGCCCGCCGCTTCATCGCCTCGCTGCCGCCGCTCGACTTCATGCCCCCTGTGTGTGCGGCGCGATTGAAAAGGCGTCGGCGCGGAGTCACCCCGCCTGTCACTCCAGCCGGTCGAGGATCGCGTCCGCGTCGTACGCAAGCGAGAGTGCCCGCGATCGCCCCCGTCCCTCGACGTCTGCGTACTCGGCGTCGATCACGCCGAGCTGATCGAGTTTGTTGACGATCTCCGAGTACCGGGTGTACCCGAGGTCGGTCTCCGCGTGGAAGGCGTCGTAGACGGTCCCGGCACGTTCGCCGTCGTGCTCGGCGAGCACCCGGACGAGTGCCCGCTCCGTGTCCGAGAGGCCGCGGAGCGACCGCGAGAGGTGGACGTGTTTTGACTTGTCGTAGGCGGCTTCGACGTCTGTCGTCTCGATCGTCTTCGAGGCGCGCATCTCGGCGTTGAGCCCCGCCCGCCGAAGCAGGTCGATGCCCACCCGAAGGTCGGCGCTCTCTGCGGTCAACGCGGCGACCCGTTCGAGCGTCTCCTCGTCGACGACGTCCTCGTGAAAGCCGCGTCTCGCTCGTTCACGGAGGATGTCGACGATCTCCGGGGTGTCGTACACCGGGAAGTACACCTCTTCGGGGCGGAACACCGACTGCACGCGGCCGTCGAGGTCGTCGATGACGTCGAGCCCGAGGTCCGACGAGACGACGACGACGCCGATCTTGGCGCCCGCGTGTGCCTCGTGTGCGCGCAGCAACGAGTAGAGCGCGTCCGACGCCTCATTTTCATAAAACAGGTAGTTCACGTCGTCGAGCGCAACGACCAGCACTTCGTCCTCCTCGACGAGACGGTCGGTGATCTGGCTGAACAGCTTCTTGAACGAAATCCCGGAGGAGGGCGGCTCGTACTCGAAAATTCCCTCGAAGAGCCGTGAGAAGACGGCGTACCGCGTCGAGTCCACCTGGCAGTTGACCCGTACCGTCCGCACCTCGGTCCGGGCGGCGAGCTCGCCGAAGAGCTTCTGGATCGCGGTCGTCTTGCCCGTTCCTGGCGGGCCGCGCACGACCGTGTTCAGCGGCCGCGAGCCGCGAACGGCCGGACGGAGCGCGTACTTCAGGCTCTCGAGTTGGCTCTCGCGGTGGCGGAACGTCTCCGGGACGTGGTCGATCTCGAAGACGGCCTCCTCGCGGAACACCGACTCGTCCCACGAGAGCATGTCGTCGCCGCCGTCCCCGACCATGGTGAACCAACCTCGCGCCGCTCACTTAACCATTGCCCGCGGTGCGGTGACCCCAGACCGCGGCTCGTTCGCCGCCAGCGCGGCCGGTCACCCGCGCGTCAACACGAGGACCCGACGGGTCAGCGAGCGGTGGACGCGTCGGTCGAAGCTCGCGTCGACCACCCACCCGGCACCGCGCGCGAGTCCGCGCCAATCACGGTCGGCGACCACGACGGCGCGCGACGCGACCCTGGCGCTCTCGTCGAGCGCGCCGGCGACGAGGTCGGCCAACTCGTGACGGGCGACCTTCGACTGCCGACCGTACGGCGCGTCGAAGACGACGCCGTCCGCGGCGTCGTCGTCGACCGGAAGCGCCGTCGCGTCGCCACGGAGCACGTGCCACGTCGGCGCTGGGCCCGCTCGCCGCGCGCCAGTCGGTCGATCGCTCGCGTCGAGACACGCGCGGAGATTCTCGCGTGTGCCGGCGACCATCTTCGCCTGCGCGTCACACGCGATGGCGTCTGCGCCGACGAGGCCGGCTTCGATCGGGAGGCCGCCGGTTCCACACATCGGGTCGAGTACCGTCCGTCCGGGGGCGGCTCCGGCGAGGTTCACGTACGCCCGGGCATCTGCGGGCGCCATGCTCCCCGGCTGAAAGAACGGACGATCCGTCGGGTCCGGTGCGAACGCGCGCGACGGCTCGTGGGCGACCCAGCCGAGCGCACACAGCGCCGCCCGCCCCCCGTCTGCCCCGTCGACCGCGTCGTGTTCGGCCCGCGGACCGGCGGCGAACAGCGCCCGCAACACGTGGTCCGGCGTCTCGAGGTCGACGTCGAACCCGCGGCCGACGAGCACACGCCCCAGGGACCGCTCTGCGGCCGTCGTCGAAACCGCCGTCGAGTTGCGGACGTTTCGCGCCCGCACGGCGACGGTACCGGTCCGAGACAACGGAGCCGCCTCGAGGGCAGCGACCGCGGCGTCGACGGACGGGTCGGCTCGCCCGATCGCCGCACAGACTCGACGGGTGTACGCCAGCGCGTCTGCGGTCGAACCGACGCTCCTGGCGCTCGCTATCCCGGGGGCTACAACGCGGACTCCCGCGGCGGCCGTCGCCGCTTCGGCGGCCGCGAACGCGTCCGCCTCGCCGGCCAGCTCGAGCCAGTACACCTCGGTGTTTCGGTGAGCCCATCGCATGAGCGTGACGGATCGGGTGCGCCCGGCTGGCCGGGCCGCGTACGCCTGCACAGCACCTGCACGGGCGACCCCGGAGCGCCGACGGCGACCACTGACCGACTTTGTTAAGTTACCCACCCCTGTAGGTACGCCGGAATGGCCGACCCGAAGGACACGATCACCGTCGAGAACGTCGTCGCCTCTACCGGGATCGGACAGGAGCTCGACCTCCAGAGCGTCGCGATGGACCTCGAGGGTGCCGACTACGACCCCGAGCAGTTTCCCGGTCTGGTCTATCGAACCACGGAACCGAAGTCCGCGGCGCTCATCTTCCGATCCGGCAAGATCGTCTGTACCGGCGCCAACTCGACCGACGCCGTCCACGAGAGTCTCGACCGCGTCTTCGAGAAGCTGCGGGCGCTCCGTATCCCGATCGACGACGACCCCGAGGTCACCGTCCAGAACGTCGTCACCTCCGCGGACCTCGGTGCAGACCTCAACCTCAACGCGATCGCCATCGGCCTCGGATTAGAGCACATCGAGTACGAACCCGAACAGTTTCCAGGGCTGGTCTACCGGATCGACGAGCCGGACGTCGTCGCGTTGTTGTTCGGCAGCGGCAAACTCGTCGTCACCGGCGGCACCGACCCTCAAGACGCCATCGACGCCGTCGACGTGATCACGACGAAGCTCACCGACCTCGGCCTGCTCGGGTGACCGTCCCCTGGCGGCCCGTGCGGTGACCCACGGGTATTCCTCACCAACTAGGGCGTCATACTGCTGGTATCGAGATCCGCGATGCAGGAGCTATCCGTAGCGGCCATCCATCACCCATATTGTTTCCTACAGTGGAGAGTACCTACTCGCATGAACACGATTCTACGCCAATTCAAGCGACCGTTGCTCTATCTGATGGGTCCAGCCTACATCGTCGCAGGCGCGTTGCATTTTGTCGTTCCGGAGTTGTACGTTCAGATTGTCCCACCCATCTTTCCGGCAGCGCTCACGCTCGTCTATCTATCCGGCCTCGCGGAAATAGCGGTTGGGATCGGGCTGTTGATCCCCCGAACTCGACGGCACGCCGCGTGGGCAACGGTCGTGTTACTCGTTGCTATCTTTCCGGCAAACGTCTACATGGCAACGCACGGCGTCGTCATCGAAGGGTTCCCAGGCGGTGGCGATCCGTCCGAGATTGTTCGCTGGGGACGACTCCCACTACAGGCCGTGTTGATTCTCTTCGCACTCTGGTACACTCGCCCATCGAGTGAAACAGACTCCCGGTGATCGATTCTTGACTTCCTCCCACGACTGAAGTCGTGGGCTCTCTCCTCTGTTCTCTGTAGTACATTCGCGCGCTATGACACCCTCCACTAGCGCCAACCGATCCCGTCGGTACTTTGTCGTCCGGCTGCGTACCAGTGTTCATGTCTGCACAGCCCGTGACGCCGGCGGCGGTGCTGGTGACGACCGTCGCGTTCGCGCTGTTTCTCTCCGTGACCGCCCACGTCGCCGCCCGGAACGTCCTCGGCGACGTCGACCCCCGACGCGCGCTCTACGTCGGTCCGCTGCCCGCGATCACGAGCGTCGTCGCCGGTGGGCTCTCGATCCCGGCGGCGGTGACGGTCACCGTCGCACTCGCACTCGATGCGGTCATGTTCCGGTGGAGCTACGAGCAGCCGCCGCGGGTCGTCGCGGTGTTGACGCTCATCCACGCCGTCGTCACCGTCCTCGTCGGCGTCGTTCTCGGCGGTGTCGCGCTGCTGCTCTCGACGCGACCGGGGTGATCTGCACCCTCACCACGTCTCGTGGGGAGATCGACGCCGCCCGGTCGACGTCGCTCGTGACGTCGCTCACGGGTCGGGGGGCGGTCCGTCGTACGCGTCGTGGTCGCGGTAGAAGTTCAACATCGCGAACTTCAGCTTCTCCGGGTCGACGTCTATCAACTCCTCGCGCTCTTCGAGCGGAAACGACCCGCGCACGGAGTACTTTCCCATGTCTGCGGCGGTGTAGCGCCGGTCGGCGAGGATCCGCACCCCGTAATCAGACGGTCCGCGGACGACCCTCCCGAGTGCCTGGCGTGTCTTCCGAATCGTCGGCACCTCGACCGCGTACGCCCACCCAGGGTCGCGCGCACGGTCGTGGTCGGCGAACGCGCGGCCGTACGCCGCCTGGACCGCCTCCATCCGGTCTGAGAGGTGTGGATACGGCACGCCCACGACGACGACGGTTCGGGCGTCGTCGTCGTCGAAGCTTACCCCCTCGGCAAGCGTTCCCCACAGCGAGGTGAACAGCGCGGCGTCGTCCTGCTCAACGAACCTCCGGCGGAGTGCCGCTTCGTCCTCGCCGGGGCCGTCGAGGTAGCGTGGTCCGAGGGTCGCTCCCGTCAGCCCGCCGTCGCCGCCGAGCCGCTCGTAGTACCGCTCGGCTTCCGCGTACGAGGGGAAAAACGCCAGGGTGTTCCCCGGGGTGAAGCGGATAGCGTCCCGAAGCAGCGTCGAGACCGTCTCCTGAGTTTCGGTGTCGCTGCGCTCGGCGGCGAAAAGCGGTGGGGTGTCGACGGCGAACGTCCGACGGTTCGCCTCCGGGTACTCCATCCCGTACGCGAGCGAGGCGGCGTCTTCTAACCCGAGCACCTCTTCTGTCACGTCGAACGGCCGGAGCGTCGCACTCATCAGCACGCTCGCGGCGACCTCCTCGAACAGCTCCGCCGTCACGCGGCTCGGGATGCAAGTGTACAGCTCGGCGCGGCCGTACACCTCGTCCGTCGTTCCGTCGCGCCGGACGGACACGATCGGGTGTTGTCCGAGTTCGGTCCCGGCTTCCATCCACGTCGAGACGAACCGCGCGACCTGCAGGAGCTGACACTCGGTGCGGCTCGTGGTCTCGCCGTCGCGGTACCGTCGCTCGTACTCCTCGTCGAGCGCCTGCCCGAGTTGGACCGCGAGCTCCGTCTCGGCGTCGATCCCCGTCCCTTCGTAGTGGCGGAGGAACGCGAGCGTGAGGTCGTCCCGACGGTCGTCGTTGGCGACGGCGACGTCTTCCCACCGCTCCCCGACGGCCTCGCGCGCCCCGAACCCGAGCGCGTCGTCGTACGTCTCGACGAGCGCGCGCCGGAACGCTCGTACGACGTTCGCCGCCGGCTCGGCGCGCGAGTCGTCGCTCTCCGTTAGCTCCTCGATTGCGGCATCGAGGGTCGTCTCGGTGAGCGTGCGGGTCGCGTGGTCGCGGGCGGCGTCCTCCACGTTGTGTGCCTCGTCGAAGACGGTGAGGATGTCGTCCGGGTCGCGGTCGATCCACCGGAAGAACTGCTCGCGTATCGTCGGGTCGAGCAGGTGGTGGTAGTTACACACGACGAGGTCGACGCCCTCCATCCCTTCTTTGAGGAGTTCGTAGCCGCAGCGTTCTCGCTCGTCAGCGTACGCGTACACGTCCTCGGGCGTGCGAACGTCCTCGAAGAGCCACTCGAAGAACTCGTCTGTGTCCTCTACGAGGTTGTTCCGGTAGTGTGCACAGACGTTCGCCGTCTCGTACTCGTCGAGTTCGCTCTCGAGGTCCTCGAGCTCGTCCATGACCGCCTCGCGGGCCTCGACAGCGCCGGCGTCTCCCTCGCGACTCGCCGCGAGCAACTCGCGCTCACGGGCCTCTAACTCGCGGACGTCTGCTTCCGTCTCGACCAGCTCGCGGGTGGTGTCCCGGAGCGTCTGACACTCCTGGTAGTCGACGCCGATGTGACACATCGACGACTTCCCTTTGAACACCACGGCGCGGATCGGTTCGGTGCGGGTGATCGCGCGAGCGTCCTCGACGAACTGGCGCATTTGTTCGTGGACGTTGGTGGTGATGACGACCGTGCGGTCGTGTTCGCGGGCGTGTGCCAACGCGGGGACGAGCGCCGAGAGCGTCTTGCCAGTCCCCGGCGCGCCCTCGAACAGCACGTCTTGACCCCGTGCTAACGCGTTGGCGACCCGGTCCATCGCCTCGCGCTGGTTCGGGTACGGCTCCTCGTAGGGGAAAAACCGTAGGTGCGACGGCGCTGACACGCCGACGAATTCGTCGGCATCGCGTATAAGCCGTCGGGTGTCACGAGGGACGTGGTCGTCGCCGGCGGTCCGACCGTCGTGTGCGACCGGGTGACTTTTCATCGCGCTCTCTCGAGAGAGGTGTAGCGAATGTTCGACGAGATCCTCGAGAAGTTCGAGGGGTCCCCGAGCCAGCAGGCGGTCATCCGACTGTTCTTAGAGCGCGGCTTCTCGGTCAACGAGGCCGGGCGGGTCGTCTCCGGTGGGATCGAGATTCCGTACACCGGGATCGCCCGCGAACTCGACGTCGACCGTCGCGTGGTCGACTCGACGACGGACGCCATCCTCGCGGATCCGGAGCTCAAACGCATCTTCACGAACATCTCGTCGGTGCCGAGTCTGATGGATCTGGCGCCGGTGCTCGACCTCACGGTGATGACCATCGAGGTCGCGGCCGCCGACGAGGCCGGGATCGTCGCCGAGGTCACCGGGATCCTCGCCGACCACGACGTCTCGATTCGGCAGGTGTTGAGCGACGATCCGGAGTTCACCGACGACCCCAAGCTGTACGTCATCACCGACGCCGAGCTGTCCGGCGACCTGCTCGTCGAGATCCGGTCGCTCCCGTACGTCCACCGCGTCGGCTTCTGAGTCCCACCGCGTCGGCTTCCGACGGCCCTCCGCGGTGAGCCACCCTCCCGTACGAACTCCGTGAGCGTACCAGACGCCCGTCCGTCGCGGTCGTCGAGCCGGCAAACATCCCGTGACACCGGCGACGGCTTATCAGGCACGACGACCCAGTACCCGTCGTCTCCCGCGGCCGTTTTACTTTCACTCGGGTGTAAACCAGACTTTATACCCGAAGCCGCACAAGCTCGGTGTACATGCCTGAAGACGAACTCGAGGACCTTCCTGGCGTCGGCCCGGCGACCGCAGACAAGCTGATCGACAACGGATTCGAGAGCTACCAGTCGATCGCCGTGGCGAGTCCCGGTGAGATGTCGAACACGGCCGACATCGGCGAGTCGTCGGCCGCGGACATCATCAACGCGGCACGCGACGCGGCGGACGTCGGCGGCTTCGAGACGGGCGCGACCGTCCTCGAACGCCGCCAGGAGATCGGCAAGCTCTCCTGGCAGGTCTCGGAGGTCGACGACCTCCTCGGCGGCGGTATCGAGACGCAGTCGATCACCGAGGTGTACGGCGAGTTCGGCTCCGGCAAGTCGCAGGTCACCCACCAGATGGCGGTCAACGTTCAGCTCTCACCGGAACACGGCGGGCTCGACGGCGGCTGCATCTTCGTCGACTCCGAAGACACGTTCCGTCCCGAGCGGATCGACGACATGGTGCGCGGGCTCGACGACGAGATCCTCGCCGCCGAGATGGAGCGCCGAGAGGTCGAGGGGACCCCGGACGACGAGGAGGCGATGGAGACGCTCGTCGGCGCGTTCCTCGATCAGATCCACGTCGCGAAGGCGTTCAACTCCAATCACCAGATCCTCCTCGCCGAGAAGGCCAAAGAACTCGCGGGCGAACACGAAGAGGGCGAGTGGCCGATCCGCATCGTCTGTGTCGACTCGCTCACCGCTCACTTCCGCGCCGAGTACGTCGGTCGAGGCGAACTCGCCGACCGCCAGCAGAAACTCAACAAACACCTCCACGACCTCATGCGAATCGGCGATCTGTACAACACCGCTATCCTCGTCACTAACCAGGTCGCCTCGAACCCCGACTCGTACTTCGGCGATCCGACGCAGGCGATCGGCGGCAACATCCTCGGTCACGCCTCGACGTTCCGGATGTACCTCCGTAAGTCGAAGGGGAACAAGCGTATCGTCAGGCTCGTCGACGCCCCGAACCTCGCCGACGGCGAGGCCGTGATGCGCGTCCAAGGTGAGGGACTCAAAGCCGAGTAGCGACGGGTCGCTCGCTCACACCGCTCGGATCGGGCTGTACGAACGTCAACTTCTCCGGCTATTCGTCGCTACGGTCCGATATTGGGCCGTACACGCGCTCTCGTCGAGTCGCACGCGCGACGCGAATAGCAATATTTGCGCGGGACCGACGCGCACCGGCCCGAACACGCCGATCGTCGCCGTTTTCGACGATCGTGTCGTATCTGTGTCACTACGACCGTCAACCTTCCGTGCAAGAATTGCTCGCCGGCTGTCCAGAATACGACCTTATACATCTTAGATACGTCCTTATATTTGACGCGCTCGATCTGAGCGACAGAATTTTTTCCGGATCTCAACTCAAGTGTTTATATGTGTGGCTTTGCGGAGTGTCTAACGTGATTCACAGCACAAACGCGTGGTCAAACGCCACATTCGAACTGGATCGTACGCGGATCGGCCGGGCCGAGACGGAGGTATCCGATGACTGATATCGCCACGGTCGTCGAGGCGGTCAACCAGACCTGGATACTCACGGTCTCGTTCCTGATCTTCTTCATGCACGCGGGCTTCGCCATGCTCGAGGCAGGGCAGGTCCGCTCGAAGAACGTCGCCAACCAGCTCACGAAGAACATGCTGACGTGGGCGGTCGGCGTCTCCGTGTTCTTCGTCATCGGAACCGGCTTCGAGAGCCTGATGACCGGTGCCGGGTTCGCGCCTGCGGCGGGGGCCGGCGGCTACGTCGGCTGGCTGTACGGGGCCGTCTTCGCGATGACCGCCGCGACGATCGTCTCGGGGGCCGTCGCCGGCCGCGCGAAGCTCCGTGCGTACATAACGTACACGTTCCTGCTCGCGGCCGTGATCTACCCGATGGTCACGGCCATGACGTGGGCTGCACCGGAGACCGGCCTCGTCGAGCAGCTCGTCGGTGCGCCGTTCGCCGACTTCGCCGGCGGCATGATCGTCCACGGCATGGGCGGTATCGCCGGGCTCACGGCCGCGGCGGTGCTCGGTCCACGGATGGATCGCTACAACGACGACGACGGCAGCGTCAATGTCATCCCCGGCCACTCGATGACGTTCGCGGTGCTTGGCACCCTGATGCTTTGTTTCGGCTGGTACGGCTTCAACGTCGGCACCGCGGGCGCGTTCGACCTCGGTGACGGCGCGAACACGCTCAGTCTGGTCGCGATGGGGACGACCATCGCCATGGCAGCCGGCGCCATGGGCGCGGCGGCGGTCACCTGGATACAGTCCGGGAAGGTCGACACGCTGTACACCGCCAACGGCATGCTCGCCGGGCTCGCCGGCATCACGGCGATCCCGAACACGACCGCGTGGTGGGGCGCCTTCGTCGTCGGCGGGCTCGCCGGCATCCAGCTCCCGATCGTCTTCGACTTCGTCTCCGAGCGGCTCAAGATCGACGACGTCTGTGCCGTCTTCCCCGTCCACGGCAGCGCCGGCGTGCTCGGGACCTTGCTGATGCCGTTCGTGGCCGTTCCCGGTGCGTTCGAAGCGAGCGTCGGCACGCAGTTCGTCGCACAGCTGACCGGCGTCGTCATCATCGGCGGCTGGACGCTGACCGCGACCGCGGTCGTCTGGTACGTGCTCAAGGCGCTCGGGCAGGCGCGCGTCACGCCCGACCACGAGCAGGACGGCCTCGACATCGCCGAACACGGCGTCGAGACCTACCCCGAGTTCGGCGGCGAGCGCGTCGCGACCGACGGCGGACCGACCGTCGTTGACACCACCGAGTCTGGCCCGCGCGCCGACGGCGGCGTCGAGGCAGGCTCGCCGATCAAGATGGTCAGTGCGGTCGTCCGCCCCGACAAGCTCGGTGACATCAAACAGGCGCTCGCGGAGATCAACGCGCCCTCGCTCACCGTGACGAACGTCTCTGGCCGCGGCTCACAGCCCGCAAAGACGGGCCAGTGGCGCGGCGAGGAGTTCACCGTCGACCTCCACCAGAAGGTCAAAGTCGATGTCGTCGTCGCGGACATCCCCGCGGACGAGGTCGCCGAGGCCATCTGTGAGGCCGCCTCGACCGGCGAACCGGGCGACGGCAAGGTGTTCATCCTGCCGGTCGAAGACGCCGTGCAGGTCCGCACCGGCAAGAGCGGCACCGAGGCGGTCTGAGGCTCCGACTCAAACACCTCACCGTCGTCACTCGGATCCACTCGCTTGCGGTGCGGTCTGTTCGCCGTTGCGGTCTGTTTTCGGTTCTCGTCGCCACCTGTCGACGCGGCGGTCGACAACGCCTTTCACCCGGGCAGTCGTACGGCTATCTATGGAGCACCAGCGATCTCGCGACCTGTACGACCGCGCGCTGTCGGTGATGCCCGGCGGGGTCAACTCGTCGGTTCGGGCGACGATGCCGCACCCGTTCTTCGTAGAGCGCGGCGACGGGGGTCACGTGATAGACGCCGACGGCAACCGGTACGTCGACTGGGTGATGGGGTACGGACCGTTGTTGTACGGCCACGACCTCCCGGAGCCGGTGTCCGCGGCCGTCCAGTCACACGCGGCCGCGGGACCGATGTACGGCGCACCGACCGAGATCGAGGTCGAACACGCCGAGTTCGTCGCCAGACACGTCCCGAGCGTCGAATCGATCCGCTTCGTCAACTCCGGTACGGAGGCGACGGTGTCTGCGGTCCGGCTGGCGCGAGGTCACACCGGGCGAGACAAGATCGTCGTGATGCAGGGCGGCTACCACGGCGCTCAGGAGTCGACGCTCGTAGAGGGCGGTCCGGAGAATCCGCACCCGTCGACTGCCGGGATCCCCAAGTCGTTCGCCGAACACACCCTGCCGATCCCGTTCAACGACCCGGACGCGGCCACCGAGGTGTTCGCCGAACACGGCGACGACATCGCGGCCGTCCTCGTCGAGCCGATTCTCGCCAACATGGGCATCGTGATGCCGGTCGACGGCTACCACGAGACGCTCCGCGACCTGTGTACAGACCACGGCGCGCTGTTGATCTTCGACGAGGTGATCACGGGCTTTCGGGTCGGCGGCCTCGGCTGTGCACAGTCGCGATTCGGGGTCACGCCCGACCTCACCACGTTCGGAAAGATCATCGGTGGCGGCTTTCCCGTCGGGGCAATCGGGGGTCGCGCGGACGTGATCGAGGGGTTCACGCCCGCGGGCGACGTCTTCCAGTCTGGGACTTTCTCGGGCCACCCGGTGACGATGGCCGCGGGGAAGGCGAGCCTTGAGTACGCCGCCGAACACGACGTCTACGACCACGTGAATCGCCTCGGTCGGCGGCTCCGGGAGGGTATCACCGAGATCTGTCGCGAACGCGCGCCGGAGTACACCGTCGTTGGCACCGACTCGATGTTCAAGACGGTGTTCACCCGTGAGGCACCCGCCGACGTCGACGCCTGCTGTGCGGGAGGCTGTCGACAGGACGCCACCTGTGCCCGGTACGACCACTGTCCGAAGACCGGGGCCGACGTTGCCGACGCGGCGACCGACCGCTGGGAGCGGGTGTTCTGGCAGCGGATGGTAGACGAAGGCGTGTTTCTCACGGCTAACCAGTACGAGTGTCAGTTCGCCTCGTACGCGCACACCGACGAGGATGTCGACCGGACCTTAGAAGCGTACCGCGCCGCTCTGTGAGCGCCGCACCCGCCAGACCCGCGCCGATCCCGGAATACTCTTGTACGAGGCGACTCATACCGTTGTACAATGCTAGCAGTCGCTCGTCCCGACGCGCCTCGCCGAGGCCGACGAGCGCTGCGACTGCGACGAGGTGTCCGACCGCTGCGACCGGTTTCCGGCGCGGCGCGACGACCGGCCCTCCGTGGCCGATAACTTCTCTCCCTCGTCGCGTTCGCGCCAATTCGCCCCAGAGAGCCGTCGCTCTCTCGTGTGAGCGGCGGCGCTCTCAATAAATTCCAAAAATACTATCGGTGAATTTAATACCGGTCCGCCGGTCGTACACGGTAATGACACGCGTTGCACTCGCGTTCAGCGGCGGACTCGACACCACGGTCTGTGTGCCGCTTTTGAAAGAAGAGTACGGCTACGACGAGGTCATCGGCGTCAACGTCGACGTCGGCCAGCCGACAGACGAGTTCGACGAGGCCGAAGAGACGGCCGACGCGCTCGGACTCGACCTCCACGTGGTCGATGCAAAAACCGAGTTTGCCGACCTCTGTTTCGACGCGGTGAAAGCGAACGCGACGTACCAAGGCTACCCGCTCGGCACCGCGCTTGCCCGTCCCGTCATCGCCGAATCGATCCTCGAGGTCGCCGTCGAGGAGGGGTGTGACGCCATCGCACACGGCTGTACGGGGAAGGGGAACGACCAGCTCCGCTTCGAGGCCGTCTGGCGCGGCTCAGATCTCGAGGTCATCGCGCCGGTTCGCGAGCTCGGACTTACCCGCGAGTGGGAGATCGACTACGCAGCAGAAAAGGACCTGCCGGTCGAAGCCGGCGACGGCGGCGTCTGGTCCATCGACGAGAACATCTGGTCGCGTGCGGTCGAGGGCGGGGAGCTCGAGAACCCCGACTACGAGCCGCCGGCGGACATCTACGAGTGGACCGCAGAGCCCGACGGCGAGACCACGATCGAGGTGACGTTCGAGGCGGGCGTCCCCGTCGCCGTCGACGGCGAGGAGATGGGCCCCGTCGCCCTCATCCAGCACCTCAACGAGCACGCGGGCGCGTACGGCGTCGGGCGCACCGACGTGATGGAAGACCGCATGCTCGGCCTCAAGGTGCGCGAGAACTACGAGCACCCGGCCGCGACGGTACTGCTCACCGCCCACCAGGCGCTCGAAGACCTCGTGCTCACGAAGAACGAGCGCTCGTTCAAGGCGGGCATCGAACACGAGTGGGCCGAGAAGGCGTACGAGGGGCTCGTCTTCGCGCCGCTCGTAGACGCGCTCGACGCCTTCATCGACGAGACCCAAGAGACGGTGACCGGCACCGCGACGGTGAAGGTGTCCGGCGGCAGCTGTCGGGTCGTCGCTCGCGACTCGGCGTACGCGGTGTACTCCGAGGAGATGGCGTCGTTCAACACCGAAGACGTCGCCGGCATCGCACAAGAGGACGCCACCGGCGTCGCGAAGTACCACGGGCTCCAAGAGCGGCTCGCGAACGGCGTGGCCGCGTCTGTCTCGGCGCCGGAGCTCGCGACGGACGGACGCGGCGACGCCTCGGGCGACGAGTAGATGCGCGACAGCGAACCCGACTCCGACCGGCAGCCCGACTCCGACGTCGGCTCCGATACCGCCGCGGACGACGAGCGTGGGACGGCCGTTCGTCGCGACCGGTTTAGCGGCGGCCCCGCCCGCGGGTTCCTCTCCAGTTTGGCCGCAGACGAGGCGTTGTTCGTGGCCGACCTCGCGGTCGACCGGGCGCACGTCGTCGGGCTCGCCGAGCAGGGGATTCTCGAGGACGCGGTCGCAGGCTCCATTCTGCGGGCGCTCGCGGACGTGGAGGCCGCCGGTCACGAGGCGCTCCCGGCCGGCGAGGACGTCCACGAGGCCATCGAGACGGCCGTCATCGACCGGGTCGGCCCGGACGGCGGCCGGATGCACACCGCCCGCTCGCGCAACGACGAGGTGGCCACGTGCAT
Organism: Halorubrum zhoui; assembly: GCF_051194155.1. Taxonomy (NCBI): domain Archaea; kingdom Methanobacteriati; phylum Methanobacteriota; class Halobacteria; order Halobacteriales; family Haloferacaceae; genus Halorubrum; species Halorubrum zhoui. The sequence goes on along the minus strand of NZ_JBLZNJ010000006.1, from coordinate 142,094 downwards.
CCGATACCGCCTGCGCGAGGACCTCCTCGACGCGGTGGCGGCGACGCTGACGCTCCGCGAGGCGCTCGTCGACGTCGCGGACGCCCACACGAAGACGGTGATGCCGGGGTACACTCACCTGCAGCCCGCACAGCCGACGACGGTCGCCCACTACGTGCTCTCGTACGCGGGTGGGATCGCACGCGACACGACGCGGCTGCTCGACGCGTACGACCGGACGAACCGGTCGCCGCTCGGCGGGGCGGCGTTCGCGGGCACTCCGTTCGATGTCGACCGCGAACGCACCGCCGAGTTGCTCGGCTTCGATGGACTCGTCTTCAACGCGATGGACGCCGTCTCGACGCGCGACTTCCTCGCGGAGGCGGCGACCGCGTCGGCGACGCTCGCGACGACGCTGTCGGGGCTCGCCGAAGACCTGATCGTCTTCTCGAATAAGGGACTCGTACGGCTCGACGACGACTACTCGTCGACCTCCTCTATCATGCCACAGAAGGTGAATCCCGACACGCTGGAGCTGACGCGCGGGGTCGCCGGCGACGCGATCGGAGCGGCGACGGGGACGCTCTCGTTACTCAAGGGACTTCCCCGCGCGTACAACCGTGACCTCCAGCGCGCACACGCGAGTGTACTCGAGACGGTCGACGACGTCCGCGAGGCGACGGCCGTCGCGGCGGGCGCCGTCGCAACGGCCGAGTGGCGGACCGACCGGCTCGCGGCGGCCGCCGGGGCCGGATTCTCGACGGCGACGGGGGTCGCCGACCTGCTCGCGGCCGGTGGGATGCCGTTCCGGACGGCCCACGAGGTTGTCGCGACGGCGGCCGAGACGGTCGACGACGACACGTCACCGTCGGCTGCGGCCGACGTGGTCGCGGCCGCGACGGACGCGGTAGCGGACGAGTCGCTCACGACGTACGCGAGTCGCGCGGCGGTCGAAGCGGCCCTCGACCCGGCAGAGAGCGTCGTGAGTCGCGACTCGACCGGTGGGCCCGCGCCCGATGCGGTCACCGAGGGACTCGGCGTCGCCACCGACGCGCTCACCACGGACCGTGACACGCTCGAGACGCGCCGCGATCGGTTGGCGGCCGCGGCCGAGACGCTCGACCGCGAGGTGGCGTCATATGTGTGATCGCGTGCGCATGTGCTCGGGGGCACGACGCCGACGTGCCCCGACCGCGGACACGCGGCCCGGCGCGGACTCGCCGGTCGAGCGACGTCGACCGCCCCGACGGTTGGCGCCGGCGAGCACCGCTCTGGGGCCGCCTGCGCCGCCGTGTCTCGCACGGATTCGTATTATCGAAAACTGACACTGAATCACACACGAGCGGTCTATCGCCTTCGTGTCCGAGTAGTGTCCTCTCTGCGTACTGTAAACAAAATTATAAGTTCGAAGGGTTTATGTTTTTAGCGACGCGAGTGGTGTGTACGATGACGAGCGAAACCGATCCGGTGCTGGCAGAGGACCCGATCACGGGCGAGGAGATCGAACTTCCCGCCGACGTCGAAGTCGGCGAGATCATCGACAGTCCGGTCACGGGGACCGAACTCGAGGTCATCTCGCTCGATCCCGTCACGCTCGAGGAGGCGCCCGAGCTCGAGGAGGACTGGGGCGAGTAGATGACGGTGACGACAGCGTGGTCGACATGCGTGTAGGCGTGCTCTACTCGCGGATCCGTCGGGACGAGAAGCTCCTGCTTGAAGCGCTCCGCGACCGCGGACACGCCGTCGAGAAGATCGACGTTCGCGACCAGCGGTTCGGCCTGACAGCGACCACCGCTCCCGTCGAGGACCTCGACGTCGTCGTCGACCGCTGTCTCTCGACGAGCCGGTCGCTGTACGCGACGCAGTTCCTCGAGACGTACGGCGTGCCGGTCGTGAACGCGCCAGAAACCGCGGACATCTGTGCCGACAAGGCGAAGAACTCGCTCGCGCTCGCGGCCGCGGACGTGCCGACCCCGGAGACGGAGGTCGCGTTCACGACCGACGCGGCGATGGAGGCGATCGAGTCGTTCGGCTACCCGTGCGTGCTCAAGCCCGTCGTCGGCTCGTGGGGGCGGCTGATGGCGAAGATCGACTCGAAGAGCGCTGCGGAGGCGATCCTCGAACACAAGGCCACGCTCGGCCACTACGAACACAAGGTGTTCTACGTGCAGGAGTTCGTCGATAAGCCCGGCCGCGACATCCGCGTGCTCGCCGCTGACGGGGAGCCGATCGCAGCGATGACCCGCGCGGCGGACCACTGGCTCACGAACGCGGCGAAAGGCGGCGAGACGGCCGCGTTCGACCTCGACGAGGCTGCAACAACGCTCGTCGAGCGCGCCTCCGAGGCGGTCGGCGGCGGCCTCCTCGGGATCGACCTGATGGAGGTCGGCGGGACCGACTCCGGCGCGTACACCGTCCACGAGGTGAACCACACCGTCGAGTTCAAAGCGCTCACCCAGGCGACCGACGTCGACGTCCCCGCGCGGATCGTCGACTGGCTGGAGGCGACCGTGACGGCGCTCGACGACTCCGATCAGACGGACATCGACACCGACGAGGTCACCGCATGAGTGACGTCACTCCGACCGAGGCTGACGCTGACGTCGACGCCGACGCCGACGCCACCGTCGACGCGGACGAATCGTACACTGCGAGTGTCGTCGGCGGCACCGGGTTCACCGGCGGCGAGCTGTTGCGGCTGCTCGCCGGTCACCCGAACGTCGAGGTCGTCCAGGCGACCTCGCGGTCGGCCGACAACATGACCGTCGGTCGCTCACACCCGAACCTCCGCGACCTCGACCTCCGGTTTTCGTCGCCCGACACGCTCGAGTCGGTCGACGTGCTCTTCGCGGCGACGCCACACGGCGTCTCGATGGGGCGGATAGACGCGTTCGACGCGGCGGCCGACACCGTCGTCGACCTCTCGGCCGACTTCCGGCTGCCGACGGCCGCGGCGTACGACGAGTGGTACGACGGCCACGAGGCACCCGCACACCTCGAACGCGCGGCGTACGCGCTTCCGGAGCTCAACCGCGAGAACCTTCCCGGTGCCGAGCTGATCGCCAGCGGCGGCTGTAACGCCACCGCGACGATCCTCGGGCTGAAGCCGCTCGTCGACGCGGGCGTGCTCGGCTCGGACGACGGCGACGTCGTCGTCGACGTGAAGGTCGGCTCCTCCGAGGGGGGTGCCGGTGGCGGGGCGGCCTCATCACACCCCGAGCGCTCGGGCGTAGTGCGCCCGTACGCACCGACCGGGCACCGCCACGAGGCGGAGATCGAAGCGTACCTCGGGCTCGACGTCTCCTTTACCGTTCACGCGGTCGAGATGGTCCGTGGCGCCTCGGCGACGTGTCACGTCTTCCCGGAGGCACCCGTCTCGACGGGCGACCTGTGGCGGGCCTACCGCGAGGCGTACGCCGACGAGCCGTTCGTCCGCATCGTCTCCGGTGGGGGCGGCGTCTACCGGTACCCCGAGCCGAAGGCGGTCGCGGGCACGAACTACGCCGAGGTCGGCTTCGAGCTCGACCCCTCGAACGAGCGGATCGTCGTGTTCTCGGCGATAGACAACATGATGAAGGGATCGGCCGGCCAAGCGGTCCACGCGGCGAACGTCGCGCTCGGACTGCCTGAGACCGCCGGTCTCGAGTTCACGGGATTACACCCAGTGGGGTCGCCATGAGCGGGCCGACCACTCCCCCCGTCGTCGTCAAGGTGGGCGGCGCGGAGGCGGTCGACCCCGCCGGGGCGATTGCGGACGTCGTGAGCCTCACCGAGGCGGGTCGCGACGTCGTAGTCGTTCACGGCGGCTCGACGGTCGTCGACGAGACGATCGAACGACTCGGCATGGAGCCCGAGTACGTCGAGTCCGCCTCTGGCGTCACCGGTCGGTTCACCGACGCCGAGACGATGGAGGCGTTCACGATGGCGATGGCCGGCCGGCTCAACACGCAGCTGACCGCGCAGTGTCGTGCGGCCGGAATCGACGCGGTCGGTCTCTCCGGCGTCGACGGCGGGCTGCTCGCCGGTCCCCGCAAGTCGGCAGTGCGCGTCGTCGAGGACGGCAAACGGAAGATCCGCCGCGGCGAACACTCCGGGCGGATCGAGTCGGTCAACGCCGACCTGCTCGCCGGGCTGCTCGCCGACGGCTACACCCCGGTGCTCTCGCCACCGATGGCCGGCCACGAGTCCGACGGGACCGTGACACCAGTGAACACGGACGCCGACCGCGCGGCCGCCGCTGTCGCGGGCGGCCTCGACGCGACGCTCGTCCTGTTGACGGACGTCGCCGGCGTCTACGCCGATCCGGACGACCCAGACACGCTGATCACGTCGGCGACGACGCCGGCGGAGCTCGAGGCGGTTGAAGCCGCCGCCGAGGGGTTCATGCGGAAGAAGGTGTTAGCCGCGACGGAAGCGCTCGCCGACGGGGCCGACCGCGTCGTCGTCGCCGACGCGAACGCGACCGATCCGATACAGTCGGCACTCGACGGCGCCGGCACGACAATCACCGACTCGGCGCTCGCGGCGGCGGCCGAGCCGGCTGAGACTACCGCTACGGAGTCGGAGGTGAACGACGCGTGAGCGGGTTCGTCTTCTCCGAGAAACCGATCGAGATCACGAGCGGTGACGACGTGTACGTCACCGATGCGAACGGCACCGAGTACCTCGACTTTGGCGCGAGCTACGCGTGTGTCCCGGTCGGTCACTGTCACCCGGCCGTCGTCGACGCGGCGACGACGCAGCTCGAGGACCTCATGTACGTGCAGGCGTCGTACCCGAACGCGGCACGAACCGCGCTGTACGAGCGGCTCGCCGACACCGGGCCGGTCGACGTCGACAACGTCTGGCTGTGTAACTCCGGCACCGAGGCCAACGAGGCCGCACTGAAGTTCGCTCGCGCGGCGACCGGCCGCGAGAAGATCGTCGCGACCACGCAGGGCTTCCACGGTCGAACGATGGGGGCGCTCGCGACGACGTGGAAGGACAAGTACAAGAAGCCGTACGAGCCGCTCGCGGGCGGTGTGGAGTTCGTGCCGTACGGCGACGCCGAGGCGATGCGAGAGGCCGTCGACGAGGAGACCGCCGCGGTGATCCTGGAGCCGCTCCAGGGCGAAGGCGGGATCAACCCGGTCCCGACCGAGTACCTCCAAGCGGTTCGCGTCGCGACGGCCACGAGCGGCGCGGCGATGATCCTCGACGAGGTGCAGACGGGGCTCGGCCGCACCGGGTCGATGTGGGCGGCTGACCAACACGACGTGGTTCCAGACGTGCTCACGACCGCGAAGGGGCTCGGCAGCGGGCTCCCGATCGGGGCGGCGCTCTGTCGCGACTGGATCGCCGAGGCACACGGCGACCACGGCTCGACGTTCTCTGGCGGGCCGGTCGTCTCCGCGGCGGCCGGTGCGACCATCGACGTGATCGAACGCGAGGGGCTCGCTGCACACGCCGACGAGGTCGGCGCGTACCTCCGTTCCGAGGCCGAGCGCCGGCTCGGTGACGACGTCCGTGACGTGCGCGGTGACGGCCTCATGGTCGGCATCGAGGTGAGACGCGGCTCGAACCGGCTGCTCCGTGAGCTGGCGTTGAACCATCAGATACTCGCACTCCCCGCGGGCCGGACCGTGTTGCGGCTGTTGCCGCCGCTCACCGTCACCCGCGACCACGTCGACGAGCTGCTCGACGCCGTCGAAGAGGTGGTGTCGTGAGCCCGACGACCGAGGAGCGACGGGCTGGCGACCAGCGCGACGCCGCCGAGACGGCGACGGACGCCGACGAACACACCGACACCAACGCTTCGCCGACCGACACTGCCGCGGCCGACGCCGGAACCGGCTCCGACGTCGTCGCCGGCGGTGGCTACCCGCGCGCCTGTGACACGCCGGCGCGCAAGTTGTTGTACGACATGGTCGCCATCCCCTCGCCCTCGCGCGAGGAGGCGGCGGCCGCCGAGCGGCTCGTCGACTTCTTCGAGGCCAACGACCGGGAGGCGTGGATCGACGAGGTGGGCAACGTGCGCGCCCCGGCGAACGACGCGGTGTTGCTCACCTCCCACGTCGACACGGTCCCGGGCGACATCCCGGTCGAGGTGCGCCCGGCACCGCCAGCCGGCGAGCTGCCCGACTCCTCGACGGTGCCGATCGGCGAGCCGGGCGAGCCGGTGTTGTGGGGCCGTGGGTCGGTGGACGCCACCGGGCCGCTCGTCGCGATGGCGGTCGCGGCGGTCAAAACCGGCGTCTCCTTCGCGGGCGTCGTGCGCGAGGAGGTCGACTCCGGCGGGGCTCGACACCTCGTCGCAGAGCGCGACGCACCCGGGGCGGTCATCAACGGTGAGCCGTCCGGCTGGGACGGGATCACCTTGGGCTACCGGGGCCTGCTCGAGGGCACGTACGTGAACACCAGCGAGTCGGGCCACTCCTCGCGGCCGGAGCCGAACGCCATCCAGCACGCGATCGACTGGTGGCACGGCGTCGAGGAGGCGTTCACGCCCGCAGACCCTGACACCGCCGTGTTCGAGCAGGTGACGACGAAGCCCATCTCGCTCGACGGCGGGCTCAGCGACGACGGCCTCGCCGTGGAGACGACGATGGACGTCCAGCTGCGGATCCCGCCGTCGCGGCCGGTCGACGAGATCCACGAGCTCGCTGAGGGTGAGCTCTCCACCGGCACGGTCAACTGGGGAGAGCCGATGCCGCCCGTGATGGAGAGCCCTCGGACGGACCTCGCTCGGGCGTTTCGCGTCGCGATCCGTGCGGCCGGCGGCGACGTCAGACTGCTGCGCAAGACCGGCACGAGCGACATGAACCTCTTTGCGGCCGCCTGGGACTGCCCGATGGTGACGTACGGCCCGGGTAACTCCGAGCTGGACCACGCCCCCGACGAACGACTGCCGCTGTCGGCGCTCGACCGCGCCGTGACCGTCCTCACCGACGTCTGTCGCGAGCAGCTGTAGCGCCCACCTCTCCGACACCATGCCACTCGACACCACCGACTTCCTCGACATCGACGACGTGACGCCCGCGGAGCTCGACGCGCTGGTAGACCGTGCTGCCGCGCTCAAAGCCGGCGGGGTCGACCCGCAGCTTCGCGACCGAACGCTCGGGATGATCTTCGAGAAGCCGTCGACGCGAACCCGCGTCTCCTTCGAGACGGGGATGTCGCGGCTCGGCGGTCACGCGATGTTCCTCGGCCCGGACGACATCCAGCTCGGCCACGGCGAGCCGCTTCGCGACACCGCGCGCGTGCTCGGCCGGTACGTCGACGCCGTGATGGCCCGGCTCTTCGATCACGCCGACGCCGAGGTGCTCGCCGAACACGCCGACTGCCCGGTGATAAACGGTCTCACCGACGAGGCACACCCGTGTCAGACCCTCGCAGACCTCCTCACGATCCGGGAGTCGGTCGGCTCGGACGCGACGGTCGCGTGGGTCGGCGACGGCAACAACGTCGGCCAGTCGTTCGTGGTCGGCGCGGCGATGGCCGGGATCGACGTGTCCGTCGCGACGCCCGCCGGCTACGGGATGGACCCCGCGGTGTTCGACCGGGCGGCCGCCTTCGGCGCGGACATCGAGCCGACGACGGACCCGGCACACGTCGTCGCCGACGCCGACGTCGTCTACACCGACGTCTGGATCTCGATGGGCCAGGAGGCCGAGCGCGAGGAGAAGCTCGCGGCGTTCGACGGGTTCCAGGTGAACGCCGACCTGCTCGCCGGCACCGACGCGTCGGTGATGCACTGTCTGCCCGCCCACCGCGGCGAGGAGATCACGAACGACGTGTTGGAGTCGGACCGCGCGCTCGTCTGGGACCAGGCGGAAAACCGGATGCACGCTCAGAACGCGCTGCTCGTCGAGCTGCTCGCAGACGAGTGAGCCGGACCATCCGCCAGACCCAGGTGAACTAGCGCCTATCGCCCGCTTGGCAGCCCACCGCCCGCTTGGCACCCCACCGCCCGCTTGGCGCGCGATCACGCGAGCGACGGCAGTCGCGAGCGTCTCGCGCGAGGGAGCACCCGGCCGCACCGCCGCGGTCCCGGCGGTGCGGTCGGTGCGAGGCTGGGGAGGCGTGTGGCGGTCGCGTCCCGGCCGTCGCTACCGGAGCTTCCACCACAGCGACCGGAGCGTGTACCCGAGCGACCCGCGCTGATACCCGGTCCACCCGCTCATCCCTCCAGCAAGCGTCCGGGCGTCGTATCCCGCCGACTCGAGCAGCGCGGTCGCGCGTTTTGCGACGATCCCCATCTTGCAGACGACGACCACCTCCCGGTCGTCGGGAACCTCGTCGAGGCGCGCCCGGAGCGACGACTCGTCGCCGCGGCCGAGGTCGGTGTACAGGCGGTCAAGGCGACTGCCTCGGGGCTTGACCCCGAGGGTGAAGCCGACAGGATTATTATGATTGATACAGTATGATACAGTATGAGTCAGATGGAGTGTTATCCAAAAATCAGACAGCGTGGCGTCGTCACAATTCCCGAAGAAGTCCGAGATGGGCTTGATCTGGAAGAAGGCGACCAGCTGAAACTCACTGTCGAAAAGTTCAACTAATCACAATGAAACACACGCTCCGCTTCCGCGCATACCTACCCGATAACGTGGCGAGCGAAGCGTGGCGGCACATCGATATCCTCCGGCAGATCCGTAACCATGCCGTGCGAGACTACTACCGCAGTGACTACAACGACAAGCCATCTGACTACGACCAACACAGCAAGCTCAAAGACTGGACAGACCAGTGGCCGACCTTTGCAGAACCGTCGCAACACGCCGCACAACAGGCTATCAGCCAGATTCACAGCGATCTGGAGACGCTTCAAGAACGCCGAGATGCAGGCTACGAGGTCAGGCGGTTGCGCTGGCAAGGCAACGGTGAGTTTCGGTCGGTACCGTACAATCAGTCTAGTCGCTTCAACGTGGATCACAACACGGGCGACGACCGATTCGTGCGACTTCGACTCGAAAAGATTGGCTGGTTCAACATCCGGGCAGACCGCGACGTACCACCGGCAGAGGATATTGACGAGGTTATCCTGAAAAAAGAGCCAACCGGTGAGTGGTACGTCTCACTCGTCACCACTATCGAAGACACACCCGAAAAACCGCCACTCAGCGAGATTGACCCAGAGGACTGTGTTGGTGTTGACCTCGGTATCACGAACTACATCCACACCTCTGAAAACCTGTCTGTGGATACGCTTGACCTGTCCGATGAGTACGACCGTTACGCCCGCGAACAGCGGAAACTCGACCGGAAAGAACACGGGTCGAACAACTGGGAAAACCAACGCCGGAAGGTAGCCCAAGCGAAACGAGCAATCAAGCGGCAGGTGCGAGACTACCAGCATAAGCTCACGACGTGGCTAGTCACAGAGTATGATGTCGTTGCTGTCGAAGACTTAGACGTAAAGCCAATGCTGGAAACCAGTCAGAACGCGAAAAACAAGCAAGACGCTGCGTGGTCACGGTTTATTGAACTGTTGGAATACAAGGCTGACCTACACGGTACCCATGTTGAGAAGGTGAAACCGGAAGGGACGACAAAAGAGTGCGCTGTGTGTAGTGTTGAGACGGATAAGCCGCTGTGGGTGCGAGAACACTCGTGTCCGGCGTGCGGCCATACGGAAGATCGTGACCTGAACGCGGCGAAGAATATTCTCTATCGCGGACTGAAGCAGTTAGGGGCGGGACGCTCCGAAGCAACGCCTGTGGAGATTGGGCTCTCTGCGTTCACACCTCAGCGAGAGGTCGTGGATGCAAAGCGCATCGTGGAAGCAGGAAGCCCCGGGGCTTGACCCCGGGGTGGGTTCACACCGGGACGTTGTGGCTCCCGTCGATCGCGTTCGCGTCGTACGCAGACTCGGGGCGGATGTCCAACAGAAACGGGTCGTCGCCGGCGTCCAAGCGGGCCGCGAGCTCGTCGGGGCGGATGCGACTCATCACCCGTGGTTCGAGGTTCGTGTGCAAAGCCGTACCGCTCTGTGCTCCCCGATGACCGACGGGTACCACTGCACCGAACGCGACACCGCCCATTATGTGCCCGGCGGCCGACATGCTGTGCATGGACGCCATTTCTTTCGGCACGGACGGCTGGCGCGCGACACTCGACGTCTTCACCGACGACCGCGTCCGGATCGTCGGGCAGGCGGTCGCCGACCACCTCGCCGCGGCCGACCACGACGAGCCGGTCGCCGTGGGCTACGACGCCCGCGAGACGAGCGAGGGGTTCGCCGAGAGTCTCGCGGCGGTGCTCGCGGGCAACGGCTTCGACGTCCTCTTGCCGGAACGAGACGTCCCCACCCCGCTCGTCGCCCACGCCATCGTCGCCGAGGGACTCGCCGGCGCGTGTATGGTGACGGCCTCGCACAACCCGCCGGAGTACAACGGCGTGAAGTTTATTCCGAGCGATGGGGCCCCGGCACTGCCGGCCGTTACCGAGGACATCGTCGACCGGTTGGCGACGCCAGACCTTCGGCCCGAAGCCGAGCGCGGGACGATCCAGCGACACGACTTCGTGAGCGGGCACGCCGCGGCCGCTCGCGAGCTCGTCGACGCCGATCTTGACGGGCTCACCGTGGCGTACGACGCGATGCACGGCAGCGGCCGCGGGGTGACCGACGCGCTGCTCGAGTCCGCCGGCGCGGAGGTGCGCCGCCTACGCTGTGACCGGGATCCGACCTTCGGCGGGGAGCCGCCGGAGCCGAGCGCTGAGCACCTCGAGGAGCTCGCCGTACTGGTGACCGACCCAGAGAGCGACGTCGACCTCGGCGTGGCCAACGACGGCGACTCCGACCGGGTCGCCGTGGTGACGCCGGAGCGCGGCGTGCTCGACGCCAATCTGTTTTACGCCGCCTGCTACGACCGGTTGCTCGAGTCGGCTACTGGTCCCGCAGTTCGGACCGTGTCGACGACGTTCCTCGTCGACCGGATCGCCGAGGCACACGGTGAGACGGTGTTCGAGACGCCGGTCGGGTTCAAATGGGTCGCGGAGGCGATGCGCAAGCACGACGCGCTCTTTGGCGGCGAGGAGTCGGGCGGCTTCTCGGTCCGCGGGCACGTCCGCGAGAAGGACGGCGTGTTGATGGCGCTGCTCGCGGCGGACGCGGCCGACGCGGAGCCGTTCGACGACCGAGTCGATCGCCTCCTCAACGAGCACGGAACGATCGCGGCCGGGAAGGTCTCGATAGACTGTCCCGACGACCGCAAAGACGAGGTGCTCGCCGCGCTCGACGACCACATCCCGGAGACCGTCGAGGGGCAGTCGGTGGCCGAGGTCGTCACGCTCGACGGGTTCAAACTGCTGTTGAGAGACGGCTCGTGGCTGCTCGTGCGCCCGTCTGGGACGGAGCCGAAGCTCCGGGTGTACGCGGAAGCGGAGACGGACGACCGCGTTGACGCGCTGCTCGCGGCCGGTCGCGACCTCGTCGAGCCGCTCGTGTGAGGCGACGGCCGTCGGACCACCGAGCCGCCGAGTCGACTCGAGATCGGCGGCATACTCGGGATCAGCGGCCCACTCGGGATTGGTGGCCGGTCCGGACTCGGCGGCCGACGTGGGTTCGGTGACCGGTTCGAAGTCGTGATCGCCCTGGGGGCGTCTGCCGACCCCGCGCCGCGGTCCGAGCCCCGATTGGGTGGGTTTTTAGGGGATACCGCCGTAGCCGAGGGTATATGTTCAAGGCCATCGTGGGCGCGTCGACGCTGCAGGACGCGCTCGACTCGGTCAGCGTGCTGGTCGACGAGTGTAAGATCCGCCTGAACGAGGATGCCCTCTCGATCCGCGCCGTCGACCCCGCCAACGTCGGCATGGTCGATCTCACACTCGAGGCCGCGGCCTTCGAGTCGTACGACGCCGACGGCGGCGTCATCGGGGTAAACCTCGCCCGGCTCGAGGACATCGCCGGGATGGCCGACTCCGGCGATCTGATCCACCTCGAACTCGACGAGGAGACCCGCAAGCTCCACATCGAGATCGACGGCCTGTCGTACACGCTCGCGCTCATCGACCCCGAGTCGATCCGCCAGGAGCCGGACATCCCCGAACTCGACCTGCCGGCCGAGATCGTCGTCGAGGGGGCACAGCTCGACCGCGGCGTCACGGCCGCCGATATGGTGTCGGACCACATCCGCCTGCGTGTCGCCGAGGCCGACGAGGCGTTCCTCGTCGAAGCCGAGGGCGACACCGACGACGTCGACCTCGAACTCACCCGCGAAGACCTCATCGCGCTCACCGCCGGCCCGGCCGACTCGCTGTTCAGTCTCGATTACCTCAAAGACATGAACAAGGCGATCCCCGGCGACGCCGAGGTCACCGTCGAGCTCGGCGAGGAGTTCCCGGTGAAGCTGCACTACGGCTTCGGCGAGGGGCTAGGACAGGTGACGTTCATGCTGGCGCCTCGGATCCAGAGCGACTGACGGTCGTCGTCGGTAGCCGGATCGTCACCCGCGTCCCACGAGGCGTCCGGTCCGCGTAGGTTACCGTCGCGCCGAGTGCACTCGCGCTCCACTCGATCACCCACAGCCCCAGCCCCGAGCCGTGTTCGAGGGCCGTCTCGCGTCCCGACTCGATCGCCGCCACCTCGTGGTCGGGGATGCCCGGTCCGTCGTCTTCGACGACGATCTCGAGTCCAGTTCCGTCTCCGTCAACGTCGTCACCCCCGTCCGTCGCCGTGGTCCGGAGCGTAACCCGTGCCCACGCCTCGCCGTCGTCGCGCTCTGTCCCCTCGCCGTCGTGGTGTTCGATCGCGTTCTCGACGGCGTTCTCGAGCATCGCCCGAATCGCGTCCCGTCTGGCCCGTATCGTCGTCGTCGTCGAGTCGTCGACGACGCACTCGATGGACGCATTTGGTTCGCGCTCGCGGGCGGCTGTGACGACGGCGCCGGCCTCCTCGCGCACGTCGACCGTGACGGAGTCGCCCGTGGCGAGCACCGAGTCGACCGTGCTCGCCTTCTCACCGAGCCCGGCGAGTGCGTCGGCCCGGCGTTCGATCGCGTCTGCCATCCGCACGAGTTCGGGGTCGTCGAGCCGGTCTGCCAACAGCTCCCCGTACCCCGTGAGCACGCCGGCGTCGTTCCGGAGGTTGTGCCGGAGCACTCGGGTGAGCACCTCGAGTCGTTGTCGTCGCCGCTCGCGTTCGGTGACCTCAGAGAGGACGACGGTGTAGCCGACGTGGGCCGCACTCGGATCCGTCAGCCGTGAGACGGACAGCTGGTAGCTCCGGGTCACGCCGTCGACGTCGAGCCCGACGGTCGCTCCGTCCGTCTCGAGGTCGATCGGCGCGTCGACGACCTCGTCGATCGGACGCTCTCTGGCGGCTTCGGTTTCGTATCCGAACACCCGCTCGGCGGCTGGATTGAGCCGGACGACGCGGCGGTCGAGCGCGAGCACCGCGACCGGGTCGTCGAGGTCGTCGATCGCGGTGCGCTCTGCGGCACGGCTGGTCGTCGGGTGCCGCTCGAACATCGACGCGCGACGAAACGCGTACGCGTCGAGGAGGACGTGTGGGACGAATAACACCGGTGCCAGCTGAAGCTGTGGCGTCGGTCCGACACCGAGCGCCCAGCCGATGAGCGCGAGTCCGGGCGGCAGCGAGCTCAGCGCGACCGCAGCGCTCTCGCGTTTGTACAACGGACCGTAACTGAGCAGCGTGTCGACGAGGAGGAAGACCCCGCTGGCGACGAGCACCGTCTCAACCGCGACGACGAGGACGGCCCACGGACCGAGCGTGTACGACACGGTCGAGACGCCGAAGACGGGGTCGATCTGCAGCCCCGTCCAGACGAGACCGTGGGTCGCGTTCGTCGCGACGAGGAGCGTCGAGAGCGCGCCGAAGCCGAGGACGGCCGTGAACAGCCGGCTTCGTCTCACGTCGCTTCGTCCGGTGTAGCCGAGCGCGAAGCCGAGAAACGCGATACCGGTCCAGACGATGCCGATCCACGTCGTCGCCTCGAGCGCGGCCCGGACGAGCCGCTGGTCGACGAGCAGCCCCGCGCCGTACGAGAGACACCACGTCGCCTGTGCGGCGAACACTCCGAGGAACCAGTCGACGCCGGGCCGACCTCGGCGTCTGCGGAGACCGAGCGCGAGCCCGATCGCCCCGATGCCGCCGGCGAACGAGCCGAGCGTCGGCCACGCGAGAAGTGAACCGGCAGTCACACGACGTGATACGGGCTGCGCGCGCCTAAATGCTCTTTTTTTAATCGTCTGCCACCGAGACGGTCTCGTCCCGGCTGACGAACCCGTCGTCGGTCGCTCTGGCGGCGACCGATGGCTGAAAGACCCAGGCCGTCACCAGTAGAATCGGAACCATCGACAGGGCGACGACCGAGTAGCCGACGTGGAGGTTCGGTAAGAACGGTGCCGCGTACACGAGCGGGTAGACGATCCCCCCGACGGTGCCGACCCCGCCGACGACGCCGGCGACCGCGCCGGAACTGTTCGGGAACATCGCCGGCACCTGTGCGAAGATCGCGCCCTCGGCGAATGCACACCCCATCCCGACAAGGAACCCGACGCCCACGGCGAGTAACACTTGCCCGCTCAAGCCGGCGACGGTCATGGCGAGCATCGCCACGAAGACGAGACACAGCGAGAGGAACGTCCACTGCTCGCGGTACCGCCCTTCGAACACCGGGAGGATGTCTCGCTCGTTGCGAGCCAGCACGTCGCTTATGTATCCACCGAACGGCCGCAACAATCCGGCTGCAATCGAGAACGTCGCGGCGAACGTCGACGCTAGCACGAGGTCGTTCGTGTTGAACCCTTCACGGTAGTAGGTCGCCAGCCAGCCGTTCATCGACAGCTCGAGTCCGAACGTCATCACGTACGCAAACGCCAACACGACCGTTCCGTACCGTGTTGCGGTGAAGAGCCACTCTTTTATGCTCGCTTTGTTTTTCGTCGCGACGCGTTTTTGCTCGCTCTTTGCGGCCTCACCGAAGACGTAGTAGACGCCGGCGAGCAGGATCGACACGACGCCGGTGTAAAAGAACGCGGCACGCCAGTTCGTCGAAAACAGTGGACCGTTCCACCCGGTGGAAAACACGCGTGGGAGAATGAGCGCCCCGCCGGCCGCGCCCGCGTTCCCGATCCCCGCGTAGATTCCCTCTGCGGTTCCTAACTCGTCGGCTTCGAACCACTCCGAGACGTGCTGAATGCCGATCACGAACGTGATGCCCGCGGTCGCCACGATGAGTCGCGTAAAAAAGAACACCGCGTACGACTCGGCAAAGGCGCTCCAGATCGAGAACACGCCGACGTACGCGAGTACGATAGCGAAGATGACCGGTGCACCGAATCGGTCCGAGAGCCACCCGGTGAGGATGCGGCCGAACGGGGCGAGCCAGATGGCCGCACTGGCCAACACGCCGATCTCGGCGAGTGACAGGCCGAACTCCTCGGCCATCGGCCCGGTGAAGGGGGCAAACGAGAACCAGATGAGAAACGAGAAGTTGAACCCAACCGTCGCGAGCAACAGCGTTCGGTACTTCGTCATCGGCAGTGGACTGTTCATACGGCGCGTCCCTCCGTCTCGTTCTGCTCTCTCTTACCCACCGTTTTACACACGTGCTGTTTGTCTGATCGGCTGTGATCTACTTGAATCATAGCCGGATTCTCAACTAAAGGGTGTACTTGTACGGCCGCACTGTTCGTCTCGATATGTGGTGGAATCTGTTCGCATTTCCTGCGACCAGTGTCGTATTTGTAGTTTTCCACGTCAATACACAATATTGCCGTAGTTAATAAACGATACTATTGACATATGTTTACATTGAGGCGAATATAGACCACATTCTAACGTACGTGGCTCTGACAATATTAGTTCAGATACTCACGAGAGAAATTAATTTCTTTCACACGATGCTATCGATTTTCGAAGATCCTACAGAGAACAGAGGAGAGAGCCCACGACTTCAGTCGTGGGAGGAAGTCAAAATCGGTATCTCAGATCAACTCTCGCATTCAGCTGTACACCTCTCTTTGATGGGCTAAGACGTCGATAATACGACGTAGAGGTCACTCAGAACTGGCGGGAGTGTTGAGCTTTTGTCTATCTGTCGGCGGCGAGAGCTTCACCGCACACTGCTTGAGATTTGGTTCCGCAGAGTCCGGGTCAACAGCGGCAAGGGTTAGTTCGTTGATTTCTGCGTCGTGAATCGGGAGCCACACCATCCCAGGCGGAACGTTGTCGCTGGGACTGATATCAACCGTAATACTGCCGCGACGGGACGTTATCTCCGTTTGTCCGTGGTTGAGCGCGGCGAGTGACTGAACGATCGTGTCTGGATGAACTCTCGCTCTCGGGAGGCTGGTTCGACTTCCCGACCGCACGCCAGTGTTGTACACACCACCAACGCGGCCAGTCGTCAGCGTGAGCGGATACGAGTCGTCCGCTGGTTCCGGCACACGACTGTGTGTCACCGTCGAGAACTGGGCTCGGCCGGAGTCCGTATGAAACGTCCACCCGCCGCGATCGTAGTACCGGTACCCCCCCTCCGATTCAATCGTTGGTGCAGGCCAGCGAACCGCGAGCTCGTCTTCAAGTCGTTCATAGCTCACACCCGAGAGGTCAGCACTCGTCCCTGCAGTCATCGTCCGTATCTCGTCAAATACCGACGCAGGATCGACCGGCGGCGTATCGTAGACTCCGGGTTGAATTTGGTTTCCGATCGCCGCAATGATATCAATGTCCTGCCGTGCCTCCCCTGGAGGATCAGTTGCGGCCGTGACACGAGAAACGCGACGTTCCATATTCGTGGTCGTCCCCCGAGACTCTCCCCACGTTGCGGCCGGGAGGACGACGTCGGCACAGGCTACGGTGTCTGAATGGAATGCGTCTTGAACGATCACAAAGGTATCCTGTAGCGCTCGCTTCACGTGGCTTGCATCCGGCATTCCTGCCGCAGGATTCGTTGCGACAGTCCAACAAATTTCGATATTATCGCGTGCCAGTTCGTCAATAATACGGACGAATCCCGGGCCGGACGAGGGGGGGAGCCGGCTCAATGGCACCCCCCACGTGTCTGCTATCATCCGCCTACTGGCAGCGTCGTCGAACGGACGATGACCGGGCCACGTGTTCTTCGAAGCGCATACGCGGTTTCCCATCGAGTTGGCCTGTCCGGTCAACGAGAACGGCCCACTCCCCGGTCCCATGTTGCCCGTTGCTAAACACAAATCAATGAGCGATCTGGCCGTCCTCGTTCCCTGGATGCTCTGATTGACACCCATGCCCCAGTAGACGAGCGTATTTGACCCGAGTGCGGCCGCGATCTCGTGAACCGTCTTGACTGAAACACCTGCGGTCGATGCGGCCGTAGCGAGTTCCGGCAACGACGCACACATCTCCTCGTACCCTTCTGTGTGCTTCTCGACGAACTGTTCGTCGACGTCGTTCGACGAACGTACTGCACACAACACGGCACGGGCAAGCGCGAGATCGGTCCCAGGCTCCGGCCGAACGTGGACATCTGCATGGCCTGCTGTTTGTGTCTCAACGGGGTCCACAACGACGAGTGAACTTCCCGCCGCTGCTGCACTCGACCGTATCCATCGGAACAAGACCGGATGGGCGACTGCCGGATTTGCGCCCCATATGAGGTGCGTCTGTGCATCTGGTACATCGTCGTACGTCGGCGGTGGGGCGTCGCTCCCAAACGCTTGGTAGTACGCCGAGACGGCGCTCGCCATACACAGCGTGGTATTCGCGTCGTAATGTTGCGTTCCGATGACGCCTCGTGCCATCTTCCCGAGCGCGTACGCCGCCTCGTTCGTCTGCTGGCCGCTACCAAAGATCGACACGGTATCCGGGTCGGTCCGGACTGCATCAATGAGTCGTGTCGTTACGACACCGAGAGCGGTGTCCCAATCTGTCGGCTGTAACGAGTTTCCACGGCGAATCAGTGGGCGAGTCAACCGGTCTCCACCGGGACGTGCCGTTTCGTTCATGCCACGTTGACACGCCTCCCCGCTGGTCGCCGGATGTGCCGGATTCTCCGTGATTGCAACCAGTTCCGAGTCGACCTGACTCGGGCGTTGCAGGTAACCGCACCCGACTGCACACCGCATACACGTCGTCGGCCGGTCGCCAGTCGTATCTCGTCGGCCTGGGCCGTTCATATTATCTGCCCGAATTCACCAGACTGATCTGTTGATAATCTATTGTTCAGCATCATTGTCTGTCTGGTAGGTAACTGTGGACAACCGTCCCATCGTGATAATAGTTGTTTATCACTAATATTGCGAGTATTTCACCATGTGCGACCAGTAAATAGAGCATATAATGCACATTGTATGTATCCGATCACCTGGTAGTGTTCCCTTGTTCTGGTCGCTTCTTTCGATCCCGAAACTATCGTCCAGAAAAATACAAACAATATAATACGTGTATCTACAAGTGAAATTATCAGCCGTCTACACAGCCAGAATGACATTTTCCATACAGCGCAATTATTTCTTTATTTGTTAAATAGACAGCATTTTATGCCAGGATATTAATTCTGTGACGAAACGATGAGGCGATTACAAAGCAAAGAGGCGGTATCGCTTGCGAGACACGCTAGTGAGGATCGCGTATGACACACAAAAAGGAGGGGTGGAAAGACGAACTGTACGGCAATGACGTACGTGCGAAGATCCTTGAGTTCGCCGACCGGGGGTGGGAGTCGATTCCGGACGACGAGCGGGAGGCTTGGTTCTCGCGATTCAAGTTTTGGGGCGTCTTCCACCAGCGTTCCGGCCAGGAGAGCTACTTCATGATGCGGCTGGCAAACACGAACGGTGTGCTCACTGCTTCTCAGCTGCGTACTGTTGGGGAGGTAGCAGCCGAGTACGCCGTCGGGCCCGTCGAAAATCCTGAATTCGGCGACGCGTGGATCGACTTTACCACGAGACAATCAATCCAGCTCCACTGGCTCAAGCTCGAGGACATCCCCGAAATTTGGGATCGACTCGAGGCGGTTGGCCTTTCTTCTCGGTCTTCAGGCGGCGATACGATGCGAAACATTGCTGGGTGTCCCGTCGCTGGACGAGACAAACACGAGTTCGTCGACGCTCAGCCGGTGCTTGATGAGATCGCTGCGTCGATCCGGGCGGATGACGACCTCGCCAATATGCCCCGAAAGTTCAACATCAGCGTCACTGGCTGTCGTGAGGGGTGTGCACAGGATTCAATCAACGGTATCGGGCTTGAGCCCGCAGAGAAGATCATCGACGGCGAGCCTACGCGGGGGTTCAACGTTCGCGTTGGCGGGGGACTCGGTGGACGCGAACCGCGTCGAGCGCGGAGTCTCGATATTTTTGTCGAGCCGGAGAACGCCTGTACCGTGGTTAGAGCCTTCGTACAGCTCTACTTTGACCACGGAGACCGCTCGAATCGACAGAAGAACCGAAGCCGATTCTTCGTCGACGAGTGGGGAACAACGGAGATTCGCGAGCGGCTCATATCGTCATACGTAGACATTCCGCTCCACCACGAGGGTACGAACCTGCGCGACGAGTACACGTACAACGCCGGAAAAACCCCTGCGGAGGGAAAACACGATCACATCGGTGTCCACGAGCAGTCTGATGGACGGTACTACGTCGGCCTTTCCGTTCCAGTCGGTCGGCTCACTGCCACGGAGACGGTCGAGCTGGCAGACCTCGCAGATACACACGGGTCCGGCGCGATTCGACTTACGCGACGACAGAACCCACTCATCATGGATGTCCCCGAAACAGCGCTCGATGACCTCCTCGCGGCTGACCTCCTCTCGGTACATAGCCCCACACCGAACGTGTTCACTCGCGGGTCGATGGCATGTACTGGAACCGAATTCTGTTCGCTCGCACTCACCGAGACGAAAGCTCGAATGGCCACACTGCTCCGGTGGCTCCGTGCAAACGTCGAGCTTCCGGCCGACGTCAAACAACTCAAAATACACTACTCGGGCTGTACGGCAGACTGTGGCCAAGCGATGACCGCTGACATCGGATTACAGGGGATGCGTGCACGGAAAGACGGTGAGATCGTCGAGGCACTAGACGTCGGGGTCGGAGGGGGAGTCGGCCCCGACCCAACCTTCGTCGAGTGGATCCGACAGCGCGTCCCAGCCGACGAGGTTCCTGGACTATTACGCAACCTTCTGGTGGCGTTCGGCACACACAGAACGGAGGGACAGACGTTCCGAGAGTGGGTTGCAGCGACCGACCAATCCTCATTGGTCGCCTTTGCAGCTCCTGAGGAGGTTGAGGGGTACACAGACCCATGTCTCCACGACGCAAAACAGTCGTGGTATCCGTTCGCAGATGGAGACAGTCCGGCACCAACGACCGCCGACGGGACACCCATTGCAACCGAGAGCGATGACTGAACGCTCCGTTGCAGGCGATGACAGTGAACCGAAAGAACTGTTAGCGCTCCGCTCAGTCGCCCCAATGGATGTCGCACCAGAGCTATTTCGGCCGGTCGAGGTAGACGACAGTTCAATGTCACCAGATCCATAATGAACGATGCCGTCCCCACGACGTGTATGCGGTGTGCAGTCGGCTGTGGCCACCTCACTGGACGCGTCGATTCCGGATACGGTATCGATGGCGTTCGTGGTGACGGTAGGCATCCTACGAACCGAGGATTAGCCTGTGCCCGCGGCATCGACGAGACACGGAACCCGGACGGAGACTGGCTGACGCGGCCGTACGTTCGAAAAGACGGCGACCTCCAGCCGACCACCTGGGACACCGCGCTGTCAGAAGCGCTCGCTGCGTTCGCTTCGACGCTCTCGCGCACGCGAGACGGCGTCGCCGTCTTGGGCAGTGGCCAGCAGACGAACGAGGCGGCGTACGCGCTCGGCAAGGTGGCTCGTGGGGGATTCGGGACCCGATACTACGACGCCAACACGACGCTGTGTATGGCGAGTGCGGTCACCGCGTACGTCGACGCGTTCGGCAGCGACGCCCCGCCGCCGACGTACGACGACATCGAGGACGCGCGAACGCACCTCGTCTGGGGGGCGAACCCGGCGGTCGCACACCCGGTGATGTTTCGGTGGATCGAGGCGAGCGCCGCCGCCGACGACAGCCGTCTCGTCGTCGTCGACCCGGTGGCGACCCGGACTGCCGACGCGAGCGACGAACACGTCGCCCCTGCCCCTGGCACCGATCTCGCGCTCGCTCGGGCCGTGCTCGCCCGCGTCGCAGAGCGCGGTGACGTCGACGAGACGTTCGTCGAACGGTCGACGACCGGGTTCGCGTCGCTGAAGGCGACACTCCCCGACGTCGCCGACGCGGCCGAGACCGCGGGCGTCTCCGTGTCGACGGTCGACCGGCTCGCTGCCGCGCTCAGCGACGAGACGCTCGTCTACTGGGGTATGGGCGTCAATCAGAGCGCGCAGGGAACCGCGACCGCGGGGGCGCTCATCGACTTATGTCTCGCGACGGGGAACCTGGGGCCGGGGAGTGGACCGTTCTCGTTGACCGGACAGGCCAACTCCATGGGGACGCGCGTGTGTTCCTCGAAGGGGACGTGGCCGGGGATGCGGTCGTTCACCGATCCGAACGAACGAGCCACGATCGCAGACGCCTGGGACGTCCCCGTCGAGCGACTCCCGGACGACCCCGGTCCTGGTCCGGTCGAAACCGTCGCGGCGATCGCCGACGGTCCGGTGGAGACGGTGTGGGCCGTCGCGACGAATCCTGCAGCCGGGCTTCCCGACGCCTCGGTCGCCAAAGACCGCCTGGCGGACGCGTTCCTCGTCGCCCAAGACGCGTTTCACACCGAGACGACCGAGCTCGCAGACGTCGTCCTCCCGGCTGCAACGTGGGGGGAGACGGACGGCACGGCGATCAACATGGAACGACGCGTCTCGCGGGTGCGCCCCGCGTCGGCGCTCGCACCGGGAATTAGGACGGACCTCGACATCATCACCACGATCGGCGAGTCGATCGCCCCCGGGCTGTTTCCGGCGACCGCGCCCGCTGCCGTCTTCGACGAGCTCGCCGCGCTCACCGCGGGGACGCCGGCCGACCTCTCGGGGATCAGCCACGACCGGCTCGACCGCGAGCTGGCCGTGCGATGGCCGGCGCCGTCGGCCGTCTCCGAGGGCGGGTACCAGTACTACGCAGCCGGCGAGTGGGCCTTCGAGACGCCCTCGGGCCGCGCTCGCTTCTCGACGGCGACACACACTGGCGTTCCCGAGCCCGTCGACGACGCGTACCCGCTCACGCTCACGACGGCCCGCGAGCCGGACGCGTACAACACCGGTGTCCGCTCGCGCGACGCAGAGACGGCGGCGCACCCGGTCGCCAGGGTGCACCCGGACACCGCAGCGTCCGTCGCTGCCGACACCCCGTCGTGTGAGCCGGACGAGGGCGCGTCGGGGACGTTCGCACGGGTGTCCTCGCGTCGTGCGACGGTACCCGTCGAACTCACCGTCGATCCGGCGGTCCCGGCCGGGATGGTGTGGCTTCCGATCCACCACCCAGCGACGAACGCCCTCACGCTTCCGGTGACGGACCCCCGCTCGCACGAGCCGAACTTCAAACAGTGTGCGGTCGCACTCGACCCGATCGCCGGCGACCACGCCGAACGCGCTCCGCGCTCCTCGGCTACGGACGACTGATCCCGATGTCGCATCGCATCCTCTCCGTTACGGCATACACGACGCTCGACCTGGTCACAGCGGACGTCGCGACGGCCGAGACGTCGCTCGTCACCGACGGCGTGGTGGACGTCTCGGTCGCCGACGCCCATCCGAACCGGGTGACGCTCGGCGTCGAGCTCGATCTCGTCGAGACCGAGGCGATACCCGCCCACGCCGACCGGGTTCGGCTGTCGCCTACCCAGGCCCGGTCGCTCGCTGCGGACCTCGAGCGGTACGCAGACGAGGCAGACGAGGGCTGACAGCTGGGGCGTCTCTCACGACGGTCGCACCGGCTCGTCGCTCGGGTAGGTGCGGGGGCGAACGCCGACGGCGGGAGCCGCGGGCCGCTCACCCGTGGCGTTCGATGACCCGCTTCGCGGCCGTCCCCTTCTCTTTCCACCCGTATCCGGCGTCGTACACGTGGCGTTTCGACTCGACGAGCTCCTCGGGGGTGGACTCTTCGAACCCGCCGCGGTCCCACGCGCCCGACGTTTCGAGCCACTCGATCACGTTCGCTTTCGTCTCTTCCCAGGAGAGCCCGACCATCTCGTACCACGCGACCATCGCGAAGACGGCGTTGTCGTGACACCCCGGGACCGAACCGCGCTCGTACACGGTTCGCATCGGTTCGCGGGTCGGCTCCGAGACGCGCTCTTTGAACTCCGCGGCGGTGAGCAGTCTGAGCTGCCCGTTGTCTCGCACCACGCGCTGTTCGCGTTCGAGTGTGCCGAGTGCGGCCTTGTGTAGGCCGTCCCACTCGGCGTCGACCGCAGCGCGCAGGGCCGACTCCGTGAGCCCGTCTGGGCTCGTGGTCAACACGGCGAGGAGATCGGTGTACGCCTTCTCGACGGTCGGCCAGCTCACGCCCTCGAACGCGCAGTCGGCCTCGTGGAGGCTGTTCGTCGTTCGACAGCCCGGACACGGGTAGCGGAACGTCGGCACGAGGTAATCGTCGGTGCCGCCGGGAGTTAGTCGTTTCGTGGTGGTCGTCGTCTCGCGGTGGTCGTCGTCTCGCGGTGGTCGTCTCGTGACGACCGCTGCTGTGCGCGTCGGTCCGTCGCTCTCGGCTTCCGAAACGTTTACTCACCGGCCGGTCGCCGTATAAGCTGAGATGACAAAGGTCAGCGTGATCGGCGCGGCAGGGACCGTCGGAGCCGCCGCCGGCTACAACCTCGCACTGCGTGACGTGGTCGACGAACTCGTCTTCGTCGACATCCCCGACCAGCGGGAGACGACGATCGGCCAGGCGGCCGATACGAACCACGGCGTCGCGTACGACGCGAACACGACCGTCAGCCAGGGCGAGTACGCGGACACCGCCGGCTCCGACGTCGTCGTGATCACGGCGGGCATCCCCCGCCAGGAGGGACAGACCCGCATCGACCTCGCCGGCGACAACGCCCCGATCATGGCCGACATCGGCGCGCAGCTGGCCGAGTACAACGACGACTTCGTCACCGTCACCACCTCCAATCCGGTCGACTTGCTCAACCGGCACCTCTACGAGGCGGGCGACCGCGACCGCCACCAGGTCGTCGGCTTCGGCGGTCGACTCGACTCCGCACGATTCCGCTACGTCCTCGCCGAGCGGTTCGACGCACCGGTGAAGAACGTCGAGGCCACGATCCTCGGCGAGCACGGCGACGCACAGGCGCCGGTGTTCTCGAAGGTGCGGGTCGACGGCCGCGACCCGTCGTTCGACGACGACGAGAAGGAGGCGATCCTCGCCGACCTCCAGGAGTCGGCGATGGACGTGATAAGCCGCAAGGGCGCGACCCAGTGGGGGCCTGCGACCGGCGTCGCCCACACCGTCGAGGCGATCCTCGAGGACACCGGGGAGGTGCTCCCGTGCTCTGTGGTCCTCGACGGCGAATACGGCTACGAGGACACGGCGCTCGGCGTCCCGGCGAAACTCGGCTCGAACGGCATCGAGGAAGTCGTCGAGTGGGAGCTCGACGACTACGAGACCGAGCTGCTCGATGCGGCGGCCGAGAAGCTCTCCGAGCAGTACGACGAGATCGCCTGAGTACGCTGCGTTCACTTTCGCTTTCGGGCAGGGGTATAAGCCCCGCCGGTGCGAGCACACCGATATGAGCCAGTCGACGTTCGACGACGACGACCTGTTCGGCGAGGCTGCAGCAGAGACCCGCGCGGAGGTACACGACCACCTCGCTGCGGCCCGCGAGGAGCTGCCGGACCCGGACGACGTGTGGACGACCGACGCCGACAACGTGCTCGGGGCGCTCAACGGCCTCAAATCGGCGCTCGACGCCGGCGACGCCGTCGAGCACGTTCGCTCGGCGAAGAAGGCGTACGTTCTCGGTGAGCGTGCCGACGCCTTCGACGACGCGGACGACCTCGAAGCCGAGATCGCGGCGATCGAGTCGCTCGTCGGCGACATAGAGACGGCCGCCGAGGAGGCCGCCTCGCTCACCGGCACGGTGCCCGCGATCCGTGGTGCGCTCCAGGACGCGGTCGACGACGAGTAGGTGCCATGTGTGGTCGTGCTGGTCACAGGGCACCAATTACCGCCACATTGTCCCCAATATGTGTATGGCGGTGAGTATGTGCGCAAGACGACTCCGCGACATCTGGACACCAGTTGGTCACACCCTCCTCAGCTGATTCCAGACGCGTGCGGTAGGTGGGTAGCCAACACGACTCCGCGACACCCGGGCACTCCTTCGCCCCGCCCTCCCGGGCCGATTCCGTACGTGTGTGAACGTGGTTGTGTGACGAACACGACTCCGCGATACCCGGGCACTCCTTCGCCACACCCTCCCCAGCCGATTCGCTCTCGTACGTGTGTGGTAGCAATTCCGTGACGAACACGACTCCGCGATACCCGGGCACCTGTTGGCCACACCCTCCCCAGCCGATTCGCTCGTCGCCTTCGGCGACTCGCTCATCCCTCGCACGCGCTCGCGGGCACGCTTCGCGGCCCGCGAGGCGCGCGCCACCGCAGAGTGCTGGTGTGGATTGTGCGCTCGCCGGACTCGTCCACAACGACTTAGCCGCTGGTGAGCGGACGGCGCCACATGGCAGACACGTCACGCGAAACGACGCGCGTCTGGCTCGTCGAGCGAACCTACTCCGACGACGAACAGAACATCGTGATCTTGACGTACGCGACCCCAGACGGCGAGCGATACCTCCGCAAAGAGCGTGCGCTCACCTCGTTTTCGGACGTCAGAGATACCACTGCGGCCGTCGAGGCCACTTCTGGAGAACTCGGTCGCGTTGCCGACCCACAAGTTGAGGATCAGTACGCAACGGAGGCACGACGCATGCAACGCGCACACGAGCCCGACGACGTGATCTGAGCCGCTACCGATCGACGACGGCGACCGCAAGCGTACAGAGCGCCTCGCTCGCGAGCGCCAACAACTCCTGGCCGCGAGCCGCGTCGCCCGCGGTCGGGTCGCCGACGACGCCGTTGTCGGTGAACGCGTCCGCGTCGTGTGCGAGGTTCACGCCCACGACCCACTCGCCCCACCGATCGGCGGCACCCTCGCGTGCCGACTCGATCGCGTCCTCCCGGACGAGTTCGGGGTGTGTCGCCCGCAACAACGCGGTTTCGAGCGGGCCGGCGTGACCCATGTCGCCCGTGTGCTCGCCGACCGCTTCGAACCAGGTGAACGCGACGCCATAGCCGTCGTGGGCCGACTCGCGTGAGAACCGGCGGGCGACCGTCGCGAGCGCCTCGACGTTGCCCCCGTGCCCGTTTACGAAGACGATACGGTCGATGCCGCTCGCGCCGAGTGACGCGGCCGCCTCGCGGACGTACGCCCGAAACGCGTCCGGCGAGACCCACATCGTCCCGTCGAACGCCCGGTGCTCCTCGGAGACCCCGACCGGGACCGTCGGCGTCACGAGCGCCTCCCCGCGAGCGGTCGCCTCGTCCTCGCCTGCGCTGGTCTCGTACCTCGACGCGGCCGCCTCAGCGACCGCGGTCGCGGTCAGGGCGTCGGTTGCGAGCGGAGCGTGCGGTCCGTGCTGTTCGGTGCTCCCGACCGGCAGGAACGCCACGTCGACGTCGGCGTCCCGGACCTCGGTCCAGGTCGACTCGGCGAGGTTCATAGCCACTCGTCGGCGCCGCGGTGTGGTATAGTCGGCGGTCGCGCTCGGCTCACAGTCGCATCGCCGCTCATTCGGCTTCGCTCAGTCGTCGTCGCTCTCGGCGTCTTCGAGCAGCTGTGCCGTTCGTTCTTGGGCACGTTCGATAAACGTCTGGGGCAGCTCTTCTATCTCACCCGCCTGGACGCCCCACAGGTGCGCGTAGAGCCCGTCGATCGCCAGCAGCTCCTCGTGGGTGCCCCGTTCGACGACCTCGCCGCCCTCCAAGACGAGGATCGTGTCGGCGTCTTTCACCGTCGAGAGCCGGTGGGCGATCGCGAACGTGGTCCGGTCCGTGGTGAGTCGGTCTATCGACCGCTGGATGAGCATCTCCGTCTCGGTGTCGACGTCGGAGGTGGCCTCGTCGAGGACGAGCACGTCGGGGTCTTTAAGCACCGCTCGCGCGATGGTGATTCGTTGCCGCTGCCCGCCGGAGAGCTTCACGCCCCGCTCGCCGACCATCGTGTCGTAGCCGTCCGGCAGGTTCTGGATGAACGCGTGTGCCTCGGCTACCTCGGCCGCCTCGCGGATCTCCGCGTCGGTCGCCTCGAACGTCCCGTACGCGATGTTCTCGCGAACGGTGCCGTAAAACAGGTACGACGACTGTCCCACGTACCCGATCGCGGCGCGCAACGACCGGAGTGAGACGTCGGCGACGTCTTGGCCGTCGATGCAGATTGCTCCCTCGTCGACGTCGTACATGCGAAGCAGCAGCTTGAGGACGGTCGACTTGCCGGCGCCGGTCGGCCCGACGAGCGCGAGCGTCTCGCCGCCCTCGACGGTGAAGTCGACGTCGGTGAGGATCGGCTCCTCGTCGTAGCCGAACGAGACGTCGTCGTAGACGACGCGGCCAGACTCGACGGCGAGGTCCGCGGCGTCCGGGTCTTGGTCGAGTCGCCCTGGCTCGTCCATCAGCCCGAAGACCCGTGCCGAGGAGGCTCGCGCTCGCTGGTACATGTTGATTATCTGGCCGAACTGGGCCATCGGCCAGATGAACCGCTGGGTGTAGAGGATGAACACAACGAACATCCCGACCGAGAGGTCACCGGTGAACGGGCCCGGGGCGGTTCCGCGGAACACCCACAGTCCGCCGACGACGAAGGTGAGACCGAACCCGATTCCGGCGAGCACGCGGAGCGCCGGAAAGAACGTGATCCGGGTGCGGATGGCGTCCCAGTTCGCGTCGAAGTACTCCATCGAGACGTCGTCGACGCGGTCGGACTCGTACGGCTCCGTGTTCGACGACTTGATGACCTGGATCCCCCCAAGGTTGTTCTCGAGTCGCGAGTTGAGCTGGCCGACGGACGACCGCACCGCGGCGTACTTCGGCTGGATAATCTTGATAAAGAGGTAGGTGAAGCCGGCGATGATGGGGACCGGAAACAACGCCACGAGCGCGAGTTGTGGGTTGATCCAGACCAGCAGTCCGCCGATGCCGACGACCATCACGGAGAGCCGGAACAACGAGTTCATCCCGTCGTTCAAAAACCGCTCCAGCCGGTTCACGTCGTTCGAGAGGATCGACATCATCTCGCCGGTCTGTTTGTCGGCGAAAAAGCCCATGTTCAGCCGCTGCATCTGGTCGTACGTGTCAGTCCGGACGTCGTGTTGGACGTGCTGGGCGAACGCGTTGAACCCCCAGTTGCGCACCCAGTGGAAGCCCGCACCGAGCACGAACGCCCCGCCGATGACGGCGACGGTGAACCAGAACTGCTCGGTACGACCGACCGGAAGCCACGCGTCGGGGACGACGACGAGGGGGACTTGGTCGCCGAACCGAGCGTCCTCGTAGAAGATCGCGTCGATGGCGATGCCGAGCATCAACGGCGGGAGGAGGTCGAGGAGTCTGGCCGCGATGCTGGCGACGACCCCGACACTCACCTGTGGGAGGTAGGGCCGACCGTACGCGAGAAACAGCCGCTTCATCGGGTTCTCGACGGCTTCACGTTGCGCCTCGAACGGGTCGTCCTCGTCCGGGGGCGCGGAACCGCTCATACGATTCGTACCGGTCTGGCGGGGAAATAGGTTGGCTTCGGTGGTCGACGTGGCGCGTCGGTGACGACCATCGCCGCCCGACGACGCGGGGTATCGGTCGGCCGTGAGCCGACTGTCCGTGAGCCGACTGGCCGCGTGTCGACTGGTCGATTCGTGTCACAGCTGTCCGCAGCCGCTCACACCGGTTGGCGTTCTACGTCGGGGTCGACGCCAGCGGTCGCGAGGTCCTCGCGGATCCGCCGCCGGAGGGGATTTGGAATCGCCTCGCGGGGAACCGGCGTGGCGGATTCGGACTCGTCTGGAACCGTCCAGTAGACGACGACCTCGGCCCCCGCGTAGAACTCGATGGCGAACCGGTCCCCGCCGCCATCGTAGTGGACGCGGGCCGCTACCCCCTCGCCGCGCCAGCCCTCCTGTTTCACCAGTCCGGCGATCGAATCGCGCATGGCTCCCGTCGGGACGGCGAACACATGTCGGCTTCGACCGGTCGCGTCGAGACGCCATGCGGCGAGTGGGTACGGGCGAGAGCATCGGTTGGGTCGGCACACACCGGTGGGTCGGCATCCACCGGTGAGTCGACTCACACGGCCGGCTCGAAAGGGGTAAACCGGCGCCGGCCACAGGGCGGATATGTCTCTTCGCGTCACGTTCCTCGGGACGGGCGGGGCCGTTCCGACCACCGAGCGCGCCCCGAGCGCCCTCTTCGTCAACCGCGAGGGCGACCACCTGCTGTTCGACTGCGGCGAGGGCACCCAGCGCGGGATGATGCGGTTCGGCACCGGCTTCGGCGTCGACCGGATCTTCGTCTCGCATCTCCACGGCGACCACGTCCTCGGCATCCCGGGGCTCGTCCAGACGCTCGGGTTCACCGACCGCACCGAGCCGCTCACGATCCACTGTCCGCCGGGCACGAGCGAGGACCTCGACGCGCTGGTCCACGCGGCGGGCCACCAGCCGCGGTTTCCCGTGCGGATCGAGGAGGTCGCGCCGGGCGCGGTCGCCTACGAGGCCGACGCGTACACGGTGTCCGCCTTCGAGACGGCCCACCGCACGCGCTCGCAAGGGTACGTCCTCGCCGAGGACGACCGGAAGGGCCGGTTCGACCGCCCTCGCGCCGAGGAGCTCGGCGTCCCGGTCGGTCCGGCGTTCGGCCGGCTCCACGCGGGCGAGACGGTCGAACTCGAGGACGGCACCGTGGTCGAACCCGAGCAGGTCGTCGGCCCGCCGCGACCCGGCCGAACGCTCGTGTACACCGCAGACACCCGGCCGGTAGACGAGACGGTCGCGGTCGCCGAGGGGGCCGATCTGTTGGTCCACGACGCGACGTTCGCCGACGACATGGCCGGTCGCGCCCGCGAGACCGCTCACTCGACGGGTCGGGAGGCTGGGACGATCGCGCGCCGGGCCGACGTCGCTCGGCTGGCGTTGGTTCACATCTCCTCGCGGTACGCCGGCGACGCGTCGGCGATCCGGCAGGACGCACAGGAGGCGTTTGACGGCGCGTGTCTCCTCCCGGACGACGGCACCGAGATACGCGTGCCGTTTCCGGATGCGACCGCGTGAGCGCTGGGTCGCACGCTGTGCATATGCTGGTACAGCATTCAATACGGTATCGCACGCACCCTACGTCGGGGGAATCACCTCGGGCCACCGGCGTCCGGCCGGCGGCCCGCGCGTGTGTGACCGGATCCAGGCAGCCGAGAGTAGATCGAGCGGTCGGCCGGCGGTATCGCCCAGTCACCCCCCGCCACTGCCACAGGCAATCTGTTACCACTCGCCGCGGACATGCCCGGCCGTCAGCGTCGATCGAGGCGTCGGCAGCACGCTCGGGTCGCTTATTGTACGGCGGTAGTCGGCTCTCGCTCTGTGCCACCGAACACCACCGACAGCAGTTTTCGTTCGGCGATTCGGATGTGTCGTAGCGCGGTCGTGCGCGAGACGCCGAGCAGGTCGCCGACCTCGTCGGCGGTCGCCACCTGTGGTCGATCGAAAAAGCCCGCCCGCGTCGCGACTTCGAGCGCACGGTGTTGCTTCTCGGTGAGCGAGTCTACTGCTAACGGGAGCCGGTCGTCGGTGTCCACCTGTTCTTTCGCCGCGAGTCGTACCCCGGGGTGTGCGTCTCGAATTTGTTCGACGAACGTGCCCACCGGCGTGTGCCTGGGGAGGTCGACGACGAGCGTCACGGTCCCTCCCACAGCCTCCACCGACTGCACCATTCCGGCGTGTCGTCTGACGTCGCGGACCAGGGTCGGTGACGCCACGGCTACCGTCACCATCGAGACCGGTCCCTTGCTCTCGACGGGCTCGACGTCGACGACCGCGTCGAGCGCCTTCGCCCGCCGTTCGAGGTCGGCTCGTGTGACCGACGGATCGCTCGCGGCGACGAGGTACCGCGAGCTCGACGCCGACCCCTCGTCGATCGGCGTCACGTCTAGGGTCGCTCCATCGAGCTCGGGCGCCGACGACAGCGCGGCGAGCGCGTGGTCGCCCGTGAGCGAGAGCGACACTCTCGTGACCACGTCGCTGGTGAGCGCGTTCTCCTGTGTCTCGATGCCGTAGCGGTACGCGAGCGACGCGGCTATCGAGCGCAGCCCCTCGAGAAATAGGTCCGTCGGTGGCGTCTCCTGTGCGACGGTGACCGTCCCGTAGGTGACCGCCGCGTGCGTGATCGTCACAGACGTGAGGTGCACCGTGCCGGTCTCCGTCGAGACCGTCTCTGTGTGTAGCAGCTGATCGCGCGTCTCGTGGTCTGTAGACTCGTGGCTTCTCTCCTCGTGGTCGTCGGCTGCGGCCGCTGCGACTCGCGCCCCAGCCGGTGCCGTGATCGTCTCGACGAGGTGGTCCGTGGCGGGGTCTCGGACGAGCGAGTCGCCTTCGTCGGGTGCGAGCGGGCACGCCCCCTCTACCGCGAGCACCTCGAGGTCGGACGTGACGTCTGGAGTCATCGTGCTCACTACCCAGGCGCCCGCACAGTCGTTGCTCTCACAGAGCGTTCGGCAGGCACGGGTCGCGGCCGTCCGGACCGACCCGGTCGAGAACAACAGCTCGGCGGAGGACTCACGCCACTGTCGTTTGACCCCGTCAGTGATGCTCACGACGGTGTTTAACATTAGCGAGGGGATCCCGTCCTCGAGCAACACCACGCCCCGCATGATGAACGGCGCGTAGCTGCCGTCGGCACGTCGCAGCCGGATCTCTTCGGAGAACTGTCCGAACTCGTCGGTGAGCTCGTCGAAGACGTCCGGCTGTAACCCGAGCACGGCGGCGTGTTTTGTGCCCACCCGCTCGACATCGCTCGGGTGGAGTAGCTGAAATATCTCCTCGATCTCCCACGACTCCCCGTCGGTGTCGTAGCCGAGCTCGCGGAGGTTGCCGAGCTGGACGTTTCGGCCGGTCCGGAGGTCGTGTGCGGCGAACGTGTTCCCTGTGAGTTCGCCGAACCGCTCGTAGTCCGTGAGCCGCGGTTTCGTCGAGTACTGATGGTGATACGCCAGTGCGCAGCCGCGGATGCTGGCGCCGATCTCCGCCCGCGAGTCGGGGTCGGTCGTCTTGACGTAGTACTCGGTCGCACCCGCATCGAGCAGTTTCGCCCGGGTGAGCGCCGAGTCTCGCTCCGTGTAGAAGACGACCGGAAGCTCCGGGGTGACGTCTCGCACGAGCGCGAGAAAGTCGATCGCCTCGACGCCGATCGAGTCGCACTCGCTCACGACACAGTCGACGCGTCCGGCGTCGACGTGCGCCATCCCGGCCTCTGCGGTCGGCTCACACAGCAGCGTCACGCGGTCCGCGTCGTCGCCGGCTATCGTCTGGACGTCTGGCGTCGGGTCGACGACGAGGACCGTACTGTTCGAGAGCGAGTGGCTCCCGTCGGAGCCGATGAAGGCGTCGAACCCGGCGCGTAAATCATCACGAAGTGACATGTGTGGTGGCGGTGCTGGCGGTGAAGCGGCCTACAGACGACTGCCGCTGTTCGTCGAAGTGCGGATACACGGTCATGAAAACGCGTACTTCGGGAGCAGTTATCAACCGTCTCACCTACATGTGTACAAACTAGCCGAACATATACGCTGTGCGCCCCGTTAACTTCTACAAGCTCTGCTTATGGGTCTGCAAGCCACTGATCAAAAATAATGTTTATATGTTATATTGTATTCACCAAGTTAGTTATTATGGCATGAACATCGACGACTCGCTCTGATAATAACAAATCACAGTATCTCTAAAACCAACACAGAAAAAAAGCGGCAGCCTAGCTGATTGGCTCTGGGGGTACTCCAACTGACGATACCTCTGTCCCATCGGTCGTTCCCACGAAAATTTTATTCAGTATTTTAAACGACCCCGCCTCTATCCCCTCCACAAATGAGTGAATCTTTTCGCCAACACTGTTATCAATCTCAATTTTCAAATCGACGTCAAATGCTACGCCACCTCCTGTCCTAGCAGAAAATGACGAAGCCTGACCTGCTGCTCCGCTCGCAGGAGATATTCGTTTTTTATCATTATCATTGGTATTTTCTATTTCAAAACTAACCACGTCAGCAGCAGCATCGAAATCTATGCCATCACTTGTTAAGCCACCATATTCATCGCTGACAAATGGCTTACCAGTCCCCGCTTTTGAACTCGTATTTGCGTATCCAATTTTTTCATCAGCGAGATTATTTGGAACCGTTCCGAAACCAGTTCCGCTAACATTAATTTCTTCAGCATACTGGATGATAATCTTCTGCTCACTACCGCTATTATTTGTTATTTTAAGAAATTGTGGAAAATCAAGCGTAAGCGTGTTCTCCCCACTATCTGGAATTTGATCAAACGGAATAACTAATCCGAGCTTCAAGTCGCCGTTCGTGTTGTCATCCGCGGCGACTGCTGATTCAGTCTTATCGTAAAAGGTATCATCCGGCGCGGATGCCGTGTAGGCTCCACTTGCACCGGATGGCTCCGTGTCGAATCCTTGGCCACGCTCGATTAGCAACGCATCGGCCGGTGTGTCATCTGGTACGCCAATACGAAAGTCAGCCGTTGGTGCGATCGAATTCTGAATCGTCGCTCCAGTGAGCGCCGTAGCTCCGCTCCCAACTCCTAATGCACCCAGCCCGATCATGAGATTGCGTCTTCTCATTGTACTCTACGGTATGCCTGGCAGTGGGTTCAGCATACACGCTTCATATGCCCACTCGTAGCATCTACATGACGGCAACTTGTCGTGCACACGCGAAAGGTGATACATGACAACTTCATCACGAACCCCGAATACCACCTGTCACAGGGTAGATGTTAGTGTTCGCTCATGTCTGTCGAAGCGGTTGAACCAGTAGTGAGCGAAAAGTCACTGAATCGGTGTGTGGTCAACTAATGGTTTTGACACACCATTGGCGATTGTCGATTAATGACGCCCACATATGATCTGTTTACCGTTTGATCATCTATGCCGGTAGTCTGAGAGCTGACTTTGCTGGTCAAGCATCACAGTGATTACTCTACTCAGTTATTTATTCTCCGCACCCGCCACGTACTACAAATTATATCGTTAAATGCCTCAGCCGGTTACGCCTCTAGTTGATGTACCGCACTTACGATTGAACCGTCGACTATGAATTAAACACTCCGTCTACAGTGACATCACCTGGGCTGTTCGTTTCAACGATGAATATTTTGTCCATCAATCGAACGAAGCTCTCTTCTAGGCTATTGTTGACGTAGTCAGCGATCTCATTGCCCCGGGGTTCACTCATCGTAAACTTAAGTTGTATATTTACGGAACTATTTCCTTCAATGCGCACCGCATTACTTGGTTTTTGATTGGTGTTTGTTCCTTGGTCGGTTTGATGTCCGGATGGTGATATTATTCCACTACTACCGGAATCGTCGATTGCCTCAAATCTGAAGGTGAACGCAACTTCATCGAATGCCAGGTCTTGACCATCGTCTCCAGTTTCCACTACTAAAGGGTCAGTACCGCCTGTCGCATACCCTACGTCGCCCGAACCTGGTGACCCATCTGCGTCAACACTCTCTGTAAACTGAATTGCCACGTCCTTCGCCGCATCCCCATTATTTTCGATCTTGAGAAGGCCATCATCAGATGATTGATTCGTCGGGCCAAATATGTATGTCCGGAGTTTACTGGGACCTAGCTCTACCGCACTTGTAGAGGTAGCACTGTTGTTAGTAGGGATTTTGTCAAACGGTACTCGGATTCCAAACTCAAGATTCTCGTTTATTTCGTCGTTGTGCACTGCTGCGAATTCGGCTTCATCATCCAACGCTGATATCTCACCATTGTCAATATAGTTGATATTTGGGTTAGGACCAAAGTTAGTTCCCCCAAATCCATTTATTACACGTGTGCCCGAGCCAAATACACTACCTCCTTTGACCACGAGGTCAGGGCTCGCCTGTTCGGTGTTCACCCGGAAGTCTGCACTCGGCGCCACTCTGTTAGAGAGTGTCGCGCCTGTCAGCGCCGCTGCTCCACTGCCGATTCCCATCGCGCCCATGCCCATGAGCAGGTTTCTTCGTCTCACAGGTACCCGTAGGATGGTCCACTACCTGTACTCACCCGCTTCATATGTCCAGTACACACGCTCCGTGTTTTTCACACTGCAGACACGCTCTTCGAATCTCTCATACGAATGGTACTTTTACACTGCGCCTTTCTGCCTCGCTAACTGACTTAGTGAGTTGCTGTTAGTGAGCCCTATCGCTTCTCAGAGGTCTCGCAACGGAATCGCCTGAAACCCGACGAACAGGTAAAACGCCACGATAATCGGCGTCAACACCACTCCGGTGACTCCCGCGATCGCCACTGCCGGCGAGATCCCGTGCAGTCGTTCCAACAGTCCAACCGGCATGACGTACGGGTAGTGTGCTTCGGTCCGGAACCGCGCGTAGCGTCCCGGCTCAGCCGGCGCGGTGACCGTGTAGTTCGTCGACGCCGAGGCGTTGTGTGGAACGACGAGCACGGTCTCAGAGAGCGTGGCACCCGACCCGGGTGCCTCGAGAATCACCACCTTCGGCACGTACAGTGTGTTCGTCACCCCGATCGGGACCGTCCGGTCGGTGCCCGGCTCGATGGCCCCCGGCCGACCATCGCTGTCGCTGCTCAAGATCGTGACCTGTGTCGTCCCCGAGGGCACCGTCATGAACGTCACGACGGGGAGCGCCACGATGACGAGAACGACCACCAGGATCACCCAGCCGCGTACCTCCGAGCGGGTCGACTGTCTCGTCGTCTGTCGCCCCTCCTCAACGACGACGTCGTACCCGATGGCGAGCGCGATGAACCCGAGCCCGACGATCAACAGAAACAGGGCGATCTGTGCGCCCGGGTATCGACCGAGGCCGAGCCGCTCGATCCCGCGCTGGAGTCCGCCTTGGACCCCCGTCACGAACCCGCCGTAGCCCGGGATCGTGACCACCTCGCCGCCGACCGCGAGCGGCTTCCCGACGATCTGCGGCGTGGCGACGGGCGGCTCCCCGGACGCTTGGTCGGTGAAGGTGCTGTTGTCGCCCTTCGTGATGTAGCCCTCCGGCGTCTCGTCGACGATCCGGTGAACGGTGAGCGTCACCTCGTTCGTCTCGGATTCGAACACCACGAGGTCGCCGACCCCGGCCGGAGCCGTCACCATCGGCGAGAGGGCGATGAACCCGTCTCCGGGCGCGATGACCGGGTCCATGCTCCCCGTCTCGACGTACCCGAGAAACAGCGGGTGACCCGTGAGCTCGCCCAGCACGACGAGCACGACGAGCCCGACGACCCCGGTACCGAGCACCGACCAGATCGGATTCCGACGCGTCATCCGTCACCTCCCTGGAACC
This sequence comes from Halorubrum zhoui, assembly GCF_051194155.1. Taxonomy (NCBI): domain Archaea; kingdom Methanobacteriati; phylum Methanobacteriota; class Halobacteria; order Halobacteriales; family Haloferacaceae; genus Halorubrum; species Halorubrum zhoui. The sequence goes on along the minus strand of NZ_JBLZNJ010000006.1, from coordinate 105,570 downwards.
GACCGGACCGGCCACCGAGCCCGCTCGTTCCCGCCCGCCGCTGTCGGGCACCCGCCGGGCTCACGACGTCGACCCCGCGGCGTCCTCACCTGTTCCACGGCCCGGCGCATCGTCGCTCGCCGCACGACCGACTGCGTCGTCGCTCGCCGCACGGCTCTGTGTGTCGCCGAGATCGGCGTCGCCACAGTGCGCCCGGGCGGCGTCGATCCACCGCGCGATCCGAGATGCCGACACCCCCGTTTGTTCACACAGCACCGTCGCGTCCGCCGATGCCAGCTGTCCGACGGTCGTGACGCCGGCGTCGGCCAACTTGGCGCTGTACCGCTCACCGATGCCGCGTATCGCCGTCGGCGGCTGCGCCCTGGGTGACGGCCGTCGGGACCCCCCACGTCCATCTGTGACTGCACCACTCGCCGACGAGGCGTCGGCACCCGGCAACTCCGGCTCCGAGGCCGGTGGTGTCGGCGTTGACCGCTCCCGCGTCGGGGCGGGCGTCTGCGATGCTGCGCGCTCGCCGTCCGCCTGCTCGCGCTGCTCCGGAGACTCCCACACTCGCTCCCCGACCGACTCGCCACCGGCGCGAGTGGGTTCCTCGCCGGCGGCGGACCCACCATCCACGCCCGCGGACTCCTCACTCTCGCGTGCCGGCTCGGTCTCGCTCACGTCGTCGGCTCGTTCGTCTGGTGTGGTCACCTCGTCGTCGATGGGACCGGCCACGAGCCGTCGGGCCCGGTCGACTATGAGCCGCCGAGCCCGGTCAACTACGATCCGCCGAGCCCGGTCGAGCCCGTCGCTCGCTCGCGCCACCCCCGCGCGGCCGACCGACGCGACGCGCGCTTCGCGGTGTCCGTCCCACTCGCGCCCCCGACGCGACACACGGCCGCTCAGCTCGTCGGACGACGGCAACCGCAGCCGAACCCACTCGACCAAGGTCGGTATGGGCCCCTCGGCCGGAGACTCCGTCGTCTCGGGACGCCCCAGCGTGGCCGCTTGCCCGCGTGCAACTAGGTGATGAGCCCGCTCGCGCACGCGTCCCCATCGCGTTCGGACGTCCTTCCGATATCGCTCGACGTGGTCGTCGACGCTGTCGACCCAGGCTGCCGGCACGAGCCGGCCGCCAGCGAGACGGCTCGGTCGGTCGCCGGCTGGCGCTTCGTCCTCGTCGGCGGCCGGGCGTCCCTCGTCGCGCGTCGCTCGCTCCGGTTCGAGCCAGTAGTAGCGCTGGTCGCCGAGCGTGACGACGTACACTCGGTCCGTCTCGTCGTAGATGATCCGCCGGTTGGCGTCGATCGCGAGGTTCGCCAGGTCCCCGAGCGAATCCATCTCGACGTACGCCGCTCGTGGGGCGAACACGTGCTCACCCGCGGATATCCACTCGGCGTATGTCGCCCGCTCGACGGCCCGGGCCAACGCCGTCGTCGGTGGTAGCGTGCGCCGGTACGAGTCGACCCCCCGCGCGAGCAGGAGCAAGAACACTCCGCCGCCGAACAGGAACAGCGCCGACTCCGTGTCTCGCTCTCCGGTCACGGGGTCGCCCTGTACCGTGACCGACTCGGTGTTTGTCGCCGAGGCCTCTCCCTCCACCCAGTACGCGTTGTCGACGATGCGGAGTTCACGGGTGACGTCGAGTGTGCCCTCGTACGGCTCCCCGGTCGTCGAGACCGTACTGTATGTCGCCTCAAGGACGACCTGCGTTCGAATCCCGGCGACGGTCTGGGTGATCTCCTCGACGCGAAAGAGGTAGTCGCTCAATGCGACGACGTCGACCGTCTCCTCGAAGCCGATCTCGCCGTCCGTCACGGTGGCCTCACCGGCTGCGAGCAGCGTCTCGTTCGTCCACACGGTCTCGTCGGCCCGGTCGGCGAACGCCCGAAGCGTGAGCCGATACGTGACCGACACGGATCGGTTGGCAGGGACGGAGACGGCTCCGGTCAGCGTGATGTTGTCTGCCGTGTTCGTGAAGTACGCTGGGTGATTCTCGAGCACTGCCCCGGGCTGGTACAGCGGCGTCTCGCGCTCGACGGTGACCCGGTCGCCGACCGTCGCGGTGAACCGCTGGGTGTCGACCCGCTCTTCGGTCGGCTCCTCGGTGGGTGGCGCGGCGTACACGTACCCCCCGGCGAGAAGCAACACCACGCCAACGAGCACAGCGAGGGCGGCGATACCGCGACCTTTCGTCGCTAGTTGGAGTCGAAATCGAGGAGTCATCCACACCGGGGCCGGCGCGGTGAGACATCGACTCCGTGGTGGCGTTCACACCGAGACGAGCGTGCGAGTACCGTCACTACCGTATCAGTGTATGCCCCGGCGGCAAAACCACCGACCGTACATATGTCCACGTGATTGGCCACTGTCACGTGCTCGCCGCCGTGCCCGACCGTCAACGCACCTCGGCTCGTGCCGAGTAGATGCGGCTAGAACGCGAACGGAGGCGCCTCGTCACGAGTTCGCCGAGAGCGACGAGAGATACACGACATCGCGGCCGTGTCCTGCCCCGGCGTGAGCTCTCGCCCTGCGGCGAGACGACGTGAACATATGACGCTCCCGAACGTATGCGCGTGCACCCTTGATGTTTCCACAATGAAACGGCGACGGCTCTTACTCGGACTCGGGACGGTGGCGGTCGGGAGTGCCGCGGCGGCACTCACCGGCGCGACGCTCTCGAACACCGTCTCACCGACGGCCGACTTTCGCGTCTCCGTCGACAGCGGAACCGAAGTGAAGGCGGCGACGGCGAATCCGACGTACGATTCACGCGGCAATGGCTTCAACGACCTAAACAGCACTTCTACAAAATTGAGCGGGGCATTCCCGAGTCCGGACAACACCGATATCGCAAACAATCCCACGTTCGAACCTGGAAATAACGAGATTCCGGTCGAGGGACTCGGCCGACAAGTCGACTTTTCGTACATCCTCTCGGAAACGCCGGCGGAGCAGGTCGGATTCGGCACCGGCGGCGGCGTCGGTCGTCTGATCGCCGCAAACGCGAAGACGAACGACGAACTCGAGGTCGCGATGAACGTCGACCTTCCATCGACAGACGAAACATTTGAGGCCCCGACTGCAATTGCGATCAAGAACACTGGCTCAGCCTCAAAGAATTACGCCATCTCGTATGAGTACGGGCCGGACGTCGACGCGAACGGAGTGACGGAGGCCGATGTCGCCCAGCTGTACCAGTTCGTCGACGTCGATCCGCAAGATAATACCAATGAGACGCAGCTCTCTCCGACTCAGTCGACACCCGGCAACACACTCACGATCGGTTCCGGTGAAACGTTTCTCATCGATATCCGCGTCAACCTGGATTTTACAGGCGAACAGGAAACGAACATCCGAACACAGATCGCCGATGAGGTCGGGACCGCCGGGGGCGAACTACAGCTCCTCTCGAACATTAACGTTGGCACGCGGTGACTCCGCCGCTTCGATCGCGTCTGCTCACCCACGTCTCTGCATCCGTCACAGCCAGGTGAAGTCGTCGCACCCACACGCCAAACCTTGATACCCCGCGCCGTCGACCCCTCTGACATGACCGACGACTGCATCTTTTGTTCGATCGTCGCAGGAGACGTACCGGCACGCACCGTGTACGAGACCGACGCGGTCCTCGCGTTCCTCGACGCGAACCCGCTCGCGCCCGGGCACACCCTCGTGATCCCGAAGTCGCACGCGGCCCGCATCGAGGACCTCGAGACCGACCTCGCGGCCGCCGTCTTCGAGGCGGTCGCCGACCTCACCCCGCGCGTCCAGGACGCGGTCGATGCCGACGCCGCGACCGTCGGGATCAACGACGGCGAGGCGGCCGGCCAGGAGGTGCCACACGTGCACGCACACGTGATCCCACGATTTGACGACGACGGCGGCGCGCCGATCCACGCGGTCGCGGGCGACCGTCCCGACCTCGATTCGGACGATCTCGACGCGCTCGCCGACTCGATCGCCGACGCGACCTCGGCGTGAGCCGATGACGCCACACACCCTCGCGCTCGTCGGCGCGACCGGCGGCGCGGGAACCACCCGGACGGCCGTCGAACTCGCGGCTGTCGGCGCCCGTGCCGGTCACGACGTCGTCGTCCTCGACGCCGCCTACGCGACTCAGGGACTCTCGGAGTACGTCTCCGGTCGGATCGGCACCGACCTCACGACGCTCCTCACCGACGACCCCGACGCGTCGCTGTCGGCGGCGACGTATCCGATCGCGGTCGACGACGACGCGCGTGGCGCACTCGACGGTCGTGCCGACATGGTTCCCGCTCGGGCCCCGTTCGAGCGCGTCGCTCGCGCGAAGACCGCCGAAGCCGCGCGTGCACTTGAACGCCGCATCGACGAGGCGGCGGCCGCGTACGACGCGGTGGTCGTCGACACGCCGCCCGTCGCCTCGAATCAGGCCGTCGCCGTCGTCACGACGGTCGACCGCGTCGCCGCGGTTCGGCCGGCCACGCCACACGGCCGCGACGCACTCGCTCGGCTCTACGGTCGAGTCGCCGACGTCGGCGGCAGCGTCGACGCGACGGTCGCGGTGGCGCGCACGGATACGACCGCCACCGACGCGGACGAGCCGACGGACGGGGCCCTCGACGCGTCGATCGGCGTGACGAACTCACCCGTCGCGGCGGCACCGACCACGGCAACGGCGACCGACGCGTACACGGGTGCGGTCGTCGACGCGTACGAGACGCTGTTCGACACCTCGCTCGATCTCGAGTTCGACCGGCCGGGCGTGTTCGACCGACTCACGGGGTAGCGACCGTGCTATCGGAGCCCATCGGGTGCACCGACCGCGTCGCCGAGCGGGTCGGCCGCGCCGAGTCCGCACCCGAGCGGCGAGGAGCCGGCTAGGTTCGCGGCGACGGCGTCGGCGACGGCCGGCAGCGGGTCGTGGGTCTCGACGTACGCCGTGAGTGCGAAGTCTGCTTCGTCGCCACCCGTGAGCGCGAGCGCCTCGCTGCGCGCGATGGCCCCGTCGAGCCACTCGCGAACCACCGCGCGACGGGTGGGTGCGAGCGGGCACACGCCGTTGACGCCACAGCGGTGCAGCGTCTTCGCGGCAGTCATCGGCGTCACGCCGGCGGCTGCCGCGGCGTCGCCCACGCTCCGGCCGGCAGTGTAGGCGTCCACCAGCGTCGCGGTCGCCGCTGGCGTACACGGGAGGGCGTCGGCGTGCTCGCGGAGTCGCTCGACGAGCGGCACGTCGGTGTCGTCGGCGACGGCGACCCCTCGGTCGCGCTGGTCGAGGGTGATCGTGAGCCCGTCGGCGATCTCCGACAGCGTCATGTGCACCACTGCCGCGGATCGACTGATAAATCCACCGCCTGAGACGCGATCGGTGCCCCGACGCTCGCCGAGATCACCGACCGGTAACCGGTCGGTAATCGGTCGGCCGATCGCCGGGGATCCGGTGGATCGACCTGGATTTAAGTAACCGATCGGGCCCGACGTTCAGGTGTGATGAGCGAGGCACCCTCGATCCGCTCCGGCGCGGCCGCCACCGACTCGACCGACGACCGGCTACCGAACGATGGGGTCCCCACAGACCGACCGCACGGTGATCGGCCGCGCGACGACCGGACGCCGGCGACGAACCCGAGTCGTTCGCGGACGACCCGGTCTCTCGTCTCCCCGCCGTCGGCGCTCGCGCACCGCCACACGGACGCCTGTCCCGAGTGCGACGGCCGCATCGAGACGACGAGCGGGGAACGCGTGTGTGCCGAGTGCGGGCTCGTCGTCGAGGCCGATCGGATCGACCACGGCCCGGAGTGGCGGTCGTTCGACGACGACGAGACGGACCCGAAACGAACGGGCGCGCCGCGAACACGCTCGCGTCACGACCGCGGCCTCTCGACGGAGATCGGCCGGTCGACCCACGTCGCCGGTCGCAAGCGCCGCCGACTGGCCCGTATGCGGACCCAACACAACCGCGCGCAGATCGCCACCAAGCGCGACCGAAATCGGGTGTACGCGTACACCGAGATCCGTCGACTCGTCGGCGCGTTAGAGCTGCCGACGGGTCTCCGGGAGACCGCCTGTTCGCTGTTCGACTCCGCACAGGACGCCCGGCTGCTCCGTGGTCGGTCCATCGAGGGGTTCGCGGCCGCGTGTGTGTACGTCGCCTGCCGAACCGTCGACGTCCCGCGAACGGTCACCGAGGTGTGTGCGGTCGCGAAGGCCACGGAGGCGGAACACCGCGCCGCCTTCGACGCGATGAACCGCGAACTCGGGCTCCCGATCGGGCCGACCGCCCCGGCCGAGTACCTGCCGCGGCTCGCGAGCGACCTCGGCTGTTCGGCCGAAACCGAGGCCCGTGCCCGCGACCTCGCCGACCGGGCCGTCTCCGAGGGCATCGCGAACGGTCGAAACCCGGTCGGCGTCGCGGCTGCCTGTGTGTACACGGCTGCCAGACAACGCGGGGACGACTGTACCCAGGCGGCCGTGGCTGCGGCCGCCGACGTCACACCGGTGACGGTCCGACGGACCTACCTCGACCTGACGCGTGGGGACGGCCCCTGAGCGCAGGACCTCTGGCACATCCCCGGACGACTCACGAGCCGAACGGACCGCTCGAGCCGGCTCTGGTCCGCTCGGGACCGCTCTGGACCCCACGGACGAAAACCGTTAAGCCGTGCTATCACGTACCGAATTTTATGAGCGCTGACCGGTCCGCCTTACGGCGGGCCCTGGAGCGCGGCGAGCGCGACGGCGGTGCGATCGAGTTCAAAGAGCGGCTCACCCGCGAGATCCACCTCGCAGACGGTCGGATGGAGTCGCTCGTCGCCCAACTCCGACACCGCGTTCTCTCTGGTGACGGCGAAGCAACGTACGTGGTGGGCGTCACCGACGACGGTGGGCTCGCCGGCATCGCCCCCGAGGCGTTCTCCGAGACGATGGACGTCCTCTCGTTGCTCGCCGAGGAGGCCGACGCCCACATCGCCGACGTGGAGACGTGGAGCGCCGGAGCGGACGGCGAGGGCGACGCGGCCGGACTCGTGGGACTCGCGACCGTCAGAGAGGGCGCGATGTTCGCGACGGACGACGACCACCTCGTGATCGGTACGGCCGGGCACGTCGACCACGGCAAATCGACGCTCGTCGGCAGCCTCGTCACCGGCCAGGCCGACGACGGCCAGGGCGGGACCCGCGGCTTCCTCGACGTCCAGCCACACGAGGTCGAACGCGGGCTCTCTGCCGACCTCTCGTACGCGGTGTACGGCTTCGCCGAGGACGCGGGCGACCCGGTCCGTATGGACAACCCACATCGCAAGTCCGACCGGGCCCGGATCGTCGAGGAGGCCGACCGACTGGTGTCGTTCGTCGACACCGTCGGCCACGAGCCGTGGCTCCGTACGACCATCCGTGGGCTCGTCGGCCAGAAGCTCGACTACGGGCTGCTCGTCGTGGCGGCCGACGACGGCCCGACCGCGACGACGCGCGAGCATCTCGGTATCCTCCTCGCGACCGAACTCCCGACCATCGTCGCGATAACCAAGACGGACGTCGTCACCGACGAGCGGCTCGCGGCCGTCGAACGCGAGGTGGAGTCGACGCTGCGAGACGTCGGCGAGACCCCGCTCCCGGTGGATCGATACGGCGTCGACACCGCCGTCGCAGAGGTGGGTGACGGCGTGGTACCCGTGCTCCGAACCAGCGCGGTCGAACGGACCGGCCTTGACACGCTCGACCGGCTCTTCGAGACGCTCCCCAAGCGCGCGACGCCCGAGCGGGAGGCGTTCCGGATGTACGTCGACCGGAGCTACAAGGTGACCGGCGTCGGCGCGGTCGCTTCCGGGACGGTGAACTCGGGCGTCGTCGAGGCGGGCGACGAACTCCTGTTGGGGCCGATGGCCGACGGCTCCTTCCGCGAGGTCGAGGTCCGGTCCATCGAGATGCACTACCACCGGGTCGACCGGGCGACGGCCGGCCGGATCGTCGGTATCGCGCTGAAGGGCGTCGACGAGGAAGACGTCGAACGCGGCATGGCGCTCGTCCCCCGGGACGCCGACCCGACGCCGGTCCGGTCGTTCGACGCCGAGGTGATGGTGCTCAACCACCCGACGCGGATCCAGCCCGGGTACGAGCCGGTGGTCCACTTAGAGACCCTCTCGGAGGCGGCCGTCTTCACCCCGGCGGAGGGGCGGCTCCTCCCGGGTGACACCGGCCGTACTCGCGTCCGATTCAAGTTCCGGCCGTACCTCGTCGAGGCGGGCCAGCGGTTCGTCTTCCGGGAGGGCTCGAGCAAGGGCGTCGGGACGGTCCGGGCCGTCGGGCCGACCGAGTGAGCGGACCCGTCGAGACGAGACCGGATCGTGGGCCGAACCGTCGCCGGAGCGCCCGAACAGTTCCAGAACCGCGTCGTTTGAGCCCGGTCAGTCGTCGGCCTCGGCCGTCGGCATCGCCGCCTCGACGGCACCGGCGAGCGCGGCGATCCCCTCGTCGATCGCTTCTGGGGTCGTGTGGCTGAACGAGACGCGGGCGTGTCCCGCTCCGCGGTCGTCGGGGTAAAAGAAGGTCCCCGGCAGGTAGGTCACGCCGCGGTCGATGGCGTCGTCGAGCATCGTCTCCGCGTCGACGCCGTCGGGGAACCCGACCCAGACGAAGAACCCCCCGTCGGGCTCACTCCACGTCGTTCCCGGCGGCATCCTCGCTTCGAGGCTCTCGAGGAGCTGGTCGCGGCGAGGCTCGTAGCCGGCACACAGCGCCTCGATCGCGCGGTCGAGGCGACCGTCTTCGGCGTACTTCGTGATCAGTCCACGGGTGAAGCTGGGCTCGCCGCCGGCGTTGATCCGGTCGAACTGCGCCGTGATCGCCTCGTCTGCGATCGTCCACCCCGTCCGGACGCCGGGCGCGATCGTCTTCGAGAACGTGTTGACTCGGATCACGCGCCCGCTCTCGTCGAGTGCCTTGATCGGTGCGGGTTCCGTGCCGTCGAACCGCAGCTGACCGTACGGGTCGTCTTCGAGGATCACGAAGTCGTACGTCTCGGCGAGTTCGAGCAGCCGGGCCCGTCGGTCCGCGGTGAGCGTCACCCCGGTCGGGTTGTGGAACGTGGGGATGGTGTACAGAAGCGTCGGGAGCGTCTCGCCGGCCGCGGCACGCGCCTCGAGCGCCGCGGCGACCGCCTCGACGTCGAGCCCGTCCTCGTCGACGTCGAACGCGGCGATCTCGACGTCGTAGTTGCGGAACAACCGCAGTGCACCCATGAACGTCGGTCCCTCGACGAACACCGCGTCCCCGGGGTCGAGGAACGTCTGACAGACGGTGTCGATCGCGTTCGTCGCCCCGTTCGTCAGGTGTATTTCGTCGGCCGTGCACGCGATGCCACGGTCGCGTGCTCGCGACGCGATCAACTCGGGCAGCGCGTCCGCGTACTCGCCGCCGCCGTACTGGAGCGCGCAGTCGCCTTCGGCCGCGACGAGCGCCTCGGCCGACTTGACGAGGGCGTCGTTCGGGAACGAGTCGGGGTACGGAAAGCCGAAGCTCAACGGTACGGCGTCGGCGCCCGCTATCGACCGCCACGCGCCGTACGTTCCCCCGTCCATCGTCGCGCGAACGGTCTCGCTGTACAGGTGTGTGAGACCGTCGGAGTCTGTGTCGGTCATTCGGTGTTTGTTGGTGAAAACGGCAACACGGACATAAATCTACTGGCGCTCTCGGCGGCGTTTGCCGAATAATACCGTCGTTCAGCGCCGATCTGCCGGGCGTTCGTGACGAATGCTGATCAAATCCGGACTCCGCCGTCGCGTGACGGCGGGGGCCGATCCGATACGTCGACTCCCGACCCGGCTCACCGCGCCGTCACTCGTGTCTTGTCGAGTCACGATATCAGCGGTCGGCCACGCGGCGCGCCCATCCGTGACCGACCGAAGACAACGTTTTTGTGTATTACCATCAAGCAACAGGTATGTCTCAGCAACGGCAGACAGGGCTCTCCAGACGACGACTCCTCGCCTCTGGCGCCGCGGGCACTTCGCTCCTCCTCGCCGGCTGCACGGGTGGTGGGGAGTCCGGCTCCACGGACGATGGCGGCTCGTCCGAAGACGGCGGTGCCGACCCGACGCTGTACTTCGCACAGGTGAAGGGGCCACTCGACATGGACCCCGTCGTGATCAACGACGTCCCCTCGGGGCAGATCGCCGGCCAGATCTTCGACGGCCTCTACGAGTACGGCACCGACGTGAGCATCCAGCCGAAGATCGCCGCCGACATGCCGACCGTAGAGCGCGAGGGTACCCGGTACATCGTCCCGCTTCGCGAGGGGGCGACCTTCCACAACGGCGATCCGGTCACTGCCGACGACGTCGTCCACACCATGACCGCTCCGGTCGACGAACAGACCGAGAACGCCTCCGAGGTCAACATGATCGACACCGCCGAGGCGGTCGACGAGACGACCGTTCAGTTCGATCTCAAGTACCCGTACGGCGCGTTCACCACGGCGATGGTGCGTAACGTGGTCAACGCGGACGTCCGGCGCGACGACCCAGAGGCGTACAACCAAGACCCGGTCGGTTCCGGCCCCTTCCAGCTCGTCGAGTGGGAGCCGGAGAACTACGCGACCGTTGAGCGGTGGGACGACTACTGGGACACCGACAGCCGTCCCGCGGTCGCGGGGATCGAGTTCGACCCGATCGAAGAACAGACCACTCGGGTCACCGAACTCGAGACGGGCAACGTCGACGTCATCGAAACGATCCCTCCACAGTTGTACGAGACGGTCGAGGGTAACCAGAACGCACAGATCACCGAGTCCCCAGGTGTCGGCTACTACTACCTGGCGTTCAACTGTGCCAACGGCCCGACGAGCGACCCGCGCGTCCGTGAGGCAGTCGACTACTGCTTCTCGATGGACCAGGCCATCGAGAACTTCGTCGAGCCCTCCGGCGTGCGCCAGTACAGCCCGTACCCGGCGTCGATCTCCGAAGAGTGGGAGTTCCCGGTCGACGAGTGGGCGAGCATCCCGCACGACCAGGACATCGAGACGGCACAGTCGCTGTTCGAGGAGGCGGGCGTTCCGACCGACTACGAGTGGCGGATCATCGTGCCCCCGGACGACATGCGCGAGCAGATCGGGATCACCATCGGCGACGGGCTCCAGAACGCCGGCTTCGAGAACGTCCAAGTTCAGCGGCTCGACTGGGGGACCTTCATCCAGACGTACCAGAGCGACGAGGGACCGAACAGCGAGGACGCGTACAACATGTACACGCTCGGCTGGTCTGGATCGCCCGATCCGGACGCGTTCGCGTACTACCTGCTCAGCCAGCAGACCAACGGAGTCACCAACGGGACCTTCCACGGGTACGACGAGGCCTCCGAGATGCTCACACAGGCGCGTGAGTCCGCCGACTACGAGACGCGCCGCGAGCGCTACATCGACGCGACGACCCGGCTGCTCGAAGCGCGCGTGCACCTCCCGGCGTACAACCTGAACAACTCCTACGGGGTCCGCAACGCCGTCGACGGCTTCAGTGCACATCCGATCGCGACCGAGGTTCAGGTGGCGACCGACCACACCACCGTCTCGGTCTCACGATAACTCGTCACGACCCGTGGGCCTCCTCCGATACACGCTCTGGCGGTTCGTACAGGCGATACCCGTCTTACTCGGGATCGTGACGATCACGTTCGTCCTCGCCAATCAGATCCCCGGCGACCCGGTCGAGATCATGCTCGGCCCGACGCCGGCACAAGAACAGGTCGAGGCGATCCGCGCCCGGTACGGACTCGACCGGCCGATACACGAGCGATACCTCACCTACCTCGCCGGGGTAGTCACGGGCGACCTCGGCCAGAGTATCTACTACGACCGGCCGGTGCTCGAGATGATCCTGTTGCGGCTGCCGGTGACGCTGCTGCTCATGTTGTCGGCGTTCGCGTTCGCGATCGTCACGGCAATCCCGCTCGGCGTGCTCTCGGCGAAGCGCCGGAACGAGCCTGCAGACCACGTCTCCCGGGTCGTCTCGTTGATCGGCGTCTCGACGCCGTCGTTCTGGATCGGGCTGGTGTTGATCATCGTCTTCGCGTTCTACCTGGGGTGGTTCCCGGCGCGGGGGCTCGTCCTCCCGTGGGCCGATCCCGCGGACGTCCGTGGCGCGGCGACGCGACTCGAGGTGCTCCGGCAGTCGGTCCACCACCTCGTCTTACCGATGGTCGCGCTCGGGACGCTCCAGATGGCACAGATCACGCGGATCGAGCGCTCGTCGATGGTCGACTCTCTCCAGGGCGAGTACGTGACGCTCGCGCGGGCGTACGGCGTCCCCGAGTCGACGATCGTCCGCAAGCACGCGTTCCAGGTCGCACAGCTCCCGGTGATCACCATCATCGGTCTCGGGCTCTCGACCGCGCTCGGCGGTGCGGTGCTCACGGAGACGGTCTTCGAGATCCAGGGGATGGGCCGACTGATCATCACGGCGATCAACAACCAAGACTACGAGCTGATCATGGGGACGACACTCGTGTTCGGGGTCGTCTACGTGGTCGGTGTCATCGTCACCGACGTCGCGTACAGCTACCTCGACCCACGGGTCACCTACGGTGACGACTGATGGCGATCGACAGCGCTCCCACGGACGACGACGCGCCGGTCGACGGCGACGCGAGCGGCGGCCCCGACGAGGTCGAGGCCCGCGTCGGCGCTCGGTACACGCTGAAGCAGGTTCGACAGGACACGACGGCACGGATCGGGGCCTACGTCGTCGGACTCATGACGTTCGTCGCGGTCTTCGCGGCGGTCGACTACTACCTCCTTGACTACGCGGTCGCGGAGGCGATCCTGTACAACCCCGAGACCGATCCAGAGACCGTTCGACGGCTGCTCCCGCCGGTCGGCATGGAGAACCAGTTCGGGCAGGGGGTGATCGAGCACCCGCTCGGCACCGACCACCGCGGGCGCGACCTGCTCGCCCGCACGATCTACGGCACGCGGATCGCGATGACGGTCGGGTTCCTCGCGACTGCCATCGGCCTCGGCGGGGGCACCGTCATCGGCGCGGTCTCCGGCTACTACGGCGGGTGGATCGACGACGTGCTCCAGCGCGTCACCGAGACCATCTACGCGATCCCGTTTCTCGTGCTGGTCATCGCGTTCATGACCGCGTTCGGGCGGGACCTCACGTTCGCGATGGTCGGGGTCGGCATCACCGCGATTCCGGTGTTCAACCGACTCATCCGGTCCCGGGTCGTCTCGATCCGCGAGGAGGACTACGTCGAGGCCGCCCGGGCCGCCGGGGTGAGAGACCGGAACATCATCCGTCGACACGTCATCCCGAACAGCTTCGCGCCGGTTCTCGTTCAGGCGACCCTGCAGGTCGGCGTGAGCATCCTCATCGTCGCCGGGCTCTCGTTCCTCGGCTTCGGCGCACAGCCGCCGACGCCGTCGTGGGGACAGATGCTGTCCGCGTCGCGAGGGTACATGCTCCCTGCGCCGACGTTCAGCATCTTCCCCGGTATCGCCATCCTGATCACCGTCATCGGGTTCAACATCCTCGGGGACGGGCTCCAAGACGCGCTCGACCCACGCATCAACAACTGACATGAGCGACCCCCTACTCAGCGTACGCGACCTCAAGACACAGTTCTTCACCGAAGACGGGACGGTCCGCGCCGTCGACGGCATCTCGTTCGACGTTCACGAGGGAGAGATCGTCGGGCTCGTCGGCGAGTCGGGCGCCGGCAAGTCGGTCGCGACCGCCAGCATCCTCCGCCTCGTCGACAGCCCCGGCGAGATCGTCGGCGGCGAGATCGTCTTCGACGGCGAGACGTTGTTCGGACTCGAAGAGGGGCCGAACGGCGAACTCCGCCCGCGCGAGGAGATGCTCTCGGAGTCGGCGATGCGCGAACGGATCCGCGGGCGCCGCATCGCGATCATCTTTCAGGACCCGATGGAGTCGTTGAACCCCGTGTTCACCGTCGGGGGCCAGCTCCGGGAGTTCATCGAGCTCAACCGCGACCTTGACGCCGACGCGGCGAGGGCCGAGGCGATCGACATGCTCAGAGAGGTCGGGATCCCGGCGCCGGCAGAGCGGTACGACGAGTATCCCCACCAGTTCTCGGGGGGGATGCGACAGCGCGTGCTGATCGCGATGGCGCTCGCCTGTGAGCCCGATCTCATCGTCGCCGACGAGCCGACCACCGCCCTCGACGTCACCGTCGAAGGCGAGATCTTAGAGCTGGTGACGGACCTCCAGGCGACGTACGACACCGCGTTCATCTGGGTCACCCACGACATGAGCGTCGTCGCGGAGATCTGCGACCGCGTCAACGTGATGTACCTCGGCGAGATCGTCGAGCAGGCCGCGGTCGACGACCTGTTTTATGACACGCGTCACCCGTACACGTCGGCGCTGCTCGACTCGATGCCCCGCCCGGACGAGACGGTCGAGGAACTCGACCCCATACGAGGGGTGATGCCGGAGGCGATCGACCCGCCGTCGGGCTGTCGGTTCCATCCCCGGTGTCCAGAGGCCAGAGCGGTGTGTCGTGAGGTCCACCCGGAGCCGCGAGACCTGCAGGACGCGGCGTCGACACACACGGCAGCGTGCGTGAAACACGACGGCTTCGACGTGGGGTACGACGAGAGCGTCCCGATCGACGCGGAGGCGACGGGTGGATTCTCTGCGGGGTTCACAGAGACCGGGGGTGACGCGGAGTGAGCGACGTCGGCCCGCCGGCGTCGAACCCGGACGCGTTGGTACAGGTTCGAAACCTCACGAAGCACTTCGACGCCGAGGGTGGGCTGTTGGGCGGCGTCGAGTTCACGGACGAGTTTCCGTACGTCTCTCGGTCGACCGCGAGCGTCCGCGCCGTCGACGGGGTGAGTTTCGACATCGTCGAGGGAGAGACGCTTGGACTCGTCGGGGAGTCCGGCTGCGGGAAGTCGACGCTCGCGCGCACCGTCCTCCGGCTGCTCGAACCGACGGACGGCAGCGTCTACTTTCAGGGCGACGACCTCGCGTCGCTGTCGGGTGAGCCGCTGCGACGAAAGCGCAAGGACATGCAGATGATCTTCCAAGACCCGCAGTCGTCACTCGACCCGCGGATGAAGGTCGGCCCGATCGTCGAGGAGCCGATGCGGGCCCACGGGATGCTCGACGAGGAGGGACGGGAGGCTCGCGCCAAGGAGCTGCTCGAAAAGGTCGGACTCGATCCCCAACACTACAACCGCTACCCACACGCGTTCTCCGGGGGGCAGCGCCAGCGTGTGAACCTCGCGCGGGCGCTGTCGGTGAACCCAGACTTCATCGTCTGTGACGAGCCCGTCTCGGCGCTCGACGTCTCCATCCAGGCACAGGTACTCAACACGATGGAGTCGCTCCAGGCGGAGTTCGACCTGACGTACCTGTTCATCGCACACGACCTGAGCGTCATCCGTCACATCTCCGACCGCGTGGCAGTGATGTACCTCGGGAACGTCGTGGAGCTGGCCGACAAAGAGGAGCTGTTCGAGCACCCGCAACACCCGTACACGAAGGCGCTGCTCGATGCGATTCCGGTTCCCGACCCACGAAGCGACGGGCGAACGGCGACGCTCTCCGGCGACGTGCCGTCACCGATCGACCCGCCGTCGGGCTGTCGGTTCCGGACGCGCTGTCCGAAGGTGATACAGCCGACGGCGTACGAGCTGCGCGAGGGCGCCTGGGAGAACCTCTTGCGGTTCAAACGGGCGGTCGAGCGCCGGGCGTTCGAAGAAACCGCCCCCGACGTGCTCCGCCAGCGGTACTTCGCGGACGCGGTACCGAGCGGTGCGGCCGGCACCGTGCTCAAGGAGGCGTTCGACCGACTCGAACGCGGCGCGTGGGACGACGCCGAGCGGCTCCTCGCCGAGCGGTTCACAGACGAGAGCGTCTGTGCGACGGCGACGCCCGCCTACGAGGTCGACCCGGCCCTCGGTGACGGCCGCCACTACGCGGCGTGTCACCTCCGTCGCGACGAGGCCATCGCGTCTGCCGTCGACGACGTCGTGGCCGGGGAGTCGGCGCGCTCCGACCCGACGGCACCCGACGCAGACGACTGAGCGGGTCGTTGCGCTACCGAATCCGGATCGTCGTGACGTCCTCGTGGCGCCCGTCGGGCTCTCGAACCCCCACGAACGCGGCGACCGTGTGTGTACCGGGCTCGGCCGGGACCGACCGGTCGAGTCCGTCTGCGCCGCCAGTCCGACGAAACCGGCCGTTCCACGTGGCCGTCACCCGTCTCGTCTCGCCCGCCCGGAGCGACAGGGTAGACCGCTCGGACCGCACGTGGCGCTGCTCGTCGGTGGCCTCGACGATGCCGTCGACGGCCCACCCCCACCTCCGGCGGGTCGCGGTGGGGACCTCGATCGGTACCGGCAGTCGGTTTCGGATCGAGACCGCGATCGTGACCGGCTCGTCGGGCGCGTACGTGTCGGCGTCCGTGCGCACACTTACCGCGACCGCGCGTCGCGCCACCGCGTGTGGCACCACGCGGCCGAGTGCGGCCGTGAGGTAGTTCGTCGTCTCGTCGAAGCCGGTTCGATCCGGCGGTGTCTCGTGGCGTCGGTCGACCATCGGCGTCCCGCCGCGTTACGACTCCGAGTCGGTCTCGATAGGCCGCGTCGACTCGGCGTCGGCGTCCACGTCGACCAGTTTCATCAGCGGGTAGCCGTCTTCCATCTCCATTCGCGTTCGGACGACGACCCCTTCGTGTTCGATTCGCATCTCGACGTCCATGAGCGACCCGGTGAGCTCGGTGTAGTCGGTCTCGTGGTCGATCGCGTCGGCGACGCGGTCGTCGTGAATCTCGACGCGCACGGACGCACAGAACGGTTGGTTCTCGATCGACGCTGCCATGGCCGTCTCGAGACTCCGGGTGCTCGTCGGACTCACGGGCGTCCCGGCGAACTGGTGGTACAGCGAGCCGAACTTGATCCCGGCCTCGAAACACGCCTGCTGGGCGTCGGTTGCCATACGCGTACGCGACGCCCTCGGGACAAGAAGCTTCGGAGCCGCCCTCACGCGGACGACGACTCGTCGACGACCGCCGACAGCGGGAGCGGCTCGATCCCGGTCGTCGCGAGGAACCGGTCGAGTCGGTCGAGTCGTCCGGTGAAGTCGCCGGGGTCGTGGGCGTCGGTCCCGACGACGAAGCGTACCCCGTGGTCCCGAAACGTCTCGACGAACGGGGACGCGGGGTGGAGGTCGTCGAACTCGCCACGGTCGCCGGTGCGCCCGGCGTTGATCTCGGGGACGGTTCCCGTCTCGGCGCAGGCGGCGGCGACTCGGCGTCGATGGGCGTCCGTCGTGCGACCGCGGAGCGCCGGGTGGTCTTCGATCAGGTCGACGTGACCGAGCACGTCGAACAGGTCGGACTCGGCGAGCGACACCACGGCGTCGTAGTACGCGTCGACGAACGCGTCGCGTGCCGCGTCGTCCTCGTCCGCGAACGACTCGAACGGGAAGGCGTGTCGCCCGTCGACGTAGTGGACGCTCCCGATCGCGTAGTCGAAGCCGGCCGCCTCGAGAAACGACTCGATGGCCGTGGCCGCCGCTGGCGCGTAGTCCATCTCGACCCCGTCGTACACGGTCAACTCGGGCGCCCGGTCGGCGGCGACGGCGAGCGCCTCTCGTCGTCGCTCGTACGTTCGGTCGAAGTTTCGGTTCCACAGCAGTCGCTCTTCGCGACGCGCCCCGTCGACGCCGCAGTGGTCGGTGAAGCCGATCGCGTCGAGTCCGGCGTCCGCGGCGGCGTCGACCATTCGTGGAAGGCCAGCGCCGTCGGAGTACGAGGTGTGTGCGTGTGCGTCCTCGGTCACGAGCGTGGTTGGGTGCGGACGGACATAGCTCCGGCGTCGCTCAGAAGGGTTTTACCGACCGACTGAGGAGCATCGCTGTCGATGAATCAGAACAGTCGGTCGATCGTCAGCTTCACCATGGTTTCTCACGCGATCGTCCACACGTACGAGCTCTCGATTCCGATCCTCGTCGTCATCTGGCTCTCGGAGTTCTCGATCACGACCGCGGCGATCGGGACGGTCGTGGCGGTCGGGTACGCGTTGTTCGGGGTCGGGGCGCTGCCGAGCGGCGTCCTCGCCGACCGGTACAGCACGAAGCGGCTGGTGCTCGTCGGGCTCGCCGGCATGGGGGCGTCGTTTCTGTTGTTGAGTCTCGCACCGGGGACCGCGACCATCGCGCTCGCGCTCGCGCTCTGGGGCGCGTTCGCGAGTATCCACCACCCGGCGTCGCTCTCGCTCATCTCGACGGGGGTCGACGAGAGCGGGACCGGGTTCGCGTACCACGGGATGGCCGGCAACCTCGGGATCGCCTTCGGCCCCTTCCTCACCGCCTCGCTGCTCGTCGCCTTCGACTGGCGGGTCGTCACGGCGTTGCTCGTCGTTCCCGCCGCCGTCGCGGTCGCGTACGCGCTCTCTGCGGAGTTCGACGAGATGGCCGCCGTCGACGTTGACGACACAGACGACGCCGGTGATACAGCCACTACCGCCGATGGCACCGACCGCGGCTTGCTGGGTTTCCTCGCCGACACCCGAGCGCTGTTCACCGTCGGCTTCACGCTCGTGCTCGCGGTCGTGGTGACGAACGGCCTCTTTTATCGCGGGACACTGACGTTCCTTCCGGACGTGCTCGGCGGCTTCGTCGCGGACGTACCGGGGCCGTTCGACCGCATCGCCCCCGACTCGGCGCTCGCCGCCGAGTTCGACCTCGCCTCGTACCTGTACGCCGGACTGTTGACGGTCGGGATCGCCGGGCAGTACACCGGCGGAAAACTCACCGACCGGATTCCGGTCGTCGCGGGGCTCGCGGCCGTCTTCACCGCGCTCGTCGCGCTGGCGGTCGCGTTCGTGCCGGTCGCGTCGCAGGGGCTCGTCCCGCTCGTCGCGATCAGCGCGGTGTTCGGCTTCGTGCTGTTTTCTATCCAGCCGCTGTATCAGGCTGCCATCGCCGCCTACAGCCCGCCGGACGGACGCGGGCTCTCGTACGGCTACACCTACCTCGCCAACTTCGGAGTCGGGGCGGCGGGGGCGGCGATCGCCGGCTACCTGCTCGGGATGACGACGGTGTCGCAGGCGTTCTTCCTCCTCGCGCTCGTCCCTGCGACCGGCGCGGTCCTCGCGGTCGTCCTGTACGCGGTCGTCGGCGAGGGGACCCGAAGCGGTTAGGCGGACCGGGCAGAATCGGTCCGCATGGATACGCTGTGTCTCACGGGCGGACGGGTGCTCCACCCCGACGGACGGGTGCGGAGGGGAGACGTCGTCGTTGACCGCGACGACGGCACGATACTGGCGGTCGGCGCGGACGAAGACGACAGCGGCGACGTCGCTGCCGCGGTCGACGACGCTACCGAGGCGCTCGACGCGACGAACGGGCTGGTGATCCCCGGGCTGGTCAACGCCCACACGCACGTCTCGATGACGCTGCTCCGCGGCTACGCCGACGACAAGCCGCTGGACGCGTGGCTCCGCGAGGACATTTGGCCGGTGGAGGCCGCGCTCACGGACGACGACATCGCCGTCGGCGCCGAACTGGGCGTCCTCGAGATGATCCGCTCGGGGACGACCGCCTTCGCGGACATGTACTTCGCGATGGACCGGGTCGCGGCCGTCGTCGAGCGAGCCGGCGTGCGCGCTCGACTCGGCCGCGGTGTCGTGACCGTCACCAAGTCGGACGCGGAGGCGGCCGCCGACGTCGACGAGAGCCTGTCGTTCGCGACGTCGTTCGACGGCGCGGCCGACGGCCGGATCCGGACGGCGTTCATGCCGCACTCGTTGACGACGGTCGACGAGTCACACCTCCGTGAGGGAATCGAACAGGCGACCGCCGCCGGTGTGCCGGTGCACCTCCACGCGAACGAGACGCGCGACGAGGTCGACCCGATCGTCGACGAGCACGGGGAGCGACCGCTGGCGTACGCCGACTCGGTCGGTGCGCTCGGCTCGGACGCCTTCGTGGCTCACTGCGTTCACGTCGACGACTCGGAGATCGGACTCCTCGCGGAGACGGACACGGCTGCTGTCCACTGTCCGGCCTCAAACATGAAACTCGCGAGCGGGATGGCGCCGGTCCAGCGTCTTCACGAGGCGGGCGTCACGGTCGCACTTGGGACCGACGGCGCGGCCTCAAACAACGACCTCGACCTGTTCGACGAGATGCGCGACGCCGCAATGGTCGGGAAGCTCGCGGCCGGGGACGCGAGCGCGGTGCCCGCCGAGGCGGTCGTCGAGATGGCCACCGCCGCGGGTGCGGACGCACTCGGCCTTCCAGGCGGTCGGATCGCGCCCGGCGCGGCCGCTGACTTGGCGGTCGTCGACCTGGGGGCAGCACACCTGACGCCGGTCCACGACCCGGTTTCACAGCTGGTGTACGCGGCTCGCGGCAGCGACGTTCGACACACGGTCTGTGACGGGCAGGTCCTCATGCGCGACCGAGAGGTCCTGACGCTCGACGCCGAGTCGATCCGTGAGCGCGCCGCGGTGGCCGCCCGCGATCTCGTCGATCGCGCCGCGGCGGGCGAGTAGCACCGACCGTATCGATCGCGTCGCGGCTGCTGCTCACCGATGACAGCGGGCTAGCCGGTGTTGTTCGTCGCGTGCGTTCCCGGTGTCGGCAGCGTTTAGTGGCCGGTGAGCGAACAATACGTATGAGCACACACGCGTATCCGCCGGTGACAGAACACCTGTCCGACCCGGAGACGGCCCGCGAGGAGGGCCGTCGCAAGATGGAGTGGGCGCTCCAGCACATGCCCATCCTGAACGCGCTCCGCGAGGCGTTCGTCGCCGAACAGCCGCTTGCGGGCGAGACGGTTGCGATGGCGATGCACGTCGAAGCGAAAACCGCGAACCTCGTCGAGCTGCTCGCCGACGGCGGCGCGACGGTAGCAATCACCGGCTGCAACCCGTTGTCGACACACGACGACGTCTCCGCGGCGCTCGACGCACACGACGACATCACCTCGTATGCGGTCCGCGGCGTCGACGAGGAGGCGTACTACGACGCGATGCACGCGGTCGTCGCTCACGAGCCGACGATCACCGTCGACGACGGGATGGACATGGTGAAACTCGTTCACGAGTCGTACCCCGAGCTGATCGATTCGGTGGTCGGCGGCGCCGAGGAGACGACGACGGGCGTTCACCGCCTGCGCGCGATGGACGCCGACGACGAGCTCCACTACCCAGTGTTCGCGGTGAACGACACGCCGATGAAGCGGCTCTTCGACAACGTCCACGGGACGGGTGAGTCCTCGCTCGCGACCATCGCGATGACGACGAACCTCTCGTTCGCCGGCAAGAACGTCGTCGTCGGCGGCTACGGCTACTGTGGAAAGGGCGTCGCGAAGAAGGCGGCCGGCCAGAACGCTCACGTCATCGTCTGTGAGGTCGACCCTCGAAAGGCGCTTGAGGCCCACATGGAAGGGTACGAGGTGCTTCCGATGGCCGAGGCCGCCGCGAAAGGCGACGTGTTCGTCACGACGACGGGTAACCGAGACGTGATCACCCGCGAGCACTTTGCGGTCATGCCCGACGGCGCCCTGCTCGCGAACGCCGGCCACTTCGACGTGGAGATCGACCTCGACGCGCTCTCCGATCTCGCGGTCGACCGTTTCGAGGCCCGCGACGGGGTCGAGGGGTACGAACTCGCCGACGGTCGCGTGCTCAACGTGCTCGCCGAGGGCCGGCTCGTCAACCTCGCTGCCCCGATCGCACTCGGCCACCCGGTCGAGGTGATGGACCAGAGCTTCGGCGTGCAGGCGGCCTGTGTGCGCGAGCTCGCCGAACACGGCGACGAGTACGACCCCGGCGTCCACGACGTTCCCGACGCGCTCGACCGCGAGGTCGCCGAGATCAAACTCGACGCCGAGGGAGTCGCTCACGACAGCCTCTCCATGACCCAGCGTGAGTACATGGACAGCTGGGAACACGGCACGTAACCGACCCCACCCTACTTCGCTCGGCCTTGCGGCCTCGCTCGTTGAGGGTAGCGTGGGACCGACGGTCCCACGGACCATGCGAACGGGCGCGTAGCGCCCGTGAGCAGATGGGGCTTTGATGTGGTTCTCGCCCTCGGTTGGCGCGACGGGGCGTCTTGTGCGCCTCGCCTACCGGACGCCCTTCGGGGTCGACAAACCCACCATTCAGGGCCGGGCTACTGCGGCCCGTACTGCGCGCCACGTGTGGACGCACAGCACTAACTAGCGGTAAAATATGGTGTAATATACTGGTTACGAAAGCTCATGTCGGCTTCCTCTCCGGCCTACTCGCGTCGCGCTTCCGACTGAGCGTCGGAACCCCTCGCTCTCTCCTCACGGGCCGCAGGCCCGTTCGGATGGTCAGCGGGACCTCCGGTCCCGCACGACTTGAGGCCGGAGGCTCCGCCTCGAAAACTGCTGACGTCGCTCTCGGCCGCGTCTCCGTCGCCGTCGGTGTTCCGAAGGGAAACCGACTTCTTCTCACCGGACAAGCGTGTGGTATGCACTCGTTCGAACCGCCCGCGGAGACGCTGGCGGACGTCGTCCTCGTCGACTACGGGCTCGGAAACCTCCGCTCGGCCGCTCGCGGGCTGGAGCGGGCGGGCGCAGCCGTCGAGATCACCGACGACCCCGAGGCGTTCGCGGCCGCAGACGGGGTCGTGCTCCCGGGCGTCGGTGCGTTCCGTGAGGGGATGGAGAACGCCGGCCCGCTCCGTGCGGCCCTCACCGACCACGCCGCGGCGGGGCGTCCGCTCTTCGGCATCTGTCTCGGCATGCAGATGTTGCTCACCTCGAGTGAGGAGGCCGACCACGAGGGCGAAGGCGAGGTGACGGGTCTCGATCTGATCCCAGGCACCAACGTCCGGTTCGACGTCGACCGGAAGGTCCCGCACATGGGCTGGAACGAGTTGGCTGTCGAGCGCGACCACCCCCTCGTCGCCGGCGTCGACGGCGACCACGCGTACTTCGTCCACTCGTACTACGCCGAGCCCGACGATCCGGCCGCGGTCGTCGCAACGGCGGACTACGGCGTCGACTTCCCGGCGGTCGTCGCCAACGACGCCGGTAACGTCTTCGGCACGCAGTTCCACCCGGAGAAGAGCGGCGAGACGGGACTCCGTATCCTCCGGAACTTCGTCGAGTACTGCGCCGATTGAGCTCCGTCCACGACTGACGTCGTGGGCGCTCTCCTCGTCTCTCTGTAGGCCGCCGGACGCCCCGCTCAGAGTCCGTCGTACGGCCCGGCTTTCGCTGCCGTCAGCCGGTCGACCTGTGCGGGTGAGAGGTCGATCGACGCGGCCGCGAGGTTCTCGTGAAGCTGTTCTACGGTCCGTGCGCCGACGATCGGGGCGGTGACGCCGTCGCGGTGACACAGCCACGCGAGCGCGACCTGTGCCGGCGTGGCGTCGACTGCGGCGGCGACGGCGTCTAGCTCCTCGTGCACGTCGAAGTTCTCCGGCGTGAGGTACGACTCCCGAAAGCGACGTGATGCCGCTACCTTCGAGTCGGCCGGTACGTCGGCGTCGCGGTCGTACTTGCCGGTCAGAAACCCCTGACCGAGTGGACTCCACGGACAGACGGCGAGCCCCTGCTGACGGGCGAACGCCAGGTAGTCGCCTTCTATCTCGCGGTCGACGAGGTTGTACCGCGGCTGGAGGACGGTGAACGGCTCCCACCCGTTCGCGCGGGCGATCTCGTTCGCCCGGGCGACCTTCCAGGCGTTCGGGCGATGCGTCGAGGCGCCGAGGTAGTGGACGCGGCCCGACTCGACGAGGCCGTCGAGCGTCTTCATCAGCTCGCGGGCGTCGGTCTGGTCGTCCCAGCGGTGGATGTAGAGGACGTCGACGTAGTCCGTGTCGAGTCGGTCGAGCAGCGCGTCGATCCGATCGCGGACGTTCTTGCGGTTCGTACCGCGACTGTTCGGGTCGCCGTCGCGGATCTGCCAATAGATCTTCGAGGCGATCGCGTATCGCTCGCGGTCCCGCTCGGCGAGCCAGTCGCCGATCCACCGCTCACAGCTGCCGCCGCCGTAGACGTCGGCGGTGTCGATGTACCGACCGCCGGCGTCGGCGTACGCGTCGAGCAGCGCGTGTGCGCGCGACTCGTCGATCTCGGTCTCTCCTGTCTCGTTCACCCGTCCGAACCGCCAGGTGCCGAACTGGAGCTCGCTCGTCTGGAGGCCGGTCCCCGTGAGCGGCGTGAACTCGAGGGTCCGCTGGGTCGGAGCGTTCGTCATCGATCGGTACTCATCGCCCGACGAGAAAAACCCGGAGGACCCGCGGGCACACGCCGGAGGACCCGGTCGGCTCGACACAAGTCACAAACCCGTGGCGACCGTTCACACGGCATGGACCGCACCGCGGTACGGCGCGCCTGGGACGAGGTGGCAGAGACGTACGCCGAGCGCCGCGACCCCTCCGGCTCGGACGCCGCACTACTCGACGACCTCCGGGCCGACCTGCCGGCGGACCCGGTCGTCCTCGACGTCGGGTGTGGCGACGGTGCCCGAACGCTCGCGAACCTCCCCGCGGGCAGCGTCGGCCTCGATATCTCCAGACGAGGGCTCGAACTCGCGCGCGAGACCGTCCCCGGTTCCCGGCTCGTCCACGGTGAGCTGTCCACGCTCCCGTTCGCGGCCGACCGGTTCGACGCGGTGACGGCGTACCACGCGGTGTTCCACGTCGCGCGCGAACGACATCCGGCAGCCTATCGGGAGTTCGCTCGGGTGCTCCGCCCCGGTGGCCGGTTGTTGATGACGCTGCCGGCCGGCCGGTTCGAGACGGTGCGCCGCGGCTGGATGGGCGGCCGGATGTTCTTTTCGGCACCGGGGCGCACCCAGACGCTCGACCAGCTCCGGTCGGCCGGATTTGGCGACCTCGAGACGACGACCGCGACCGACCCACTCGGCAGCAGCACGGAGTTCGTGACCGCAACGATGGATGAGGGAACCGATGCCGACTGACGTCGACGGTCCCGACGACGCGGCCGCCGACGCGACACCGCTCGAAGACGTCCCACACGACGTTCGGGCGGCGCTCACACAGCTGCTCGCCGAGGCCCGGTCGGCGGCGCGGGCCGACGACATCGAGACCACGACGGCACTCCTCGAGACCGCCGAGACGGTCGCGACGAACAAGCTACCGCCCGGTGACCGACGCGACCGAGTCCGCCGTGGCTGTGTCGCGGCCGCCGACGCGCTTCCCGACGCTGCGCTTGCGGCTGCGTACGCCGAGGCGGCGCGGTCGTACGTCGCCGCGGAGTGACCTCGTTGGTCCGAACGGCTTTGTTGACCCGAGCCGTTCACAGCCCATGCACGTGGCTTCGCTTCTCCCGTCCGCGACCGAGCTCCTGGTCGCGCTCGGCGTCGAACCGGTCGGCGTCTCACACAGCTGTGATCACCCGCCGGTCGTCGATGCCCTCCCGACGCTGACGAGCACCGTCGTCGACCACGCCGACCGCTCGGCGGCCGACATCGACGCCCAGATGCGGTCGGTCGAGGGCGCAGCGTACGACCTCGACGTCGACCGGCTCGGAGCGCTCGACCCGGACTGTCTCGTCACCCAGGCGACGTGTGACGTGTGTGCCGTCGACGCGAGTGCGGTCGAGGCGGCGGCCGCGTCGCTCACGCCCACGCCCGAGGTGGTGACGCTCGATCCGCACTCCTTCGAGGAGGTCCTCGCGGACGTCACGCGGCTGGGCGCGGCGGTGGACGCACGCGAGGCCGCCGCGTCGCTCTCGGCGTCGCTTTCGGCCCGCGTCGACCGGGTTCGCGAGCGCGCTGTTGCGGCGGTCGACGCGACCGGCCGCCCGCGAACCGCAGTGCTCGACTGGACCGACCCGCCGATCCGGGGCGGCCACTGGGTCTCGGACATGATCGCGCTCGCCGGCGGCGACCCGTCGTTCCAGCCGGCGGGGGCCTCGGAGCCGGTCGCGTGGGCCGACCTCTGCGCGTACGACCCGGCGGTCCTCGTCGTGGCACCCTGCGGGTTCGAGGTGGACCGGGCCGCTGAGGCGGTCACGACGCTCCGGGACCGCCCCGGCTGGTCCGAACTCACGGCCGTCGAGACCGGTCGGGTGTACGCGGTCGACGGCAACGCCCTCGTGAACCGACCGAGCCACCGGCTCGTCGAGTCGCTCGAGACGCTGTTCGCGTGTCTTCACCCCGCGCACGCCGCGGGGCTGTTCGAGGATGCAGCCGAGGAGGCTCCTCGAATGCGGCGGGTGTCGGTCGCGTCGGTGTGAGGCGTCACGTCTCCGCGCGCGCTGCAAGCGCGGAGAGCGTGTCGGCCGTCCGGAGGTCGTCGACCGTACAGTACCAGGCGCCGCGCACGCCGTGCCCGTCGTTCTCGACCGGGGCGTCAAGCGGCACGAGCGACTCGAACTCGAAGACGACGACCACGCGCTCCTCGGAGAACGGGTCGATGAGGTCTGCCCAGTCGGACTCGTCCAGCCGACCGGGCCCGCCGCGGGTCTGTTCGGTTCGCTCGACGATCCGGGCGTAGTGGGTGATCGCCGACACCGGCGCGGTGCGGTAGAAGGCCATGTGGGTGACGTCGGCCCGCGTCCGGTCGTACGAGCGCGGTGCCGGATAGAAGCCGTCGCGACACCGCTCGAAGGTGTCCGGACGCGTCGCGACCACACAGACCCGGGCGTCGTCGGGGGCGTCGTCCGCCGGCGTGTCGGCGGCGAACCGGTCGAGATCCATGCACTATCGTGCGCACCGAACGCGGATATATCCCCGTTCGACCCGTATCGATCCCGATGGCACGGAACGCGGCGTCGACGCGGGATCGGACGGCTGGCGGGTCGACGGCCGAGGAGACGACTACGGACGGGTCGACCCCGGATCCGGCGCTCGTCGTCGACGGCGTCTCGAAGCGGTACGGCACCGGCGAGGGGTCGGTCCTCGCGGTCGACGAGGTGAGCCTGACGGTCGAACGCGGGGCAGTCGTGGGGCTACTCGGGCCGAACGGAGCCGGGAAGACGACGCTCATCAAATCCATCCTCGGGACGGTGCTCCCCGACGCCGGTACGATCCGGCTGTTCGGCACCGACGTCCGGGCGGATCCACGGGCGGCGTACGCCGACGTCGACGCCATGCTGGAGGGCGCACGCAACGACTACTGGCGGCTCACCGTCCGCGAGAACCTCCGGTACTTCGCGACGATCGGCGGTGTCGACCCCGACTCGGTCGCGGCCCGCCACGACCGCCTGCTCGACCGACTCGGGCTCGCCGACGACGCAGACACGCCGGTTCGGGACCTCTCGCGCGGGATGAAACAGAAGGTGTCGCTGGCGAGCGTGCTTGCCGGCGGCGCGTCGCTCGTGTTCCTCGACGAGCCGACCCTCGGGCTCGACGTCGAGAGCGCCCGCGTCCTCCGACGCGAGATCCGCCGACTCGCGCGCGAGGAGGGGCTCACCGTGCTCTTGAGTACCCACGACATGCCCACCGTCGAGGCCGTCTGTGACCGCGTCGTCCTGCTCGCCGACGGCCGTATCGTCGCCGACGACGCGCCGGACGCGCTGTTGTCGGCCGCCGGCCGCGACGTGACGCGGATCGCGAGTCCCGACCTCGACCGGTCGGTCGTCGCCGCCCTTCGTGACCGGTTCGCCGTCGAGGTCGTCGACCGATCCGGCGCGTCGGCCTCGGGGGGCCGATCTGTCGTCGAGGTCGACGCGAGTGGTGACGACCTCTACGCGCTGCTAGACGTGCTCCGAGAACACGGGGTGACACCGTCTGAGGTCCGGACCGTCACACCCGACCTCGAGGACGTGTTTCTCGACATCACCGACGGAGGGCGGTCACGATGACCGAGGACCGCGTGTCGACCCGAACGGACGCGGACGCGGACCCGCGCCCGGCGACCCGCTGGCACCTCCTGCGGGCGGTCCTCGTCCGCGAGTTCCTCATCACCGTCCGATACCCTGCGAACGCGGTCGGCGGGGTCGTCGTCGCCGTGTTCTTCTTCGGAGTGCTGTTCTACGGTGGGACGCTGCTCGCCGGCCAGGCGCTCGCCGACTCGCTGTCGGGGATCGTCGTCGGCTACTTCCTCTGGACGCTGTCCGTCGGCGCGTACTCGTCGATCTCGAACGACGTCGGCAGCGAGGTGCAGTGGGGGACGCTCGAACGACACGTCACCACTCCGTTTGGCTTCGCACCGGTCGCGCTGATCAAAGGCGTCGCGAAGGTCGTCCGGACGTTCCTTACCTCAGCGGTCGTCCTCGCCGTGATGCTGCTTCTCACCGGTACGCGGCTCGCACTCGACCCGCTCACGGTCGTCGTCGTCGCGGGACTCGCGGTCACCTCGGTGCTCGGGCTCGGCTTCGCCGCCGGCGGGCTCACCGTGTTGTACAAGCGAGTCGGGACCTGGTTGAACTTACTGCAGTTCGGGTTCGTCGTCCTCGTGTCGGCGCCGGTGTTCGACGCCCCCTGGCTCAGAGTACTCCCGCTGGCACACGGCAGCGCGCTGTTACAGCGGGCGATGGTCGACGGCGTCCGACTGTGGCAGTTCGGCCTCGGCGACCTCGCACTCCTCGTCGCCGTCGCTGCCGCCTACCTCGCCGGCGGGTACGCCGTCTTTCACTACGCGACGCGGCGAGCCCGACGCCTCGGGGTGTTGGGCGACTACTGATCGATGGGAAACTGTGCTCGTCACCGCGTCTCGTCCGGCTCCGCGGCGAGTGCGGCGTCACGCAGCTCCCGGCACCGGTCGCCCTCGACTGTGAGGTCGGGCACCGGCGTCGGCGAGCCCGCCTCGTCGACGGCGACGAAGACGAAGTACGAGTCGGTCGTCTGCTCGCGGCCACCGGTCCGCGGCTCCTCGCGGTACGCGCGCAACCGCACGCGAACGCTCGTCCGGCCGGCGGCGTACGCGTACGACTCGATCACGCAGGTGTCGCCCTGCGGGATCGGGCGCACGAAATCGAGCTCGCTGATCTTCGCGGTGACGCACGTCTCGCCCGCGTGGCGCATCGCCGACATCGCACCCACCTCGTCCATCCACTTGACGACCGTGCCGCCGTGTGCGGCCTCGTAGTTGTTCGTGTGCGTCGGCTGTACCCGCTGGCGGTTCTCGATGTAGGTGTCGCTGACGTTCGACATACGGGCGTGTGGGGCGACCCACACAAAGCCCCGTCGCCGCCGGGGCTCACCGCTTGCCGAGCGCCTCCTCGAACACCCGCTGTGCGCGGTCGTATCCCTCGTTGCGGTCGACGATCGGGTGGACGTACTCGGGGGCGAGCTCCTCGCGCTCGCGGTGAGAGAGCGTCGGCCAGTCGATCACCTTGTCGGCCGGGACGTCGCGCAGCTCCGGGACGTACTCGCGGATGTATCGCGCGCCGTCGTCGTACTTCGACGCCTGACTCACCGGATCGAAGATCCGCACGTCGACCGAGTCGGTCCCCGTCGAGGCGGTCCACTGCCACCCGCCGTGATTCGAGGCGTAGTCGTGGTCGATCAGCTGTTTGGTGAAGTAGCGCGCACCCCGCCGCCAGTCGACGAGGAGGTGTTTCGTGAGGAAGCTCGCGACGACCTGCCGCGGTCGGTTGTGGATGTACCCTTCTGCATTCAGTTGTCGCATCCCGGCGTCGACGAGCGGGTACCCGGTCTCACCGCGCGTCCACGCCTCGAAGTCGGCGTCGTCGTCCCGCCACGCGATCTCGTTGGGGAACGACGTGTAGTTCGAGACGGCGAGGTCCGGGTTGTAGTACAACAGGTGGTACATCTGCTCGCGCCAGGAGAGCTCGTAGCGGTACTTGTCGACGTTTCGGCGCTCGCCGCCGGTGACGGCGTCGTACACGTCGCTCGCGCCCGCCCACACCTCACGGATGCCGATCGCGCCCGTCGCCAGGTACGGCGACATACGCGAGACGGCCTGTGCCGGGGCCTCGACCGCCCGCGGGAGGTCGTCTCTGGTGTCGTTGTACGAGAGGATGCCGACGTCGAGGAAGTCGTCGTAGCGATCACGCGCGCCCCGATATCCCGCCGGCGGGAGGTCCACGTCGACGTCCGGCTCGGGAACGGTCTTGCCGTCGGCGACGTCGGCGAGGACGTCGGGATCCGGCTCGGCGTACGGACCTCGCTTCGGTACCGCCTCCCAGTCGCCGTGGAACTGGCTGTGGTTCGGGTACGACGACTCGAGCCGACCCGGATCGACCAACACGAGGTCGGTCCGTCCGTCGAGGTCGACCCCCTCACCGGCCAGTGCTTCTTCGACGCGGCGCTGGCGGTTGCGTCTCGCCGCCCGATAGTGGTCGTTACAGTAGACCGTCTCGGCGTCGAACGTCTCCGCGAGCGCGGGGAGCACCTCGTCGGGCTCGCCGGCGCGAACGATCAGGTCGCTCCCGATGTCGCGGTAGCGGTCCTCTACGGCGGCGACGTGCCGGAGGAAGAACCCGCGCTGCCGGGCGCCCATCGTGGCGAGCAGGTCGGCGTCGTACACGAAGACGGGAACGACCGGGTCAGACGGGGTCGCGTCGCGTGCGGCGGCTGCGAGGCCGGCGTTGTCTCGGGTTCGCGGATCTCGTCGGTGCCAGAAGAGCGGCATACGATCGGTTGGGGCCCGAGCCGATAATGTCCTTCGACCTGGCCCGGACGCGTCGCGCTCGCGCCGCTCGCCGGTCGAAAGATACGCAGGACTCGCGTCGAGACGGAACCGGACGCGTCAGTCGTCGGCGGGCGCGCGAGGCTCAGCGGGTGGCTCCTCGCCGGCCGGCTCCTCGTCCGGCCGATCGGCCGCCGGTTCGACGGATTCGTCGATCGCGTCCGGTTGGTCGTCCGTGGCGTCTGCCCGGTGACGCTCCGCAAGATCCTCCCACGAGAGCGCCTCGCCCATGTGATGACACATGACAGCTATACACATGGGCTTCGGACACAAAACCGTTGGGCCGTTCTCCCGTGGCGGCCTCGCCGAAGCTGAAAGAGCCAAGTACCCCGCTCCCGAACGATCGATTATGATGGCACTCCTCGACTTCGTGGTGCGACTCGTCACCGACGTCGGACGCTTTCTCGACGTCTTCGTGAACGATCTGATCCTGGGCGCTGGTGACCCGCTGTCGGCGGTCCTCATCGTCACGGGACAGGCGATACTGCTCACCGCGGTCGGCGTCTTCGGCTACGCCGCGATCGGCAGTCTCCTCAACGAGGTCGGGATCACGCTCCCGGCGCTCGGCGGCCGCGGTCGAGGCGAGTAGCCCTCAAAAGACGCCATCGACCGCTTCCGCGGCGAGGTCGACGCTCGCCTCGAGGTCTGGTCCGAGCGGGGCGCCGACGACGAGCCCGTCGACGTGCTCGGCGAGGTCGACAGCGCGGTCACGAACCGCGTCCGGTGTGCCGGCCATACAGAACGCGTCGATCATCGCGGGAGTGACCCGCTCGAACGCGGCGGAGAACTCGCCGGCAGCGACCGCCTCGCCGATCGCCGCGGCCTCGTCCCGGTCGATGCCGTGCCGCTCGAGGACCGGCGGGGCCGCGCCGCCGGTGATGAACGCCACGGGCGGCCGTGCGGCCTCCCGAGCGGCTGCCGGATCCTCGTCCACGCTGACCGCGGCGTACGCCACGAGCGCGAAGTCGCCGCGATGGCTCGGTCGGTCCGCGAGGCCGTCTTCGACCTGCTCGCGGGCCCACGCGAGGTCCATTGGGTGTGAGCCGTTGTAGAGCAAGCCGTCGGCATGTTTCGCGGCCATCCGACACATATGTGGCCCCTCGCCGCCGACGTGGACCGGAATGTCGGCGCCCTGGGGCGGCTCATAGTTGAGCCCGGCGCCCGTGGATTCGAACGTGCCGTCGGCGTCGACGCGCTCGCCGGCCCACAGCCGCTTCGCGGTCTTGAACGCCTCGAGCACGGACCGGAGTCCGCGCTCGTCGGCTACTCCGAGATTCGAGAGCGTCGACGGGTCGCCCGGGCCGAGCCCGAAGACGGCGCGTCCCTCGGAGAGCTCGTCGAGGGTCGCGACCTTCGAGGCGAGCGTGACGGGGTGCGTCTCGTACGGGTTGGCGACGCCCGGGCCGAGCCGGACCGACTCGGTCGCGGTCGCGAGCTGTGAGAGGACGGCCCAGGGGTCGCGGTTGTTGTAGTGACACGTCGAGTAGACGACGTCGTAGCCGGCGGCTTCGGCGCGGACGCCGAGGTCGACGATGCGATGCGGGTCGTGTTCGGGGGTGAGTTCGATTCCAAGCATTAGTGTGGTGGTTGACGGCTGGTCGGTCGTTACGGGTCGTAGCGCCACTCGCGGAGCGCCTGCCGAACGAAGTCGCCGGCGACCGCGCGGAAGTGGGCGTTGGAGCCGTCGTGGTCGCCGAACGACCAGCCGCGGACGACGACGACGGGAGTGCCGCCGTCGCCTTCGCCGGCGACCAGGTTGGCGGCGGCGGCGAGCTCGTCGACCACGTTCTGGACGGTGACGCCGAGTTCGCGCCCGTCGCGGTCGGCCTCGCCGCGCCAATCCCGGCTCGCCGGCAGCCCGTCCCAGCCGATGGCGACCCCGCGCTGCCCGTGTCGAAATGGCCGTCCGGAGGTGTCGGTGACGACGACGCGGTCGGCGTCGATCCCCGCGCGGATCCGCGCCGCGCTCTCTGTGGGGCGTTTCGGGAGCAACAACAGGTCGTGGTCGGGAACGTTCGAGCGGTCGATGCCGGCGTTGACACCGACGTGGCCGAAGTGGGTCGCCGTGAGAAGAAACGGTGCCTCCATGATCAGCTCCGTCGACTCCTCCAAGACGGCCTGTGCGAAGCGCGGATCCTTCTGTTCGCCCGTACAGTCAGCGAGCCGCTCGGCGACCTCGACCGCGCGCGGACTCGGCGGAAACGCGTCGAGGTCGAACGCCCGACCCTCCGCCTTCGAGACGACCGTGCTGGCGACGCAGACGACGTCGTCACTACGGAGGTCGACCGCGTCGTCGATCAGCGCGGCGAGGTCGTCTCCCTCCCGAACTTCGGGAAGGCCCGGGACGGCGAACAGCTCCATACCGTCTCCTGAACGGCGACGAGGAAAAACCTCGCCGGTACCGGGGTGGTTTGACGCTATCGCGCCGCCCGGAACACGTGAGCTCCGTGTCGCTTAAGCGCCGTCCACTGCTCCGAGTCGACGTGGACCTCCACGTCCGGTACGAGGGCGACGACGACCCCGACAAGTGTACGGCCCGCAAGCTCTCGCGGTTCGACCTCGCGACGCTTCATCGTCGCGACCGCGAGACGCCCGCCGGGGTCGTGTTGAATCCCCACGCCGAGCGCGCGCTCTCGCCGGCCGACGCCGAGCACGCTACGGATCGCGCGCTGGTCGCACTCGATTGTTCGTGGGAGTCGGCCGGCGAGAAGCGATTCTCGCTGTCGGGTGCCCACCGGGCGCTCCCCTATCTCGTCGCCGCGAACCCCGTGAACTTCGGCCGTCCGATGCGACTCACGACCGTCGAGGCGCTCGCGGCCGCCCTCTCGATCCTCGGCGAGCCGGACCACGCGGCGCGGATCCTCGCGAAGTTCACCTGGGGAGAGACGTTCCTCGAACTCAACGCGGAGCCGCTCCGCCGCTACGCCGACTGTGCCGACTCGACCGAGGTCGTGGCCGTCCAGCAGGCGTACCTCGACCGCGGGTGACGACCGCGCCGCCGCCGAGCTGTTAACTGACGCGGTCTTCTTGTGAGCACGTTGCAAAATTCACGGTGAAAATAGCAGCTGGGTTAATACTCGTCCGAGTGCTACCGCGGCGTATGAGCGACCGCGAGGGGACAGGGGAGACCGCCGAGGTTCGGTTGACGGTCCCTGACATGGACTGTCCGACGTGTGCTGGGAAGGTCGAGACGGCCCTCGACCGCGAGGGGGTGGTGGCCGTCGACACCCGCGCGACCGCCGGCGTGGTCGACGTGACTCACGACCCCGACGTGTGTCCGCCGGACGCGCTGGTCGCGGCCGTCGAGCGGGCCGGCTACGAGGTCGCCGACACGGACGCGTCGACCGTCGCAGCTGGACTCTTCTCGAGTCGGCGGGCGATCGCGACCGCTACCGGGGGTATCTTCCTCCTCGTCGGGCTCGCACTCGAGTGGGCGGTGCCGGGACTCGACCCGACGTTCGCGACGTTTGGTGAAGGCGTCGGCGCGTTCGGTCCGTGGGAGGTGACGGGGGCGACGCTGGCGTACTTCGTCGCGATCGGCGTCGCTGCGCCGCCGATACTGCGAAACGGCGCCTACTCGCTCCGGAGCCTACACCTCGACATCGACCTATTGATGTCGATCGGGATCGTCGCCGCGTTGCTCGTCGATCTGCCGTTCGAGGCGGCGACGCTCGCGGTGTTGTTCTCGGTCGCAGAGCTGTTAGAGCGCTTTTCAATCGACCGGGCACGACGCTCGTTGGGGGAGCTGCTCGCGCTCTCACCGGACGAGGCGGTCGTGCTTCGTGACGGCGAGGAGACGACGGTCCCGGTCGAGGCGGTCGCGGTCGGCGAGCGACTCGCCATCCGCCCCGGCGACCGCGTCCCCCTCGACGGCGTCGTCCGCGAGGGCACGGGCGCGGTAGACGAGTCGCCGATCACCGGCGAGTCGGTGCCAGCGGAGGTCGCACCCGGCGACGAGGTGTACGCCGGCTCGATCAACGAGGCCGGCTACCTCGAGGTCGAGACGACCGCGCCCGCCGAGGACTCGACGATCGCGCGGGTGATCGACCTCGTCGAGTCTGCGACCGCAGAGCAGACCCGCGCCGAGCGGTTCGTCGACCGCTTCGCCCGCGTGTACACCCCCGTCGTCGTCGCCGCCGCGGTCGCGACGGTCCTCGTCGGCACCGTCGCACTCGGCGGCTCCGTCGAGACGTGGACCGTCCGCGGACTCACGCTGCTCGTGATCGCGTGTCCCTGTGCGTTCGTGATCTCCACGCCCGTCAGCGTCGTCTCCGGCGTGACGGCGGCGGCGCGCAACGGGGTGCTCGTCAAAGGCGGCGAGCACCTCGAGGCGGCCGGCGACGTCGACGCCGTCGCGCTCGACAAGACGGGCACGCTGACCGCCGGCGACCTCTCCGTCACCGACGTGATCCCGCTCGACGCCCCGGACGCGGACGCGGTGCTCACGCGGGCGACCGCCCTCGAGCGCCGGAGCGAACACCCAGTCGCCGCGGCGATCGTCGACCGCGGGCGCGAGTGCGACCTCGACGACGGGGCCGTCGCAGACACGGCCGTCTCCGAGTTCGAAGCGCTCGCGGGCGAGGGTATCCGAGCCGACCTCGACGGCGAGACGCACTACGTCGGCAAGCCCTCGCTGTTCGAGTCGCTCGGCTTCGACCTTGGGCACGCACACGTCCGAACCGACGGCGGGCTCGCGACGACTGAGCCCGGCGCGACGACAGCGGGGTCGCCGGTTCCCGCACCGACCGAGTGCGAGCACGGTCGCTACGTCGACCTGGCCGGCGAGATCATCCCGGACCTCCAGGCGGACGGCAAGACGGTCGTCGTCGTCGGGACGGCCGACCGCGTGCTCGGCGTCGTCGCGGTCGCGGACACGGTCCGCCCGGAGTCGTCGTGGGTCGTCGACCGCCTCCACGCGCTCGGCGTCGACCGCGTCGTGATGCTCACCGGCGACAACGAGCGGACCGCCCGCGCGATCGGGGCCGCCGTCGGCGTCGACGAGGTTCGTGCGTCGCTCCTCCCCGAGGAGAAGGTCGCGGCCGTCACGGCGCTCGCCTCGACGACCGACGGAACCGTCGCGATGGTCGGCGACGGGATCAACGACGCGCCGGCGCTCGCGGCCGCCGACGTGGGGATCGCGATGGGAGCCGCCGGGACCGACACCGCGATCGAGACCGCAGACGTGGCGCTCATGGGGGCGGACCTCCGCCGACTTCCGTACACGTTCGACCTCGCGGGGCGTGCGAGCCGGACGATCCGAACGAACATCGGCGCCTCGCTCGCGGTGAAGGCGCTGCTCGCCGTCGGGGCACCGCTCGGGTACGTGACGGTCGCGATGGCGGTCGTCGTCGGCGACATGGGGATGAGTCTGGGGGTGACGAGCAACGCGCTCCGGCTCGGGAACGTCGAGCCGGCCGAGCCGCTGATCCGGCGCGAGTCCGAGTCGTCGTCTCCCGACGCCCCCACCAGGAGCTGATCCGCCGTCCCGTCGGGGCTCACCGAGACCGCGGCGGTGCTCCACGCCCACCGAAACGTCGATCGGTCCCACCGGGTGAGTCAAGTGTCTACGGGCGGTACTTCCGGTATGAAACGAGCGCAACTCGAGGCGGCGCTCGCCGAGTCGTTCGACGGGACGCCGGCGGAGCGACGGGCGGTGGCGCGAGCCGCACGCGACCTTGCCGACTCGGGAAAGCCCGCCGAGGACCGGGGACACGCGCTCGGCGTCGCCGACGTGCGCCGTCACCTCGCGGACGCCCCGGACGGCTCCTCAGTCGTCGATCGGTGGAACTGGTGGATGGGGGCGCTCGAGGCCGCCTACGGCGGCTACGACTACTTCACCGTGCGGTTCGTCGAAGCGAACGAGACGGCCGACCGCTACCGGTGAGTGGACCGGCTGTTCGCGTGTCGACCGTCCGCGAAGATGCCGACGACCTGTGGCACAGTCGGGGTGACAGCCACGAGGCTGGTGACCCCGCCGAAAGCGCTATTGAGGCCCCGTCTGTCTGCCCGAACAGATGACCGACCGACCGATCCCGGCCGACTTCGAGCTCACAGAAACCACCGTCGCGGCGGTCCACGCGGCGTTCGAGGAGACGACGCTCACGGCCGCGGGGCTCGTCGAGGCGTTCCTCGACCGCATCGAGCGACACGACGACGCGCTCAACGCGGTCCTCACGACCAACGAGGCGGCGATGGACCGGGCACGCGAGTTGGACGCTCGATTCGCGTCGGACGGGCTCACGGGGCCGCTCCACGGGATTCCGGTCGCGATCAAAGACAACCACGATACGGCGGACATGCCGACGACGGCGGGGTCGGTTCGGTTCGCCGAGTTCGTCCCCGAGTCGGACGCGGCCGTCGTCGAGCGACTTCGCGAGGCGGGCGCGGTCGTCGTCGCGAAGACCAACCTCCAGGAGCTCTCCTTCGGCGTCGACTCCGTGAGCTCACTCGGCGGCGAGACACACAACCCGTACGCCCTCGATCGGCGGCCGTCGGGGTCGAGCGGCGGCACCGCCGCCGCGGTAGCGAGCAACCTGGCGGTCGCCGGCACCGGCACCGACACCTGCTCGTCGGTGCGCTCGCCGCCGGCGTTCACGAATCTCGTCGGCCTCCGTCCGACGATCGGGTTGGTGAGCCGAACGGGGATCGTCCCGTTGTCGCTGACGCAGGACACCGCCGGACCGATCACTCGTACGGTCGAAGACGCGGCGCGGCTGCTCGACGTGCTCGTCGGCTTCGACCCCGCCGACCCGGTGACCGCGCGGGGGGTAAACCGGACTCCGGCAGAGGGCTACCTCGCACACGTCGACCCGAGTGGGCTGGAGGGTGCTCGAATCGGCGTCCTTCGCGACTTCTTCGGTGCGTCGGATCCGACGGCTCCGGCGGCCGAGACGGCTCCGGCGGTCACCGAGACGGTCGAGGCGGCGCTCGCGACGATGGAGGCCGCCGGCGCGACCGTGGTGGACGACGTCTCGCTCGTCGACCCGGACCGACTCGAGTCCGCACGCGTCGTCGGCCACGAGTTCGAGCGCGACTTCGACCGGTATCTCGCCGAGCGGCCGGCGACCCCGGTCGACTCGCTTCGCGAGCTAGCGGAGAGTGGGACCGTGGCAGAGAGCGTGGAGCGCCGGCTCCTCGAGGGGGCGATCCTCGACACCGACGTCGACGCACTCGAGACGGACCCGGACTACCTCCGGTCGCTCGCCGACCGGGAGGTCCTTCGGACCGACGCGATCGCCGGGCTCGTCGAGGCCGACCTCGACGCGGTCGTCTACCCGCCGTCTGCCGTGCTCCCGGTCGAGATCCCCGAGCACCAGCCCTTCTCCGAGATGCGCTGTGCGCTGGCCGCCCACACCGGACTGCCGGCGATCGTGGTGCCTGCCGGCTTTGCGGGCGACGGGCTCCCCGTCGGCGTCGAGCTGCTCGGGCGGCCGTTCGCCGAGCCGCGCCTCTTCGAACTCGCCGCCGGCTACGAGGCCACCGCCGACCACCGACACCCTCCGGCCGACTTCGAGTGAGCCGCACGACCACTTTCAGTTTCACCGCGCGGTTGGGTCGGTTATAGGGTCGATCCCCTAGATCGCCTGCGTATGAGCGCGACTCTCGAGAGCCGACCGCGGTACGCCACGGAGACCCGTGTCGACGTCACGGACTGTCGCACCGACCGCATCGCCGACCGGATCCGATCGAACCGCGTCGCCGACGCCGAGGTCCACCTCGAACGACGCGGCGGCAGGACGTTCCTCGTCGCGACGCCGACGCGTACCGACCACTCGCCGTAGGGCCCAACCGCTCGCTTCAGTCGTCTGCGGCGACCGGGCCGCGGCTTCGCTGGTCGGCGTCGAGCAGACTCTGCAGCCCGACGCCGAGCGACTCGTTGGTCCGCTCGACGGAGGTCGACGCAGAACAGTCGGTCGTCATCGCGCGTATCGCGTCGACGTTTTCGGGCACGACGTCCGCTTCTTGATGGACATTTTGAAACAGGGACACGTCCCGTCCGGAGACGCTCACCGACTCCGCCCAGATGCAGTTCTCCCAGAGGTCACCCCGCGGTCGGCCGCGGTCCATCGCGTACTCTTTCAGTGCGCCGGCCCCGTCGATGCCGGCGTCCGGCGGGACGAGAAAGAGCCGGTCTTCACCGGCGAGACGCTCCCGGACCGCCGCCGTCGTCGGCGCAGCCTGGAGGGTGACATCGACGCTGTGAGTGTGCATCGCGGTGACGGGGGCCTTCAGTGCAGCCGTGTGGACATCGACGTCTGACAACACGGTGTTCACGTCGGGACCGTGGTGTGACGGGACAGAAACTGGATCCGGAACGATGTCGTTTATCGGACCGCGGTCGGTCTCGCTCGGGTCACCGCCTCGACGGATCAGGGTGACTCGCGCCTTCTCGACGCCGTACGCCTCCTCGAGCGGCGCGAGGAGCCGCGCGAGTCCGGTGGTGTTACACGAGACGACGCGCACGGCGTCGGCACCGCGGGCGGCGTCGAAGTTCGTTCGCGCGGTGAACGAGGTGTCGGCGACGGCGGCGTCCTCGCCGCCCTGGAACACGGCGGGGGTGTCGTGGGCGGCGTACGTCGCGCGGTTCTCGGCGCCCACGCCGGAGGGACAGCAGTCGACGACGACGTCGATAGACTCGAGGAGGTCAGACAGTGCGCCCGCGGTAGGGAGGTTGCTGTCGACGAACCTGTCGAGACTGGCTGCCGTCGCCGCGTAGAGGTCGTAGCCGCGTCGGACGGCCGTCTCTGCGCCGTGGTTCGGTCGGGTCTTCGTGACGCCGACGAGTTCCATGTCTGGCTGGGCGGTGACCGCGTCTGCGACCCGCTTTCCGATCGTCCCGTACCCGTTCACGCCCACACGTATCATATCTTTACGCCCGGACGAACAGACTATAATTGTTTCGGGTATATTTGGGGAGAAACTAACTACGGTTCGAGTACATTGCCGGAAAAACCGGCGTCATTCGTAATGATACTCTATTATATTACACAGTAAAAATAAAGTATTCGCGCCGCCCCGGCGGCAGAAGACATACCTCGATCGGTGCCGACCAGCCGATCATGAGCGACGCGCTTTCGGCGGCAGCCCGCACGGCGATCGGCCAGTGTCTCGGCGTCGGCTCCGAGGAGTCCGTGGTCGTCGTCACCGACGACGAGCGTGAGCCGATCGGCGAGGCGATGTACGACGCGGCCGCCGCGGTCACCGACGACGTCACGCTGCTCCGGTATCCGCCGAGCGACCAACACGGCACGGAGCCGCCGGCGCCGGTCGCAGCCGCGATGGCCGAGAGCGACGTCTTCGTGGCCCCGACGACGAAGAGTCTGAGTCACACACGTGCTAGAGGTGCCGCCTGCGCGGCGGACGCCCGGGGTGCGACGCTCCCAGGCATCACACAGTCGGTGTTCGAGACCGGTCTCGACGCCGACTACGACGCCATCGACGCCGCCTGTGATTCGGTGCTCGCGGCCGTCGGTGACGCCTCGACGGTCCGCGTCACCGCGCCGGCCGGAACCGACCTCACCGTCGAGGTCGGCGACCGCGAGTGGCTCGCCGACCGCGGCGTCGTCCACGCGCCCGGGGCGTTCTCGAACCTCCCCGCCGGCGAGGTGTTCCTCGCGCCGGAGACCGCGAGTGGCACCGTCGTCGTCGACGGGACGATGCTGCCACACGGCCGACTCGAATCCGGCCGGTCGGTGTCGATCGAGGTCGCGGACGGTCTCGTCACGACCATCGACGACGACGCGGTCCGCGCGGACGTCGAGGCCGCCGCCGCGTCCGTCGGTGACGACGCGTACACGTTCGCCGAGCTCGGGATCGGCACCAACGTCGGCGTCGACCGACTCGTCGGCTCCGTCCTCCTCGACGAGAAGGCCGCCGGCACGATCCACGTCGCTATCGGCGACAACGCGGGGATCGGCGGCGACACCGACGCGCCGATCCACCTCGACGGCGTCGTCCGTGACCCGACCGTCTACGCCGACGGCGAGCCGGTCGAGCTGCCGACCCCCTGACCACCGGCTGCGGGACGGCGTCGAAGCGGCGTCCGCCTACTCGGCGGGCGCGATCGCGACCCCGGAGACGCCAGAGACGCCGAGCGCCTGGTGTCGCCACCCGTCTCCGGCCTCGACACACAGCGTCCCGGCTTCGGTCACGACGACGGCGAGACCGGGACGAGCGGCGAGCGCGACCGGTCGCTCGTCGACCGGAAGCGCGGTTCCGGCCCACGCCACTGCACTCCAGTCCGTCTCGCCCGTCTCGTGTGCGAGGAGCTGCCCGTCGACGACGGCTAGTGCGGCCCCCTCACGAGCTGCCGTCACGGCCGTCGCGTCTCCCTCGATTGCCGGCATCCAGCCGTTTCCGAGCCAGTAGAGCCCGGTCGCGGTCGCGGCGAGTGGCATCTCCGCCGCGGCCACGTCGCGTGCGTCGTCGAGGCCGACCGAGACGAGTGTGGACCCACGCTCCGTCGGCTCGTCGTCGACGCGGTGAACACCGTCGCGTCCGGCGACGAACGGCCCGGCTATCGCGGTGACACCGTCGACGCGGCCCACCCGGT
Source organism: Halorubrum zhoui (assembly GCF_051194155.1). Classification (NCBI taxonomy): domain Archaea; kingdom Methanobacteriati; phylum Methanobacteriota; class Halobacteria; order Halobacteriales; family Haloferacaceae; genus Halorubrum; species Halorubrum zhoui. The sequence goes on along the minus strand of NZ_JBLZNJ010000006.1, from coordinate 64,476 downwards.
GCGTCCCCGTCGGAGTGCCGTCGTCGTCGACTGTGGCCCGCGAGAGCGTCCCGTCTGCGTCCGCGATCGAGATCGCCGCGTCGGTGCCACCGACGGCGACCGGATCCTCGACGCCGACGTCGACCGAGCGCGGTTCGCCTCCCGTAGGGCCCACGTAGAGCCCGTGCTCCGTCGCGGCCGCGACCACGGGGACGCGTTGGCGCGCGAAAACGGCCACGTCTCTGACGACGCCGCGGTCGCCGACCAGCTCGAAGGTGCCGACCTTGTCACCCGAGACGGCGACCCGTACGAGCCCGGTCTCGGTCGCGACGTAGACGTCGCTGCGGCCCGTGTTCTCCGCGTACACGCGCTTTTCGTCGATCGAGATGTCGTCGTCGGCGGGTGCCATCGCCGGGCGATTCACGCTCGACTCGTAAAAGAACCGCGAGCGAGTGCGACCGTTCGGGAGGGCGGTTCGACGCCGCACGACGCGTTCCGACGCCCCTTTGAGCGATCCCCAACTACCGTCTCGAGTGACTCCGATCGCCGCCGAACTCCTCGGGCTGCTCGCGGAGGTCCTCCCGCGGCTCGCGCGCATCACCGCGTTCATCGCCGTCGGCGTGTTCCTCGCCAACGTCGCCGTCGCGTTCGGGCTGATCCGCTACGTCGCGGGCCTCGCCGGGCTCCTCACGCGTCCCGCGAACCTCCCGGACGAGGTCGGAACGGCGATCCTCACCACCGCCGCCTCGACGACCGCGGGCTACGCGACGCTGGCCGAATACCGCGAGTCGGGGCTGCTCGACGACCGCGCGACGCTCGTGGCGGTGGTGATAAACACGTTCTTCGGCTTCGTCCAACACGTCTTCACCTACTACGTCCCCGTGCTCGTCCCGATCCTCGGGCGGACCACGGGCGTCCTCTACGTCTCGGCCCGGGCGGGAATCGCGCTCGCGATCACGGTCACCGGAGTGATGCTCGGAGGACTCCTCCTCTCCGAGCGCAACGTCGATCGCTCGGCGCTGGCGGCGATAGACGCGAGCGGTCCGGGGACGGACGACCGCACGGCCGACGCGCGCGTCCGTGAGGCGGTCGCGAAGTCGTGGTCGACGCTTCGACGCATCGTTCCCCGGCTCGCGGTCGTGTACACGCTCGTCATCGGGCTCGTGAGCCGCTACGACGTCTCCTCGCTGACGGCCGTCGCAGAGCCGGCTACGAGTCTCCTCGGCCTCCCCGGCGCCGCGGTACCCGTCGTCGCCGTCTACACGCTCGATACGACCGCGGGCGCGGTCACGATCGAGCCGCTGCTCGGCGACCCCTTCACCCCGCGCACCGCGGTCGCGACGCTGCTCATCGGCGGCATCCTCTCGTTCGCGGTGTCGACGTTCCGACGCTCGATCCCGTTCCAGTACGGCATCTGGGGCGCGTCGTTCGGGACGAAAGTCATCGCCGTCAACACAGCGCTGAAGCTCGTGTTCATCTCGCTCACGGTGGCGCTGTTGGTGCTCCCGGCGTGGTGACACCGGGACCGCCCACCCGCAACACGATACCGAAGGCGACCGCGTACGTCGTCGACGTCTCACTCGCCGGCGACGACCGTCGGCTCCGGTTCGCTCGCGTCACCGTACCGGGTCACGATGGCGACCGTCGCGGCGCTCGCACAGAGTGCGGCGACGCCCACGAGCCCGAACGTCGGCCGATACCCGACCGTCTCGATGAGTGCGCCGAAGACGGGCGGGGCGACCGTGTTTCCGACCATGATGCCGATCGTCACGACCGCGAAGTTGCGCCCGATGTCGCGACGCGCGGAGAGCCGGTCGGCGAGCTTGTCGCGGGCGGGGAGGCCGAGGCTCCCGAGACTGCCGGCGAGGATCCCGACGCCGAGCGCGACGACAGGCGGCGCGACGGCGGCGGCGAGCCCGAACACCGCGAGGGCGACGAGCCCGTAGGCGGCCGCGAGAATCGTGCCGGGGCGGAATCGATCCGCCAACACTCCGCCGACGAGAATGAGTCCGGCGCCGACGACGAACATCGCCGTCAGCGAGAGGCTTGCCAGCTCGTCGGCGAGACCGTATCCCTCGGTGAGGAACACCACTAGGTACGAGGAGACGCCCCAAAACGCGGTCGACGCGAGCATCGAGACGACTCCAAGCCCGAGAATCGGCCCAGCGTCGGCGAGCGCCCGGAGCTCCGCCCAGATCCGCCCGCCAGCAGTGTCGTCGCCTCGTCGTCGCTCGTCGGTCGCGTCGGCGTTCGGCCGCGTGATATCGTCGCTCACGTACCGACCGAGCACCGTGCAGGCGACGACGCCATAGACGGCACCGACGACGGCGATCAGTCCGAACGCGTGCCGCCAGCTCGTTCCCGGCAGCGCGGTGACGCCGAGGATCACGACCGGCGGCGCGGCGAAGCCGAGGTTGCCGGCGAAGCCGTGGGCGCTGTAGGCCGCCCCGCGGCGGGACGCGCTCGTCGCGTCCGACAGCAACGGAAAGTGCGCCGAGTGGTGACCGGCGACGCCGGCGCCGAGGACCGCCTGTCCGAGGAGGAGCACCTCGTAGCTCGGAGCGACCGCGAGGATCCCGGCGCCGAGCGCGCCGAGACCGAGACACAGCGCCAGTGTCAGCACGCGGTCGTACGCGTCCGAGAGGTAGCCGTACGGGAGCTGAAGCGCCGTGTTCACGAGCGCCTGCACGCCCATCGCGACCCCGAGTGCGCCGATCCCGACGTCGAAGTCGGCCGCGAGCGTCGCGAGGATCGGCGGGAACAACACCAAGTAGAGGTGATTCACGACGTGTGACCCGCTCACGAGCCCGACGACGAGCGCGGTCTCACGCGGGAGCGTCTCAAGCGCGTCGCGCGGGTCCATCGGCGCATCTCGCCGTCGACACGACAAAACGGTACCAGATGCGGCCGGCGTTGCCGATGGCGTCTTCGACCGCCGACGGCGCTCGACGCCCGTCATCCCGTCACCTTTTATCCGGTGGCGCACCCTATCTCGGGATATGCCGAAGTACTCGACGGGCGGTGGCGGGGGCGGCGCCGGCGGTGACGCCTGCGAGCTCTGCGGCCGGGAGACGACCGACCTCGGGCGGGCGAACGTGGCCGGCGCGACGCTGCTCGTCTGTTCGGCCTGTCGGTCACACGACGACGCGGGTAACGCGCCCGACGGCGCCGACGACGCGGACCGATCCCCCGATCGCACCGGCGGGGGGTCGACCGGCCCGGACGGGGCGTCGACCGGAACGCGAAGTCGCACGCAGGAGCTGGCGAACAAGCAGGCGCGAATGTACGACGCCGCGACGGGCGGCTCAGACCGCTGGGAGGCCGAAGGGACGAGCTACGAGGACGACCAGCTGCCGTACCTGGTAGCCGACTACGGCGACCGGGCGACCGAGGCGCGTCAGGCGGCCGGCCTCACCGTAGACGAGCTCGCGGCCGACCTCGACGTCGACGAGCGGGACCTCCTCGCGATCGAGGACGGCCGGGCGGCGACGGCGACGGTCGGCGGCTCGGTGGTGCGCGCGCTCGCCGACCGACTCGACGTGACGCTCGTCGACGAGTGACGGGTCGACACGGCGCGTGATGCGGGTCAAAGACAGCGTCCACGGCCACGTGCGGTTGGGGCCGCTCGCGGCCGATCTGATCGACACCCCCGCCTTCCAGCGACTGCGTCACGTCAAGCAGCTCTCCACCGTGCGGCTCGTCTATCCGTCGGCGAACCACACTCGGTTCGAACACAGCCTCGGCGTCTACCACCTGGCGTGTGCCGCCGTCGAGGAACTCGGCATCGACGCCGACACCGCCGCACACGTTCGGGCGGCCGCGATGCTCCACGACGTCGGTCACGGCCCCTACGGCCACCAGACGGAAGGAATCATCCGCCGCCGGACGGGCCGTGACCACGACGAGGTGGCGTGGCTGGTGACCGACCCCGACCGCGCGGTCACTGCGGTCCTCGAACGCCACGGACTCGATCCGTCACGGGTCGCGTCGCTGATCGCCGGCGAGGAGGCCGTCGGCCCGCTGATCTCCGGTGCACTCGACGTCGACCGGATGGACTACCTCGTGCGTGACGCCCACCACACGGGCGTCCCCTACGGGACCGTCGACACGGGACGGCTCGTGACGGCGCTTCGACTCACGGCGTCCGACGAGCTCGTGCTGGCCGAGGGCAACGTCGCGACCGCCGAGAGCCTGTTGCTCGCACGGTCGCTGATGAACGCGGTGGTGTACCGCCACCACGTCTCACGGGTCGCGGGCGCGATGCTCGAGCGTGCCTGCGAGCGGTACCTCGACCGGGCGCCGATCGACGCCTCGCGCTTCCGCCGGCTGGCCGACCACGAACTGTTGGTCGGGCTCTGTGAGCACGTCCCGGCGCTCGGCCGTCGGATCGAGCGCCGCGACCTGTACAAGCGTGCGGTCTGGGTCGGGATCGACCGCGTTCCGGCTGGAACCGTCGAAGCGACCCGGACCGACGAGCGCGCGGCCGAGCGCGAGATCGCCGGAGCGGCTGGGCTCGACCGCGATCAGGTCGTCGTCGACGTCCCCCCGCGACCGACGGTGAAGGGCTCGGGTGCAACTGTCGTCGTCGGCGGTGAGACGCGCCGACTCGACGACGCGTCGACACTGGTGGCCGGGCTCGAGGCGGCCGAGCGCGAGCGCTGGCGACTCGGCGTGTACTGTCCCGCCGACCACGTCACGGCGGTGCGGTCGGCGGCCGAGTCCGTCCTCGGGCTCGCAGACCGCTCGTGAGCCGCTCGGGCGTCAGTCGTCGCCTTTCGGGACCGCGAACACCGGCCGGTCACTCTGAAGGATGACGTTCTGGGTGACGCTCCCGAAGACCGCCTTTCCGCTCGGTCGTCGCTTTCGACCCGACAGACAGATCGCGTCGGCGTCGATCGCCTCGGCGGCGGCGACGATCTCTGCTCCGGGGTCGCCGCTGGCCTCGTAGTGGTCGTACGCGATACCGGCGTCGTCGAGCGCCTCGCTGGCGCGCCGAACCGCGGCGAGCTGATTCACCGACGCCCCCTCCGGATTGTCGCGAAACACGTGACAGAGGTGGACGGTCACCCCGTCGGCTGCCCCCGGCAGGTCGGCGATCGCCCGCGCCTGTGCGAGTGCTCGCTCCTCGTCGTCGTCGATGGCCACGAGTACGTCGTACATATCCCATGATCCATCATACGGAGTACTAAACCGTACCGACATCGCCGCGCCGACGAACACACGCTGACGTTTTTATTTGCTTGCGCCTAACCCACCGCATGGTCACGGTCAAAGACACCGTCCACGATCACATCACGGTCGACGGTGTCGGCGCGGCCCTCCTCGACACCCCGCCGGTCCAACGGCTTCGGCATATCTCCCAGCTCGGCACGGTACAACTCGTGTACCCGTCGGCGAACCACACCCGGTTCGAACACAGTCTCGGCGTCTATCACCTCGCACGCCGGGCCCTCGACCACCTCGGCATCGAGGGGCGGCGCGCCGATCGGATCGAAGCGGCCGCGATGCTACACGACGTCGGACACGGCCCGTTCAGTCACAACCTGGAAGCGCTCACCCATCGCCGAACGGGCAAGTACCACGACGACGTGCGGACGCTCGTGACCGACGGGGTCGTCGGCGACACGCTTCGCGACCACGACGTCGACCCGTCGCGCGTGGCGTCGCTGATAGCCGGTGAGGGACCGTACGCCGGGCTGATATCGGGCGAGCTCGACGTCGACCGGATGGACTACCTCGTGCGTGACGCCTACCACACCGGCGTGCCGTACGGCACCATCGACACCGGCCGCTTCGTCAGGGAACTCGCGTTCGTCGAGGGGGCCGCCGAGGACGGGGGGCCGGCACTCGTCGTAGACGAAGGGAACGTCCAGACGGCAGAGAGTCTCCTGCTCGCCCGTGCGCTGATGAATCCCGTGGTGTACACCCACCACGTCGCGCGGATCTCGAAGGCGATGGTGCGCCGAGCGGCGGCCGATCTGCTCGATACGACGGCGACGACCGCCGAGGAGCTCCGTCGGATGGACGACCACGATTTCCTCGCCGCGATCCGCGCGTGTCCGGCGACGGCCGACCTCTCGCGCCGCTACGACGAGCGGGCCCTCTACAAGCGGGCAGTGTGGGCAGAGTACGATGACGTACCACAGCGCGTCCGCGACGCCGACCACGCCGAGACGCTGTCACTCGAGACCGAGGTCGCCGAGATGGCCGACGTCGATCGCACGGACGTGATCCTCGACATTCCGGCGGAGCCGACGATGCGAGAGTCGACGGCACGGGTGACGGTCAACGGCGAGATCCGCCGGCTGGAGCGCCAGTCACCGCTCGTCGCCGCGCTCCGCACGGCGCAAAAGAACCAGTGGCGCCTCGGGGTGTACGCCCCGTCGGCGGCGACCGATCGCGTCGGACGGGCGGCGGCCGAGGTGCTCGACCTCGACCCCGACGCGCTCGTCGTCGAGGTCCGCCGAGCACTGCCGACGACGCTCGCCGAGTTCGACACCGAGTGAGGCCGGTTCACGGCTCCGAGCGGGACCAGTAGGGTCAAACGGATGGTTAGCGAACGGGCGCACATGGTCGAGTTCTCACTGCTCACCGGCCTCGCTATCGGCCCGACGGTCGGCCTGCTCGCCACGCTGGCGATGGACCTAGTCATGGCCCGGCTGCCCGAAGGGGAGACCCCGCCGAAGGTCGCCGCGAGCGTGCTGACCGGCGAGTCGGTCGACACCGCACCGGCTCGGCTGGCGACGTGGATCCACTACGTCGCCGGCGCCGGGTCCGGGCTCCTCTTCGTCGGTATCGCGGCCGCCCTCGGCTCCGCCCTCGACGGAGCCGTCGTGACGCTCACCACGGCGAGCGTCGTCCAACTCGCGCTCATGATCGGCTTCTTCGCGTTCGTCCCGCTGCCGCGCGCGACGGGCGTCCCACGGGGTCGCCGCGCTCGGGTTCGACGTGCGTGGGCGATCGAGGCGACTGCGTACGTCCTCGTCGCCGCACTCGCCGTCGCCGCGGTCGGTCGCGTCGTCTAAGCGCGAACCACCTCCCCCGTGCGACGCGAGCCGTGGCTGCCGGGCCGCCAGACCGCCGCGTGAGAGAAACCGTTTAGTTCGTGGGTTGGCCCCTTCGAGCATGCACGCGATCACCCGGTCCGGGTGGGTCGAGGTCATCTCCGGATCGATGTTCTCCGGGAAAACCGAGGAGCTGCTCCGCCGACTCCGGCGGGCCGAGATCGCAGACCAGTCCGTCGCCGTCTACAAGCCGGCCGTCGACGACCGATACGGCGAGACCACCATCGGCACCCACACCGGCCGGCAGTGGGACGCGACCGTGATCGACAGCGAGGGGGACGGCCCGCTCGCGATCCTCGAGTCGGCCGCCGACGCCGAGGTGGTCGCGGTCGACGAGGCGAACTTCTTTTCGACCGCACTCGTCGAGGTCTGTGACGCGCTCGCCGACCGCGGCGTTCGCGTGGTCGTCTCTGGGACCGACACGACGTTCCGCGGGGAGCCGTTCGAACCCCTCCCACAGATCATGGCGACCGCCGAGTACGTCGACAAGTTTCGGGCCATCTGTACGGTGTGTGGCGAGCCGGCGACTCGGAATCAGCGGCTCATCGACGGCGAGCCCGCCCACGTCGACGACCCGACGATCCTCGTCGGAGCCGAAGAGTCCTACGAGGCTCGGTGTCGCGACTGCCACGTGGTTCGAACCGACGATGAGCGACCGACTCGCCGGTCGGAGACGCGCGTCGACGACTGAACACGCGCGTCCCAGCTCATCCCTTGATGTTACACACCGGGAACGTCCGAGCGACGCGGTCGCCGATCCCGAGCGCGTCGCTAACCGCGACGACCTCGTCGACGTCTTTGTACACGCCCGGCGCCTCCTCGGCGACGGTCGCGCCGGACTGCGCTCGCACGTAGATCGCCGACTCCGCCTCCAGCGACTCGCTCACCTCGTCGCCGTGAAACTCGCGTTTGGCCTGGGTTCGACTCATGAGACGGCCGGCCCCGTGGGCGGTCGACCCGAACGAGGTCTCCATCGACGCGGCCCCGCCGGAGAGGACGTACGAGCCGGCCCCCATACTACCGGGGATGATCACGGGCTGGCCGACGTCACGGTACGCCGCCGGAACCGCCTCGTGGCCGGCCGGGAACGCTCGCGTCGCGCCCTTGCGGTGAACGTACACCTCCCGTTCGGCGTGGTCTGTGACGTCGTCCCCGACGGCGGGGAGGCCGTCTGGGCCGACGCCGACCTCGTGGGTCTCCTTCTTGCCGACGTTGTGTGCGACATCGTACAACAGCTCCATCCCGAGGTCGTCGATCGGGTCGGCGTCGAAGACGTCGCCGAACACCGCCCGAGTCCGGTGCGTGATCAGCTGCCGGTTCACCCACGCGAAGTTGATACACGCGCTCATCGCGCCGTAGTACTCCTCGGCCAGCCGCGAGCCGGCCGGCGCGGCCGCGAGCTCCTTGTCCGGCAACGACGACAAGAGGTCCGCGTGCTCGGTTTCGATCCGACGGAGGTACTCAGAGCACGTCTGGTGGCCGAGTCCGCGACTCCCACAGTGGATCAGGACGACGATCTGCCCCTCCGAGAGGCCGTAGGCGTCCGCGGTCGCCCCGGCGTCGACGTCGGTGACCCGCTGGACCTCGAGGAAGTGATTCCCCGAGCCGAGCGACCCCAGCTGGTTGCGACCGCGGTCTTTCGCCTTCTGTGGCACGAACGCCGGCTTCGCGTCGGGGCGACACCCCTCGTCTTCACAGCGTGCGAGGTCGCTCTCGATCCCGTAGCCCGCCTCGACCGCCCACTCGACGCCGCGTTCGAGCGCCCCCTCGATCGCATCTGCCGTCCCGTCGATCACGCCGCCACCGCCCAGGCCGGACGGGATCGCCTCGAAGAGGGCGTCGACGAGCTCCTCTTCGCGGCCGCGGACGTCCTCGTACTCCAGCGTCGTCCGCAGCATCCGGACGCCGCAGTTCACGTCGTATCCGATCGCTCCCGGTGAGATGCACCCGACCTCGGCGTCTACCGCACCGACCCCGCCGACCGGAAAGCCGTAGCCCTGGTGGCCGTCGGGCATACACAGCGCCGGCTCGACCATTCCTGGGAGGTGTGTCGCGTTGCGCAGCTGCCGGAGCGTGTCGTCCTCGCCGATCGCTTCGAGCAGCGGTTCGCTGGCGAACACCCGGGCCGGGACGGTCATCCCGCCTTCGCGCGGGATCTCCCAGACGTGCTCGCGTACTCGTTCGAGGCGAACGCCGCCGTACTCACGTGTAGTCATGCGATTCGATTTGCGGTGCGCAGGCAAGGGCGTTGCGTCAGCGGCCGGCCAGCGCTCGTACCGCTATCAGCCAGGGCGTCACCCCCTCCCGCATCTCCGTCTCACACGTCGAAGACGACGTACGCCTCCCAGCCGCTGTCATCTCGTTCGATGGACATCTCGGAGTACGTGACCGCTTTGATCTCCCGGGCGTCGACGGCCGAGAGCGGTACCCCGCGTGCGCTGGCCTCGACGGTCCACGCGCCCACCTCGCCGGCCGCCGACGCTCGCACCCGACACCGGTGGTCGGCCGGCAACACGTGCCGCACGTCTCGTTCGTAGATCAGTCGATCGAGGTAGTCGAACAACACCGCCTCGCGGCTCGCGGCCGTCGCTTCGACGCCGAATCGCTCACCAGTCGCCTCGGGGACGGACTCGCTGCTCGCGGCCGTCAGTCCGTCGGCGACCGCCGCGAACAGCGCGTCGAGGGTGTCGCCGGTCGCCGCGACGGCGACGTCGGCCGTGTGGTCGCAGAGTTCGTGCGGCACGACCGTTGCGTCGGCTCGCAGACGGCTTGGTCTTGTCGGGTTCGGCGCGGTGTCTGCGGACCGGGTCGTCGACCGAGCGACGCCTCCCGTGACCGCCGGCGGTGGCGTGCCGGTGGAGTTATATTCCGCAGACGTGTTACGTATTCGCAGTGAGCGTCGACGTACAGAAGCGAACGGATCCACCCGGGTCGGCGGACCACCTCCCCGAGGCCTGGGAGCTCAAACAACGTATCCAACGCACCGACGGGGTGCTCAGACAGCGACGAGGATTTTTTACCGACGCGTATCGCCGTTCGACGACGTACCTATTCGTGGCCGACGACGACGTGGTCGCGTTCGCCTCGGTCAGACGGGACGGGTACGTGCTGTTTCTCGCCGTCGACCCGGCTCACCGAGGACGGGGCTTCGGCGAGCGCCTGATCACGGACGTCGTCGCCGAGTACACCTCCGTCTCCTGTCACGCCCGCACGACGAACGAGCGCGCCCTCGGGTTCTACGAACACCTCGGCTTCGAGGTCGAACGCCGGATCGACGGCTACTACGAGGACGGCGGCGACGCCTACTACCTCACCCTCGGCACCGAGAGCCTTCGCGACCGACTCTCCGAGTTCGTGAGCCGGTGACTGCTCGTCTGCCAACACCGCTCCCCACCACGAGAATCGACACGCATTAGCACCCGCCACGACGAGACGGGCGCATGAGCGACTCCACACACGACGCCCTCCTCGCCCGCGTTCGAGACGGCGACCTCCGACTCCACGAACTGGAGGACCACGCGGACGCCGAGACGGCCGCGGCCGTGCGCCGGCAGGTCGTCGAGTCACGGTCCGGTGCCGACCTCGACGCCGTCGGAGACTACGGGTTCGACGCCGCGGCGGCCGCCCCCAACATCGACAACATGATCGGTGGGGTCGCGGTCCCGCTGGGCGTGGCGGGACCCGTGGCCGTCGACGGCGGCGCGTTCGCCGGCGACCGGTACCTCCCGCTGGCGACGACGGAGGGGGCGCTCGTCGCGTCCGTCAACCGCGGCTGCTCGGTGGTCGACGCCGCCGGCGGGGCGACCGCCCGGGTCACGAAGTCCGGGATGACCCGCGCGCCGGTGTTTCGGGTGGCCGACGTCGCCGAAGCAGAGGCGCTCGTGGAGTGGGTTCGCGCCAACGAGCCGTCGCTTCGGGAGGCCGCCGAAGCCACCACGAGCCACGGGACGCTCCTCGGTGTCACCCCGTACGTCGTCGGTAACAACGTCTACTTCCGGTTTCGATTCGACACGAAGGACGCGATGGGAATGAACATGGTCACCATCGCGACGCGTGCGGCCTGTGCGGTCGTCGAGGACGCGACGGACGCGACGCTCGTCGCGCTCTCGGGGAACCTTTGTTCGGACAAGAAGCCGGCCGCGATCAACGCGGTCGAGGGACGGGGGCGGTCGGTGACGGCCGATGTCGAGATCCCGCGCGAGGTCGTCGAAGACCGGCTCCACACCACCCCGGAGGCGATAGCCGAGATCAACACGCGCAAGAACCACGTCGGGGCCGCGAAGGCCGGTTCGCTCGGGTTCAACGCCCACGTCGCCAACGTGGTCGCCGCGATGTTCCTCGCCACCGGCCAGGACGAGGCGCAGGTGGTCGAGGGGGCCAACGCGATCACCACCGCCGAGACGACCGCCGACGGCGACCTCTACGTCTCGGTGTCACTCGCCAGCCTTGAGGTCGGCACCGTCGGCGGCGGCACGAAGCTCCCGACGCAGGCGGCCGGGCTCGACGTGCTCGGCGTTCGCGGCGGCGGCGATCCTCCGGGGACCAACGCCGACGCGCTGGCGGAGGCGATCGCGGTCGGCGCGCTCGCCGGCGAGCTCTCGTTGCTCGCGGCGCTCGGCTCACGTCACCTCGCGTCGGCACACGAAGCCCTCGGACGGTAGCAGACGCACGCGACCGCCCACGCTCTGAGTCCGACCATCCACCGTGGCGCGCGCCTCGCGCGGTCGCCGCCGGCGGCCTCGCGGGCGCGTGCGAGGGATGAGCGAGTCGCCGACGGCGACTCGCGAATCGGCTGGGGAGGGTGTGGCCAACTGGCGTCCGGCGGCCGCAGCGTTGCCGCGCCGATCACGCACCCACCACACGCGTATGTGAGCGAATCGCCTGGAGAGGGTGTGGCCAACTGGCGTCCGGCGGCCGCAGCGTCGCCGCGCCGATCACGCACCCACCACACACGTACGAGCGCGAATCGGATCGAAAGAACGTACCCACATACCGTTCGAGCGTCACAGCGTCGTCGTGCCGGCCACACACCGCGCCGACGAGTCACAGCGCTCGACGCGTCGGGTTCGAAGCCGTCCACCACACCCGTAGCTCGCCCTTACCTTGCCACCGGAGGTGGGCCCTGCCGGATTCGAACCGGCGATCAACTCGTTATGAGCGAGTCGCTTTAACCGGACTAAGCTAAGGGCCCGTACGACTACGTACCGGTTGTTTCCTCTTTAGGGTACCGGGTTCGAGCGCCACCGCTCGCGACGGTGACCCGACGAAATTGTCCGACGCCGAAGCCAGGACTCGAACCTGGGACCGCCTCGTTAACAGCGAGGCGCTCTACCAACTGAGCTACTTCGGCTCGACTCAGCGTACTCGGGACGATTTGATAGGGCTTTCGTTTCCGCCCGCCGGCGGCCCGTCAGCCGGTTTGACGAGCCTCGAACGCCCGCATGCACCACACACCGACCGACACGCTTTCGAGCGAACCAGGCGAACGGCGTCCATGGCCGACCTCGATTCGGTACTGTCGCACGTTCGCGACCGCGCCGTCCCGGACGACGCGGAGCGGGCACGGCTCCGAAGCGTGGCCGCCGAGCTGACGGCGCGTGCGCAGTCGGCGATCGCCGACCTCCCGGTCGACGCCGACGTCGTCCAGGTCGGGTCGACCGCTCGGGGGACGTGGGTCGCTGGCGACCGCGACGTCGACCTCTTCGTGCGGTTCCCCGCCGACCTCGGCCGCGAGGCGCTCGAAGAGTACGGACTCGCCGTCGGTCACGCGGTCCTCCCAGATGGCCACGAGGAGTACGCCGAACACCCGTACGTCAAGGGCGTGTACGACGGGTTCGACGTCGACCTCGTCCCCTGTCACGACGTCGACCGGGCGAGCGAGCTCGTCTCGGCGGTCGACCGCACTCCGTTTCACGACGCGTACCTCTCGGCTCGACTCGACGACGACCTCGCGACCGACGTCGTCCTCGCGAAGGCGTTCTTGAAAGGGATCGGCGCGTACGGGAGCGACCTCCGCACCGAGGGGTTCTCCGGCTATCTCACCGAGCTGCTCGTCGCGGAGTTCGGCGGCTTCGTCCCGCTCGTCGAGTCGGCACGGAGTTGGCACCCGCCGGTCGAGTTCGACCCCGAGGCGCACGCCACACAGACGTTCGACGACCCCCTCGTCGTCGTCGACCCCACCGACCCGACCCGCAACGTCGCCGCCGTGCTCTCGCCGGCGAACCTCGCCCGGTTCCAACACTACGCCCGCGATCTCCTCGACACCCCGCGCGTCGGGCTGTTCGAGCCAGAGACGCCGGCGCCGCTCGACGCGGCCGGGGTTCGCGACCACCTCGCGCGCCGCGAGACGACGCCGGTCGCGGTGGTGTTTCCCGCGCCGAACCTCGTCGACGACCAGCTGTGGCCGCAGCTCCGCCGCTCGCTCGATGGAGTCGTGCGCGGCCTCGACGACCGCGGGTTCGGTGTACTCCGTGCTCGCGCGATGGTCGAAGACGCGGCTACCACCGACGCGACTCCCACGCATACGACCACCACCGGCACGGCCACCACGCATACGACCACCACCGACGCAACGACCCCACGAATGGCGGCGCTCTACGCCGAACTCGAGACGGCGACGCGTCCGGCGGTCGAGCGCCACGAGGGGCCACCCGTCGCGGTGCGACAACACGCCGAGCGCTTCTACGAGACGTACGCCGACGACGTCGACCCAGAGACGTACGGACCGTTCATCGACGGCGACCGGTACGTCGTCGAACGCCAGCGCGAGTTCACCACCGTCCGCGAGTTCCTCGAGAGCGACGCCGCCAGTGACGTGGCACTCGGTGCCCAGGTGGAGGCGGCGTTCGCCGACCGCGACGTGCTCGTCGGCGAGGCGGTCGCGACGCTCGCGGACCGCTTCGGCTCGGCGCTCCGATCCTTCTACGAGCCCCACCCGTGAGTCCGGCCACGGCCGACTCTGCTCACCGCGACAGGCGGCCGAACCCCACGTAGACACCGACGAGCACCGCGACGACGACGGCGCTGAGCACGGTGAACAAGAGCGCGACCTGGGGAAACGCCAGCCACAACGCGACGTAAAACGAGAACGCGAAGGCGGTGAGCGCGGCGATCACGACCCCGCGCGTCGGATTCTGTGCGGCGGCGACGAACAGCCGCTGGAGCAGCGAGAGATCGGCGAAGTCGACGTCGCCGACCTCGCCTGGGGCGGCGTCGTTCGGGACCGCGTCGGCGTCGGGCACAGACGGTCCCGCTCCGTCGACGGAGACGTCTGCGCTCGCGTCGGCATCGGCGTCGGCGTCTGTCACGACTGCCGATACGCTCCGGTGGGTTCTGTACCTGTCGCTCCACCTGCGGTCACCACAGCACGAGGACGAACCGCGACCCGCCGACGGCACCGGCGACCGCGAGCAGCACGGTCCCGACGGCGAACCGCGCGGCGGTGCCCACGTCGCCGTCACCGGCGGTTCTGACGGCTTCGACCGCCAACGAGGAGAACGTGGTGAACGCCCCACAGAATCCCACGCCGGCGACGAGCACGAACGTGGGTCCGACCGGCGCGGCGAGAACGGCTCCGAGCGTGACGCTTCCGACGACGTCGACCGCGACCAGCGACCGCCGTCCGGTGAGCCGCAGTCCGACCGCGTGCCGGCAGACGGCGCCGGCCGCCCCGCCGCCGCCGACCGCGAGCGCCTGAAACAGCGGGGTGAGGCTCATCGACACCCGCCGACGGCGAGTCCGGCGGTCGCGGCGGCGAAGCCGAAGCCGTAGCTGAGAGCCACGTAGAGAGTCCCACCCGTCGCACCCAGCGCAACTGCGTCGGTCACGAACGTGCTGTACGTGGTGAACGACGCGATCAGGCCAGTTCCGACGAAGAGCCGCACCTGTGGCGTCGTCGTCCGTGCGACGAGCACCCCGAGCGCGAACGAACCGACGACGTTCACGCAGAGCGTCGCCACCCCGGCTACGTCCCCGAAGACGGCAGCGAGGCCGACGTCGACGGCGTACCGGCTCACCGCGCCGACGAACCCGCCGGCCGCGACGAGCGCGCCGCCCCGAATCGATCGATCCATACGGGGCAGACCGACCGGCGTCGCTTGGCGATTCCGGTGTCGTCGTGGCACGCGAGCGCGACGACTACCCGCCGGCCGCGTCGCTCGCCCGTGGGCTCCCGCCGCCGTGTGGCGTCCGTCGCTCGCGGATTCGGACGAGGTGAGCGGTCTCGCTGGCGTCGTCGACGACGAGCGCCTCGCCCGTCCCGCTCGGGAGTCGTGCGGCGAGGTCGCCGGTCAGGTACGTCGCCTCGGCGGCCGCGAGCGCCTCAACGTCCGGACCCGCCGTGAGCCGGTGGGCGATCAGCAGGTCCGCCTGTGAGACGGCGACGTCCGGCAGCGCGCTCGGTCGCTGTGTCGCACACACAAGCGAGACGCCAGGGGCGCGTCCGCGGGTCAATAGCGTCCGGAGCGCCGCGTCGGCCACCCCGCCGAAGAACGCGTGCGCCTCGTCGACGAGCAGCCACGGCAGCTGCGCTATCACCCCGGCCAGCCGCGCGTCGTAGAGCCCACGAGCGACGGCCCGAACGACTGCCCCGGCCGCCCGCTCGGGGACCCCTGCGAGATCGATCACGACCGGGTCGCCGTCGCGGACGAGCGCCGACATTGGCGGCGCCTTGGCGTCGAAGACCCCCCACGACGCCGCCAGCCGGAGGTGATTACAGACCGCCCGGCGCGTTCGGTCCGGGGCGTCTGCGGCCGCGACGCGGGCACCGATCGCCTCGAGAGACGGACATCGCCCCGCGTCCGGGCCGTCACCGACCGCGCCTGCACCGTCATCGACTGCGTCTGCGCCGTCACTAACCGCGTCAGCGACGGCACGCCACAGCAGGCTCCCCGGTCCGCTCGTCGGGTCGAGTCCCACGAGATCCGGCCACACAGACGGCGGGATCGCTGCCGGCCGCACCGCCGGGGCGACGACCCGGCCGCCGTCGTTGGTCACTCCCGTGAAGACGCCCATCGGGTCCACGATCACGGGGGCGACACCTGGCGCTGCCGCCAGCCCCTCGGCGAGGACGCCGAGGGTGTACGACTTCCCCGTCCCTCGCTTGCCGAAGACGACGCCTGCGTGCGGTGTGTCTGCGTCCACCCACACGGCCGCTCCGTCGCTGCCGTCGCGAGCGAGGAACGACCCCAGCCGCACCGCGCTCGGTGGCCGGTCCCGCCGCTCGATTCCGCCCCCGCCCGTCTCGGCTTCCGTCCGTTCGCGCGCCAACTCGCTGCCACGTTCCCGCCCGAGCACCTCCATACGCCGCGTGCCGCGCTCTCAGATAAAAACGGTCGCCGGACCCAACGTCGACCCCTGCCCGACAGGTTATATACGATGTCGCAGCCATCGGGTGTATGCCCGAGTCACGACCGCAGTCGCGTGTTCGCTCGTTTCTCGCCGACCGCCGCGCCATCGAGGGGCTCCCGGTCAGGCTGGTCATCGCCCTCGTCGTGGGCGTCGCCAGCCTGAGCGTGATGATGGGGATGATAAGCGACATCGACGGCCTCGCGGCGACCGAGGTCGACGTTCGGCCGGATCCGGAGGTGACGACGGCGGGAACACAGACGATCGAGGTGGCGGTCGTCGATCCCGACGGCAACCGCGTCTCGGACGCGACGGTGATCGTTCGTGGTGGGTCCGCAAGGCTCGACGGCATCGCTACCGGACGAACCGGTCCCGACGGCGTCGCTAGCGTCGAGGTCGAGCCGACGCTCGGCGCGAATCAGCTCGACGGCACGCTCACGATCGAGGTTAAGCCGCCGGCGGGGAGCACGTACGTCGACGAGCGCGGCAACACGGAGGTGCTCGTTGTGGCCGAGTGAACTACCCCTGCCTACTCGCCGCCTCCGGCGGCTCCTCGAGGAAGGGGGCTTAGCGCCTGAAATTAGCTAACGTTGGGCCTCCCAGTCGATCCACTCCTGTTCCCAGCCGTGGCGGGCACGCTGCCCCTGACGGGCCAACTCCGCGTCCTCACGACGGGTGCGGTTCCGCTCGACGCCGGCCTGCTCGCCGTCGACGAGCATCGGCCGCAGTCGGGCCGGCCCACCCGTCTCTACGGTGTGAAAGCCGTCCGGGGCCGACTCTTCGGCCGGTGCGCCCGCGTCCTCAGCCGGTGCGCCCGCACCCTCGGCCGGCCGTCGTTCGGCGTCCGTTCGGCGCTCGACGGCGACGATCGTCTGATCGCCGGCGCCGCGCGGATACACGAGCCGCCCGTCCGCCGCGAGCTGGTCGCCGCACAACGCCCGCGGGGGGGTTACCACGGCTGCCTCGAGCAGGATTCGGTCGTACGGGGCGTACTCCGGGACCCCCTGTGCGCCGTCACGACAGTCGACGAAGACGGCGTCGTAGCCGGCGTCTGCGAGGTTCGAGCGTGCGAGGTGAACGGCTCGTCGATCGATGTCGACCGCGTGTACGTGTCGCGCGCCGGTGATCTCTGCGAGCGCCGCGCTGGTGTACCCGACGCCCGCGCCGACGACGAGCACGTCGTCGCCGGCGGTGGCGTCGAGCACCGTGAGCAGCCGTGCGACCGTCGTCGGCGCGAGTGCTCGCGTTCCGACGGCCTCGCTCGCACGATCCGCGTACGGCGCGTCGTCGACGAACGCCTCCCGCGGGACCGTCTGGAGCGCGTTCAACACGGCTCCGCCGAGCGGCTCGCCGAGTCGGTGTTCGAGCCCCTCGATCATGTCTGCGCGCAGCGCCGCCTCGTCCATACGTGACGTCGGTGGCGCGGCGATTAAAACTGCACGCCTCGGCCGGCGTCACTCGACGTCGATCTGGTGGGTGTCGGCGGCGGCCCGCTTTGGCAGCGTGACGGTGAGCACGCCAGCGTCGTACGTGGCAGTCGCGCTCGTCGCATCGACGCCCGCGCCGACCGGCACACGTCGGGAGACGCTTCCACGGCGGCGCTCGCGGATCCGGTAGGTACGTTCGTCGCCCGACACCGACCCGTCGTCGTGGTCTGGCTCAGCGGTCCCGTGGTCCGGTTCGGCGTCGTCGCCGGTCGCCTCGCTCGTCTCCGGGCCGTCGACCGAGACGCCGCCGTCGGTCGGCGTCGCCGCGATCGTGAGCACGTCGTCGTCGAGTTCGACCGCGATCGACTCCTCCTCGTAGCCGGGGAGGTCGGCGGCTACGGTCACCGCTTCTGGACCGTCGACGACGTCGACCGGCGCTCGGTGGCTCCTGGGCAGCTCGAAGCCAGCGCCGAGCTTCCCGAGCTCTCGGTCGACGCGCTCGATCAACTCCTCTACGTCCGTGAACGGATCGCGTCGGTTCATATGGGTCAAAATTAGTGCCCGACCGACTTCAATATGTGGTCACCAGAGCCGCCAGTAGTACGGGCTGAGGAACCCTTCGATCACGGCCGCGACAGCCACGAGCACGCCGACGCCGACGATCACCCAGAACGCGTGCTCGAGGGCGTCCGCGAGCGCCGCTCGCCGAAGCTGACCGCGGTACGTGCGCCAGGCGACGACACCGAGACGGACGCCGACGGCACCGGACGCGACGATCGCGGGGATCTCGAGGAGTCCGTGTGGTACGACGAACGCGACGAGCGCCTGGCGGTTCACCTCCAGTGCGGCGACGCCGCCGAGGACGGCCCCGTTGAGTGCGATCGAAACCACCGTCGGGACGACGAGCGCGACCCCGCCGAACGCGGTCGTCGTCGCGACCGTCCAGTTGTTCCCGAAGAAGGCGGCTGCGGCGACCGGTGGCACGTGGCCGACGAGCCGCGCCTCGATCGACGTCGACACCGCGCCCGCGAACGGCTCCGCGGCGGTCCAGCCGACGACCCCGGCGCCGACGCCGATGCCGACGATGACGAGGTGGGTCACCGGCGTCCGCCACACGAAGCCGGTCAGCTCCGTCCAGCCGCGCCGGAGCCCGTCCGTGGCCTGCTCGACGAGCCCGGCAGGGGGCCCGTCCACGGGGTCGACCGCGCCGCGCTGGTCGCCGTAGAGTGCGGTCTTCACCAGGTCGAGTGCCGGCGCGGCGACCACGGCGCTTCCCAGTGCGACCAGCGCGCTTCCACCGACGTACACGGCACCGGAGGCCGCAGACGAGATGGCAACTAAGACGCCCGCGGCCACGACCAGATACGCGGCGGCGTCGACGGGATTCGCCCGGACGAACCCGCCGGCGCCGGATACGCCGTCGAAGACGCCGACGTCGTCGACGACGACGGCAGCGGGCGCGAACGCGAAGACGACCCGCACGAGCACCAGCGCGCCGCCCGCGACGAGGAGCACGCCGAGTCCGACGAGCGCTCCGGCGAACGGGCCGCCGACGAGACTGGTGACGCCGACGACGCCCCCGGCGAGCGCGACGATGCCGACCCAGAGGACCACCTCTGCGACGTACAACCCGAGGAACGTTCGCCACCGACGGCGACTCCCGGCGATCCCGGCCGTCCCGCCGCGATCACCCCGGAGCCGGGCGGCGACGGCGCTCATCTGTCCGGCCGACACCGCCGCGTACGCGAGGATCGCGACGAGCGCCGTGAGGAGGATTCCACCGGCGAGGAGCCCCACCGCGGTCGGTGATGCGAGCGGCTCGACGACTGGCTCGACGCCACGCGCCCACTGGGCTATCGCCTCCGGGTCTTCCGTAGACGGCGGCGTCAACTCCGTCCCCGCCAGTGCGTCGACGGCGGCGTCCAGTCGGCCGCTCCGCTCGACGTGGAGGTACGCACCCGCGAGCGCGAGCACGAGTCCAGTCCGAGCGATCGTCGGTACGGCCGTCCCGAGGAGGTAGAACGGGAGGAGGTCGGCCGGCCGCCGTCGGAGGGTCCTCACGGTGACGGCAACGGCCGTCGACAGGTCCATACCGGTGGTTCGGCCGTCTCACACTTAACTCCCGCTGAGCGCCGGTCACTCGTCGGGGTACTTGGGTTCGCGTCGCTCGGCCCGCGAGAGTGCGCGTTCGACGACCGTGTGGACGCGGTCCGGTCCGTCGGCGGCCCGGTAGACGTCGCCGTGGCCCGGATACATCGCCTCGATCGTGTCCGGGAGTCGCTCGAG
Source organism: Halorubrum zhoui (assembly GCF_051194155.1). Lineage (NCBI taxonomy): Archaea > Methanobacteriati > Methanobacteriota > Halobacteria > Halobacteriales > Haloferacaceae > Halorubrum > Halorubrum zhoui. The sequence goes on along the minus strand of NZ_JBLZNJ010000006.1, from coordinate 44,375 downwards.
GAGTCGCCGGAGACTGTCGATCAGCCGCTCGCGCGACTGTTCGGGGGCGTCGGTTCGGCCGAACGACCCGTCGTCGAACGCGCCGTCGGTGTAGACGACGACGTCGCCGGTATAGACCCGTGTGTCACCCACGAGCGAGACGTGGTCGGGGGCGTGACCCGGCGTCTCGACGACGGTGCACGTCTCGTCGCCGATACGCACCTCGTCGCCGCTGATGAGCGAGCCGTCCCGACGCGGATGGTCGCCAGCCGCGAGCAGCCGGGCGTCGAACCGGTCGAGCACCGCGTCGAGCTCGCCGACGTGGTCGCGGTGCTGGTGGGTCACGACCACCTGCTCGAGCGCGTCGACGTGCGCTGCGACCACGGCGTCTACACCGGGCATCGCTCCGGCGTCGACGAGCGTCGGCCGCTCGCCGGGGACGAGGTACGCGTTACAGGTGAACGACGTCGCGTCGGCGGTGACGCAGATCGGTTCCATACGCCCGATAGGCGCCGACCGAGTGAAAAGCTGCACGTGCGACCCGGCGAGGGATTTATTCCGTTTAGGCCAGTAGATGTACGTGCACATGGGCTTCGGGAGCTACGACGAGTCCGAACAGGAGAACCAGGACCTCGACGCGGACTTCGACGACGAAGACGGCGTCCGCGCTGCCCAGGAGACCCACGACGGATCCGTCGAGTACGAACCGGGTGCATCGAACGACGAACTCCTCGACCGACTCGAAGAGATCAAAGCCGAGGAGTGACCTCGCCGAGCCGCACGCTCGGCGTCGCCTTCTCTGACGGCGACCGCGTGAGCCGAATCGCAGGCGCCGTCTGTCGAGCCGACGGTACGCTCGATGGCCTCGCGTACGGCACGTGTACCGTCGGCGGAACCGACGCGACGCGGGCGGTTCGCTCACTCGTCGCCGACCTCGGCCGCGAGGACGTTCGTCACGTTTCACTCGCCGGCGTCGCCCCCGCGTGGTACAACGTAGTAGACTTGGCGACGCTTCAGGAGGCGGTCGACCGTCCCGTCACCGCGGTGAGCTACGAGGCGAGCGACGGCCTCGAGCCGGCACTGTGTGAGGCCTTCGAGGGGCAGGCGCTTGAAACCCGACTGTCAGCGTACCGGTCGCTTCCGCCGCGCCGCCGCGTCGAGGTGCCCGATACCACGTCGACGGCGTCCACAACCACTACCGACACCGACCGCGATCCCGCGCCGCTCTTCGTGCGGGCCGTCGGCATCGACGCCGACCGCGCTACGACGGTCGTCCGGTCGCTCGTCCGGGCGGGATTTCGCCGACCGGAGCCGCTTCGCGTCGCCGGGATCGCGGCGAGCGCGCACCGCGCGGCGACGCCCGACCGCATCACCTCCGTCTAGCGGTGCCCTGGCGACGCCGACTGCCACGACGAGCGTCGGCGACGGGACCCGTGTCTTGGTGTCGGTACATATAATCCACCGCCGGTCGATCCCACCGGTGTGACCGACAGCCGCTTCGCTGATCGTGCGACGATCGAGCGGACGCCGGCGCACGCGACCGCGCTCGACTGTCTCGCGGCCGGTATCGACGCTGCGCTCCCAGCCTCGGTCGTCGACGACGCCGTCGCGGTCGAGGACGACCGACTCTCGATCGCCGCCGTCGACGGGACGACCACGAGCGTGGACCTCGGCGCGTACGACCGGGTCGTCCTCCTCGGCGCGGGGAAGGCCGCGGACGCTCTCGCGTCTGCGCTCGCCAAGCGGCTCGGCGAGCGGGTCGACGGTGGGGCGGTCGTCACGACGGACCCGGCCGACGCGGCGGGTGAGCCGTTCGCGGTGCTCCCCGGCGACCACCCTCGGCCGACGGCTCGCGGAGCCGAGAGCGCGACACGAGTCCGCGAGGTCGCCGAAGCCGCGGGCGAGCAGGACCTCGTCCTCGTCGCGCTCACCGGCGGCGGAAGCGCGGTCCTCACGGCCCCAGCCGAGGGCATCTCGGTCGCGGGCGTGCGCGGACTCACCGACGAGTTGCTCGCGTCTGGCGCCGCAATCGAGGAGATGAACGCCGTCAGAAAACACTGCTCGGCGGTCAAAGGCGGCCGCCTCGCGGCACTCGCCGCTCCCGCACGGGTGGTGACGCTCGCCGTGAGCGACGTGGTCGGCGACGACCTGGCCGTGGTCGCGAGCGGGCCGACGACGCCCGACCCTACCACGTTCGCGGACGCCGTTGACGTCGCGGAGCGATACGACCTCGACCTCCCGTCGGCGGTCGACACACACCTCCGTGCGGGAGTCGCCGGCAAGCGTCCCGAGACGCCGACGGCTTCTCACCCGGCGTTCGACCGCGCGTCGGGGATCGTGCTCGCCAACGGCGAGACAGCGCTGACGGCGGCGGCTCGGACGGCCGAACGCCGGGGCTACGACGCCACGATCGTCGCGGCCGACGTCGAGGGTGACGCCGGCACGGCCGGTCGTGAGCACGCGGCACTCGCCGAGGAATGCGTCGACACCGGTGAGCCGGCGTCGCCACCCGTGGTGCTCCTCTCCGGCGGCGAGACGACGGTGCGGCTCTCCGAGCTGTCGACCGAACCGGGCGTCGGCGGCCCGAACGCCGAGTTCGTCGTGCGCGCGGGACTCGTACTCGATCACGACGGCGTCGTCGTCGCCGCCGTCGACACCGACGGCATCGACGGGGCGAGCGACGCGGCCGGCGGCATCGTCGACGCCGGGACGCTGACGGACGAAGCCGCCCGCGAGGCGCTCGCGCGACACGACGCCGCCTCCCTGCTGGCCGACGCGGACGCGCTGATTCGAACGGGTCCCACGGGCACGAACGTGAACGACCTCCGTGCCGTCGTCGTCGAGCCCGACGTCGTCGAGTCCGGTACCATCGGCGACGACCCGACTGACGCTCCCGGCCCGGACGTCGGGTGAGACCGACCGAACTTATGCCGCCGCCGGCCCGATCGACGCTATGACCGAAGACCAACCGCTACTCGACGACCACCTTGAGGTCGGGTCCTGCGAGCGGTGTCCGGCGCTCGTCGCGTCGCGCACGCAAATCGTCGAGGGCGTCGGGCCGATCGATGCAGACCTCCTGTTCGTCGGCGAGGGGCCAGGGGCGTCCGAAGACGAACGGGGCGAGCCGTTCGTCGGGCGGTCCGGCGACGTGCTCGACGAGGCGCTCCGCGACGCGGGACTCACACGAACGGATGTCCGGATCACCAACTGCGTGCGGTGTCGACCGCCGGACAACCGCGATCCGACCGCCGAGGAGCTCGCGAACTGTCGCGGCTACCTCGAGACGGAGATCGAACGGCTCGACCCGACGCTCGTCGTCACCCTCGGGAAGGTGCCGAGCGAACACCTGCTCGACCGATCGGTGGCGATAACCGGCGAATCGGGGGACGTCGCAGACGTCCGGATCGCCGGCGCGTCGCGGCGCGTCCTGCTCTCCGTCCACCCGGCGGCGACGCTGTACGACCGCAGTCAGCGCGACGGCTTCTTCGAGACGATCGCGACGGCGGCCGAGCTGACCGGGACTGGTAGCGTCGACGGGAGTGCGGGTGACGGGAGCAGGGGCGACGGCCAGTCGCGGCTCGGTGAGTTCTGAGTGGAGGCTGCTCAGTGCGGGCATCCACACCGTGCCACGATCTGCCGGCTCTCGGGGCGTACGTGTCGGTCTGTAAACCCGTACGTACGTCACATAGAAAACGATTAGTCGCCCGAGACGGTGGTACCCCGTGTATGTCCGACAACAGGTGGTCGGCGAATCGGCGAACGTTTCTCACGACAGCGGGCGCGGCCGGAGTCGCTGGGCTGGCCGGCTGCTCCGGTGGCGGTGGCTCCGCCGGCGACGAGGGGTCCAGCGGGGAGGGCGACACGTCGAGCGACGGCGAGACGACGGGGTCGACCGAGTCGACGCCGACGGCACAGTTCATCCTGAACCCCGCAGAGGCGGACGTCGAGATCGAACGACAGTACCAGCCGATGTTCGAGTACCTCGAGTCCGAGGTCGACGTCGCGATCGAACCGGATCGCGCGGCGAGCTACACGGCGACGCTGCAGGCGATGCGCAACGATCAGGGCGAGATCGCAGACATCTCGCCGTCTGCGGTGGTCGCCGGCGAGGGCGTCGTCGACATCGTCGGCGTCCGGATCGCCTACGGCGCGGCCCAGTACTTCTCGACTATCACCACCACGCCCGACTCGGGGATCGAGTCGCTGAGCGACCTCGAAGGCGAACTGATCTACATGGGCGACATCCTCTCCGTGTCGGGGACGCTCGTGCCGCTCACCGTGTTACAGGACGCCGGGCTCGACATCGGAAGTGCACCCGACGGCGACGCCGCCGACTTCGACGCGGAGTACTCCGATCACACCACGGCCCGCGAACAGATGGTCCAGCGCGACGACGTGATGGCGGCGACGACCGGCGCGTTCTCGTCTGCCCCGTTCGTTCCACAGGCGCAGTTCGAGTCGATGTCACAGGACTTCGTCGACATCTCTGCGGAGTACGAAGGCGCCGGCGACGAGATCGAGTCGTCCGGCACCGAGCTCCAGTTGCTCGCCGTCTCCGATCCGATCCCGCGGGCGCCGCTCGTCACCCGCAGCAACTGGGACTCCCCGGTGAAAGCGGAGATCGAGGAGGCGATACTGAACGTGACCGAGTCGGACCTCAGCCACGGCGACGACTACGACGGCGAGCCGCTCTGGTTCACCGGCGTCGAGGAGGGAGACTACGAGGATTACACCATGATCGCGACCGTGATGGACGAACTCGGTCTCGAGTTCGAGGACCTCTCGTAACGACACTCGACCACCACACACCACATGAGTCGCATCACGGTCGACGGCCTCACGAAGCGGTTCGGCGACACCGTCGCGCTCGACGACGTCTCCTTCGAGGTCCCCGGCGACGAGTTCGTCGTCGTCCTCGGCATCTCTGGCTCCGGGAAGTCGACGCTCTTGCGGTGTCTTAACGGTCTCGAGACGCCTACGGCGGGGACGGTACAGATCGACGGCGCACCGGTCACGGGTCCGCGCCACGACATCGCGATGATCTTCCAACAACACAACATCATCGGACAGATGACCGCGTACTCGAACGCGCTCACCGGTTCGCTCAACCGCAACTCGTTCGTTCGATCGCTGTTCCAGTTTCAGGACGCCGCGGACAAACTCCACGCGTTGGACGCACTGGAAACGGTGGGTCTCTTAGACGAAGCCCAACAGCGCGCCCGACAGATGTCCGGCGGCCAACAACAGCGGGTCGGGATCGCTCGAGCGCTGGTCCAGGACCCGAGCGTGCTGTTGGCTGACGAGCCGGTCGCGAGCCTCGATCCGGGCTCCGCACAGCAGGTGATGGGGTACCTCCGTACCGCCGCGCGCGACCGCGGCCTCGCCGCAATCATCAGTCTTCACCAGGTGAACCTCGCGCGAAAGTTCGGTGAGCGGTTCATCGGACTCCGTGACGGACAGAAGGTGTTCGACGGGTACCGCGACGCGTTCGACATGGACGTGATAGACGAGATATACGGCGACATCGACACCGAGGAGTTGTTCGCGCCCGAGGGCTCGACGAGCGGTGACGCCAACTCGGCCGGCGGCGCCGCGGACGATGGACCGACGGGTGATGCGACGGAGGCGGCGCCCGACGGGGGGAGTCGGCGGTGAGTCACTCCGACCGCGTCCGCGACCGGTACGCGGACATCGTCCTCGCGCGGAAGGTTCGAGCCGTGGTGCTCGTGGTCGGCGTCGTCGCCACGGCCGCGGCGTTCTACTACGCCCTCACGTCGGTCGGCTTCTTCGCGGCGAACATCCCGCGGTACCTCCCGAACTTCCTCGGTGCCCTCGGCGACTTCTTCCCATTTCTCACGCTCTCGTTCCCGTACGTCGACCCAGCCGGGTTCAGTGAGTACTGGACGTTCATCGAGGAGCGGAACCTGATATGGGGTGGGCTCGGCGGCGACACGCCGCTGCTCGGCGAGGCCGGCATCACGCTGGCGATGGGTTTCGCCGGCACCGTGATGGGCTTTCCGCTGGCACTGCTCTTCGGCGTCCTCGGCTCGGGGCGGGTCACGCCATTCCCGTTCAACTTCCTCTTTCGCGGGATCATGTCGTCTATCCGCGCGATCCCCGCACTGGTGTGGGCGCTGATCTTCATCCCGCTCGGCGGTATCGGTCCCGTGACGGCGACGCTCGCGATCGCGACGGACACGATCGGCAACCTCGGGCGGCTCTTTACCGACGAGCTCGAAGAGATCGAAGACGGCCCGATCGAGGCGATGGAGACGACCGGCGCGAACAAGCCACAGACGATCACCTTCGGGATGCTCTCGCAGGTGACGACGCCGTTCATCGCGTGGACGCTGTACATCTTCGAGATCAACGTTCGTATCGCCGTCTCACTCGGGATCATCGGCGGTGGCGGTCTCGGACAGGTGTTGAGCGTCCAGCAGGGGTTGTTCGCGTTCACCAACATGATGGCGACGATCCTCGTCATCCTGGTGTTGATCATCAGCGTCGAGGTCGTCTCACAGCGCGTTCGGTCGACGCTGCGCGCGGACGAAGAGACGCAGGGGCTCGTCTCACTCCTGCTCGGGTTCCCCCAGCGGATGGCCGAGTCGCTGCTGAAGTGACCCGACCGCGGCCGTTTTGTACGGACGCCGCGTACCGACCGTATGAACCCCACGGCGGTACTCCACGGTGGATTCGGGCTCATGGTGCTCGTCGGCTTTTTGATCTCAGATCCGACGCTTCGGATCGGGGCGTTCGGACTCGGCGTGATCCTCTTCGTCGCCGGTATCGTCGTCGCACGACGCGGCGATGAGTGACCGTTCGACGTCGCGATACCCGACTACCGCCTCCGTGGCCGACGCGATACGCCGGTGGCGACCGTGTGCACGGGTCGACTCGGCGGCGTGCGAGCACCGGTTGGATCACCGACTCCCGAGCCGGCCCCCCGTGCAACTGTGTTGTACACCGTGTGGCGGGACGCCTTCGTGACGTCCGAACACTAGTTGGCCGCCGCCTTCTGGGCCGATTCCGTACGTCTGTGACTGTGTGACCAAGGCGACTCCGCGACAGCCGGACACTACGTTGCCACGCCCTTCCCAGCCGATTCGCTCGCATACGGCACTCGTGAGGCTGCGACCGAGACGACCACACGACACCCGGACACTGTTTGGGCCACGCCCTTCCCAGCCGATTCGCTCGCATACGGCACTCGTGAGGCTGCGACCGAGACGACCACACGACACCCGGACACCGTTTGGGCCACGCCCTCCCCAGCCGATTCGCTCGTCGCCTCTGGCGACTCGCTCATCCCTCGCGCGCGCTCGCGAGGCCGCCTTCGGCGACCTCACGAGGCGCGCGCCATCGTGGATTGGGTGGATTCGTTCCGTGCGGCGGCTGGTCGCGGTTCGGGATCTGGCTCGTGCGGCTTTTTGCCGTCGGCCGAGTACGGCTTCCGTGGCAGTCATCAGTCTCCACGAGCCGAGCCATCGAGAGGTCCTCTGGGAGTTGGAGGCAGCGTTCGACCGTGGCGACGTGACGACCCTCTTCGGACGATGTACCGTCTCCTACGACGGGCGCGCCGCCTCGGACCTCGGCGTCGGCGACCGGCTCCTGCTGTTGAAACCCGACGGGACCGCGCTCGTCCACACCGACGAAGGGCGGACGCCGATCAACTGGCAACCCCCTGGCTCGACACATCAGGCCGCGGTCCGCGAGGGGCACCTTCGGGTCCGGTCGGTCCGCGAGAATCCGGACGAGACGCTCACCGTCCGGTTCGAGACGGTCGCACACGTCGCGTCGATGTCGGTCACCGGCGGACGCGACCTCGAACTCCACGGGAGCGAAGCCGACCTCCGAACCCGGATCCTGAGCCAGCCGTCGCTGATCGAGCCCGGCTTCGAGCCCCGTGAGACGGAGCGCCCGTCGAGTGCCGGTCCGATGGACGTCTTCGGCGTTGACGCCGACGGCACCCCGGTCGTCGTCGAACTGAAACGTCGCCGAGTCGGTCCGGACGCGGTGGGACAGCTCGCTAGGTACGTGCGTGCAGTCCGTGAAGAACTCGGCACAGACGACGGACCGACGCGTGTGGACGAGCCCTCCGAGGCGACGCCGGCCGTTCGCGGCGTGCTCGTCGCACCGAGCGTGACCGACCGCGCCGCCGAGCGCCTCTCTCGCCGGGGATTCGACCACGTGGCGCTCGACCCACCCACCGAGTGAGGGACGCGACGTGGAGCCACCCCGCCCGGTGCGGCTCGTTCGGCGTGGTATCGACGGGTTTATTCACGCAGCGGCGGCTACATCGGATAACTAACCATGTCCGACAAACCCGCCTCTATGTACCGGACGATCGACAAGCCGTCGTACACCCGTCGCGAATACATCACGGGCATCCCCGGCTCGAAGATCGCACAGCACAACATGGGCGACCTTTCTTCGGAGCCGGACGACTACCCGGTCCAGATCAGCCTGCGCGTCGAAGAGGAGGTCCAGATCCGCCACGGCTCGCTCGAGAGCGCCCGCCTCTCGGCGAACCGACACCTGATCAAAGAGCTCGGCGAAGGGACGTACAAGATGACGCTCCGGACGTTCCCCCACCAAGTTATCCGCGAGAACAAGCAGGCGACCGGGGCTGGAGCGGACCGCGTCTCCGACGGGATGCGCCAGGCGTTCGGCAAGCCCGTCGGCACCGCGGCACGCCTCAGCGCCGACACCGTCGTGTTCACGGCCTACTGTGACGTCGACCAGGCCCCGGCGGTCAAGGAGGCGTTCCGCCGCGCGTACAACAAGCTCTCGCCGCCGTGCCGGATCACCGTCGAGCGCGGCGAGAAGCTCCTCGTCGCCTGATCGTCGCGCCGTGACCGACGCGCAGTTCGTCCGAAGCCGAACCGCTGAAGTACTCGCTTCACCTACGCTCACGCAGTGTCAACGCAGCTTGCCGGCGTCGAGACGCTCTTTCTCCACGAGGCCCGCACCGACTACACTGTCGTCGCGACCCGCGACGGCAGCCGGGTGCTCCACGGCCGTCTCGAGTTGAAATCGACCGACGCCGGCCCACGGCCGGGGAAGTTCCGCGTCTACACCGATGGCACCGAGCAGCCGCGCCAGCCCGACGAGTTCGTGGAGCTCGCCCGCGCGGCCGACCGCATCCGACTCTCCCAACAGACCGCTCCGGCACAGCGCGAGCGACTCCAGGCGATGCTCGACGGCTACCAGCTCGAGGCAACGGCAGTTCGCACCTGTCGGCGGTGTGCGGCCGACGGCCGGTACGGTCCGCTCACGAGCGACACCGCCATCGAACACAACGACGAGCACATCTGTCCGTCCTGTGCGCGCCGTGAGCTCGACCGCGAGCTCTCGTACACCGGGGAGTTCACCGGGGCGGCCGAAGCACGGCTCGAAGAACTCCTGTACGACACCCAGGACCTCGACCGGATCCTCTCGCTGCTCTCGGGCGGGCTCGACCCCGACCTCACCAAGTACGACGAGGTCTCTGCGACCATCGACGACATCTCGCCGGTGGCGACCGCAGACCTCGACCTCCACCCGGCGCTCGCAGATCGGATCCAGAGTCGGTTCGACGAGCTGCTTCCGGTCCAGAGCCTCTCGGTGCGCAACGGGCTGTTGACGGGCGACGACCAGCTCGTGGTGAGTGCGACGGCGACCGGGAAGACGCTCGTCGGCGAGCTGGCCGGCATCGACCGTGCCATACGCGGGGAGGGAACGCTGTTGTTTCTCGTCCCACTCGTCGCACTCGCCAACCAGAAACACGAGGACTTCACCGACCGCTACGGCGACCGCCTCGACGTCTCGATTCGGGTCGGGTCGTCTCGCATCGCGGACGACGGCACCCGATTCGACCCGAGTGCGGACGTGATCGTCGGGACGTACGAGGGCATCGACCACGCCCTCCGAACCGGCAAGGACCTCGGAGCCGTCGGTACCGTCGTCATCGACGAGGTCCACACGCTGAAAGAAGGTGAACGCGGCCACCGTCTCGACGGGCTCATCTCGCGGCTGAAACACTACAGCGAGACGCGAATGGAGACCGACGCGGGCCACGACGGGACGCAGTTCGTCTACCTCTCGGCGACGGTCGGCAACCCCGAGTGGCTCGCAGAACGGCTTCGCGCGACGCTCATCGAGTTCGAAGAACGCCCGGTTCCGATCGAACGACACGTCACGTTCGCCGACGGCCGCGAGAAGACACAGATCGCGGACACGCTGGTCAAACGCGAGTTCGACACGAAGTCTTCGAAGGGGTATCGTGGGCAGACGATCGTCTTCACGAACTCCAGACGGCGGTGTCACGAGATCAGCCGGTCGCTGCGGTACGACTCGGCACCGTACCACGCGGGACTCGACTACGGCCGACGCAAGCAGGTCGAGCGACAGTTCGGCGAGCAAGAGCTGTCTGCGGTCGTGACGACCGCAGCACTCGCGGCCGGCGTCGACTTTCCGGCCTCACAGGTCATCTTCGACACGCTGGCGATGGGCATTGAGTGGCTCTCCGTACAGGAGTTCTCACAGATGCTCGGCCGGGCGGGTCGCCCAGATTACCACGACCGTGGTCGTGTGTACCTGCTCGTCGAGCCCGACGCGGTGTACCACAACTCGATGGACCGCACCGAAGACGAGGTGGCGTTCACGCTGTTGAAAGGCGAGATGGAAGACGTCACGACGCAGTACGACGAGACGGCAGCCGCCGAGGAGACGCTGGCAAACGTCGTTGTCGCCGGCAAACGAGCGAAACGGCTCAACGACCGGATGATCGGTACCGTGCCAACGACGCACGCGGTTGGAAAGCTGCTCGAGTGGGAGTTCATCGACGGGTTCTCGCCGACACCGCTCGGTCGAGCGGTGTGTCGCCACTTCCTCGCGCCCGACGAGGCGTTTTACATCCTCGACGCGGTTCGCCGTGGGACCGACCCGTACGACCTCGTCGCGGCGCTGGAGCTTCGCGACGACGAGTCGTGACGGTGTCGCCGCCGAACGAAACCCTTTAGCAGGTCTTGACGGTAGAGTAGGTGCGGGACCGTGGGTTAGTGGTATACTCCGGGCCTTGGGTGCCCGTGACCCCGGTTCGAATCCGGGCGGTCCCACTCCTGCGGCGCGAGCGACTCCGCGAGCGCCGCGGCCGTGGAGCGGATTCGAAGCAGGGAGCGGAGCGAGCAACGTGAGCGGAGCGACTGGGGTTCGAATCCGGGCGGTCCCACTCGCTGCTGTGAGTACCGTCACGAGCAGCAGCGATGGTGCGGATTCGAGCCCTGCGAGACGGACGAGTGCGTCTCGGTTCGGTTCGAATCCGGGCGGTCCCACTCGCTGCTGTGAGTACCGTCACGAGCAGCAGCGATGGTGCGGATTCGACTCGGAGCGTGACTCGACCGCCACGCCCAGTCGGCTTTTGTGTCGTCAGTTCGAACTGTTCATCCGCACGATGGTGAGCTACTACGACCGACTGCTCGTCGCGATCGCGGCGGCGGTCCTCGCCGGGGCGGCGAGCGGGCTCCACCCGGCGGTCGCTCCCCACGTTGGGCTCGCGGGCGGCAGCATCGTCTCGACCGTCTTCCTCTACGAGGCGCTCTTCCGGAACCCACCCACTCGGCCGACCCGGTCGACGACGGCGGCCTCGGTGGTCGTCGGCGTCGGGTGGGTCTCGACGGTCGTTCTCCTCGTATGACCCCGACGGCTGTCCCACCGCGCCCCGTCTCGTCGGTCGTTCGCGGTCGCTCGCGCAGCATTCTTCAGCGGCAGTCCCGTTGATACCCTAATGACTCACGCGAACGGCCTCGGGTTCCAGACCGCCGAATCGGAGTTCGAGGACGTCGTCCTCGAGGTCGACGGCGAGGTTCCATCGTGGCTCTCGGGTACGCTCGTCCGCAACGGCCCGGGGAAGTTCGAAGCCGGCGACACGCGTGTCACGCACTGGTTCGACGGACTCGCGATGCTTCGACGGTACGCGTTCGACGACGGGACGGTCCGCTACTCGAACCGGTTCCTCCGGTCCGAGGCGTACGCCGACGCGGTTGACGGCGAACTCACGGGACAGTTCGGGACCGACACCCGCGGATGGCGGCGGATATTCGACACGCTCTCGTCGGCCGGCCTGCCGGAGCCGACGGACAACGCTAACGTCCACGTCGCACGGGTCGGCGACGCGTACGTCGCGCTCACCGAGGCCCCACGTCGAGTCGCGTTCGACCCCGAAACGCTCGAAACCCGCGGCGAGTTCACCTTCGACGACGACGTCCCAGAGCACGTGACGGCCGCACACCTCGTTCGGGACCCCCACCACGACGAAACGGTCGGCTTCACGACGGAGTTCGGACTCACCCCACAGTACCACGTGTATCGGATCCCGACGGGATCGAACAGACGCGAACGGATCGCCTCCGTCGACGCGAACGGTCCCGCGTACATCCACGACTGTAGCGTCACCGACGACCACGTCGTCCTCGTCGAGTCGCCGCTCGTGTTGTCGGTGCGTCGGGCGCTCAACCCGTTCGCGTCGGGTGCGATGGACATGCTCGACTGGCAGCCGGACCGGCCGACCCGGGTGCTCGTACTCGACCGCGAGACGGGCGACCTCGTCGCCGACCCGACGCTCGACCCGGTGTTCAGCTTTCACCACGTCAACGCGTACGTCTCCGACAGTGGTGCCGTCGTCCTCGACCTCATCGAGTTTCCAGACGGCGACATCGTCGACTCGCTGTCGTTGGCCGAACTCGACGGGGCCGGCTTCCCCGCTGTCGACGACGGACGGTTGGTCCGATACCGCGTCGACCTCGCGGAGCGTACGGTCACCCGGTCGCACCTGTACGACGGTGGAATGGAGTTTCCTCGCGTCGTCGGCGACCGGACCGGCCGCAAGCACCGATACGCGTACGGCCAGGCGACCGACCGCGACGGGGCGAACGGACTCGTGAAGGTCGATTGCGTGACCGGCGAGGCCACCGAGTGGTGGGCGCGTTCGACGTACGTCGAAGAGCCGATCCCGATTCAGCGGCCGGGTGCCGACGCCGAAGACGACGGGGTCGTACTGGCCACCGCGCTTGACGTCGACCGCGAGCGGACGGTCCTCCTCGTGTTCGACGCGTCGACGCTCTCGGTGGTAGCCCGGGTTCCGCTTCCGCACGCCGAACCGTTCGGCTTTCACGGGCGCTTTTTCAGCTCGTAGTCGGCTGCCGTCTTTCGAAATCCTTTTGTCTCGAATCGGCTTTCTCTGACGTACGAGCCGCCTTAGCTCAGACTGGGAGAGCACTCGACTGAAGATCGAGCTGTCCCCGGTTCAAATCCGGGAGGCGGCATGTTCCAGCGAACGAAGTGAGCAGTGAAAATGCTCCTGACCGGATTTGAATCAGGGAGGTCGCGCACAGCGAAGCGAGCACGTCCGACCGTGGTTCACAATCCGGGAGGTGGCATCCCACTTCTACGCGGTTTCTGCCGCAAGCCGAGTTGTCCCCGTTCCCGCGAGCGAAGCGAGCGGGAAGTCGAAAGACGAGCAGAGCGAGTCTTTCGGAAGTTCAAATCCGGGAGGCGGCATGTTCCAGCGAACGAAGTGAGCAGTGAAAATGCTCTCGACCGGATTTGAATCAGGGAGGTCGCGCGCAGCGAAGCGAGCACGTCCGACCGTGGTTCACCAGAACGGTGTGAGGAGATCGTCGATCTCTGCGAGACTCCATAGCGACCAGTGGTCGTCGAGTTGATCTGCGAGTCCCTCAACGAACCCGCTTTTCGAGAACAGTGCGAAGCGCTCCTCCCGCTCATCTGGCCCCCATCTAACGTTCGCTGCTTTCGTCCGCAGATCCTCGACGAGCGCCGTCCCGACTGGATCCGACGTCCACTTGCACTCGGCGAACAGGATCCGGTCGTCGTTCGGTGCGAGCCCGACAATATCGATTTCGTCTTTGTTGTACCACCAGCGACCGACCTCCGAGTACGGTTCGAACTCACCGCGTCGAATTCCTTCCCACACGGCTTCTTTGCACACGTCCTCGAACGTGGTGGCGACGTGCATCGGGAGATCCGGAGCGATTGTTCCATCGTACACGATATCTGGTGCTTCCTCGATGCTGGAACGGTTCGGCTCGACGTACCGGAACCAGAATCGAAGGAACTCGTCAGCGACGCGGTACCGCGACCGCTTGGACTTCTTCGCGGACGCTGTCACAGGGACTTCCCGATCGATCAGTCGAAGTTGCCGCAACGTCTGCAAATACTTGGATAACGGACCGGCATCGATTCCCGCCGCCCCTGAAATCTCGTTCGGCGTTGTGTGTCCCATGGCAACCGCTTCGAGAATACTCATATACCGTGCGGGATTCCGGAGCTCCGTTCGGAGCAAGAACTCCGGCTCGTTGTACAACACCGCCGACGGCGATAGCACCTGCGACCGGACGTTCTCCGCGAGCGACCGCCCGTAATCGAACAGTGTGAGATACATTGGCGTTCCGCCGGTGACCGCGTAGGATCGAATCGCGCCTACCGTCTCGTAGTCGATGACCGCACGGGCCTGCTGAAACGAGAACGGCTGCACGTCGAGTTGCCCCGTGCGGCGACCGTACAACGGGCTCTTGTGGCCGAGTACCGCTGATTCCATTGTACTCACGCTTGATCCACAGAGAATCAGCATCGAATCGGTTTCCTGGAGTTGTTCGTCGACGAATCCCTGTACGTAGGATGGTACCGAGTCGTTCTCTGCGACGAGGTACGGGAACTCGTCGATGACGACCACAACTGCCTCGGACTGGAGTTTCTCTCCGAGGTAGTCGAAGGCCTCGTCCCACCCATCGATCCGTGGGGTGCGATCGTCGAAGAACGCTGCAACTTGGTCGATGAACTTCTCGCGCTGCCGGTGTTCGGCCTCCTGCGACGCGAGAAAGTACATATGCGGCCGATCAGTACAGAACTGCTTCAGTAACTCGGTTTTGCCGACACGTCGACGCCCGTAAACGACGAACACGTCCGAACCGGGCGATTCAAACGCGCCTGAAAGCGCAGCAAGCTCCTCTTCACGGTCATAGAACGTCATACTTTGAATAATGATTACTGCGATAATGATTTATGCGTTCTGGCGTGGCGCTTCAATTATGACAACGATGCTCATTGTTAGTTTACGAATTCTGCGTAGAATCGGTTGTCACTCGTGCGGGCGCTGTATCCCCGCCCTACTCGCTCGCTCGCTTCCGACTCGCTCCTTGAGGAGGGAGGCTTAGCACCCGCTTCTTTAGCTAACGGTACTTGTACGTTGGGGAGTCAGGTAGCTACTGTCGTGCGGTTGCGTCGTGCGTTGTCGATTTCCTCTCCGACCTACTCACTCGCTCTGCTCACTCCTCGAGGTCGGAGGCTCCCCCTCGAATCATTGAAGATCAGAAGGAATCACCTACCGGCTCCGCAGCCAGCTGACGCGCGCGTGGCCACCCGCAGTGTGATGCATTCCATGGGTGTCAATGGCAACATGTGCTCATTTGCGACGCATCGCGTACCTCGCTTCTCGACCGTCCGTCCACACGTCGGCGAAAGGACAGGACAGTCGTTGAGAAAGATTATAAGTACGGAAACCTTTCCGTACAGCATGTCAGAGGCACAATCCGTTCCGGAAGAGTCGACGACCGCCCACGAGCTGACCGCGTTTCAACAGAACATCCTCGTGATCCTCGCAGAGGAGCCACGGTACGGGCTCGCGGTGAAACGCGAGCTCGAGTCGTACTACGGCTCCGAGGTGAACCACGGTCGACTCTACCCGAACCTCGACGACCTCGTCGACCAGGGGTACATCGAGAAGAGCGAGCTCGACAAGCGGACGAACCAGTACGCGCTCACAGCGGCCGGCCACGACGTGGTGTTGGGCCAACTCGCGTGGGTTCTCGACCGATTCGTTACCGACGAGACCCGAGCCGACGAGGTTCGCGCGCTTCTCGAGTAGGCCGTCTCGGTCCGACCAGCGTCATTTTCACCGTGTGCTAGCCTCGCCACGGAGTCGCTACGTCACCGGCCGGCGTCGGCGGTCGGTTACGGCCCTGGGTCGTCCAGGGTCGCGGCGACCTCCGCAACCAGCTCGAGTGACGTACCGAGTGCGTCCACCTGTGCTGCCGTCGGCCACGCGTTCCGCGGGAAGTACTCATCGCGGAATTCCGCGCGCATCTCCGGTGTCACGTCGTCGACCGGTCGCACGTAGTGGTTACTCGCGAACGTCGCGAAACTTCGGGCGTTCTCGACGTGGACCTCGTCTGCGCGTTCGGCGACCGCCTCGACGACCGCCTCGTTGTACGCCGCGACGGCGCGATACCGATCGGCGTCGCCGGGCCCCGAGAGTGACACCTCGACCGCTCTGTCGGTGTCGTCGATCCGACCGAGCTGGACCTCCCCGGACTCGACCCACTCCGACGGGTACAACACGAGCGTGTCGTCCGTCTCACGCACTCGTGGTGTGTAGTCGTAGTCGGCGGCTACCTCCCGCCGGCGCGCTCGGTAGTGTTCGGCTTCGGCGTCGTCAGTCGCGTTGCGCGCCAGCCGCGTCAGCCGCTCTGCTTCGTCGACGGCGTCGGCCGGAATGTCGGGGACGTGCGCCTCTTCGTCTCCGGTACGGTGCATCTCACCCTCGGACTCGGCTGCCTCGAGCTCGCGTACGCGGTCTTTCGCCCACGCCGGTGGCTCGTCGTCTGTGTCACCCATCGAGTGCCTCGTTTGCCAGCTCGTCGGCTCGCTCGTTTATTTCTCGCGGCACGTGTGCGATCGACCACCGATCGAACCCGTCGAGCAACTCGCGCGCACGCACCCGCCGCTCGCGCAGCGTCGGATCGTTCGCGTTCCACTCGCCACGAACCTGTTTTACCACCAGCTCCGAGTCGCCACGAACGTCGATCGCGTCGAAGTCGTAGTCGCTCGCGGCTTCGAGCGCTCGAATCAGCGCCGCGTACTCGGCCTGATTGTTGGTCGCCCGGCCGATCCGTTCGTTTCCCTCGGCGACAATGCCGTCGGCAGTGACGAGACACCAACCGACGGCGCCCGGCCCGGGATTGCCGCGTGCTGCGCCGTCGAAGTAGACGTGTGCGCGGCCACCGCCGTCGGCGAGCAGGGCGCGCAGTCGCACCGGGTTGCTCCCTTGGATCACCACCGTGTCGTCGTATGCGACCGCTACCGCCCCATCACGCTCGGCCCGCCACCGTTCGTGTTCGGTGTTTCCAGCCCCTACCGTGACGCCGGCGCGTTCGAGTCGCTCACGCGCCGCCGCCGGATCGCACTCGATCGTCGGCATTCACCCGGATTCGGGGCTACCGACTCAAAGCGTTGTCTGTCGCCGTCGTCGAGGTGTCGCGAACGCTTAAGTGAATCCACGGGCGTAATATATAAATGCGATGACACGGCGCACCCGGCGACGGGATCACGACCGGCAGCGCGTGCGAGACGAGGACGTCGACCATGGATCGGTCGACGACGCCGACGCCGAAGCGGCCGACCCAGACGAGGTCGACCCGGACGACCTCGATCCGGAGTCGCTCACGCGGACGGCCGACGGCGAGCTGATACACGAGGAGACGGGACTCATCGTCGAAGAAGAGCAGATCGACCCCGGCCCCGAGTGGCGGGCGTTCACCCACTCGGAGCGACAGTCGAAGTCGCGCGTCGGCGCGCCGACGACGAAGACGATGCACGACAAGGGGCTGACGACGACCATCGACTGGAAGGACAAAGACGCCTACGGGCGCTCTATCTCCTCGAAGAAACGCTCACAGATGCACCGGCTGCGCAAGTGGCAAGAGCGGATCCGCACCAAGGACGCGGGCGAGCGCAACCTCCAGTTCGCGCTCTCCGAGGTCGACCGCATGGCGAGCGCGCTCGGCGTGCCTCAGTCCGTCCGCGAGGTCGCCTCGGTCATCTACCGTCGTGCGCTCAACGAGGACCTGATTCGCGGTCGGTCGATCGAGGGCGTCTCGACCGCCGCGCTGTACGCCGCCTGTCGAAAAGAGGGTATCCCCCGCTCACTCGAAGAGATATCCGAGGTCTCACGCGTCGAGCGAAAGGAGATCGGGCGAACGTATCGGTACATCTCACAGGAACTCGGCTTAGAGATGCGACCGGTCGACCCACAGAAGTACGTCCCACGGTTCTCCTCGGAGCTCGGTCTCGGCGAAGAGGTGCAGTCGAAGGCGAACGAGATCATCGAGACGACGGCCGACCAAGGACTGCTCTCGGGGAAGTCTCCGACCGGATACGCCGCGGCGGCGATCTACGCCGCATCGCTTTTGTGTAACGAAAAGAAGACGCAGCGAGAGGTGGCCGACGTCGCCCAGGTCACCGAGGTCACGATTCGGAACCGGTATCAAGAGCAGATCGAAGCGATGGGGATCCACGCCTAGCTCACGACGGGCGTCTTCGGCGACGCGGCTCGCCGGGTACACGCCGACACAAACGTTCAAGCCGGATCGCGACGGAGATCCCAGCCATGCGGCTGGACGAGTACGTGACGTTCGAGCGGAACGAACGGGCCGACCGTCGTCGGCTCGCCCGCGAGAAGGACTACGGCATCCTCGACCAGCTCGACGCCTTCGAACGGCGATTCGAGGCCGAGGTCTCCGGTGACGCGGTCGTCGGGAGCGTCTCGCCGTCGATCTTCGTTGGCCGCGCCAACTACCCGACCGTCTCGACGGGGCTGCTCTCGCCGGTGGGCCGCGAGGCGGACGCCGCGGCCTTCGAGACGTCCGGCGACTGGTACGACGAACGAGTCTCCATCACGGACGTCTTCGACCGCCGAACGAGCCTGCTGAACGCGAACCGCGGCGTCGACGTCACCGACGCTGGCGTCTCGTCGGCCGACGAGAGACCGCTCGTCCACGACGCGTGGGACGGCTGGCTCGGCGTCCAGCGTGAGGTCGCGATCGCTGACCGACCGGTCGACGTCGAGGTCGGACTGTCCAGTCGCCCAGCCCTCGACGTCGACGTCGGATCGACAGATGTACGCGCGCCGACCGGACCACGCGCCGCCGCCCGCGACGCGACGCTCGGAGAGAATCCGCACGTTCCCCGACCGGTACAAAAGACACTCGAAGACGACGACTGGCGGGCCGAAGGGGCGATGACCTACCTCTACCGGCGCGGCTTCGACGTCTACGACATCAACACGATCCTCTCTGCGGGGGCGCTCGGCCGCGGCGAGGACCGCCGGCTCGTCCCGACGCGGTGGTCGATCACCGCCGTCGACGACACGATCGGGCGGTACCTCCGCGGGTCGGTCCGGGACTACCCCTCGATCGACGCCGTCGAGATCCACCGCATCGAGTACCTCGGCAACGCCTTCTGGGTGGTCCTCGCACCCGGCGACTGGGAGTTCGAGCTCGTCGAGCTGAAGGCTTCTGGATCCATCTGGAATCCCGATCCGGCCGCCGGGGTCGCGGTCGCGGCCGACAGCGAGACCTGCGACGGGCGAACCCGGTACGTCGACGAGACGGCGGGGGCGTACTACGCGGCCCGTCTCGGCGTGCTCGAACACCTCGCCGACCGCGGCCGGCGGGCAACGGCACTCGTCTGTCGGCACGTCTCAGACGACTACTGGGGACCGGTGGGCGTCTGGCAGGTGCGAGAGTCGGTTCGGGACGCCTTCGGCGACGAGCACGGTACTGCGGAGACGTTCGCCGAGGCCGTCGCGGGCGTCACGGCACACCTGCCGATCGCACTCGACCGGCTCCGACGGACCTCGACGCTGGCCGCTGGGCTCCAGACGACCCTCTCGTCGTTCACCAACGCGTCGGCGTCCGAACGCGGCTGACGCGCGCGCTACGACGGCTCCGCTTCGAGCTGACCGAACACCGTAGCGACCAACTCACCGGTCTCTGCGAGAATCTCGTCCATCGCTGCCTCGTCCGTCGGCATTCCGAGCAGCCGCGCGATCTTCATGATCGAGACGTGGTGGACGACCTGCTCGCCGGGAGCGGTCTGTTCGATAACCATGTTACACGGAAATAGTGCGCCGATTCGCCCGTCAGTTGCGTCGAGCGCTCGGTTGGCTACCGACGGGTTACACGCCCCGAGGACGTAGTACGGCTCGCGATCGGCGTCGACCTTCTCGTTCAACAGTGCAGACGGAGAGAACTCGACGGGGACGCCGAATCCGGCGTCGAGACACACCGACCTGACGCGCTCGATCGCCGCCTCGTGGTCCATCTCGAGGGTCACGCGCTGCTCGCCAAAGTCGTCTCCCGTCAGCTCAGCTGGGTCGAATGGGACTGCCATACGACCTGTTGGCCCCCCGATGGCAAAAACGGTCCGCAGTCACCGCGACAGCGTCTCACTCCGTGGCGACCGGGCCGTCGCCGACCACGTCCGTGACGGCCGCCCGGAACTCGCTTCGGCTCTCGTACAGCGGGACGTCGGCCTCGTCGAGTACGTCGGTGAGTTGCGTGGGCCCGTCCGGCGTCCGAACGACCGCGTCGCCCTCCTGTGCGTTGATTTCACTCCTCGTGGCGGGCCACGTCAGCCGGGCGGCGACCCGAGCCACTGGCTCGCCGTCCACGGCCGGTCCATCGCCGAGTTCGACGGCAGGCTCGGCGTCGCCGTCCTCGTCGGTGTCGCTCATACGAGAGCGGTCCGGTCGCCCGAGAGTAAGCGTTTCGGTCCGTCCCGTCTCACCACTCCCACCCGCGGTCGGTCACGTCGGCCGCTCGCTCCCGTCGCCGTGACCGACGGCGAAGCGCTCGATCCGGCAGCCGAGTCGCTCTTCGTCGGCCCGAACCGCGTCGTTTTAGCCCCGTGGGCCGTCGAACTCGGACATGCGTTGGTCGTGCACGCGTGACGACGAGACGGTGACCGAGTGGGAGCGAAGCGACGGGTACGCCACCGTTCGGCTCCGCGAGCGGGCCGATGGCGGCTACGTGGCTCGACTCGACGTGATGGAGCAGGCCGCCGACGAACGGACGTACGACCGCCGGACCTTCGGCGACCGCGAGGCGGCCGAGGCGCAGGCGACCGCGTGGCGGACGGCGCGGACGCTCGAGTGAGGTCGCGCTCGATCGATCGACGAGACGTATCAGGAGAGGTCGACGTCGGCCGCGAGGAACGCCTGGCACTCGACCGTCCGACCGTCTGGATCCGTGCCGAAACACTGGTAGATATCGTACGTCGGGTTTTCGTGTGGTGGGTCGCGTGCGGCGTCACCAAGCCGGTCGTACGCCTCGTCGACGCCTGCCCGATCCGGATAGACGAACGTGCAGATCCCGCACGTTTCGGTCTCCTCGCGGGCACAGAATCCGAGCAAGAGGTTCCCGTGTTCGAGGATCGTACAGTCCGGCTGTTCGAGCCACACGTCCATCGCGAGACGCTCGCGGTAGAACGAGACGACCGCGTCGCGATTCTCGGTGCTGTAGAAGACGATTCCGGCCATATCGTCACCGAGACGGCGACGTTGTTAAGCGTTCGTGCTAGCGTTGCCCGCTCCACCGAGCCACGACGACCCGACCCACCAAATCCACCGTGGCGCGCGCCTCGCGGGCCGCCGAAGGCGGGTCCGCGAGCACGCGCGAGGGATGAGCGAGTCGCCAGAGGCGACGAGCGAATCGGCTGGGGAGGGTGTGGCGAAGTGGTGTCCGGGTGTCGTGCGGTCGTCTCGGTCACACGACCACCACACACGTACGAGAGCGAGTCGGCTGGGGAGGGTGTGGCGAAGTGGTGTCCGGGTGTCGTGCGGGCATCGCGGGGCCGTCTCGGTCACACGACCACCACACGCGGACGAGAGCGAATCGTCCGGAGTGCCCGCACGCTCCCGCCCTCCACCGGTCTCGCGCTCAGCGCTCGGGATGGACCGGGGCGTCGAACCCGCCACGGACGAGTGGCTTCGCCACGTGCCGCCGGGCGGTCGGTGGCACCTCGTACCAGCCCCGCTCGAGCTCGCGGTCGAGCGGCACCGTCACCTTCCCCGGGGCGGTCGTCGCACACGCTCGACAGCGATAGCCCTGATCACGCCCTGCCGAGGACATGGTTCGCTCACACGACGGACACGGTGGCGTCGTGCTCGTGGTTTCGACGAGGTCACGGACGGCGAGCTTCTCGAGTTTTAGCGTACCAGTCGGGTCCAACCGGTCCGTGCGCACCTCGTACTCGCCACACAGCGTCACGCGGTCACCGGGGCGAAGCGCCCGAACGTGGCCGCGAAACCGTCCCGTGGGTGCGAACGCGACGGCTCGCAGCACCGGCGTCGCTCCCGAGGCGGCCGCCACGTCGACATGGACGTGTCCCCCACGTCTCGACTCCGGCTCCCCTGTGACGACGCCGGACACCCGGTAACACGTCCCGTCGGCGAGGTCGCCGATCGTTCCGTCTCGGAGGTGGACGTCGGTCCCCTGGTTCGTGTGGAACGTCGCGGCGCGCTCGACGGGCTCGCTCTCGATCGCCGCAGCGACCCGCCGGCAGGCGGCCGGGTCGTCGCCACGGATCCCGTGAAGGATCGGCCCTGGTGCGTGCGGCACGCAGACGACCTCACCCGCCTCCCGGTCGACGGTATCCCAGACGACCGGGTACGCCGCGTTTGCAGCCGTAAAGACGCTCTCCGCGTCCACCGATCGCGGCGTACCACAGCGGTCGAGCGCGCGGTAGCTGATGTGCGCTGCGGTCCAGTCGTCGAACGCCGCCGCCGCCCCGATCGCCGCGAGCGCCCCGATACGCCCACGACCGGGCGCCTCGTC
This sequence comes from Halorubrum zhoui, assembly GCF_051194155.1. NCBI lineage: Archaea > Methanobacteriati > Methanobacteriota > Halobacteria > Halobacteriales > Haloferacaceae > Halorubrum > Halorubrum zhoui. The sequence continues at coordinate 21,729 of NZ_JBLZNJ010000006.1, read as the reverse complement.
TCCGTCGGCACCGCCGGTCCCGAAGGCGGCGTGGGGGTAGCCCTGTCGGTCGGCGAGCGTGATGGCCGTCTCGAGTGACAGCCGTTCGTGGACCGCTTGCCGGGCGAATCGAACGACCGGCTCGGGGATCGCTGCGGTCACTGCCGACGGAATCGCCGGCGGCTTCGACGCCGCGGCCGAGGTGGCGACCATGCCGACGGGGACGTCCGCGACGACGACGCCGGGAGCGGTTCGTGGGTCCTCGACGGCCGCGAACTCGCGGACGGTCTCACCCGCGAGCGCGAACGCCTCGTCCACGTCGACGTCGGCGACGTGGAGCGCGACCGCGGCGTTCCCTCGCGTCTTGTGTTTGACTGCCGGGTTGAGCCGCACGAGGAGCCGCCGCCGAACCGTGCCGCCGGCCGCGGTCAGCCGTTCGGCGAGCCTGACGCCGACGTACGTGGTGCACATCCCCTGCTCGCGGGAGTCGGTGTCGTCAACGGCGACGATCGGCATGACTCGCCGTCTGGCGTCCGTGGTCAAACCGGTTTCGTCGCCAGCGTCCAGGTCGTCGTCGAAGCCAAGCGTGTGACGGTGCCACCCAACCGATATGTGATCGTATCGCCTCGTGTGCGCGCCAAACCGCCAGCGGGCACCGGGCTCTCCGAGTCTGTGCGGCACAACGTATATAAGCCGCGGGGCGCTTCTCACGGCTATGTCTCGGACGGCGCTGATCGAGAACGTCACCGCGATGTTGGAGGACGCGGGCTTCCTCGTCAGCGACCGGTGTGCGGTTCGGCCAAAGAGCTTCGATCTGGCCACCCGGCGCGGCGAGGACCTGCTCCTGCTCAAGATCCTGGGGAACGTCGACGCGCTCGATGCGGCGACCGGCGCGGAGATGCGCCGGCTCGGCGAGTACCTCGAGGCGACGCCGATGGTCATCGGGATCCGAACCCGCGACGAGGACCTCAAGCCGGGCGTCGTCTACTTCCGACACGGCGTTCCGGTGATCAACCCGGACACCGCCCTCGATCTGTTCGTCGAGGGGATGCCGCCGCTGATTTACGCGGCGCCGGGCGGGCTGTACGTCAGCCTCGACGGCGACCTGCTCGCCGACGAACGCGAGGCCCGCGGGTGGTCGCTCGGCCGACTCGCGTCCGAACTCGGCGTCTCTCGACGGACCGTCTCGAAGTACGAGGACGGGATGAACGCCTCGATCGACGTGGCGATCCAGCTCGAGGAGCTGTTCGACGAGCCCTTCTCGAGCCCGGTCGACGTGCTCGAGGGTGCCGACGACGTACGCGACGCCGATCCGACCCCCGACGCTCCGGAGGCGGACCCGGACGACGAGCCAATCGTGCACGTGCTGACCCGCGTCGGCTTCACCGTTCACCCCACCGCCCGTGCGCCGTTCAAGGCCGTTTCCGAGGACGACGACGCCCCGATCACGCGACTGCTCACCGGGCACTCGGCGTTCACCCCCGCGGCAAAAAAGCGCGCCCGAATCATGTCTTCGATCGGTGCGGTGGCACGCACCCGCTCCGTCTACTTCACCGAGGAGACCGAGCGACGAGAGTCGGTCGACGGCACAGCGATCGTCTCCCGGGCCGAGCTCGAAGACGTGACCGACCCCGAGGAGATCCGCGAGCTGATCCGCGATCGCGCCGAGGCGCCAGCCGAATCGTAGCCCGCCTCAGCGGCCGAAGAGCCGCGACAACAAGCCACCCCGTCCACTGTCGTCGTCTCCTTGTCCGCCAGACTCATCGTCGGGTGGGGCTCTCGCGTCCGTCGAACCGGTGAGTGCGGTCGACATCGGCCCGGATCCGTCGTCGTCCGGTCCAGCGCCGGGATTGCCGTCCGTCGGTGCACCACCGGCGTCGTCCATCGGCGCATCACTGGCGTCGAACGGCACCTCGTCCGAGCCGCCGTCACGAGGGTCGCTGGAGCGGTCGTCGACCGAGCGCTCGCGGCCATCGCTGTCAGCTGACGCTGCGGCTGGATCCGTCGTGTCCACCGACGCCGCTCCGTCGGTCGCCGATGCCGTCGGATTCGCTCCCGTCACCGCGCCAACCGGTTCCGTTTCAGCCGTCGAGGGTGTCGGGTCCGCCGACGGGCGTGCACTCAGCGGCTGTGAACCGGGCGATTCCGCCGCGACGGCGTCGCCCCGAGCGTCGGTTGTGTCCACCTCGCGTCCGGTCAGCGTCGCCGCCAACCGCTGGTACGCCCGGTTCGCTGTAGCAGATGGGTCGAACGTGAGTAACGACTCGCCGGCGGCGACTGCTGCCCCGACGGCCGGGTCCTCCGGTATCCGTTCGAGCACCGGCGTCTCAAGTCCGTCGACCTGCTCCGCCTCGGCCGCGTCGTCGACCTGCTCCGCCTCGGCCGCGTCGTCGACCCGCTTCATTTCGTTGCTTGCGCGGACGAGCACGACACCGGTGACGTGGCCGCCGAGCCGGGTCGTGAGCACCCGAGTCGTCTCGGTCGCGGTGACCGACCGGGGGTCGGGGGTGGTGACGAGCAGCGTCTCGTCGGCCAGTGCGAGCACCCTCGCGGTGGCGTGCGTGAGCCCCGCACTCGTGTCGACGACGACCGACGACGCGTCCTCGAACGCGGTCAGGACCGATTCGAGTCCGGTCGGGTCCGCAGCCGCGAACGCCTCGAGCGACGGATCGCCCGGCACCACGCGGAGGCCAGCGGGTCCGTCGACGACCGCGGTGGTCGGCGCTGCCCGCCCGGCCAACACGTCGTGAATCGTCGTCGCTCCCGGCTCCACGCCGAGCGTGGCGGCCAACGCGGGCGAGCCGACGTCGCCGTCGACGGCGACGACGGACTCGCCGGCAGCCGCGAGTGCCGTCGCGAGGCCGGCGGCGGTCGTCGTCTTCCCCACCCCTCCCTTCGCCGAAGCGACCGCGTACACCGTAGGCATACCTCAGGCGTCCCGCGACGACCACTTAAATCCAGCCGGGTACGACGGCCGGCGTCGAGACCGCCACGTGGTTCCGCAAACACCTTATACGTCGCTCGTAGACGTTGAGGCGATCAGTAGCATGGCGAGACCAGAGGTGCTCGACCGGATCAAAGCGGCTGAAACAGAGGCGGACGAGATCATCGCGGAGGCGGAAGCGGACGCCGACGAGCGCCTCGCCGAAGCGAGGGCGCGCGCCGACGAGATCCGTGCCGAGGCCGAAGAGGAGGCAGCGGCCGAGGCCGAGGCGCGACTCGCGGACGCCCGCGAGGAGATCGAGGACGCCCGCGAGGAGATCCTCGCCGAGGGACGTGCCGACCGCGAGGCGCTCGAATCGACCGCCCGCGAGCGCCTCGACGACGCCGTCGAGTACACGGTCGACCAGTTCGAGGCCGCCGTGATGGCCCACGCCACGGAGGAGTAGATGGGACTGAGACCAGAGCGCATGAGTAAGGTGTCGGTGACGGGCGCCAAACGCGTCATCGACGACGTCATCGAGGCGGCGTACGACCACCACTCGCTCCACGTCACCGACTACGACGGCCGATACGAGGGGTTCGAACCCGGCACGTCGCTCTCGGGCGCCGAGACGGTCAACGACCGACTCGTGACGGTCCGGTCGCTACAGAGCATCCTCGACGTCGACGACGACAGAGTCAGTGCCGCCGGCCGGCTCGACGACGAGACGCTGACGACAGAACTCGAGCGGGTGCGCGACCGCGTCAACGAGCTCACCGACCGTCGAGACGAGCTCCGCGCGTCGCTTCGCGACCAGCAGGAGGCGATCGACCGGGTCGAGCCGTTCGCCGACCTCGGCATCGCACTCGACCTCCTCGACGGGTACGACTCGCTCGAGGTCGTCGTCGGACGGGCGCGCGCTGACGCGGTCGAGACGGCCCTCGCGGCCGCCGACGACGTCGCCGCGTTCGACGTGTTCACCGGCGACGACGTCGTCGCCGCGTTCGCCGCCCAGACCGACGACGCGGGCGACGGCGCGCTTCAGGACGCGCTCGTCGGGGTCGACATCGCCGTCCTCGAGGTGCCGGACGCCGAGACAGATCCGGACGCGTACGTCGCCGAGCTCGAAGCCGAGCGCGACGAGCTGCGCGCCGAGATCGCGGGCGTCGACGAGGAGCTGGCGGCGCTTCGCGAGGAAGCGGCCGACTTCCTCGTGCGCGCCGAAGAACAGCTCGCGATCGAGGCCGAAAAGAAACAGGCACCGCTCTCGTTCGCGACCACCGAGAACGCGTTCGTCGCCGAGGGGTGGATGCCGACGGCCACGGTCGCCGACTTCGAAGCGGCCGTCGCCGACGCGGTCGGGGACCACGCTGAGGTGGAGGAGCTACACCAGGCCTCGTACGCCGCCGACGGTAGCCACCACACCGAACCCGTCGGAGCGAGTGCCGACGCGGACGCCGACCGCGAGGCGGCAACCGACGGTGGACACGCCACCGAGCCCACAGAGGAGCCGCCGGTCGTCCAGAACAACGGGGGTGCAGCAGGGCCCTTCGAACTGCTCGTGCAGGGGTTCGGTCGCCCGCGGTACTCGGAGTTCGACCCGACGTTGCTCGTGTTCTTGACGTTCCCGGCGATGTTCGGATTCATGATCGGCGACGCCGGCTACGGCGTCCTGTACGCCGTCATCGGGTACGTCCTCTACGCCCGATACGAGGGGACGCTCCGCGAGCTGGGCGCGGTCGCGATGTGGGCGGGCGGCTTCACGACCTTGTTCGGGATCTACTTCGGAATCGACGTCTTCGGGTACCACGCGTACCAGCTTCTGGGTATCCACTGGCCGATCGACGGCAAAGGTCTCTCGCCGGCCGACATCGACTGGGCCCTCTCGTGGCTCGTCGTCAGCGTGCTGTTCGGCGCGCTCCACCTGAACGTCGGGTACGTGCTCTCGTTCGTGGGGAACTACCAGCGGCACGACCTCGCTCACGCGGTGTACGAGAGCGCCTCGTGGCTGTTGTTGTTGAACGGCGCGTGGATCTGGATATTCAGCCGCCACGTCCTCGGTCCGAAGCCGGACTTCCTCTTCGAGTCGTTCTCGGTGCTCACGCTCGGCGCGGTGACGTTCTCGGGACTCCCGGCGGGCGTCGGCATCGCTGGCCTCGTCGCCGCCGGCGTCGGCTTCGTGTTGCTCGCCATCGGTGAGCCGGCCGAGCTGGCGGAGGTGCTCTCGCCCGTCGTGAACGTCATCTCGTACGCCCGGATCATGGCCGTGTTGCTCGCGAAGGGCGGAATGGCGCTGGCGGTGAACCTGCTCGCGTTCGGCGCGTACATCGACGACGGCGGCGAGGGGAGTTACCACTTCATCTTCTCGCCGGAGTACCTCACGTACATCCGCGACCACCCCGAGTCGTACGAACTCGTCTTCGCCGGGATGACGACCGCCTTCGAGCCGAGCCTCGTCGGCGTGCTCGCGCTCGTCGGTGGAATCGTGGTCGCGGTCGTCGGTCACATCGTGGTGTTGTTACTCGGCGTCTCCTCGGCCGGCATCCAGGCGGTGCGCCTCGAGTACGTCGAGTTCTTCGGAAAGTTCTACGACAGCGGTGGTGAGGCGTACACGCCACTCGGCCGTGAGCGGCAGTACACCACCGACGAGTAGGTCACAGGCGACCTGCGGTTCCGACTCGAGGCCGGCTTCGCTGCTGCACTGCAGACACCTCGGCTCCGGTCTCTTCGGCGCGTTGACGCCGTCTCTCGGCGGTTCCGGTCGGTCGTTTTGGGAAGCTTTATGTCGCTTCTAGGGGCAACTAGCAACTGTTCGGAGACGAGCAACCGCAACTACTACCAATGCTTGAAGCTACCAACGCACTCGGGAACGCCGTACTGTCCACCGGAGGAACGCTCACCGACCCCAGCGCAGCCGCTGCACTCGCCGTGGGGCTGGCCGCGCTCGCCGCGGGGTATGCCGAGCGAGGGATCGGATCGGCAGCCGTCGGCGCAATGGCGGAGGACGACGACCTGTTCGTCAACGGGCTCATCCTGACGGTTCTTCCCGAGACGATCGTGATTCTCGCGCTCGTCGTCGTGTTCATCGTCTAATCTGACTCACACACAATGAGTCTGGAAACCGTCGTTGAGGACGTTCGAGACGAAGCCCGCGCGCGTGCAACGGAAATTCGCGAGGCGGCCGAGGCCGAGGCGGAAGAAATACTCGCCGAGGCGGAAGCAGACGCCGAGCAACTCCGCGAAGCGCGGCTCGCCGAGGTCGATCGACAGATCGAACAAGAGCGCGAACAGGCCCTCTCGTCGGCCACGCTTGAGGCCAAACAGGAGCGACTCGGTGCCCGTCGCGACGTCCTCGAAGACGTGTACGACGCCGTCGAGGAGTCGATAGCTGACGTCGACGGCGACCGTCGCCGCGAGCTGACCGAGGCGCTGCTCGAGGCCACGCTCGCCGAGTTCGACGACGAGACGGTCACCGTCTCCACGCGCGCCGCGGACGTCGACCTCCTCGAGTCGCTGCTCGAGGGGCGGAACGCCGAGGTCGGCGAGCCCGTCGACTGTTTGGGTGGTGTCGTCGCAGAGAGCGACGCCTCTCGCGTCCGCGTGAACAACACGTTCGACTCGATCCTCGAATCGGTCTGGGATGACGAGTTGAAACAGGTCTCGGAGCGACTGTTCGACCAATGAGTGCCGTCGGCAGCTCGAACCCTGGATACGTCGTCGCGCGGGTTCGCGCCCGCCGCGGCCAGCTCTACGGGGACGAGGAGTACCGCAAGTTGGTCCGCATGTCGCCGGCCGAAATCGCCCGGTTCATGGAGGAGTCGACGTACGAGTCGGCCATAAACGCGCTCGGGAGTCGACACGGCGGCGTCGACCTCGTCGAGTACGCGCTGAACCAGAACCTCGCGGTGCAGTTCGAGGCGATCCTCGAGTGGAGCGAAGGGGAGCTGTACGACCTCGTCGCCCGATACCTCCGGAAGTTCGACGCGTGGAACCTGAAGACCGTGATTCGAGGGGTGTACACCGGTGCGGGCCGCGAGGCGGTCGAGGCGGACCTCATTCGTGCGGGTGAGTTCGACGACCGGCAGATCCGACGGCTGCTCGACGCTGACTCGATCGAAGCCGTCGTCGAAGCGGCCGAAGAGACGATCTACGACGAGCCGCTACGGGCGGCGTATCCGGCGTTCGAGGAGTCGGACGTGCTCGTCCCGCTGGAAAACGCCGTCGACCGCGCCTTCTACGACCGACTGTTGACCGGCCTGCCGGGCGGTGAGCCCGTCCGACAGTACGAGGCGTTTCTCGAAGCCGAGGTCGACTTCCGGAACGCGGCGAACGCCTTACGGCTCGCACGCTCCGGCGCGGAGATCGACCCGGCGGAGTACTTCATCGACGGCGGCCAGCTGTTCACCCGCACGTCGCTGGCCCGCCTCGCGCGGAACCTCGACGAGCTCGTCGAGTACGTTGCTGGAAGTCAGTACGCAGACGACCTCGGTCCGGCGCTGCGCGAGCTCGAGGAGGCAGACAGCCTGATCGCGTTCGAGCAGGCGACCGACGCGGCGCTGTTGGCGTACGCCGACAAGCTGGGGACGATCCACCCGGTGTCGGTGACGCCGGTGATCTCGTACATCCTCGCGAAAGAACGCGAGGTAGAGAACATCCGGGCGATCGCCCGCGGCAAGGAGGCCGGGCTCTCGGCCGACGCGATCGAGTCGGAGCTGGTGATAACATGAGCCAGGAGATCGCCGTCGTCGGCAGTCCGGAGTTCACCGCCGGGTTCCGGCTGGCCGGCGTCAGACGGTTCGAGAACGTGCCGGACGACGAAAAAGACGAGCGGCTCGACGACGCCGTCGAGCGCACGCTCGACGACGACGACACCGGCATCATCGTGATGCACGACGCGGACCTCGACCACCTCTCACGGGGCACCCGCGAGCGGGTCGAGGGGAGCATCGAGCCCGTACTCGTGACGCTCGGCGCCGGCGGCGCCGGCAGCGGCGGGCTCCGCGATCAGATCAAACGCGCCATCGGGATCGACCTGATGGACGAAGACGAGGACTAACATGAGCAAAGCAGAATCCACGGAGACCACCGGCGACGGTGTCATCCAGAGCGTGAGCGGTCCGGTCGTGAGCGCCCGCGATCTCGACGCCCGCATGAACGACGTCGTCTACGTTGGCGACGAAGGACTCATGGGGGAAGTGATCGAGATCGAGGGCAACGTCACGACCATTCAGGTGTACGAGGAGACCTCCGGGGTCGGCCCCGGCGAACCCGTCGAGAACACGGGCGAGCCGCTGTCGGTCGACCTCGGTCCGGGTATGCTGGACGCCATCTACGACGGTGTACAGCGTCCCCTGGACGTTTTGGAGGGCAAGATGGACAGCCCGTATCTCGACCGTGGGGTCGATGCACCGGGCATCGACCTCGAGACCGAGTGGGCGTTCGAGCCCACGGTCGAGGTCGGCGACGAGGTCGGCCGCGGCGACGTGGTCGGGGTCGTCGAAGAGACGGTCACCATCGACCACAAGGTCATGGTGCCACCGGACGCGCTCGGGCCCGACGAGACCGCCGAGGTCGTCGCCGTCGAGTCGGGGTCGTTCGACGTGACGGAGACCGTGGTCGAACTCGACACCGGCGTCGAGGTCTCGATGCACCAGGAGTGGCCGGTGCGTGAGCCGCGCCCCGCGGCGAGCAAGAAGACGCCCCGGACACCACTGGTGTCTGGCCAGCGCATCCTCGACGGCCTCTTCCCGATCGCGAAGGGCGGAACCGCCGCGATTCCCGGGCCGTTCGGGTCGGGCAAGACGGTTACCCAACACCAGCTCGCCAAGTACGCCGACGCCGACATCATCGTCTACGTCGGCTGTGGCGAGCGCGGCAACGAGATGACCGAGGTGATAGAAGACTTCCCCGAGCTCGAGGATCCGGCCAACGGCAACCCGCTTATGGCCCGCACCTCGCTCATCGCGAACACCTCGAACATGCCCGTCGCCGCGCGTGAGTCCTGTATCTACACGGGAATCACGATCGCCGAGTACTACCGCGATATGGGGTACGACGTGGCGCTGATGGCCGACTCCACCTCGCGGTGGGCAGAGGCGATGCGCGAGATCTCCTCGCGGCTCGAGGAGATGCCGGGCGAGGAGGGGTACCCGGCGTACCTCGCCGCCCGCCTCGCACAGTTCTACGAGCGCGCCGGCTCCTTCGAGAACGTGAACGGCACCGAGGGGTCAGTCTCGGCCATCGGTGCGGTGTCGCCGCCGGGGGGCGACTTCTCCGAGCCGGTCACCCAGAACACCCTGCGTATCGTCAAGACGTTCTGGGCGCTCGATGCGGACCTCGCCGAGCGGCGACACTTCCCATCGATCAACTGGAACGAGTCGTACTCGCTGTATCGCACCCAGCTCGACCCCTGGTTCCAAGAGCACGTGGCCGAAGACTGGCCCGACAAGCGGCAGTGGGCCGTCGACGTGCTCGACGAGGAGACCGAGCTCCAAGAGATCGTCCAGCTGGTCGGCAAGGACGCGCTGCCGGACGACCAACAGCTCACGCTCGAGGTCGCCCGCTACCTACGTGAAGCGTACCTCCAGCAGAACGCGTTCCACCCGGTCGACACCTACTGTCCACCGGAGAAGACGTACCTCCTGTTGACGGCGATCCAGACGTTCAACGACGAGGCGTTCGACGCGCTCGACGCCGGCGTGCCGGTCGACGAGATCGTCGCGATCGACGCCGCGCCGAAGATCAACCGGGTCGGCGTCCAAGAGGAGTACGAGACGTACATCGAGGAGCTGAAAGCCGACATCACAGATGAGCTCCGGAGTCTCTACTGAACATGAAAGAGTACCAAACAATCACCGAGATCAGCGGCCCCCTGGTGTACGCCGAGGTCGACGAGGCGATCGGGTACGACGAGATCGTCGAGATCGAGACGGCCCAGGGCGAGACGCTGCGCGGACAGGTGCTCGAATCCTCGGAGGGCGTCGTCGCCATCCAGGTGTTCGAGGGCACGTCCGGAATCGACCAGAACGCGTCCGTCCGCTTCCTGGGCGAGACGATGAAGATGCCCGTCACCGAGGACCTCCTCGGCCGGGTGCTCGACGGGTCGGGCCGGCCGATCGACGACGGGCCGGACATCGTCCCCGAGGAACGCCAAGACATCGTCGGCGCGGCGATCAACCCGTACTCGCGGGAGTACCCCGAGGAGTTCATCGAGACGGGCGTCTCCGCCATCGACGGCATGAACACGCTCGTTCGCGGCCAGAAGCTCCCGATCTTCTCGAGTTCGGGCCAGCCACACAGCGACCTGGCGATGCAGATCGCCAGGCAGGCGAGCGTGCCCGAAGAGGAGGGCGACGACGAGGACGGCTCCGAGTTCGCCGTCATCTTCGGTGCGATGGGGATCACCCAGGAGGAGGCGAACGAGTTCATGGAGGACTTCGAGCGAACGGGCGCCTTAGAGCGCTCTGTCGTCTTCATGAACCTCGCGGATGACCCTGCCGTCGAGCGGACGGTCACCCCGCGGATGGTGCTTACGACCGCCGAGTACCTTGCGTTCGAGAAGGACTACCACGTCCTCGTCATCCTCACCGACATGACGAACTACTGTGAGGCGCTGCGTGAGATCGGCGCGGCCCGCGAGGAGGTGCCCGGCCGGCGTGGGTACCCCGGGTACATGTACACCGACCTGGCACAGCTGTACGAGCGTGCCGGTCGGATCCAGGGCCGTGAGGGCTCGGTGACACAGATCCCGATCCTCACGATGCCTGGCGACGACGACACCCACCCGATCCCAGATCTGACCGGGTACATCACCGAGGGACAGATCTACGTCGACCCCGACCTGAACAGCCAGGGGCTCGAGCCACCGATCAACGTGCTCCCGAGCCTCTCACGGCTGATGGACGACGGGATCGGCGAGGGGCTCACTCGGGCCGACCACAGCGACGTCGCCAACCAGATGTACGCGGCGTACGCGGAGGGTGAGAACCTGCGTGATCTCGTGAACATCGTCGGCCGCGAGGCGCTCTCAGCGCGCGACAACAAGTACCTCGACTTCGCGGACGCCTTCGAGACGACGTTCGTCGACCAGGGGTTCGAGACGAACCGCGAGCTCGAAGACACGCTCGCGCTCGGGTGGGACCTCCTCTCGACGCTGCCCAAAGAGGAGCTCAACCGGATCGACGAGGAGTTCATCGAGACGTACTACCGCGAAGACGAGTCGGAGCGCGTCGCCGTCGAGGCCGACGACTGAGCCGGCAGCCTTTTTGAACCGTCGTCTCGACCCATCGAGCGACTGGTTCGTCTGGAAAGAATTAACCACGCCCGCCTGAAAGAGATCCGTAAGCGATGGCAACGGACGTCAAGCCGACCCGGAAGAACCTGATGGCGATAGAAGACCGGATCGAGCTCTCAGAGCGCGGCCACGACACGCTCGAACAGAAGCGTGACGGGCTCATCATGGAGTTCATGGACATCCTCGACCAGGCCCAAGACGTCCGCTCGGAGGTGGCAGACGACTACGAGACCGCCCAGCACACGATCGACATGGCGCGGGCCATGGAGGGCGACGTCGCCGTCCGTGGCGCGGCCGCGGCGCTGAAAGAACACCCCGAGATCACGACGCGCTCGAAGAACATCATGGGCGTCGTCGTCCCGCAGATCGAGTCTTCGAAGGTCAAAAAGAACCTCGACGAGCGCGGCTACGGCCTCCTCGGCTCCTCGGCGCGGATCGACGAGGCGGCCGACGCCTACGAGGAACTGTTAGAGTCGATCATCCTCGCCGCCGAGGTGGAGACGGCGATGAAAAAGATGCTCACGGAGATCGAGACCACGAAGCGCCGCGTGAACGCCCTCGAGTTCACGTTGTTGCCACAGCTGTACGAAAATCAGGAGTACATCGAACAGAAGCTCGAAGAACAAGAGCGCGAGGAGATCTTTCGGCTGAAGAAAATAAAAGATAAGAAAGAGGCCGAAGAGGCCGACGACGAGGCGGCCGAGGCTGAGGCGGACGCAGCCGACGAGGATGCGGACGCAGCCGACGACGAGGCCGCGGCGGAGTCCACAGAGCGGGCCGACTGACTGGGGCTCACGCCCACCGTTCACAATGGCGTGTCCACACTGTGGCTCGTCCGTCGTCGCGTTCGTCGTCCCTCCCCCGCTTCGCGTGCACGCGCCGGCCGAGGAGACGGCGATCTGCACGCACTGTCTCCGAACGAGCTCAACAGCAGCCGCCGACGCGACGGCAGTCGACGTCGAGACGGCCGACTTCGGGTCGGTCGACCGTGCGTTTCCCGCGGGTGAGCCCGGGGCCGCGCTCGCGCTCTGTTGTGGGCTCCTTGAGTCGCTCGCACACAACCGAGCCGCGGTCGAGACGCTCGTCGAACACGCCGAACGCGGCGGCGTCGACGTCTTCGGCTTCCTCGAGCGGCTCGACGCCGAGGCAGCCCCGTTCGACCTCGCCCGGCGTCGGGCTGCGCTCGCCGACCTGTTGTGAGGTCTCGCCGGCGGCTCACAGGTCGACGCCGGGCGGGTCGTTCCACTCGTCGTCGGCCGACTCCTCGTTCGTGGCCGCTCGGTCGGCCGTCTCATCACCGTCGGCCCGGTCGTCGGCACGTCTGCTGTTCGCACTCGGTCCGAGCGCAGGTTCCCCACGTCTCGAGTCGTGCACCTCGAAGACCGCACCGCGGGTGAACTCGTCGTCGGCCGGGTCGGCGTGTCGGTCTGACCGCTCGAAGAGGTACGCGAAGAAGCCGAACAGCGGCACGACGAACGCGATAACCGCCCACTTTCGTGGGTTCATGCCGTGGGTCGGTGCGTCGAGGTAGGCGTACGCCGCGAACGCGACGAGCCACGCGAGCGGGAGACCGATCAGGATGACGGCGACGAGCGGCTCCATACCGCCTCTTCGGGCGGACGCGTATAATCTTCTGGGTCGCGTCCGGAGCCAGCCGCTGGCCGCCGATTCCGGCGAACGCGCGCCCCTCCCGCAGAGTGATATACTCTGCGCGTGTGGGGTGTGACATGACGACGCTACCGGCTGCCACCGTGGGCGCGGCGTACACCGACTCGACCGCCTGGGAGCTCCTCGCCGAGCTCTCTGACCTCGGCGACCGGATGCCCGGTCACGAGGGCGAGCGGGCGGCCGCGGCGCTGATCGCCGACGCGCTCGAGACGGCGGGCTGTGCGTCGGTCACGGAGACCTCGTTTCCGATCCCCGGCTGGTGGCGTGAGTCGGCGGCGCTGGCCGTCGAGCACGCCGGACGCCAGACGACGTTCGACGGGAGCCACGAACTCGTCGCGCTCCCAGGGACGCCCTCCGGTGAGGTGACCGGCGAGCTCGTCGACGTGGGGTACGGCCTCCCGGAGGACTTCGAGGGCCTCGACCTGTCTGGGTGTATCGCGATGGCGTCGAGTCTCACGCCCGACGACTACGGCCGCTGGGTCCACCGCAGCGAGAAGTACGACTACGCCGCCGAGTCGGGGGCGGCGGGCTTCCTGTTTTACAACCACATCGAGGGAGCACTCCCGCCGACCGGCGACGTCGGACGGACGAACGGCCCGGGAGCGATCCCGGCGGTGGGGCTGAGCAAAGAGCTCGGTGCACGACTCACCCGCCACTGCGAGGCGAGCGACGACGGCGGCATCGACGCGACGCTCTCGGTGTCGGCCCGCAACGAGCCGGCGACGTCGACGACCGTCGAGGCGGTGCTCGGTCCCGACACCGACGAGGAGGTGTTGTACACCGCTCACCTCGACGCACACGACGTCGGCACGGGCGCGAACGACAACGGGTTCGGGGCCGCGCTCGTCGTCGGCGTCGCCCGCGTGCTCGCGTCGATCGACGCCGACCTGGAGACACGAGTGCGACTCGTCGTCTTCGGCGCCGAAGAGACCGGGCTGTACGGGTCGTACTACTGGTCACACACCCACGACCTCGAGTCGGTGAAGTGCGTGCTCAACGTCGACGGAGCGGGGTACTCGCGGAACTTGGAGGTGTACCCGCACGGCGCCGACGGCATGGGTGAGGCGTTCGAGGAGGTGAGCGACGCGTTCGACGTGCCGATCCGGGTCGAAGACGGGCTCCGCCCGCACAGTGACCACTGGCCGTTCGTCCAGCGCGGCGTCGCTGCCGGCCAAGGCCGCTCGACCGCCGACGGGAGCGGTCGCGGGTGGGGACACACCCACGGCGACACGTTCGACAAACTCGACGTGCGCGACCTTCGTGAGCTGACCGTGTTGTGTGCAGCGGGCGTGGCGAAGCTCGCCGAGGCCGACCGCGCGGTCGCTGGCCGCGACCCAGAGTCGGTCAGAGACGAGGCGATCGAGGGCGGGTACGACGTCGGGATGCGAGCGACCGGGACGTGGCCGTGGGGCGACGAGCGTCCCTGGCCGTGGGCGGACGAGCTGTCGTGAAGCGGCCACTCGCTGGGGCAGCGTCCCGAGGGCGACTGGGTCCGTTCGACCCCCTGGGTTGATGTCGTCGGGTCGCTATCTCACGCCCACCGTGTGCTCTCGATACCGACCTCGAAGCCGACCTGACGACCGGAGGGTGACGCGATGACGGCCGACGACGCACTGGTCGTCGGCACGGCCGTCGCCGAGCCGGGTGAGCGGGCGACCGGGTCACGTCACGTCGCCGAGCTGCCGGTCGGCGGTGACGTCCGTCTCCCGGTGATCGTGGTGAACGGCGCGGCGACCGGCCCGACGGTGTGGGTCACGGCCGGCATCCACGGCGACGAACCGACGGGGACGGTCGTCGCTCACGACGTCGTCGATCGGATCGACGTCGACGCGCTCGCGGGGCGGGTGGTGTGTCTTCCGGTGATGAACCCCGACGGGTTTCGGCGAAACCGTCGGACCGCCTCGTACCACGACGACGACCCCAACCGGTACTTCGGTCGCGAGCCGTCGCCGTCCGGGGATCCCCCACGCGTCCAACACCAGATCTGCGAGCGCATCTACGAGGACATCCGCGAGACGGCCGACGCGCTCGTCGCGCTGCACACCTCCTGGGTCGCGACGCACCCGTACACGATCCGGCCGCGGGTTCCGTACGGGACCGACCGGGACACCTCGGCGGCGATCGCGCTTCGCGACGACATCGCGGCGCTGACAGACGCGTTCGGACTGCCCGTTGTCACCCAGTTCGACGCGGCGACGACCGCCGCGCGCGAACTCGACTACGCGCTTGCCGGGGCGGCAGTCGCGGACGGCATCCCGGCGTTCACGCCCGAACTCGGTGGGCGGCTCGTCGTCGAGCGCGACGTCGCTGCGGCGGCCGTCGACGGGCTGTGGAACGTGTTTGCCGCCCTCGAGATGGTCGCCGAGCCGGTGACGCCAGCCGCGCGGTTCGAGCTTGCGCTTGAGACCGACCACAAGCGATTCGTCGGCCCGCACGCGCCCGTCGCGGGAATCGTGCGCTATCGCGTCACCGAGGGATCCCACCTCACGGCCGGTGACCCCGTCGCCGACGTGGTCGACGCCCACGGCGCGGTCCAGACGACGGTGACGGCGCCACACGATGGGGTCGTCCTCAGCCGCCGCGAGCGGGCGGCGGTGTACAGAAACGACCCGCTGTTCGACCTCGCGATCCCCGACGACGACCCGCTTCTCGTCGAGTTGACGTGAGCGCTTGGGGGCGTCACGCCGTCGGGTATTTACCACCCGCCAACGTTCGCTCGGGTCGTGCAGCTCCGTCACCGGTCGCCCGACGACGCCACGCCGTGTACGCTCGCTACCGAGGTCTCGGTCGCGCAGTCGCGACTCGCCCAGGCCCGCGGGCTGATGTTTCGACGCTCGATGCCGGCCGACTACGCGCTCGTGTTTCCGTTCGACGCGACCGACGTCCGGACGCTCCACATGCTGTTCGTCCCGTTCGCCATCGACGCCTTGTGGCTCGTCGACGACCGGGTGACGGCAGTACAGCGGCTCGCGCCGTTCGTCGGTATTGGTCGTGGAGAGGCGGACACGGTAGTCGAGCTTCCGGCCGGCGGGGCCGCCGACGTCGCCGTCGGCGACGAGGTTCGGCTCTCACGGTGAGCCGGCTCAGTCCGCGTTCGCCTGCCAGTCGCGGACGGTGTCGGCACCGACGCCGTCGACGTCGCCGGCGAGCTCGTCCGGATCTGCCGACTTCAGCTCTTCGACGCCGTCGATGCCGGCCGCCTCGAGCTTCTCGGCGGTCTTCTCGCCGATGCCGTCGATCGTCTGGAGCGTCGAGCCCGCCTCACGCGCCTGAAACTCGCGGTAGTTACAGATCGGACACCCGAGCTCCCAGGGCTCGTCACCGCTTCGAATCCGCAGGTGTGGCAGGTCGTGTTCCGCACAGCGCTCGTCTGTCACCTCGACCTCGCCGCGACGCGGTAACGGCAACGAGTACTCACACGCCGGGTAGCGGGTGCATCCGACGAGCCGCGAGCCCGACCGGAGCCGTTTGATCGCGAGCTCTCCGCCGGCCTCCTCGCCACACTCGGGACACGCGCCGATCACCCGGTCGTCGGTCTCGTCGGCCTCGTCAGCTTTACACCGCGGGCAGCCGTGCACGAACGTCTTCCGGCCGGCGAGCATCTTCACGCGGTGGAGGTCGTGTGTCGAACACGTCTCTTCGAGGATCAGCGGTTTCCCCGTCGAGGGGAGCGGCAGCGTGTACTCACACGCCGGGTAGCCGTCACAGCCGACGAAGTACGAGCCGCCCCGCGACTGCCGAACGAGCAGGTCGGCGCCGCACTCGGGACACGGTCCGAGCGTCTTGTCGGCTTTGAGTGAGCGCCGAAGCTGATCACCGATCGCCTCGCGGGAGTCGGTGAGGTCGTCGAAGACGGTCTCGAGCAGCTCCCGAGAGGCGGCGGTCACCTCGTCGTACGCCTTCTCGCCGGCGGCTATCGCCTGCATGTCCCGTTCGAGCTGTGCGGTCATCTCCTCGGAGACCACGTGTGCGGCGAAGTCCTCTGCGGCCTCGACGACGGCCTCCGCCAGCCGGGTCGGTCGCGGCGGGTCGCTCTCGACGTAGCCGCGGTCGTACAGCTTCTCGAGGGTCCGGTGGCGGGTCGCTTTCGTTCCCACTCCGCGGGCCTCCATCTCCTCTATCAGTCGCGACTGGCCGTAGCGGCGCGGGGGCTGGGTCTCCTTGGCGGCCGTGTGCCGTTCCGTTAGCGTCAGCGTCTCGCCTTCCGTCACGTCCGGGACGATCCGCTCGTCGCTGGAGCGGTACGGGTACACCGCGTGGTAGCCCGGCGCGAGCAGCCGCTTGCCGTTCGCCTTCAGCCGAAGTCCGCCGTCGGCAGCGAGCGAGGGCGTCCCGTCGGCCTCCTCGGGGGTCCGAAGCGCGTCGACCGGGTCCGCCGTCTCGGCTATCGCCGTCGCCTCGCCGTCTGCGAGCGCGACGACGCGCAGCCGCTCCCACTCGGCTGCCGGCGCACACGTCGCGAAAAACCGCCTGACGATCAGCTCGTACACGGTCCACTCGTCCTCAGAGAGGGCGCTCGCGCCCGGCAGGTCGCCGGTCGGGTGTATCGGCGGGTGGTCCGTCGTCTCCTCGTCGCCCGCGGTCGGCTCGATCGGCTCGGCGTCGAGCAGCGACGTGGCGTCGTCACCGAACCGCGAGGACGCGGCGAGCGACTCGAGCAGCTCGCGCGGGTCGAGGTCGTCCGGGTACACCGTGTTGTCGGTTCGCGGGTAGGTGACGTAGCCGGCAGTGTACAGGTCCTCGGCTATCGACATCGCGCGCTGGGCACCGTAGCCGAGCGAGCCGGCCGCACGGATGTACGCGGTGGTGTTGAACGGCGTCGGCGGCTCGTCCGTCTGCGTTCGTCGGCTGACGTCGTCGACGACGGCCTCGTCCGTGGCGGCGAACGCCTCGGTGAGCGTGTCCGCGACGGCCTCGTCCCAGACTCGGGTCGCCTCGGTCCCCCTGTCGGTCTTCAAGAAGTACTGTGCCTCGAACGGGTCACCGTCGGTCTTCGAGAGGGCTCCAGACAGCTCCCAGTACGACTCGGGGTCGAACGCGCGGATTTCGCGCTCTCGGTCGACGATCAGTTTGAGGGTCGGTCCCTGGACCCGCCCCACGGAGATGAAGTCGGTCCCGAGCTGGCGGGCCGAAAGCGAGAGAAACCGCGTGAGGGCGGCTCCCCACGTCAGGTCGATCACCTGTCTGGCCTCGCCGGCGGCGGCGAGGTCGAAGTCGAGGCCGTCTGGGTTGGCGAACGCGTCCGTCACCTCCCGCTCGGTGATAGACGAGAACCGCACCCGGTCTATCGGGGCGTCCTCGTTGACCTCGCGGACGAGTTCGTACGCCTCTTTGCCTATCAGTTCGCCCTCGCGGTCGTAGTCGGTGGCGATGGTGACCTGCGAGGCGTTTCGCGCGAGCGTCCGAAGCGCGGCGACGATCCCCTCCTGTGTCGGCGTCTTTTCGACCGGCGCGTCGATCAGTTCGACCGGCTCAACGTCGCGCCAGTCGCTGTACTCCGACGGGAAGTCGACGCCGACGACGTGTCCCGAGAGCCCGATACACCGGTTTCCGCCCCAGCGGTAGACGGTGACGCCGACGACCTGCTCGGTGGACGCGCTGCCGTCGCTCAGGATCTCGGCGATCCGCCGGGCGGCGTTGTCCTTCTCCGTGACGATGACCTCGGGACCGCGACTCATCGGAGAGGGGTACGCCGCTCTTCGGTCTAAAGCTTTCGCGCGGACCGAATCGACCGCCGGCGTCGCGATCGACGGGGACTCACTCGGCGTCGTCCGGGTCGGTTGCCACCCCACAGAGGGTCCCATTGTCGTCGAATCGCTTCGCCCGCAGGAACCGCGCCCGGAACCGGTTCGCCCCGTCTTTCACGTCGGCCTCGCGGATCTCGTCTGCTCGGCCGTCTGCGACCGCGTCGACTATGGTCTCGAGCTGTTCTTTCTCGCTCGGTGTGAGCTCGAAGGTGTACGAGCGCGGCTGTTCGCTCTCGAGGCGGGTCCACTTGCGCGCCGCCGAGACGACGAGCGAGCAGGGCTCCCGACACGGAAAGACGCCGTCGCCGCCGTCGACGTCGAGGTCGGTCTCTTCGTCGTACTCCCACTCGCGCCGTTTGAGACACTGTGAGTCGGCACAACACGACTCGGCGACCCAGTTGACGTGCTCGTATCCCTCGCCGCGGTCCCACGTCTTCACCACGCCGTAGATGCCCGACTGCCGCGCCATCGTCTCACGCCAGTGGCTCACGTCGAGGTCGCCCTCCCGCTCGCGGTGCCAGTTGGCCACGGTCGCTGGGTAGATCGTCTCCACCGTCTCGTACGCGTCGTGCGGCCCGAGGTCGGCGAAGACCCACCCGGCCGCGAGCGTCGGTGCAGTCTTGAGCGGGCGGTACCGCCCCGCCGCGTCGGTCGTCACCAGGTCGCGGGCGTCGAGCGGGTCGTCGTACCGGTCGAGGTCTCCGACCGGGGTTCCGGCGTCGTCGACGTGGCGCACGTCGTATCGCCGCGCGCCCCGGTCGGTGACCGTCGCCGTGATCCGTAGCTCGCCCCACGCGCGGGTGATCCCCTCGGCGAGCGCGGCGTAACGGGTCGCGACCGTCTCGCCGTCGGCGTCTTCGATCCAGCGGAGGAACGCCCGTCTCGGGCCGAACTCGCCGACGGCGCGCTCGAACGCGTACCAGTCCGTCACCGCCGGCGCGCGGGCGTCGAGCGCCTCGTGGAGTGCGGCCTCCGATAGACCGGTCTGCGGCTCGTCGCCGGCCGGGTCGAGCCGATACGTCGTCGCGTCGCCGTTGCTCGTCTCGGTCTCGACGGTGAACCCTTCGAACCGGAGCGGCTCGCCCGGGTCACGCGTCGCGAGCTCGTCGAGCACCGCATCGAACGCCTCGCTCGGGAGGTCGATCGCCGGGATCGACGTCGACGACGGTGTGGCGGTGTCGTCCACGACTCAGTCCCCCGTGGCGACGCGGGTGGTCTGGCGCACGTCCTCGAGGGCACTCCCGAGGTCGGCGCCCGCGTCGGCGGCGCGTTCGAGCACCACGTCGGCCATGAGCGGCTCGGTTCCGACCGCCCCCGCGTACCAGACGCGGGTGTCGTCGACGACCGTCGGCACGTCGTACCCGTCGGTGTAGTCCGCACAGAGCCCGACGTCCTCGGGGATGTCTTCTTGGGTGTGGTAGCCGTCGGCGATGAACAGCGGGACGAGCACGACGTCGTCGCTCTCGAAGAAGTCGGGGAGGTCGTCGACTTCGGGGTCTTCGTCCATGTAGAGCGCGCGGACCTCGTCGAACCGGTCGCGGTCGCGGATCCGGTCGGCGTGGTACTCGATCGCCTTCGCGGAGTTCTCGTTGCGTTCGGTGCCGTGTCCGACGACCGCGAGACCGACCCCCTCGCCGACGTCGGGGTCGCCGGTGACCGACTCGGCCCGGCGAACGATCACGTCGGTCATCGCCTCGTGGGTTCCCACCGGACCGCAGTAGTGGACCTCCCGCTCGATGTCTTCGGCGACGAGCGTGGCTTGGTCCGCCGAGAGGCCGTCGGAGTCCCACGCCGTGACGTCCCAGTCGTCGAGCCGCAGCTCGCGGGGGATCACCTGCTCGGTGAAGTATCCCTCCGAGACGAACAACGGGACGACGTACACGTCGTCGCCCTCGACGGTGCGGAGCACCTCGCGAAAGTGTGGCTCTTCTTTCCAGAAGCCGGTGCGCACCTCGTCGAACGCGCCGGCCGCGCGGATCGTGTCGGCGTGTGCGTACGTCGGCGCGCTCGAGTCGGGGTTCAGGTGTGAGCCGTGCGCGACGATGACGAGCGACTGCATACCGTTGTTCGGGCGGCGGCGCTTTTATCGACTTCGACAGGAGTCACACCCTGCGAACGTCTCGCCTTCCACCGCGACGCGCGGAGCGAAACGACCATTAGCGTCCCAGCCGCACCGGGGGGCATGTCGCTCGCAGCGGACACCCGCGAGGCGGTTCGTGCCCGGCCGTTTCTCCTCGACGCGCTCCGTGCAGGCGTGGTGAACTACGCCGCCGCCGCAGCGTGGCTCACCTCGACGGCCGGACTCGACGGCGACGAGGAGGCGGTCGCGGCCGCGCTCCGGCGCTTCCGGGACGACCTCCCCGCGTACGCGGCCGCCACGCACGAAGCGAGCGTCTCGATGCGGAGTGGCGTCGGCGTCGTCGACGGGCCCTCGGCCACGCCAGAAGACGCCGACGTCTTGCTCCGAGTCGGTACCGCCGCGATCGCGGACGCGGGCGACGACACCGCACTCCTCGTCACCGGCGACGTGGGTGCCCGAACGCTCGCGGCGATACTCGACGCGCTCGTCGCCGTCGACGTCTCCGTCGCGGCCGCGGGCGTCGCCGGAGACACCCTCCTCGTCGTGGTGTCTCGGCGAGACGGCGCGACCGCACTGCGAACTGTCGAGGCGACACTCGAGCGCGTCCCGACGGACGCGACGACGTAGCGCGCCCGACCGTCAGCCGTCTTCGGCCGGCGTCGCGGGCCGTCTGGGCTCGGTGCCGCCGAATGAATGAGACTTAATCGAGCGGAACCCCACCCGTTCACGGGTGGGTCTGAGCGGATGAATTGGCCACAACCGCCGACGATGGCCCGACCGGGGTCTCAATGGATGTAATACACTTATTTGTGTGGCACATCTATATACTGCCAATGCCTCGCGGGTATAGCAAAGAGCGGACCTCGGTCCACCGCTTGCACTACCACTTCATCTGGTGCCCGAAGTACCGCAAATCGGTACTCACTGGCGAGGCAAAGGACCGACTCGAAGCACTCATCCAAGAGAAAGCCGACGAACTCGGCCTCGAAGTACTGGCGCTTACGGTCCGTCCCGACCACGTACACCTGTTCATTGAAGC